>JAFZUX010000007.1 GCA_017618115.1 Bacteroidales bacterium | reverse complement strand
TCATCGTCGTCATCATCGTCATCATCATCTTCTTCTGCCTCACCATGATGCCCCAAATCCAGACCGCCCGGCTTCTTGCCGGACACCTTTCCTGTAAGTACCGTTGTAGCAAGGTTTTTGAAGAACTTACCGCTCTTCTGCAAGCCGGTAAGAGTATCCTGATTGGCTTTTTTATGATGATAAGCGGAGGCCATCTCTAAACTATCTACCGTCTCCAGAGAGTCTATCTCTTTCTCTCTCTCAGCCACTCTCTCTTTAACTATCTTCTTTTCATCCTTTACATTCTTCTCATGCAGAAGTTCCAGTTCCTCCTGTAACTTGCTGGCAAGCAGTATGGTGGAATCACTCTGCTGAAGAGAGTCTGCACCCTCCTCAATTAAAACCGGAGGAATTCTCTTTAGAGTATAAATCAGTCTGCGATATCTCTCAATCTCTATATCCAGCTGATTTATAATGGTTACGAACGGACGGCGATGGGTACTGAAATTTCTGTACTGTTTGGAAACCTCTTCCAAAGCGTGGGTAAGGTCAAAGGTGAAGTCCTGCTTCTGAGAATAGAGCATCAGAGAGAGTTCGTTGCAATCTTCCATCAACTCAACCATCTGTTTCTGCTGCATCTGTCTGGAAGCCTTCATCCTTTGCTGAGAACGGGCCGTACGGTTGTAAATATGTTTCAGCTCATGCTTTAACACCCTGAGTGTCTGAGACATATTACGCTCCTCAAATACGGCGGAAGCAGGCATGATCACTCCAAAGAGGAGGATCAAAAGCAATAACACTTTGGATAGTTTCTTCATAACTTTTTATTCTACATAAACAACGGCAGAGAGTGCGCTTCTGTTCTTTCCGTTGTATGAAATTACGGCATAATTCTTCTTTGAAGTACCCGGATAACTCAAGAGTTCTCCCTTGGTAACAAGTTCTGCAGTCCAGGTTGTAGAGCTGCTGGTAGAAGTTTTCTTTACAAGTTCGTAGAGTGCGTACCCCTCCGCACCGGTAACGGCTGTCCACTCTATCTTATTGCCACTGACCTGAATAGCCGGAACGGCAGGTGCACCCGTATTATCCTTGAAACCCTTTCCGAGTTTAGGAATAAGAGACTCATGAGTGTAAATATCTGACTTCAGATAAGGTGCAAAGTTGGATGCAAGAAGGTGGGCGGTACGGAACCAGAGGTTTCCAACTACCCAGTCTGCGTTGCGGCAATCCTCAACCTGCTGCTTGAACTCCGCAAGAGAGAATCCGCTCTCCGTCAGACGGTAAACGGCAAGTCCCGTAATTACCGGAATCTGATTGTTTGCACCCCCTGCAAGAGTTACCTCCTTCCAGGTGTTCATGGTTGAGAGGAACGGTGCAGTTGAGTGAGAATGAGGCCAATATACCTGAGGTGCAAGATAATCTACCGTTCCCTGCTCAACCCACTGAACAGGATCTGCATAGAGGTATCTTGTAAGAGGAAGACGTCCTGCAGGAGAGACTCCGAATATCTTATCCTTCTTGGTCTCTTTAACTCCGTCATAGAGGGCCTTTACAACTTTGTTGATGTTGCTCTCTCTCCACTTCTCTTTAGTAAGTCCGCTGCCGTAGAGAGCATAGAGTGCTTCGTCATCCCACTCCTTTTCATCCGCCTTCAATCCGTCCGGATAGAAGTAGTCATCTATATGCAATCCGTCCAAGTCATACTTGGTCATAAGTTCCACGGCAAGACTCTTTAAATAGTTGATTACCTCAGGCTTACCCGGGTCCCAATAGAGATTGGAACCATACTTCTGAACCCAATCCGGATGAACTTTTGACGGGTGAGTATCCGGACGTGCAGTATTTGCTGAGCCAACTCTCAGAGGGTTCAGCCAGGCGTGAATCTCCATTCCGTCATTATGAGCTGTCTGAACCGCAATGGCCAGAGGATCGTATCCCGGATCTTTGCCCATTGTTCCGGTAAGCACTGAACTCCAAGGAAGTATGGAGGACTCCCACATAGCGTCCGAGTTACAGCAAACCTGCATAACCACAACATTGCAGTTGGCGCTTTTTATGCTGTGAATCATATTCTTAAGATTCTGCTGCTGGACGGATGCGTCCTTAACGCCGTTAGGCCAGTCATATCCGCCAACCGTGGTAAGCCAAGCCGCACGGAATTCGTGGTTAAGAATAATCTTGTCTTTTGCACTGTTGTACTTGTATGTATCTGTGGAAGGTGTAGGAGTTGGGGTTGGGGTTGGAGTTGGAGTAGGATCCAACGATTTAGAACCACCGCCTCCGCAACCGGAAAGCAGACTCATTGAAAAGAGTGCGGAAACTACCGCAACTAAACTAAAGAACTTTTTCATCTCTATTCTTTAACAAAAATTATATTACTTCTTTCTGAACGGCGGCTGCCCTTAAGAGCAACCACAAAATAGTTGAAACCCCTCTCCGTCTTTCCCAAAGAGAATCCACGCAAACGCTTCTCTTTCACAGCCTTAAAGACGCGTCCACCCTCTGATGTTTTTTGGTCTGGAATCTCTATTAAACGGTAAACTTCATAATTGTTCGCACCCTTAACCTCACTCCAGCGGAGCAAGCCGCCAACCTTTGTAAGTTCCGGTGCGCTTATATCTGAGTTGTCTCTTCCAAGTGAAGGAGTCGGCAGATCGTCCTGGTAAATGTTGTTTAAAAGATAACTGGTGAACTCGTCCGTGATGATGTTATGGGTTGTAAACCAGCACTCTCCCACAACGTTGTAAGCGGTACCGTCCGTTGCGTAAGGAGCGGCACGGCACTCCTCAACTTGCAGTTTGAACTCATCCATAGATGGAAAAGCCTTGCTCGGATAACGGTATGCCGCCAGTCCTGCAATCACCGGAGTATCTCCGAGAATCCCGGCCCAGCTGTCCAAAACTTTCTTAAAGTCTGCTATCTCATGTCCGTGCTGCCAGTAAATCTGAGGGATAAGATAATCTATAGTTCCCTCCTTTGCCCAATTGATTGGATCTGCGTAAAGGTCCTGAGTATTAACCAGTCTGCCTGCCGGAGAGACTCCGAACACTGCGCTTGGTTTTGCCTTGTGAACTGCGGTGTGAAGCACTCTTACTATATCATTGATGTTGCTCTCTCTCCACTCATCCAACGTCTTTCCGTTTCCATATTTTGCAAAGAGAGTAGCGTCATTCCATACCTTCTCATTCTTCTTAGGTTTAACCTGCTCTCCTTTTCCCTTAACTCCCCACGGATAGAAGTAATCATCAATATGCAATCCGTCCAAATCATACTTGGTCATAATCTCCGTAGCAAGTTCTCCCAGGTAATCTTTAACTTCCTGATATCCAGGATCCCAATAGAGCATACCATTATGTTCCTGAACCAGATTGTTCTTTACGTAGCAGATGTTATCCTCACGGCGGGGAAGCGTAACCTTTCCTATTCTCAAAGGATTAATCCAGCCGTGAATCTCCATTCCCAAAGAGTGAGCAGTCTTAATTGCAAGAGCCAGAGGATCATATCCAGGCCCTTCGCCCGGAGTATCCGTAAGTGTTGGCGCCCACTGCAGAATTTTGGAAGGATAGAGTGCGTCTGAGTTGCTGACTATCTGAAACATAACAGCGTTGCAACCGCTTCTTTTAATCTTGGTGATAAGACTTACCAACGCCCTCTTTTGAGAATCTCTCTGCATATCAATTCTTGCCTTTACCTCTCCCGATTTTTCCACCGTTCCATCCGCTCTTGTCTGAGCCTTAAGCAGTATGCGCACCTTTGGCCAATCTATGCTCTCCACCGTAGAAAGCCACGCCCCTCTGAACTCGGTCTGAAAGACAACGCTGTCCTTGGAGACATTGAATGTTCTCGGATCCACCTCTTTCTTACGAGCCTGCAAAGAGAAGCATCCCACAATTGCCACAATCAAAAGAATAGTACGTTTCATAAGTTTCAACTTGATTCTATCCCTCAAATATACCAAAAAAAATGTGCAACTTTGCACAACAGACAACAGCAACAACGCCATGGTTACCGTCATTATTATCGCCGCAACTGTAATTGTCAGCCTCTTAGGTTTTTATGTAGAGGGGTTCCTGGATAAAACCCTCTTCAACGCATTTAACACCTACCACCGCAGGCAGTACTACCGCCTACTCACATACGGCTTTGTTCACGGAAGTTGGGGACACCTCTTCTTCAATATGCTCACCCTCTACTTCTTCGGAACATACGTGGAGCAATATTTTTCCCTCTTCTTTGGGCAACCCCTCGGCATAATACTTTATGTTTTAATGTATCTCTCCGCGATAGTAATAAGCACCCTTGCGGACCTTGTAAAATATAAGAATACAGAGAGTTATAATGCAGTTGGAGCATCAGGAGCAGTATCTGCCGTACTCTTTGCCTCAGTGCTGTTTGACCCAAGGATAGGTATTTACATCTACTTTATCCCGGTCCCAATACCGGGCTACATCTTTGCTCCGCTCTATTTGATTTACTGCCAGTGGATGGCCAGAAGAAACAGAGACAACATAGGCCACACGGCCCACTTCTGGGGAGCCGTATACGGTTTTATCTTCCCTATTATCTGCCAGCCGGCCATCTTCTCCCACTTCCTCTACTCTCTTGGAGTAAGGTAAAATAATAGAAGACTTGCAGAATTAAAAGAATTTCATATCTTTGCAGTCCATTTCCCCAACAGGGGGACTAACGGGAGATTCGTCTAACGGTTAGGACAAGGGATTCTCATTCCCTAAATAGGAGTTCGATTCTCCTATCTCCTACAAAAAAAGAGATGCAAGCGCATCTCTTTTTTTTATTTACAGTAGTACGAATATTTTAGAGAGGAGGAAGGCGACTATCCAGGCGAGGATAAGGGTGTAGCAGACCGTAAAGATTGCCCACTTCCAACTACCTGTCTCGTGCTTGATTGCACCTATGGTTGCAATGCAAGGGAAGTAGATGAGAGTGAAGGCCATAAAGGCTATGGCAATGGCAGGGGTTAGCACGCTTCCTATAATGAGTTCACCGTTAAAGGTGTAGAGCATGTTCATTGTGCTCACCACAATCTCCTTAGCAGCCATGCCGCTCAGCAGCGAGACGGTCTCCTGCCAGTGGAATCCTATCGGGGACAAGATAGGAGAGATAAAGTTGCCTATCATTGCAAGGTAGGAGTGTTCCAGACGAGCCACAGGGTCCGGGTCTCCGCTCGGGAAATAACTTAAAGCCCAAACAATTAGGGTTCCTATGAGTATGACGGTGGCTATCTTGTGAATGTACTGTTTGCCCTTGTCCCAGGTGTCTCTGAGCAGTGACTTCCAGGTTGGTATTCTGTAAGGCGGGAGTTCCATTACAAACGGAGTCTCGTCTTCATTGAAGATAAACTTGCCAAAGAGTTTTGCCATTAAGGCCGCCAGAATAACGCCTCCCAGGTAGATGCAGAAGATTACCAGACCGGCGCTCTTTGGGAAGAAGATGCCTGCAAGTAACAGATATATAGGCAATCTGGCGTTGCAACTCATAAGAGGATTGATGAGGATGGTTATCATTCTGGCGTTGCGGTTCTCTATTGTGCGAGTTGCCATAACCGCCGGAACGTTGCAGCCGAATCCCATCATAAGCGGAATGAATGAACGGCCGTGGAGTCCAACCTTGTGCATGATTTTATCCATAATGAAGGCGGCTCTGGCCATATAGCCGCTGGCCTCCATCAGGGAGATAAAGAAGAAGAGTATGAGGATGTTAGGAAGGAATACCAACACACCTCCGACACCGGTAATTATACCGTCTACTATAAGGGCCTTGAACCATCCTTCACTCATTTTGGAACCTACCGTCTCACCCAGCCAATCCACTCCCGCGCTGATCCAATCCATAGGATACTGACCCAGCGAGAAGGTTGCCTGGAAGATTAAAAACAAGGCTATGAGGAAAATAGGAAAGCCCCAGATTTTGTGGGTTACAATGTTGTCTATCTTTTCCGTAGGAGTGGTTCCCGGTTTTCTCTCTCCGGCCTTGTAAGTCTCTCTTATTGCGCCGTCTATGAAGCCGTACTTGGAGTCCATTATAACGGTCTCCGGCGTGTCTCCCGTTTCACGTTCTATGCGCTCCACCTCTACGTCTCTGATTTTCAGAATCTCATCCTTGTTGCTGAAAGCGTTGAGTACCTCCTCCATCTCCTTGTCATGTTGGAGCAGACGCAGCGCAATGTATCTTGGAGTAAACTCATCCATTGCGTTAGGGTTCTTGTAAATGGCTTCCCTTAAGCGCTCTACGCTTCTCTCTACCACCGGCCCGTGAGCAACGTGAATGTGTTTTACAATATTTTTGGTTTTCTCTCCCTCCTCGTAAAGGTCTATTATAGTGTCAAATAGCTTGGCAATGCCAGTTCCCTTTGTGGAAACTACCGGAACCATCGGGACACCTATAAGTTTTTCAAGCGCCTCATAGTCAAGCACATCTCCGCGATGGGTAAGCTCGTCATACATGTTGAGGGCTATCACCATCCTCACATTCATATCAATGAGCTGAGTGGTGAGGAAGAGGTTTCTCTCCAGGTTGGAGGAGTCTATTACATTGAGAACAACGTCCGGATTGTCTTTCACAATGGAGCGGCGCACATATTTCTCCTCCGGGCTATAGGCTGATAATGAGTAGGTTCCCGGCAGGTCTATCAGAGTGAAACGGTAGCCCCTGTAGTACATCTTGCCCTTAACTGCGCCAACCGTTACGCCGCTGTAGTTGCCAACCCTCTCGTGAGAGCCGCTGGCACGGTTAAAGAGAGAGGTCTTTCCGCAGTTAGGATTTCCCACCAGGGCAACGGTTATCTCCTTGCTCTTCTCTGCGGCACCTCTGTAAAGCGCATCCTCAAACGGGTCCGAATGCTCACTCAGATTCTTGAACTTGCAGTCCGCCTCGGTACATCCGATGCAGGATGGAAGGAAGTTGCCGGTGCGCGGATTGTGCTCACTTGCAAGGTGTTCCGCCTCTTCCACCGAGATGATTTCTATCTGAGAGGCCTCACTTCTTCTCAGAGAAATGTGATAGTTCATTATCTCGTACTCAATAGGATCCTTCAAAGGAGCGCTGTTGAGAACCTCAACAACCTTTCCTCTAATGAAGCCCATCTCCACTATTCTCTTGCGGAAGCCCCCGTGACCGAAGACCTTCACAATTACCCCTTTTTCACCCGTTTTGAGATCTGATAATTTTTTCATTTCTGCGGCAAAGGTATGCCATTTGAACAACTGTTGCAATCCCGATTTGTTGGTATTGTTACAGGGTGATTGTTTTTTTTATATATTTGTGCCGCGTTGAGGTTTCCGTAGCCCTTTTGGGCAAAGGAATTAAAAGGGAATCGGGTGAAAATCCCGAACAGTACCCGCTGCTGTAAGTCCCGTGTGTTTCCAGGCATTCTCTGCCACTGGCCGCCAAGGCCGGGAAGGCGCCGGAAGGGATAAGTCAGAAGACCTGCCTTGCGTTTATGGTTTGAACTCTACGGGTAATGGAGTTTATAAGTGAAATATTATTAACATTTAAAATATTAAAAATGAGACGTTTTACTTTCGTGGCAGTTGTACTTTTTGCTGCCCTGAGTTTTGCTTCATGTAACAAGCACTCAGACAAACCTAACTACTACCTGGTTGCAACAACCTTTAACGGTTTGGACAAATCTATGATTGCTTCCGATGTTTACGGAGAGAATCTTTACGGTAAGGGATACTATTGGTTGGATCCTACTACAGGTCTTGGATCAAAACCTGTTGGAGATCAGTACTATTCCGGCGGAGTAGCAGTTTCTCATTTCCCTGCAGTTGAACTTAAGAAGGAGGATGCCGCAAATTGGTACAAATATCAGATGGCTGTAGAACACACCAACCAGATGAAATATCCTGGAGTTGAGAACTCAGAGTTCTGCCTTGTATCTTTCGGCTATTCAGACGCAAGCGGTTGGAACTATGCTCCAATTATCAACTTCACAGACTCAGATACTACTACAAGAGTAATTGAGGGTCTCTACATCTGCAACACCTCATACGCTGTAGCTCAGATGACTACAGACCTCGGAAGCGGTGTTCCTATGACAAAGGAGAACGGAGGCTGGTTTAAGGTTAAGTTTATAGGTCTGGACAAAGACGGTAAAGAGACCGGCAAAGTTGAGGCTTATCTTGCAAACTACAAGACTTTTGGAATGCTTCAGGGTTGGAACGCCGTTCCTCTCTACTCTTTGGGAAGAATTCACGGTCTTAAGATAGATATGGAGAGCAGTGATAACGGTGCCTGGGGTATGAACACTCCTGCATACGTTGCACTTGACGGAATTGTTGTAAGAGTTGATAAGGGTACAACCGTTAAGACCAATAAGGAGAACATCATGTCTCCAATTCCTGTAAACACAGCAAAATAATCAAACTAATTTTCTCTGCTATTACAAAAAAAGAGGTGCGCTTGCATCTCTTTTTTTTGTATTCACTTCTCTGTTTCCCTGTTATTTACTCTGGAAGAAATAAACGGTTCCCCCCTCACTTGTAAGGGTCTTTTTCTCAGGGCCATACACATAACAGCTGGGCTCTGAGTCGTCTATCGTTAATGTCATATAGATACGCTTGCCCTTGATTTTATAGGTATACTCAGAAAAGTTCAGGCTGCCAATCATATTCCAAGTGGCCGTACCGTCTTCCAAAATAGAGATACGTTCCTCATTGCCGCCCTCCTGGTTGAAGCTGTCATAATAACCAACTATGTCTGCAACTGTAACATCAGGTTCCTCCTGAGGTTGCTGCGCTTCCTGTTGCTGATTTTCCGTTTGTTCTGTGGTAGGTGTCTGTTCTTCCGTCTGCTGTTTCTTTGAGTTGTTGCAAGAAGCAACCAGCAGCACTGCTGCTAAGACCAGTAGTATCTTTTTCATAGCGTTATGATTACTTTGTTCTATAGGCAAAGATAATACATTACGCAACAATTTGTTTTGTATATTTGGCCTCTGAAAAATTTGACAGTTATGAAGTACAACAAGATTCTCTTTTCAACTTTGATGACGGCACTTATGTTTGCCGTACTTTGCGGTTGCGGAAAAAGCAAGAAAGTAATTCCTGTAAATCAGATAGATATACAGCCTAATCCAATAGATTTGTGTGTTGGTCAGAGTGTGAGCGTTACGGTAAAAACCGCTCCGGAGGATGCAACCAATGTTGGAGAAATGACGGTTAACATCAGCAAGCCGGAGATTGCAACTTTGGCGGACGGAAAGGTAACGGGAGTAAGTGTGGGAAACGCCAATCTTACTGCAATTTGCGGAACAGTCAGAAAGGATGTAAAGGTAAATGTCTATCATACAATGAAGAAGAACGGTGTTGCCTATCCTGTTACAAAGGCCAGCGGTTACAAAATGTATATGGGAACTTCAACCGTAGATTACTATGATATTGACTTTACAGACGGAACGGAGCATATAAGAATAATGCTCTCCGCAGAGATGTTGGGCAAAACTATAGACGTATCAAAGCCCGTAACGGATCTTCCGGACGGAGGAACGTGCAATATCACAGTATGCAGAAATCAGAACGAGAACTTCTACTCACTTTGGATGGGTAAATACGGAGACCCATATATTGTAGACAATCTCTGGAACTTCATAACGGCAACGCCTACCGGAACATTCTCCTTAAGCACAGGTCCTAAGGGCTTTAAGGCTGTTGTAAATGTATCTTTAAGCAACGGTCAAAAGTGGGAGCTTGAGTATGAAGGTATTGTTGTCTTGAAAGATGAAGGAATGGCTTAAATGAAAACTGAAATCAATCCTCAGGAAAGCAGCAGGGCACAGGCTTTCAGCATGTGGCTGAAATCTCCTATGCCTATGGTGACACTGGTCAAGACGCTGGATGTCACCCATTTGCTGAGGGTTAACAAGCGGACCGGCATTAAGTTTACAATACTGCTTTGCTGGTGTATCGGTAAGGCTGCCGGCAAAGTGGATGAGTTCTATCTGCTGCTTGAAAATGAGAAGTTGTACCGCTTTGATAGGCTTGCAATCAACGTTATTGTAGATAATTGCAAAGGAGGCATCAACTCCTGTGATGTCCCATATTCAGATGATTTGCAGCAGTTTAATAAAGACTATCTGAGGATTACTTCTCAAGCTGCCAACCAGTGTGAAAACCTCTATGTTGAGGATACAATGATCCTGGGGACCTCTGCTATGATTCAGACTGAACTGGACTGCATCGTTAACCAATACAGCGGTATCTTCAACAACCCGTTCATTGCCTGGGGTAAGTACCGTAAGGGTTTCTTTAAGACCACTTTACCCGTTTCTCTTCACTTCCATCACGTACTTATGGACGGAGGCCAGGCCACCCGTTTCCTGGAGGAACTGCAACAGGAAATTAAGAGCCTAACGGTCTAGTAGTACTCGTAGAAGAGGGCTATGGACTCCATGCCGCCAAAGAACTGCTTGAGCAGGTAGCTCTCGTTAGGCGAGTGGATGGATGGACTTACAAGGGAGAGAATCTAAAAAACAATCACAAAAAGAGGGGGTTCATTTATCCTTGGAGATTTATACTCTACCCCATCCATGTAAAACTCCTTCTTCTGAACCATATAAGCTGTGTTGTTGATAATATTTTCAACAACCCACTCACTTCTTACTATAATGGTATGGGAAGCTTTGCCTGCAATATTTATGGTAAAAATTTCTTCTGTTTTACCATTTTCAGACCATTTACCAAAAATATAGCTATAGGAACCATTGTTATCTGTAATACTTTGAAATCCATAAGTAAGTTGTGGGTGTAAGCTATTGTAAGGAATAACGTCTTCAAAAAAACTATAAATCTTATTTTTGTATGAAAGAGTGGAGTTTAATAGAATATTATTCGGATTGTCTGGATTCAATAAACAGTTACCATTTTGATCTTCCACCGTAAAAATTAGCCACCCAGGACCTGCACCATCCGGATACTCATAACGAAGTATTTCATCCTTATCCTTACTGCATGAAATGAAGAATACCGCTAATAGAACTAGTAAAAAATATGAAAATAATCGTTTCATGATTAAATTAGTTTTTCCTGGCGAAGTTATAAAACATTTTTTTGAAAAAAGAGTAATTGGAACCTTGATAGTTCCAATTCAAACTATATCATTAATTGTTTCGACGGAGCAGGAACTTGCAAAAAGTAGAACACAAGAAAAGAAAAAAAGATTATTAATTTTTAACGTCATCATATTACTTTTTTCCAAATGTATAAAATAATTCGATATAATAATTGGGAGCGGGAGCTGCTACCGGCCGTTTAGTAGAACTCGTAGAAGAGGGCTATGGACTCCATGCCGCCAAAGAACTGCTTGAGCAGGTAGCTCTCGTTAGGCGAGTGGATGGTGTCTCTCTCCAGACCGAATCCCATAAGGAGAGGGTCTGTCTTAAGAATCCTCTGCATTTCTGCAAGGACAGCAATGGAACCTCCGCCGCGGCTAGGAACCGGCTCAATACCAAAGACTTCTGTCATTGCCTTTGAGGCAGCCTTAAATGAGTCTGAGGTTATAGGGATAAGGAAGCCGTTGCCTCCCTCCTTTGCATCCACCTTAACTTTCACATACTTAGGGGCAATAGCCTTGATATGCTCTGTAAAGAGTTTGGTAATCTTTGCGCTGTCCTGATTTGGTACAAGTCTCATAGAGATCTTTGCGTGAGCTGTGGAAGGAAGAACGGTCTTTGCTCCCTCTCCGGTGTAACCGCCCCAGATTCCGCAAACATCCAGACAAGGACGTATACCGGTTCTCTCCAGAGTGGTGTAACCCTTCTCGCCTTTAACCTCGTCTATATCCAGGAACTTCTTGTACTCCTCAATGTTGAAAGGAGCTCTTGCAAGTTGTGCGCGGTCTGCTTCTGAAAGTTCCACAACATCATCATAGAAACCTTTGACCATTACCTTGCCGTCCTTGTCTATGAGAGAAGAGATCATATCGCAGAGTACGTTGATTGGGTTGGCAACCGCTCCGCCGTAGTGGCCTGAGTGAAGGTCCTTGTTTGGGCCGGTCACAGTAACTTCCAGATATGCAAGACCTCTCATACCGCAGTTGATAGAAGGAACCTTCTCGCTTATCATTGTGGTGTCTGAAACAAGGATGACATCTGCTTTTAAAAGCTCTTTGTTTTTCTCAACCCAGGCAGGAAGTGAAGGACTTCCAATCTCCTCTTCACCCTCAAATATGAACTTTACATTGTGTTTAAGTTTCTTACTCTTAACAAGATACTCAAATGCTTTAATGTGCATAAAGAGCTGGCCCTTATCATCGTTGGCACCTCTTCCCCAAATTGCACCGTCATGAACCTCAGGCTTGAAAGGATCTGATTTCCACTTCTCCAGCGGCTCTGCAGGCTGAACGTCATAGTGGCCGTAAACCATTACAGTCTTGGCTTGGGGAGAGACTGTCTTTTTACCGAACACCACAGGATTACCATCTGTAGGGTAAACGCCCGCCTCATCTGCACCCGCCTCTAAAAGCAATTCTTTCAGACGGTTGGCACACTTTAACATATCATCCTTATGCTCCTTTTTTGCACTGATGGATGGAATTCTCATAAGGGAGAAGAGTTCCTCAAAGAACCTCTCTTTATTTTTCTCAATGTATTGTTTCATACTTGTATGTTGTTATGATAATTTCTCTTTTATCCCGATTAGAAGCTCCACTCAAAACCAAAGTTTATTGCAGCGCGGTGCTTTGCTTTAACCGTCTTGCCGTTAACCACTTTGGTGCGGTGAGTCATTCTCCAGAAGCAGTCTACTCTGAAGACTCTGAAGATGTTGGTAACACCAACTCCCATCTCCACGTAAGGTTTTCTCAGTGAACTCATACCCTCCGGGAAGAGCATAACTGCATTCATCCCTTCATAGAGAGCGCCCGGTCCCGTGCCCGGAATGGTGCTGCCCGGATTGCCTATCTTACCGTCCGTTATACCGTTGTTCCGCTTAGAAAGCGTACCGTATCCCGCCTTGAGAGTGAAGACCTCTCTCCACTGAAGTTTCTTCATAAGAGGAATTTTACCCAGGAAGAATCCTTTGAAGTTGTGCTCGTAAAAGAGTGTGGTCCAGGTGTCTGAAGCAAACTCGTAGAAGTCCATGCAGGCAAAGGAGGTCTTGTCCAAAAAGTATGTTCCGTTACCCTCGTGGAGTTTGAGGAGCGGATATGGAACCTTGCCTATAATCTTTCCGGCAGTAAACTGGAACTTGGATGTTCCCACCGGCGGAAGCTGCAGTTTGTAATCCAGGGTGGATTCTACTCTGAAGTAACCAAAGTCATTATCCGCCAATCCCTTAACGCCGTAAATCAAATCCAGCGTAATTACCGGATAATGGGTAAGTACATAGAGTTTGTCAAAGGTTCCTCTGGTTACAGTCTCATCCCAGGAGAAGCGGGCCGTGTAGTGTAACTGGTTGGAAGCAACGCTGGTTACGTGAACGCTGTCCGGAGTGTACATAGGAACGTAACGGTTGGAGTAAACGCGGCGTCCCTCCATGGAGATGCTGTTGTTGAAGCCCTGGTTCCACTCATGAATGTAACCCAGAGTATATTCATTTACCGGACTGATTCTCTCACTGTTACCCTTGTTGAGCAATGAAGACATAATGTTTGCCTCAGTAAGTGCACCGGCACCTCTTCCCATCTGAAGCACATCTCTGCTGGCACTTACAATCAACTTTCTGGTAGGAGTATTGTTAAACATATACTCGGCCATAATCTTGCCCTTGAAATCATGATCTTTGGTACCGTATGCAATATGGCCGGAGAGTCTTAACTTCTTGCTGAAATCCTCCGTAGTACGCCCTCCAAACTGGAAGCGTGCACCCTCAAGATTGTTGAAACTGAAGAGTTTGAAGTATGGTCCGACTCCAAAATATTTGAAGTTGTAATAGCCGTTAACAAAGGTATTTACAATGGTGTAGAGGTTGCGGTAAAGCGGAACGTTCTTAATGGAATCCACCATCTTGTAGATGTTGCTCTCCTTCTTGCTGAGCGGGAACGGACGGTTGTGCTGCCAGTAGTTTTCATCATCAATCAGCGGATTGCTTGTTGCCGTTGTAACGCTTGTCAGAAGATGAGAGACACTCTCCGGCATCTGTTTGTTAAAGTAAGGATCCAGATAGTCACACTGTCTTCTTCCAAGGAAGGACATAAGCTTGGAAGAATCTCTCATTGTAACAGAGAAATCCGCATACATCTTGTCCTGCTTAAAGAACCACAGAGAGTCTTTGCCCTTGTAAGAGCCCCTTCCGCCAACCAACTGATACTCAGAATCCAGCACAAGGTCTCTAATCCAGTTTACATTGGATCCCTTCTTAAGTTTAACGTGAATCTCCCTAACTGCCCAGTCTGCGGAATCTATCCTCATCTCACCGTCAAAAGTTGGAGAGGAGACCATCTTTGAAGGATGGAAACGGATATGGTAAGTCTTTCTTCCGTTTATGTGCAAACTGTCTATAAGGAAGTAATCATAATAAACGTTAGGACCGCGTACAGGAGATGGAATCTGCACGTTGAAAAGGTTGATGAAGTCATCATAGAAGTTGGTGCGAATGTGCATGTTACCGGTAAACTGGGCAACGGTTGCCTCATCCTTCACTCCGG
This sequence comes from Bacteroidales bacterium, assembly GCA_017618115.1. Taxonomy (GTDB): domain Bacteria; phylum Bacteroidota; class Bacteroidia; order Bacteroidales; family UBA932; genus Egerieousia. Next base: position 215,274 of record JAFZUX010000007.1, on the reverse strand, counting down.
ATATTCTCGTAGCCTCAATAACCTCCTTTGTAGAAGATGGCTCCTTCTGACGGTAGAACATTGAGTTGTTCTCGGAAATCATTATAGGGAGGTACGGCTGACCGGAAATAACGGAGGTGTCCATATACTCGAACACAAAGCCAAAGTTGCGGCGCAGCAGCTTGTTACGTATCTGCTTGTCAGCATTCACAAGGTCCAGTTCCATCTTGGTGTATAGGCGGCACTGGTAGCGGTCTCTCTCCTCCGGATTGTTCATTTTTTTAGCGTTATCTATGTTGGAGAGAATCCAGCGGATGTAACGGTAATCCGGTTTAACAACAATCTTATCCAGAACGTTGGTCTGAGCCCTCAGAACAAAATCCACCTGATTAAAAACCCCCGGCTTGATTTTCTTTTCAGAGAAATCATAACCCATCATCTCCACCTTCAGAAGTTCCACAGTTAAATCTCTGGTCTCCAGGGTGTAGTAACCGTCCAAATCCGTAGAGACTCCAATGGTGGTGCCAGGGAAGTAAACGCTTGCAAAAGGGAGTCCCTCACCCGTCTCCGCATCAGTAACCCTTCCCTTAATCTTTGTGCTCTGAGCAAGCAGAGAAGAGGAGATGGCCGTTAAAATCAGTATGTATAGTAACTTTCTCAAAATCAGTTATTAAATATACCCTCATCCAGAGGTTTGTTAAACTCTTTTACCGGAGTATCATAAACGGTAACGGAGTTCTTGTCCGTAAGTTTCATAATGCAGAGAGAGCCGTCCTTCTTGCTGTAAGAGAGTTCCACGTTATTAAGTCCTCCCAGAACCGGCTTCTCCACGGTCAGCACAAAGACATAGTATTTGTCTGAGTCCTTATACTCTATGGTGGCCTTGTTCAGCGTAGCAGCCTCCTCAACCTTTCCCGCCACACAGCTGAGCAGCGTTCCCTTCAGAGTCTTCATCATCTGGTTGGTCTTGGCGTTGTAAACAGTACGGGTGCTGCCGTTAATGACAACCAGTTTGTCACCGTTGATAAGCAGTTGATTTCCCGCAGGTTTACTGTACTGCATATTAAGCTGCGAGGTCTTTGGAGAGAAGTACAGAGTGCCCTCTCTAACGTCATCTTTCTTAAGTCCCTTAAGCGTCTTGGTCTGTTTGAACGGAGAAATAACCGTTGAGTATGAGGCGTTTGCCTTCAAAACCGCAGCAAGAGCCTGCTCCTTTGTCTGAGCAAAGCAGAGAACGGAAAAAAGAATTCCCGCAACCGTCATCAATATCTTTTTCATCTTCATTTTAATCAACGTCAAATGTTACTTCAAGAACCTTACCACACTCTCCCTGCCCAATATCTGGGAGCATGTCAGAAGAGACGTGAGGCTCGTTCCCAAAATCCCGTGCAAGTTAAGATTTTGTCCCGTAAAAAAGAGGTTTTTCAATGGGCTCTTTGGCGCCAAAAGTGTTTTTTCTATGCTGTTGCAATCTTTTCTTATGCCGTATGCCGTCCCCTCCGGAGCCCCTATGTAATCCCGATAGGTAAGCGGAGTGCTTGTGTAACACCTCTCTACGCTCTCCCTAAGGTGCGGAATAATCCTCTCCGCCAACCTCAGGCACTCCTCCGCCTTTCTCTCTTTAAACTCTTTATACTCTTCTCCTCGATGGCCCACACAACTATCCCCCCACTTTTCAACCTCAGCGTAACTCATAGGAGTAAGAATGTCCATATAGGTTGCAAACTTCTCCCCCTCATTTGGAACCTGCTGAGTGATAAGAAGTCCGCAAACCCTCCCCTTTGCACTCTCATCCTTAACATCCCACACGGAATTAAGTTCCGGAGTATAGTAATAGCGGTTACGGTTTACATAAGGAACCCTCTCTTTCTTAAGGCGCAGGTTAAGGGTAAAGAAGCCGTATGTCTGCTCCAGATTATTTATTCTGCGGCGGAAAATCTTTCTTACGGAGCCGCTCTCCTTAAGCAGTTTAAGAGTGGTCTGAGGAGTAAGGTCAGAAATAATGTAATCTGCAAAAAGCCTCTCGTTTGTGTTTAACCTGCAAACTTCAACAAAGGAGCAGACGCCTCCATCTTCCTTTATTTCAACTGCTTGCCACCCCTTCATTATAACGCCACCCATCTTCTCGATAGATTTTGCAAGGGTATCCGTTATCATAGAACCTCTGCCCCTCAGCCTCCAGGCACTCTGAACAAAGGAGTTGTTAATCTGAGCAAATGTATAGAGCGGAAGGGTTGGACGGTTAAGTTCCAACTTAAGAGAAGTTCCGCTTATTACATCCAAAGCCGTCCCCTCTCCAACGCTCTCCCTAAGGAAGTTATAGGCGTTGCGGCTGAATAGTTCGTTAACGGAAGAGAGACCGTTTCCCTCCTTTAAAACAGGATCGGTTATCTTGGCGCCCACCTCTTTCAAAAAGGCGGAGTAACGCTTTATCTCATTTGACCTATCGGGAAAATAAGAGGAGAGTCTCTCTGCAAAGGCGGTATGGCCGTTGGAAAGAAGGTAGCTTTTGTCTTTAAGGAACACCTCGTCAAAGCCCTCTCTATCCAGTTGATGCCAAGGGAGTTCCATAAGGCCAAAGTAAGAAAAGAGGCGCTCCAGGATCTCCCCTTTTCCAAGCGCTCCAACATAATGGAAACCGGTATCAAACTCATCCTCTCCGCGTTTGAAACTCTGAAGGCATCCGCCCAAGGCGGGGTTCTTCTCCACAACGCAGACCCTCATACCCCTTTTGGCCAGAATGTAAGCACACTCCAAGCCTCCTATACCGCTTCCTATTATCAGAGCATCAAACTTTTGCATACTATTGTTTCCTGGCCTTAAATCTTTGCAGTTTGTAGAAAAGATATGGCTGGAGGGTAAAGGTAATCAAAATTGTAGAAGCCATTCCAATAAGAGTTGAGAATCCTATGGAGTGGATTGCCGGATGATGGGCAAACATCAGGGAACCGATTGCAAGAATGAGCATTACGGCAGAGAAGAAAATTGCGGTGCGGTGGTAACGGATAAGTTCTCCGCCGCCCTCTCCTCTAATGAGGCCGTCCATCACAAAGATGCTGTAATCCACGCCCATACCAAAGATGAAGGTGGAGATTACAATGTTTATTAGGTTGAACTCAATGTTCAAAACCGCCATAACTCCAAGCACAATATACCAGCTCATAAACATAGGGAGGAAGGCTATTATTGCGTGGAGAATATTTCTGAAGGCAATAAGAAGAATCAGCAGCACAAAGAGTGAGGATATTATCAGCACGGTGTTAAAATCGTGATTCATAATAGCCAGCATATCAGTTGTATAGAAGAACGGATCTACAACCAAGAGCCCCTCTTTGAGTTCCGCTTTTGAAGCCAGAAGAGAAGAGACCTCCTCCAATGTTTCCATATCCGCCGTCTTGACGTTGGTAAAGACAAGGTAGGTTCCGTCCTCTCTCTGCTCAATAAAGTTGCACATTATCTCCTCCGGTATAACATCCGAACGGCAGATATCTACCGGCGTATACTCCTTATCCAGAGCCTCATAGAACGGCTCAAACATCTCAGGATCTAGACCGTTCTTCTCCGCTGCAATCCTTGTTGTTCTAACAAGAGAGTTCTTCCTTTCAGGAGTAAAGTAATTATTCCAACGCTCAATTCTTGCCCTCTGCTCACTCCCTGCAACAAGCAGAGATGAGAGGTTGGTAAAAGAGGATATCTTTCCCTCGCTCTTTAGTTTTTTGCACTCTTCATTCAGAAGAGAATTGAGCATAAGAGCGGAATCCAAATCCTTGGAAAAGGCTGCAAAATAGCGGGTTCTGCAGCCGCCGTCTATCTTCGCACGGTAGAGGGAATCTGCCAGCATTACCCTCGGTTCAAAGTAACCTATATGGTGAAGATCCTCGTCAAAGTGAGCGCGTCCCTTGGTGTAAATTGCGCTAGCAACAAAAAGTATTACTGCAAGCAGAACCAGCCAGCCTTTTTTCCAGTACGGGTAAGTTGTTATCTTCTCAATAGTTGCAAAGGCCTGCTCGTTTTTCTTTGACGGCTTTCCGCTGAAGAACTGAGGCAGGAAGAAGAGTGCAAACAGCGTGGTTCCAATCATTACCAAAGAGGCGGTAATTCCAAAATCCCTCAGCAGTGAAGAGCGGGTAAAGATAAGACCAAGCAGAGAGCCAACCGTTGTTATGCAGCCCAGCGTTACCGGCTTTGCCTGCTCCCTTATAACGCGCTCTACATCAGCAATATATTTATGGTGCGTTATTATGTGGATACAGTAACTGAGAGCCACTCCAACAACTATACATCCAATGCCGAGTGCAATGAAAGACATCTGTCCCTGAATCAGATAGACTATTGCAATTGCAAAGACAACTCCGTATAGAAGCGGAAGCAGAAGATAGAGTACGGTGTCTTTAGTCCTGAAGCAGAAACCTATGATTAAGAGTATGATAATCAGCGCACAGGAGACGGTGTATATCAAATCTTTCTTAATGCGTTTTGCATTGTATACACTCTGCACGGGAGCGCCATAGTACAAAATCTCAACATCCGGATGGAGCGTTTCAAATCTTTTTATCTCTGCGTTTATCTTATTTACAAGACGGGTTCCCGCCTTGCTGTCCATTGCCTTAAATGAAGGAGTGAGAAAAGCAAAGGCCATCTCTCCGTCTTTTGTAAAGAGATAGAAACTGTTGGAGGCGCTCATAGAGAGGCCGTTATCTGAGCTATCCTTTAAAGAGAGTGCCTCTCCAATCATTAAGTTTCTGAAGGCAAGCGGATCTTTGCATACAATGTCATAGTAGAGCCCCGTTGCATCATTCTCCAAAAGGGAGACGTTAGATGCCATAAGAGAATCTACAGATTGTGCGCCCAGCAAAGATCCCACCTTAGAATAAAAAGTGCTGTCTAAAAAGAGAGGGGCGTTGTCTAAAATGAGAGATGCGGCAGCAGGTAAAAGCTCCGAGTCTACATTTTTAAAGATACCCTCAATGTCCTTTTCACCATCGTGAGAAAGAAGGGAATCACAAAAAGAGCCACAAGCCGCCATGATGGTTCCAACTCTCTCATAATCATCCATTTGCTCATTGGAAGAGAGTCTGAATTCCAGAAAAATTTTGTCTTTTACCTTGAGGCGGTCAAACGCAAAACGGGCCCCTTTGTTCTCTTCCGTCTGGGGCAGAAGTTTTGAGATATCCTCCTCATAATACATTCTGCTGGCAAGTAGGGCCAGCAGAACGAAACTTCCTATAAGGAGCAGATAAAAGACCGCACGTCTCTTTTGAAAGAAACGGTATGCGGCCAATGCAATTTTTGTCATTTATTTTGCCTGGATACGTTCAAAGAGGAAATCGTAAAGCTCCTGGAACGTAGTGGTTTTCACAAGGTCTGTACCTTTTATCTTGATATCGAATGTCTCCTCAATCAGAGCAACGAGATCTACAAGTGAAAGAGAGTCAAGATCCAGAGTCTTCTTAATGTCTGCATCCGGAGTAATCTCTTCCTTTTCTACTTCAAATTCTTCTGCAAGTACATCTACTGCCTTTGCAATCAATTCTTCTTTTGTCATATCTTTCTGTTTATTATAAATCTTTGATAACCAGCGTAGAGTTGGTACCTCCAAAACCAAAGGAGTTGGAGAGGAAGGTGTTGAACTTTCTCTCGATTCTCTTTGCCGGAATGTTCAGTTTTGCAGAATCCTCATCCGGAGTTTCAAAGTTGAGGTTGGCTGCAACAAAGTCATTCTTCATCATAAGGATGGAGTAGATTACTTCACTTGCCCCAGCCATCCACATCTCGTGTCCGGTCTGTGACTTGGTGGATGTTACAGGCGGCATCTGATCTCCGAATACCTGGTAAATTGCCTTTGCCTCGTTCTGGTCTCCCACCATTGTGCTGGTTGCGTGTGCGTTGATGTAACTTATCTCGTTGCATTTCAGGCCTGAATGCAGAAGAGCCATCTTGAGCGAACGGGCCGGACCGTCTACGTTCGGAACTGAGATGTGGTCTCCGTTAGATGAGAAACCGTATCCCAAAACCTCTGCAATGATTGGAGCGCCTCTCTTTACTGCACTCTCATAGTCTTCCAGTATTACAGTTGCTGCTCCTCCCGATGGTACAAGTCCGTCTCTGTTCTTGTCAAACGGACGTGAGGCCTTTTCAGGCTCCGCCTCTCTCTTGGAGAAGGCGCCTATTCCGTCAAAACTGCAAACGGAGAACGGGTTAACCTCCTGTGCTCCTCCGCAGATTACCATATCCTGCAAGCCGTTCTGAATGAGCATTGCTCCCCACCCAATTGAGTGGGAACCGCTGGCGCAAGCGCCTGATACCGTAAGGTTTATTCCCTTAAGTTTGAAGATGCAGGAGAGGTTCATGGTAACGGTAGAGTTCATGCTCTTGAAGATTCCGCCGCTTCCGATAAGGGAGGTGTCCTTCCTCTCTCTCATAGTGTCTACAGAGGTTACAACCGGCTCCGCACTGGAGTCGTTTCCGTAAAGAAGGCCTACCTCGTGACTATCGAGATAATCCTGATCTATATTGGCACTCTTGAGTGCGTCTGCAGTAGCGCAGTAGGCGTACATTGCCTGCTCCGGCATATACACTCTCTGGTTGCGGCTCAGCACTCCCTTGAGGTTTGGAATATCTACATGTCCTGTAAGTGCGGAGAGGAATCCCATCTCCTTTCTTGCCGGGTCAAAGATAATTCCGCTTTTCCCTTCATACAGAGAGGTTTTTACCTCCTCCAGGGTCTTTCCCAGGCAGGAGTAGATTCCCATTCCGGTGATTACAACTCTTCTTTTCATATTCTGAACAGTGACCAAAGTCGGTCTTCTATAGTTTCACTTGTCTGCTTAAAGCCCCGCAAGATAGCACTTTTTGTCCGTTTTTGAAATTTCCACAGTCTCAAATCCTGCTTAAAACTGTCCCAAAGTTCCGTGTATTCCCAGCAGAAGAGGCCCAAGAACGGCAGTAACGCCAAATAAATCAGCGCCATATAGATGGTCAGAACGCCCCACACTACAAAGAATGAGATAACATAGAAGAGCGGAATTGTTACAACTACGCTTAATCCCAAGAGGAACGATGCCTCAAACATCTTATCGTTCATTCGTTTGGTAAACGGCTTTGGTATGTTGTAGATGAGAACGTGAGGCCAGAGGGAGATTATCCAAAGAGGAAGCAGAATAAGGCTTGCCAACCCTTTGAACAAAACCTGAGCGGTTGAGACCTTGCGCTTTAAGTCTTTGAACTTTAATCCTGTATCCTCAAGTCCCTTCTTAAGTTGAGCTGCGGAGTTGTAGAAAAACATTCTATTGTTATCATCCAACGCCGCCAACTCTGCAACCAGTTTCTTCTCCGCCTCCAGTTTCTCCGGTAAAATCTTGTAAGGAAGATTCTTTATTGAAGCATACTTAACTCCGTAGTTGGTGCGTAAGAAATCTATTGCGTCATAGTTGTCCAGATCTCTGATATCCAACATCATAGAGTGAATGATTCCAAAGAAACGCTCGCTAACCTGACGCATTGCGGTTCTCGGTTTTTCCTTGTAGAGATCATAGTACTCTCTCAGAGAGATTGGCTCTCCAAACTTAACCATCATCTCACGCCTCATACCAAAGTAGTTGGAGTAGTGGTTGGCTACCGGAAGAATGTAGATATCCTTTTCAAAGTTGGCATCCTCTGCAGCCTGGAAGGCCATAGTTGTGAAGCCTCCGTGGAACGGACCAAGAAATCTCTTATCCTGGTGACCCGCCTCCGGGAATATCATAACAGACTGATCGTCAGCCAGAAGTTCACGGCTCTCCAGGAATGAGGAGTCATTGTCTCCAACGGCATCCACCCCCTCGTGACTCATTCTGAAGGCCGGCATCAGACCCAAAAATCTTATGTACTTGTCTATCAGTTTGCTTACTGCAAAAATATCCGCCCTTGCCCAGAAGTAGGGTTTGCGTCCCGGCCCTCTGAAGGCCAGCATAACCGCAATGGCATCCACCAGACAGTTCTGATGGTTGGAGATTATAATCTGAGGTTTTCCCTCAGGCAGTATATTCTCCACATTTGGATAGTAAACCTTCTTGTAAAGGTAGTGGTTGAAAAAAAGGGCGATAAACTTCTTGAATCCTCTGTAGTAGAGGCCGCCGTGGCGGTTCTTTCCTGAAGGTCCTATTTTGTTTGTGGGTTTGTGCATATTACTCCTCCCTAATCCATTCTCCAATATCAAACGGCTCATTATCACCCAGGAAGAGAGAGGTAACCTTCTCTACAATATCGTGACCCGCTCCGCTGTTTGCAAAGTAAATAAGCGTCTTCTTCTCCTTTGGCAGAATCACAAAGAGAGCCTTTGTGTTGCCGTTGTCTCCCCAGTGCCAGAGAACTCTGCCGTAGTGAGGATTCTCCTCAATTCCCAATCCGAGCCCCCAGTAGATGCTCTGTTTCTCATCTATCTTTCTAACCTTTGGAGGGAACTGGGTTGCCGGTCCGCTGCAAGGAGTTATCATAAGTGCGTGAGTAGAAGGCTTTAAGCCTGTTCCGTTGAGTATTACGCTGAGGAACTTTGAGTAATCCTTTGCACAGGTTCTGAGAGTATAGGCCACGTTCTGGCGAGGAAACTGTCTTACTCCCTGGCTCTCTCCGTTGCGTCTTGTAGAGGCCGTTGTAATTCCCTCAAATTCAGGAATCCACTCGTATGCGGTAAGATTCATTCCAAACGGATCAAAGACATACTCCTTTGCAACTGTCTGAATATCCGCCCCTTTGATTGCCTCAACAGCTCTCTGCAAAAAGGCATATCCCTCTCCGGAGTAACCGAATATGGAATCTACCGGGAAGGTGAAATTGATAGGAGCGGTAGGCCACTCGTCAGATGAAGGAGATGCCGCCCAATCGTCTATTCCGCTGCGGTGCATAAGAATAAGACGTGCAGTAAGTTTCTTTGCCTGCTCCTTATCAGTAAAGCGTTCAATGTCCGTATACTCATACAGCGGACGGTCTATGTCTATCTCTCCCAAATCATACATTTTCAGCACTATATAAGCAAAGACCACCTTACTCAGAGAGGCCGCCTGGAATATTGCCTGATGCTCATAATCCGCCTTTCTTATAGAATCCTCGGCCCACGGAGTTATACCCACCTGGCAGTAAAGAGTATCTGCCGGCGCCGTATACATGGCCTGAATCATAGGAATGTTGGCTTCCGTAATTATGCTAATAAGTGAATCTTCAAAGGCCTTCTGCCTCTCCGCAGAAACCTTTCCGCTGCCCTTACATCCCGCCAGTCCAAACGCAAGAACCAGAGCAGCCACCGTTACAAAAGAAACTCTCCTCATACGCAAATATAAAAACGCACAAATTTACAATTATTTATTGTCGTTGATAGACTCTAGCATTATCTGCGCTCTCTCATATCCCTGCTCTGCAGCCCTTTTTAACAAAATTATAGCTTTCTCTATGTTCTTTTCCACACCCTCACCAAACATATAAGAGTAACCGAGATCAAACAGTGAATCAGAATCTTCATCTTTTTGCTTAGCCGTTCTTTTAAGCAAATATGCAATTGCCACCAAAACCAAGCAACCAACAACATAGAATATAACCTTCTTAAGCATAATCTGACAATTAGAGCTTTCCTTTAAAAACCTATTTTTCTTCTTGGTGTTTTCTTTCTCTCTTCAATTCTAGTTGAGAGTTCACCAATCGCCAGATATAAGTTGTCTATCTCCTTCCTAACATCTTCTGATAAATCATTGACTGCACAAAGATCTTCCTCTTGTTGATGTTGTAAGAGATCCACTTTAGCTTTGAGTTCTTTTACATCGGTAGATAATGAGTCTGTTGCCGAAAGATACTGTCGCACCTGCACGAAGGCACGCATAATAGCAATGTTGGCGGCAATTGCAACATCGCTTTTTAATAAGCCAGAAAGCATAGCAACACCTTGCTCTGTGAAGGCAAAAGGTGGCGCAGAAGTGTTTCTACTGAGGGCGGTCACAAATTGTGACCGCATAAGATTGTATTCATCAGCCGTTAATTGAAACATAAAATCAGGAGGAAATCTTTTTAGATTTCTCTTTACAGATTGGTTTAATGCTTTGGTTTCTACTTGATACAACCTTGCCAAATCAAAATCCAACATTACCTTTTGCCCGCGAAACTCATAGATGAGGTTCTGTACAAGAATCAATTCATCACTCATAGCCTTCAAATATTAAGAACCGTCACAAATATAAACAATTACGGATTTCTTGTCAAACTCTCAGTGATAATACTTAACTTAGCACTACTTTTGTAGGGATCTATTTGTTGAACTTTAAAACGATTTGCTATATGAAAAGGATTTTTTGCTTGCTCACTATTGCGCTGACTGCTTTTATCTTACTTGGTTCAGAGCAGGTTGCCTTCTCACAGGGGCACGTTTACATGTATGACCAGGGCAGGGGCAAACCTCAAAGACCTGCTCCCGGAAGATTTGACTACAACAATCTGCAGTACGGAACCTATCTGGGATTCCGTATGGGATTTAATGCTGCCTGGGTAAATTCAGAGTCCTCTTATATGGATGCCAATGAATCCAAGTTGGGACTCAATGCCGGTATTGTAATGGGAACTCAGATTGCTGCCAACGCACCGGTATTTTTGGAGAGCGGACTCTTCTACACGGAGAAGGGCGGAAAGAGTGACTATGGAGGAAAGCACTTCACATACGACCTTAATTATCTGGAAATTCCGTTCACCTTTAAGTATGCAATCGGCATCCCTTCAAATGTTGGACTCTCCATTCAGCCATTTATGGGTCCTTACTTTGCTTTTGGTGTTGGTGGTCACGTTAAAGACTTTGGTGACAGGGTTGCCTACAGTTCATTCGGAGATAGTGAATATAAGTTTAAGAGATTTGATGCTGGCCTTAAGATTGGTTGCGGATTGGGTATCTCAATGTTCTACACGGAGTTAAGTTACAACGTAGGATTGAGAAACATTGGTCATGATCTCTTTGATGAGACACACAGCCGTGCCTTCACCGTTACCGTTGGTATGAACTTTTAACAAAACAAACATAATATGAAACGATTTCTTTTGTTGTTTGCCTTAGCGGCATTCTTCTCTTCTACCGTTATTGCACAACCTACCCTGCCGGTAAAACAGACATCCGGCAGAGATGATTATCTATACAAAAACCTCTTTGAGGGAGGTATGGTCAAATTCACATTCCAATGGAATCCTAGTGACAATCACACTCTCGTGGTTTTGAAAGACCCTCACACCAAGAAGGTTGGAGTATGGCATAACTCCTACATTTTCTACTCGGACAGACCTAGCTCTCCGTCACATCAGAAGGTGTACGGATTCTGGGTTTTGAAACCTGAATATGATGATATTATCCTGGGTCTTATAAAGACAGGCAGCGGAAAATCATCCCACGCTTACGCTCTGGTATGCAAGGAGATGGAGAAGAGAGACAAAAAGTGGAAGGAGTGGGAAGTTTACTCAGTTGGCCTGGGTACTTTCTGTGACAAAGGCCGTGCAGATTTAATCTCTCCTTTCAAAGCAACCCGCGTTAAATATGACTTGGACTGGGGCTTTGTTGTTCTGACAAAGGAAGATAGAGACGGTAATGAAAAAAGCGGTCTTTGGGAGATAGATTTGAACAAAGATAAAAACGGAATCAGAGGAGTCAAACTTGTAGAAAAGATTGCACCTCAGTATACCATTCTCAGTCCTCCGTATTCAGCTCAAAATCTGTGGTGTTGCGCCACAAAAGAGAAGGGTGGAAACTTTGGTATTGTCTCAGCCAAGAGCAATGAGGAGATATTTCCGTTTGACTATGAGACTGTTCAGATGGGCAACTATGGAATAGCCGTTAAGAAAGACGGCGGCAACGGCAAGTTTGCAGTAATCTCTTTCCAGGACAAGAGCATCACAGACTTTATCTATGATGCAGTTCCTAACAAAGTAAAAGAGGGATTCATCTTCCGCATGGGAGACAAGTACGGATTCAGGACTTACACGGAGTTTGGTAAGACCGTGTTAGAGCCTCAGTATGATACTATTATAAGAGAAGTGATGGATCCGGAAGTAATCAATAAGGCATACGACGGACCCGTTCTCTTTGCAAAAAGAAACAACAAGTGGGGAGTCTATTCTCCGGAAGGAAACTGCATTATGCCGGAGATGCTTGTAGATTACAATAAGAGATTCTACTATATGGGAACTCTTCCATCTCAGAGTTATACCTTTGCAACCGCCAAACAGGTTGAGCAACTGAAGAATACAAAGGGTGAGTTTGAGACAACGGAGCAGTTTGAACTCAGAAGAAATGATCCTCAGAGAGAGGCCGAGTATCTTGAGAACGCTCTCTCTTCATACGCAAAAGAGTTTATAGTTCAGAAGGTTAAGGCGGCAGCCGCAGCTCCGGGCGGAATCAACATAAAGTTAGGAACCTACAATATGGACAATCAAACATTCCCATTTGTATGCTCCGTTTCCGCACTTCCAATCTATGAACTAAGCGTTCCATACGAGGAGGGTCCTGCTTTTAAAGAGGCTTTCACAACTCTGAAAACCAAAGAGATATTGGAGACCGCCTCCTTCTTTATTTGCGATAGTTTTGTACAGGTGGCAGAGATAACCTTTGCTCTTCCTAACGGAAAGAGCTACCACTACACCAACCCAGGTCTTGCCTCCAACCGCGGTCCGGTAGTAAAATACACAGACCTCTTCTAAGAGAAAGAAGTTAGGAAGTCTTACATACAATAATAGCTAATATTTATTTTTAGTCTGAAACTCTGTTGAATCTGGCTATGCGCTCTTTGACTATTCGCAGGTAGTCTCGCTTCATCTTTTCGTTCAGGAAACTGTTTTTGACAAGCAAGATTGAAGAATTTGGCATTTGAGCATACTTGTCCATTATCTTGTTGAGACGGGAGTTAACCAAGCCAATAAGTTCTCCAAAACGTTCAAAATCAATACGGCACGGGTGTCCTGTGTTGATGTACACATCACTCTTGGTAATGTTTTGAGAGAGCCCTCCGTCCAACCCAAAATCATCACTACGTACGTGCAAACTGGTGTTCAAAAGATCGTATGCAGGAGCAAGACGGTAATCCTGTCCATACAAAATTAAAGAGAAGTTCTTAAGGTGGTCATCACCGTTTGCATAGATGTAGTTGAAGAGAACCAGTTCAAAGAATCTCTCCATATCAACCATCCACGCTGAGACATTTTTTCTAATGGCAGTTGCAATGTCTTCATAGCAACCGAAATACTTGTATTCCTTTCCGTCTGCCTGTTCGTTTTTCCCAATTACTGCAGCAAAATCTTCCATCAACATTTTAGTTCCATTTGGAAGGAGATCAAAACGTTTGGTAACGTAAACCATCTGTCCTTTCTTGGTAAAACACAGACCGTTTGCAGCCGTTAGGATTCCATAAACCTGAGATGCTATTTGCATGGTAAGATTCTCATTAGCTGGAATTTGTTTGCGCTCACTCAGTGTTTCATCCCAAGGTGCAGGCTTTAAGATATAAGTGGACTGTTCGTTTTCTCCGGCAATTCTGATGTGCCCTTTCTCTATGACGGCAGGAAACTTTTCTTGAACACCGGAGACGGATATCCTGTGCATAGCCGCGGCAATTTCCGATTTGTTATGCAGTCCGTCTAAGTCAAAATCCAATTGATGGCTCACTTTGTGGCCGTCAAAAAGCGCTCTGAGAGCCTTTGGGCTGTATGTAATAAAGCCTTCAGAAAGATATGAAGGACAGTGTTTTATTTCAATCATTCGGTTACTCTTTTAATGTTTACTCCTCCTATGAAATCTTTTCCTGCCATTGCGGCAAGAATCCCGAACAAATCATGTTCATCAATCCTGAATGTGCGGCATATCACCTTACGGTTGGCTCCCTCCGGCAGCATGTTGGCAAAGAACGGAAACAGGGTGGAGGACTCATAACTCTCTTTTCTTTTTGACAACGTTACTGATATGGAGGGAGCTTCAGATGCCAGATACTCAGGATTATAGACAAAAGAATAACCTGTGCCGGGGCGCTGCTCTGTAAGCACTCCTGCCTTCAGATTATTCATATATACTTCCAATTGTCTCATATTCAAAAGATTTAAACGGTCTTATGAACCTTGTAGATTATATCCATTCCAAGGACTTCCATTATTTTGGAAACCGTTGCCATTGAAGGGTTGCCTTTTCCTCTTTCAATGTCCTTTATAGTTGCCAATCCTATTCCGGCCATTTCTGCAAGGTCCTGCTGCGAAATAGCAAGTGTCTTTCTTCTGTTTTTTATTACTTCTGCAAGGTTCATAAGTCTATTAAAATATACTTTTGGCGCAAAAATATATAGTATTCTCTAAAAAAACAAGAAAAAGTACAATAAATTAGACTTTAGGTAGAAAAAATTAAGCCGTCCATCAGGGCGGCTATTTTTTTGAGCGGAAAACGGGACTCGGACCCGCGACCCCAACCTTGGCAAGGTTGTGCTCTACCAACTGAGCTATTTCCGCAATTGGGACTGCAAAGATAATAATCCTTTTGTATTGAGCAAAATAATTTTTTGAGGGGCAGTTTATGGGGCTTTCATTAGTGTTGTTGCTGTTGTTTTGCTACTTTTGGACAATTAAATCACCTGCTATGAAAAAACATCTATTCTCACCTGCTTCTTTAATTGTTGGACTTCTATTGGTTGGATTGCTCTTTCTGAACGGAGAAAGGGTGTATTCGCAGGGAAGGGTCTATAATCCGGTGACGGACAAGATAGAACTTAACCACGAGTTCCGTGGAGCGTGGCTTACAACAGTAAGGGGAAGTGACTGGCCAAGGAAGATAAAGATTGAGATGAAGAGGAAGCCGGGGGAGAGTGAAAAACAGCAGAAGCGGAGGATTGAGATGCAGAGAGACTCTCAGAAACAGGCACTAGTAGATGTTATTACGCAGATACACAATACCGGTTGCAACGTAGTGATTATGCAACTTTGCTGCAACTCAGAGACTTATTACCGTTCATCCATACTGCCGTGGGATCACAACCTTACCGGAGTGCAGGGAGAGGACCCGGGCTATGACCCTCTGGAGTTGGCAATTAAGACCGCCCACTCCCTGGGAATGGAGATACACGGATGGTTTAACCCGATGAGAATTGGAGGCGTGGATTATAACAGAGTTAAGGATCATCTCTGCTACCGCAAACCGGAGAGAGTGATTACTTACGGTAAAGTGATGTACTGGAACCCGGGAAATCCGGAAGTTGTACAATACCTCTATGACCTTATAAATGAGGTGATGACAAACTATGATTTGGACGGAGCGCATATAGATGATTTCTTTTATCCCGATGGATTGAGAGTAAAGACGGAGAAGATTCCGGAACTCAAGGAGCAGCTTAATATGGAGATGAACCGCCAGGACGGAAAACCGAGAGATAAACAGAGGATAGATGCAATAAAGAAGGAGATAAAAAAACTCTCGGACAACAAGGTGTGGAATGATGAGGAATACTTTGCAAAGTACGGAAACGGTCGTACTTTAGGAGAGTGGAGAGAGAGCAACGTGAATGCTCTGGTTGCTGCAATGCACCGTGCCGTTCACGATGCAAAACCTAACGCAGTGTTCGGTGTCTCTCCGGGAGGAAGACTGGTAAATACGCAGAGACTCTATGCAGATCCACAGCACTGGATTGAAGAGGGTTCAATAGATTACCTTGCACCTCAGATCTACTGGCAGCACGGCCACCAGATTGCTGATTTTAAGTTGGTTCTGGACAGTTGGGAACCTATAATGAAAGAGGTACCTACTCTTCCGGGACTCGCAGCATACAGATTTAAGGAGAAGGGATTTGAGAGTATGGAGGAGTTCGGCCTTCAGGTAAAGGAGTGCAGAGAAGCGGGCTTTGTTTTTGGAAACATCTGGTTCACAACTCATTCCCTCTTCAAACCTGAGTTTATGACCTATCTGATGACGGAGATTTATCCATACAGAAGTCTTACACCGACACTGGGAACCTGCACATATCCGGCACCAAACCCACCGGTAGTTAAAGAACACTCCGGAACGTTGCGTTGGGATGATGTACCGGGAGCACAGCAGTATGCCGTCTATGAGCTTGAACTAAAGAAAGATACACAGAGGATGCTGGGAGATGTGTGGAAAGCCAATATGGTTGCACTTACAAAACAGTGCAAGTTCAAGAAGACCTCCAAGGGAAAAAATTACCTCGTAGTTGCCGTACGAGGTAAGATGAGATCTAATGCAAGTAACGTTGTCTTTGTTAAGTAGGCTTACTTAACACTCTGGAACTCACGCAAGAAGCGAACGTCATTCTCAAAGTAGTGACGCAAATCGTTTACCATCCACTTAAGCATTGCAATACGTTCTATACCCATACCGAATGCAAAACCGGTGTACTCTTTGCTATCTATTCCGCTTGCTTCCAAAACGTTAGGGTCTACCATACCGGCTCCCATAATCTCCAGCCAGCCAGTACCCTTGCAGATGTTGCAACCCTTTCCGCCGCAGATGTTACAGCTGATGTCAACCTCTGTACTAGGCTCTGTGAACGGGAAGTATGAAGGCCTCATACGAATCTGAGTCTGAGGACCGAACATCTCCTGAACAAAGAGCAGAATGGCCTGTTTGAGGTCTGCAAAAGAGACGTTCTTGTCTATGTAAAGACCTTCAACCTGGTGGAATATGCAGTGTGCTCTTGCACTGATTGCCTCGTTACGGAAAACTCTTCCCGGGCAGACAACGCGGATAGGAGGCTTCTGACGCTCCATTGTCCTAACCTGAACGCTGGAAGTGTGAGTTCTCAACAGGATAGGATCATCTCCCTCCGGGTTGATGAAGAAGGTATCCTGCATATCTCTTGCAGGGTGCTCAGGCGGGAAGTTCAGTGCGGAGAAAACGTGCCAGTCATCCTCAATCTCCGGCCCCTCTGCCACTGCAAAACCAAACCTTGAGAAGATATCAAGTATCTCAGCTCTCACGATGGAGATAGGATGGCGCGTACCCAGTTCAAACATATCGCCCGGCTTGGTGAAGTCTGTAAGAGTATCTTTCTCAACGATATCCGCAAAAGACTCTCTCAGAGACTCTATCTTCTCGGCAGCCTTTGTCTTAAGTTCGTTAAGGTGCTTTCCGAACTCTCTCTTAAGTTCCGGCTGAATGGTACGGAACTCATCAAAGAGACGGGTAATCTCGCCCTTCTTCCCCAAAAGTTTTACTCTCAGATCCTCAACATCCTGAAGCTTTTCTGCAGTGAACTTGTCTATTCTGTCAAATAGCTGTTCTATATCCTTTTTCTCCATCATACTGAAATTTAACGGGCAAATATACTCAATCTAAATTAAACCTTGTCTCTTACAACCGGCATTGTCATACAGCGCGCTCCGCCGCCGCCTCTTGGAAGTTCGCTTCCCTCAATGGTGATAACACAGCGTTTTTCCTTCTCAAGATCCACCTTATCTGCAATTACATCATCTGCAGTTACAACGTTAAATCCGGCAGCATCCAAAGCGTTGAGGGTATGAACGTTGCGGGCGTATGAGAGAATCTTGCCCGGAGCAATTGCAAAACTGTTTGCACCGCTGTGCCACTGCTCGCGATCTGCATTCCACTCATCCTCGCTTCCGCCGCAATAAACGGGACGCAGATCCTTGCCAAGTTTACGGAGAGTAGAAATCACGTTCTGCTCGTCTCTGATCTTTTTAACTCTTCCGTTCTCTATTGTAATGAGGACGGTACGGTACTGATTTTCACCAAGAATCAGAGGCTCATAAATTAAGCAGGCATCCTTGTCCAACATAGTAAAGACCATATCCATGTGGATGAAGGACTCAACATCGTCCGGCAGTTGCTGAACAATTATGTTCTTCTGTCCGTCTGATTTGTCTTTGCAGAAACGCTGAATGAGCATATCTATTCCCTTGGAGGTTGTACGTAATCCGTTACCTACCAGGAGGATATTGTCATCTATAACAATGATGTCACCACCCTCTACGCTTACTCCGTTCTTAACTGCACTGCCTGCAATACCACCCTCTCCCGCTCTCTCTTTGGAGAACTCGTTTGCATCAATAATGGTGCACTCAAAAAGACGAGGGTTGGAGAAAATTGCCTCCATAATCAGAGACTCTCTGACTCTCACCTTGTTGGCCATTTTACAAATGAGCACGTCTTCTCCTATGGATGCGGAGGCGTCTCTTGTAAAGTAGAAATTATAGAGAGGACTCAGAGCGTAATACTCATCTGCAAGGAAGGCGGAAAGAGTCTCAATCTTTGCCGGAAGTCCCTCAATAAGAAGTTTTACCAGCTTCTTGGTAGGAGTGGACATAAGCATATCAAAATACTCCGGTACGTTTTCAATTGAGCAGATACGGCTCAGAAGCAATCCTCTGTCTCCCGGGTCATCCAAGACAACGGAGAGCAGATCCGAAATCTGATAAGTGGTAGTCCATTTGTTCAGAACTCCCGCAAGCTGAGCATATTCCCGCTGTGCAATGGAGAGATTTAAGATATCACTGTAGAGTGCTCTCTGAGCAATCCTCGGAGTCATATTCTCAACCTCATCTCCCGGGGTGTGAAGAATCACGCCGCGCAATCTTCCTATTTCACTTTGAACGTTAACTTTTATAGGTTCCATAATTACATATATTTGGAGAGGTTGTTAATGGCCAGTTCTGCGGTAAGCGCCTTAAACTCCTTCTCATCTCTAGGGCATACCAGAAGAACATCTTTTGTACTGATAATCATATAGTTCTCCATTCCCTTAACAACCACCAATTTATCTTTTTCGTCAGTTACTATTATACTGTTTTTTACCTCCGTGAGCATAGATGACGGGGCAACTACCATATTGCCCTTTTCATCTTTGTTGTTCTGAACATAGAGACTCTCCCAGGTTCCCAAATCACTCCAACCGAACGAAGCCTCAAAAACCCAGCAGACAGAGGTCTTCTCCATAAGACCGTAATCTATTGAGATGGCGTCACATTGGCTGTAGATTTCATCCACCTTCTCCTGTTCCTTAGGGGTGTAGAAGAAGTCGTTAATCTCTGAGAATGAGGTTGCCAAATCAGGCAGATGAGTTTCAAGTTCCCTCTTTATGCTCTTTAGGCTCCAAATGAAAATACCTGAGTTCCAAAGGAATTCGCCACTTTCATAGAGAACTTTTGCCATCTCTGCATCCGGTTTCTCAGTAAAGGTCTTCACCTGATAGGAGGCGTGGCCGTTTACAACTTTAGCTCTGGCCTTATTTGCCTGAATATAACCGTACTGTGTCTCCGGACGGGTAGGCTTAATTCCCAAAGTGAAAAGATTGTCTGATTGGGAGGCATTTGTAAGAACCGTATCTACGGTCTCCAAAAAGAGTTCTTCATTGAGAATAAGGTGATCTGCAGGGGTAACCACAACTGCCGCATCCGGATCTTTCTTGTAGAGTTTATAGGTTGCATAGGCAATGCATGGTGCCGTATTTCTCTTTCTGCTCTCCAAAAGAACGTTTTCCTGAGGAATCTCCGGAACCTGCTCAGAAATAAGTTCTTTATATTGTTGTGCGGATACAATCAGAATATTCTCCGGAGGAACAATCTTTTTGAATCTGTCTACTGTTGCCTGGAGGAAGGAGCGTCCGGTTCCCAGGATATCCAAAAACTGCTTTGGACGAGCGTTGCGGGAGACCGGCCAAAAACGACTTCCTACCCCTCCTGCCATTATTATACAATATCTATTTGTTCCCATAATTGTTCTGAAAAGTTACACAAGATACTAAATAAAGAGTAATCCGCAATAACTTTTACCACTCCGCTCTGAAGGCATCAGGGATAAATCTGAGACGCTCACCGCTTTGAAGAAACTCCACGGAGATTATGTCAAAAAAGAGTTCCAAATCCAATCTGTGAGAGATTGCATAATAGGAGGCGGCGTCAATGAGATGTTTCTGCTTCTCCTCATCCACGGTAAGCGCCGGGTCAACGATTTGAGAGGATCTGCTTCTAACCTCAATAATATGAAGAACCGGGGTTGAAAGAAATATCACCTGCTCTTCTACCCTTTTGGGCATCGGGCCTATGGCGATAATATCAACCTCCAGATGATTGTGGCGGAAGTTCCGTTCTACAATCTTAAAACCTCTCTCCCTCAACCAACTGCAAGCAATCGCCTCAGCCTCAGCTCCCTTAAGGACAGAATTCACCTACTTTTTGCCTTTTCTAAATGTAAACAACAGAGCACCTTTTGGAAGGTGCTCTCCCACTTTTGCATTCACCTCTTTGATAACGCCGTCCATTGGAGCGTGAACAACATTCATCATCTTCATCGCCTCGTAAATCATAAGCTTCTCTCCCTTCTTCACCTTCTCTCCATCCTTTACGAATATCTCGATGACGGAACCGGGGATGTGTGAGAGAACCTTGTAAGGATCAGGGGCTTGCCAACTCTTGCGCTCTACAAACTTCTTTGTAAGGAAAGTCTTGTATTCCAACCCTCCCTCGGAAAAACGCATCCTCTTCTGAGATGACAGGCCCGGGAGCACAACGGCATCCTGAGCCTCACCAATAGTTTGAAGTTTCTCATTTTCAGACATATCTTTCTCCCTCCATTAAAACGGTGGAATGCCGTGTTTCTTCTTAGGAACGCCGGCGTTCTTCTGTTGTGAAATATCCAAAGACTGGAGTATGAACTGACGGGTATCCGCAGGATTGATCACAGAATCTATATAGCCCTTAGATGCTGCTACATAAGGATTTGCAAACTTCTTCTTGTACTCCTCAACTTTCTTCTTACGCATTGCCTCCGGATTCTCCGCCTCCATAATCTCCTTGCGGAAGATAATGTTAGCTGCTCCCTGAGGACCCATAACTGCAATCTCTGCAGTAGGCCAGGCAAATACAAAATCTGCTCTCAGGTGACGGGAGTTCATTGCAATGTATCCTCCTCCGTAAGCCTTTCTCAAAATAACAGTAACCTTTGGAACGGTTGCCTCTGAATAAGCGTAGAGAAGTTTTGCTCCGTGACGGATAACTCCGGCATGCTCCTGATCTACGCCAGGGAGGTAACCCGGCATATCCTCAAGTGTAACTATCGGGATATCAAAGGCATCGCAGAAGCGGATAAAGCGTGCGGCCTTGTCAGAAGAGTCGCAATCCAAAACTCCGGCAAGGTAGAGAGGCTGGTTAGCAATGAATCCTACGGTGCGTCCGCCGATTCTGCCGTAGCCAATCACAATGTTCTTTGCCCAAAGCTCCTGAACTTCAAAGAATTCAGACTTATCTACAATTGCTCTGATAACGTTTCTTACGTCGTATGGCTCTGTAGGATCTGCAGGAACTATCTTTACAATATTGTACTTCTTCAAAGGCTCCTCGCTCTTTTTCAGAGTAGGCTTAACCTTGTTGTTTGCAGGCAGATAGGAGAGAAGCGTCTTTATCTGTTTGAAGCACTCGTCCTCGCTCTCCGCAAAGAAGTGGGCGTTACCTGTTGTCTCGCAGTGAACTCTTGCTCCTCCGAGAGACTCCATATCTATCTCCTCACCCAGAACTGATTTGATAACCTCCGGACCGGTGATGAACATTTTGGAGATCTTGTCTACCACAAAAACGTAGTCTGTAAGAGCCGGAGAGTAAACGGCGCCGCCGGCACAAGGACCCAAAATGACTGAAATCTGCGGAATTACACCGCTGTTAAGAGTGTTGCGGAAGAAGATTTCACCGTAACCTGCAAGAGAGTTCACACCCTCCTGAATTCTGGCTCCTCCGGAGTCGTTGATACCAATCAAAGGAATACGCATACGGAGAGCATAATCCATAATCTTGGTAATCTTACGGGCGTGCATGCTTCCCAGAGAGCCTCCCGCTACGGTAAAGTCCTGTGCATATACGGCCACAGGATTGCCGTTTATCTTACCGGTTCCAATAACTACACCGTCTCCGGCAAGGTCTTTTTTCTCCATTCCGAACTCGCGGGCGTCATGCTGGATAAAGAGGTCATACTCGTAGAATGTCCCCTCATCCAGAAGTTTACGGATACGCTCTCTTGCCGGGAGTTTTCCCATTGCAATCTGTTTTGCTATGGCCTTGTCTCCACCGCCCTGTTGAGCGTGTTCCGTTCTCTCTTGGAGTTCGGTAATCTTTTTAGTGAGTAAACTCATAGAAAATAGGTTTTGGTCTTGCGGGCAAAGATACAAAAAAACATATTTATGCCTATTTAGAGAATTCCCCATTAAATCCTATATTTGTAGATTGTGAATGAAAGAATAATTAAAATTAGATACAATTATGTCATATACTTTTGCGCAAAGACACATCGGACCAAGAGAGCAGGATATTAAGGCAATGCTTGAGGTGCTTGGTGTTAACTCAATGGAAGAGCTTGTAAAACAGACCGTTCCTGAGAACATCCTTTTAAAGGAAGATCTTAAGATGGATGCTCCGATGGGAGAGAACGAGTACCTGGCTCACCTTAAGGAGATGGTCTCCAAAAACAAAAATTTCCGTTCAATGATAGGATGCGGATACTACGGAACCGGCGTTCTTCCGGTAATCATCCGAAATATCTTTGAGAACCCTTGCTGGTACACCTCATACACTCCGTATCAGGCAGAGATTTCTCAGGGCAGATTGGAGGCTCTTCTTATCTTCCAGACAGTCATCAGCTCACTCACCGGATTCGCCCTCTCCAACTGTTCAATGTTGGATGACGCTCAGGCTGCAGCAGAGGCAATGAGAGTTATGTTCAACCTCCGTAGCAGAGATGCGGTAAAGGCGGGCAAAAACGTACTCTTTGTAGATGACCAGCTCTTCTCACAAGTTAAGAGCGTTCTTAAGACTCGCGCAGAAGGTCTTGGCATTAAGATAGTTATGGGAGAGTGGGATAAGTTTGAGGGAGACCCTATGTGCTTTGGCGCAATGGTTCAGTACCCTGCAGCTAACGGAGAGGTCAGAGACTACTCCGCATTCTGTGCAAAGATGCACGAGGCGGGCTGCATGGTAACCGCTTACTGTGACATTCTCGCTCTTGCCGTTTTGAAAGAACCTGCCGCCTGGGGAGCGGACATTGCCGTTGGAAGCACTCAGAGACTCGGCCTCCCGATGGGTTATGGCGGACCTACGGCGGGCTACCTTGCAACCAGAGAGGAGTACAAGAGGAGCGTGCCTGGCCGTATCATAGGTGTGACCGTAGACCGCTTGGGAAACAAGGCGGTAAGGTTGGCTCTTCAGACTCGCGAGCAGCACATCAAGAGAGAGAAGGCAACTTCCAACGTCTGCACCGCTACTGCACTTATGGCCACAATGAGCGGAATGTATGCAGTTTACCACGGACCGGAGGGGCTGAAATCCATCGCGGAGAATGGTGAAAAGTTTGCTCACAAAGTTGCGGGAAAACTCAAAGAGGTTGGATATGTTCTCTCAAATGAAGAGTTCTTTGACACCATAGAGATTAAGGGTAGAAGAGATCTTACCGGTGTTATGCAAAAGCTTGATGTTGATACCATTAGAGCAAAAGCGCTTGAGGCCGGTTTTAACTTCTACTATACAAAGTGCGGTAAGATAAGAATGAGTTTTGACGAACTCAGCTGCAAGGAAGAGGCTCATAAGATTCTGGGTATTTTTGGAGTAGAGGTCAGTTGCCAGTGCGGTTGCGGCTGCGGCGGCAATCAGTGCCCTGTGGAGAGAACCTTTATGAAGAGAGAGACTCCTATCCTTACTCAGAAGGTCTTCAATTCTTACCACAGTGAGAGCGCTATGATGCGCTTTATCAAGATGTTGGAGAGAAAGGACATCTCTCTGGCTCACTCAATGATTCCGCTGGGAAGCTGCACCATGAAACTTAACGCAGCAGTTGAGATGATGCCGCTGAGTTGGAGCGAACTTACCAACGTTCACCCTCTGGCACCTAAGAATCAGGTAGATGGATACATGCAACTGATTCACGAACTCATGCAGGATCTGGAGACCATTACCGGATTTGCAGCCTGCTCACTTCAGCCAAATTCCGGTGCTGCAGGAGAGTACGCTGGACTTACAACCATCCGCCGCTTCTTTGAAGCTAAGGGTCAGACAGATAGAAAGGTGATGATTATCCCTACATCCGCTCACGGAACAAACCCTGCATCTGCTGCAATGGCGGGCTTTGAAATTGTTCTGGTTGGTTGTGACGAGAAGGGAAACATCAATGTTGATGAGTTGGTTCAGAAGGCTGAGCAAGCGGGAGAACGCCTTGCAGGTCTGATGATTACATACCCTTCTACTCACGGAGTTTTTGAGGTTAAGATTAAGGAGATTATAGATGCAATTCACAAATTTGGCGGAAAGGTTTATATGGACGGTGCAAATATGAATGCACAGATTGGTCTTACAAATCCGGGAACAATAGGTGCGGACATCTGCCACCTCAATCTCCACAAATCATTTGCAATGCCTCACGGCGGCGGCGGTCCGGGAGTTGGCCCTATCTGCTCAACCGCAGAACTGGCTCCTTACCTTCCTGGACATCCGGAAGAGAACGGTATGGGAACAACAGATGCAGTTTCTGCTGCAGCCTTTGGAAATCCGCTCCTTCTCCCTATCACTCACGCTTACATAAAGCTGCTGGGAGCACAAGGTCTTAAGGAGTCCAGCCAGGTTGCAATACTCAACGCCAACTATATTGCAGAGTCTCTAAAGAACGAGTATCCAACCGTTTACTCAGGTGTAACCGGAAGAGTTGCTCACGAGTGTCTGTTGGATTGCAGAGATTTCAAAGAGAAATTCGGAGTGGGTTCTACAGATATTGCAAAGAGATTGATGGACTTCGGATTCCACGCACCAACCCTCTCATTCCCTGTACACGAGACACTTATGGTTGAGCCTACGGAGAGTGAACCAAAGGAGGAGATGGACCGCTTCATTGAGGCAATGAAGACAATCAAGGCAGAGTGCCAGAAGATTGCAAGCGGAGAATTTGATGCAAAGGACAATCCTGTAAGCTGTGCACCGCACCCTGCAGAGGAGTGCTGCTCAGACAATTGGAGCCATCCATACTCAAGAGAACTTGCCGCTTATCCTCTTAAGTGGATAAGAGAGAACAAGTTCTGGCCTGCAGTCTCCCGCGTTGATGACGGTTACGGAGACCGCAACCTTGTTTGCAACTGTGAATAAGATGATTACAGAGAAATCAAAACTTGCGGACGTCATTGCGTCCAACCCGCTGCTTGTCTCCGTTTTGGAGAGAATGAACGTAAAACTGGGCTTTCACGAGGCCACGGTGGAGCAGATTTGCCATAGATACAAACTCTCCGCACACCTCTTTACCAACATTTGCAACATTTTCTCTTCCAGCGAGTTTGAGCCTCAGGTAGATTTGCTTACCGCCAAAGATCTTGAGCACCTTGTAAACTACCTGAAGGTTTCTCACAAGTACTACTCCAAGAAAATCTTTAAGAGCCTGCATCTTAAGATACACAAACTGTTGGAGGGAAAAGATCCTAACAATCAGAAGATTCTGAATAAGTTCTATGATGATTATCAGGCGGAACTTATGCACCACTTTAATTTTGAAGAGGAGACGGTATTCCCGTATCTCCTCTCTCTGATTAAAGGAAAGAGTGACGGCAACACTGCATTTAAGGTTATGCAATTTACTGAGAACCACTCAGGTATAGAGGATAAACTTGCAGACCTGAGAAACATTATCCTAAAATATCTGCCGGAAGAGTATTCACAGTCTTTGAGATTTGACATACTTAAAGATATCATCTCCATTGAGAGTGATCTTACAAAACACACCATAATTGAGAGCAAGATTCTTGTTCCTATTATGATAAGATTGGAGAAACAGAATAATAGAGTGAGATGAATCAACTAGAGCGGACAACGGAGAATGAGGCTCTTTCCCTCAGAGAAAAGGAGGTTCTTGTTGAGGTTGCCAAAGGGCTTACCAACAAGGAGATAGCAGACCGCTTGAATATCTCCATCCACACCGTTATCACCCACCGCAAAAATATCTCACACAAGACCGGCATCAACTCCATTGCGGGATTGACGGTCTATGTAATCATCAACAAACTGGCGGATATTAAGGATTTGCTCTAGTAATCGTCGCCGCGCTGCTCTGCACGGCGGCGGTCCTTATCCTTTATAGATTCACGCTTGTCATACTCTTTCTTACCCTTTGCAAGGGCTATGTTGAGTTTTGCGTATCCGTTATCGGATATGAAAAGACGGGTTGGAACTATGGTGAGTCCCTTTTCCTTTACCGCACGCTCCAATTTATTGAGTTCCTTGCGGTTGAGAAGGAGTTTACGGTCTCTCTTGGGATCTTTGCGGTTGAAGGAGGCCCAGAAGTACTCCGCCACGTGCATATTTCTAACGTAGAGTTCTCCGCGGCTGAAATAGCAATAGGTATCTGCCAGAGAGGCCTTACCCGCACGGATAGACTTTATCTCCGTTCCGGCAAGCACCACTCCTGCCGTGTAGTTCTCCAGGAATTCATAATCAAACCCTGCACGGCGGTTACGGATATCTATTTTGGCGCTACTCTTTTTCATACGCCTGCAAAAATATGGATTATTTCATTAAGTTTGTTCTTAGATTCGTTTGGGAATGAAAACTCTCTTTAACATAGATTGGTGCAGAGGTGATATGCTTGTAATTATGGGGCCTACCGCATCTGGAAAGACCGCCTTTGCTGTCTCCGTGGCAAGAGAGGTAAACCGCTGTTGCAAAGAGGGTTTGCTCCCATTCAAGGGTTGCGAGATTATCTCTGCAGACTCCCGTCAGGTTTATCGGGATATGAATATAGGTACCGGAAAGGATCTTAAAGAGTATGCAGAAGTGCCTTACCATCTGATAGATATAGCGGAGGCGGGAGAGAAGTATGACCTCTTCCGTTACAAAAAAGATTTCCAAAGAGTTTATAAAGATTTGAAAGAGAGAGAGGTTTTCCCAATTCTCTGCGGGGGCAGCGGACTTTATATTGAGGCGGTATGTAAAGATTACGCTCTTAAAGAGGTTGCTCCGGATCCCGTGCTGAGACAAGAGTTGGAGCAAAAGAACATGGAGGAGTTGATTGAGATGCTTACTTCGCTAAAAAGAGAGCATGGAGGCGAGCCCCACAACAATACGGACTTTGATACCAAAAAGAGAGTTATCCGAGCCATAGAGATTGAGCTCTCCCAGGGGGCGGACAATGGGGGGCGGACAATGGAAGATGCAGAATATGAGAAGATTGCTCCAAAGAGGATAAAATACCTGGCTTTGAATCCGGATAGAGAAATCCGCAATAAAAGGATAGATGCAAGGCTTGAGAGCAGGCTCCGTGAAGGTATGGTGGAGGAGGTAAAAGCCCTCCTGGATAGAGGAATTAAGGCGGAGGATTTAATCTACTACGGACTGGAGTACAAGTTCATCACTCAGTATCTGACCGGGGAGATAGATTTTGACTATATGAAGGAGCATCTGGCAATAGCCATCCATCAGTTTGCAAAGAGGCAGATGACCTGGCTCCGCGGAATGGAAAGACGGGGGATAGAGATAGAATGGCTGACGGCCGCTAATAAGAAAATATAAACAATATGAAAAGAGATTCATTCTTTAAGGGAGTGCTGCTTACTGCAGCGGTTTTATTCAGTGTAACTATCTGGGGACAAAAGGTTTCCGAGCTTAAGTTTTACAACGTTCAGCAGCTTATAGAGAGCGGAGATGCTGTTATGATTGGCCAGGGAGAAAAGCCAACGGCAGACAGTTGTTACTACTACAGAATTCCTAACAGGTTGAAGGATGTTGTAAGAAAAGAGCTATGGCAGTTGGGCTGTGACGGAGCGGGAATAGCTATCAGATTCTCTACGGATGCAACCTGTATTGGTGCCCGCTGGACACTTACATACAACTTTGGAATGAGCCACATGGCCTATACCGGCATAAAAGGAATGGATCTTTACGTACTCAACAACCCTAAGAAAAAGGAGTGGAAGTTTGCCGGAACCGCCTTCCCTAACGGCAAGAACTCGGCAAATATATTTGTGAAAAAGATGTATGGAGGAAAGAAGGAGTATATGATCTATCTCCCTCTGTATGACGGAGTTGACAAGATGGAGATTGGTATAGATTCCTCTGCAACCATATTCCCTCCGCAGGGAGAACTGCTCCCGGGAAACAACGGACTTCCTATTCTTTTCTACGGAACTTCCATAACACAAGGAGGTTGCGTCTCTCGTCCCGGTATGGCATACCCTGCAATTATAGAGAGAAAACTGGGTAAGGAGACCATAAACCTGGGCTTCTCAGGCAACGGCAGAATGGACGGCAATATGGCAGACTGGATTAAGACAATTCCAGTAAGCGCATACGTGCTGGATTGCCTTCCAAACTGTACCTACAACACCACCAGAGACTCATCAGACTACTTTATAGGTACCATTGCAGCAGCCAATCCTAACGTTCCGGTATACCTTGTAAACAACTTTGAATATCCTCAGCAGTTTATCCTCCCGGGTAACAATGATGATATGGTGAAAGAGAACAAACTAATCAGAGATATTTATAAACGCCTGAAAACCAAGGGTGCAGAATATACAGATCCCGTTACCGGAGAGCGTGTAAAGACGGGACCGCTTAAGAATCTGCACTTTATAGACGTCTCAAAAAAGAGGGGTATTGGTAATGAAGATACCGTAGACGGCAACCACATGACGGACCTTGGTACCACAAACTTCTCAAATAGACTTTTAAAACACCTCAAATAGCCCTCAAAAACCTCTCAAAAAACTCTACAAGCACCCTACAAAATCTCTATAAATACGCATTAGGCGGCGTAGATTTATATATTTAAACTCTACATATGGTTTAAATATGACTCTATTAATGTATATTTGTATTCAAATAACAATGTAGAGTTACGCTATGGGGTTAAATGAAATTTTTTCCAGGAAATCAGATAGGCTTGAAAAGTCTGTAAGCTGCCTGCTGGAGACCGTAGACGCCGCTTTAATAGTCTTCAAAGAGGGTGTAAAGAACTATCTTTACGATGATGAGGATAGTTTTACGGAGAATTTGGGAAAGATGGTAACCTTGGAGAGCGACGCCTCCTCCAAGACCAGAGAGATAGAGAACATGCTCTATTCCAGGGGCTACCTTATTCGTTCAAGAGGAGACATCATGCGTCTGTTGGAGCGGTTGGATCATATTTTTGTGATTATCAGCACAGACCTTATTCAGTTTGAGATAGAGTCTCCTAGAATTCCTAATGAACTTAAGCGTGAATTTGTGAAACTCAGCGAGTTGGCAGCAATGGCGGCAGAGAATACAATCCCTGCAACCAAGGCTTACTTCACCTCCCCAAAGAGCGTATCCGAAACTACCGCACAGGTCTATTTCTATGAGAAAGAGGCCGTTAGAGTGAGCCAGTCAATCAAGCGTACGGTATTTCACAATATGGATAACCTCAAACTCAGTGAGAAGTTCCACCTGCGTTATTTTGCCCTCCACATTGAAGATCTGGCCAAAGCGGCTGTAAAGGTGGCTGAGCAACTCTCTGTAATGACCATAAAAAGAGCTCTTTAATGGATATTACTCTCTTATATATTATCATCTCTTTGCTACTTGCCGCCTCAGCCCTGATGCTGATGGACTATCCATATATAGGTGGCAGCGTACTGGCTTCCGGAGCCGGAGAGAGGATTTTTATAAGAGTAGCAGCCCCTCTTTTGTTAATTGCAGGAATTATACTTCCTTGCTTCTATCCTGAATATTTTGCTCAGATGACGGAGGGACTTCTCTCTCCAAAATCTGTAGCCAACATACTCCCCGTGGGAATGGCCACCGCCCTTACCGCAGCAATTATGTGGAAACTGAGCCGTTTTGTTGCGGTTCCGTTTGCCTTTATAGCAGCAATTGCCGGATTGGGACTGGCAAACGGAGATACCATAACATTTAAGGAGTCTATGCCGTATATCCTCTCATGGATTGCGGCTCCTTTATTCTGTGCCTTTATCTCCGCCACTTTCTACCTTCTCTTTGCCCTTATGCAGAGAGGAGGAAATAAACACTTTGCAAAGACGGAGGCTAGAATGCTCTCACTGGCAACCATAGTTGCGCTGCTGCTCATTCCTGCGGCAGCTCTCAACAACTCTATGATATTCACCTATTTGCCGTCTGAATATGAAACTCTTGCTCCATATATTGCAGCTGGTGCGGTTATAGTTCTGATGCCGTTTGTAGCACGCAGTATTAACAGAGACAAGTGGGATATTGCAGATTATGAGTTGGATACTAACCCTCAGTCCATACTCTCACTGATGATGGGACTCTTGGTTTGCTTTGCACTATTCACCTCTCCGCTTCCGCAGTATGTAGGATTGAGAGCAACTCCGCTTCCTGCAGGAACGCTCTTCATTGCCTCACTTGCAGGCATAAGCATCTTCAGCAAGAGAACTCTTACCGAGGGACCGGAGATAATAAAGGGCATCGTAACTACCTATCTCTCACCTATTTTGGCACTGCTTTTCTCTTTCTGCCTCGGAAAGATTTTAGACAGAGAGATACTTGGAACCGTAATAGTTTTGGGAATATTCCTCACAGTTGGCGGAGTGATGTTCTTTGTACGCCGTCAGAACAAGAACAATCTCAACAAACAGATATTGCGTTCTCAGCAGCAGCGTTCCTATTCAACACAGAAATCTCTCTCCGCACTGGAGGTAAGAGCGGAAATGACGGAGAAAGATCTTCTCAACAAGCTGGAAAACAAGCGTAAAGAGTTGGTAGACTTTGCAATGGGAATAAGCGAGCAGAAAAACTATATGGAGAGCGTCTTTGACCAATTGAAGATTGTGCGCTCAACAAAGGACGGCGCGGAGAAGGACGCCCGCACGGAGGAGTTGCTTAAGTCTCTTCACGATAGAATGTACTTCACCAGAGAGATGAACGACTTCTACTCCCGCAGCGAGGAACTCCACAAAGACTTTAATATGAGACTGATGGAGGCCTTCCCTCATCTTACTGAGAATGAGAGAAAACTTGCAACCCTTCTAAGACAAGGATTTTCAAGCAAGTACATTGCCTCACTTATGAGCATTACACCAAAGAGCGTAGAAATTAACCGCTACAGACTTAGATCCAAATTGGGCTTAAGACGCAGCGATAACCTTATAACATTCATTAAATCAATTTAATACACTTAACCAAACAATTAATTACTATGCGAAAAACATTATTGCTGGCAATTACTTTACTGCTCACTTTCGGAGCGGTATTTGCCCAGGAAAACGTAAAACGCAACCAGTACGGAGTCGCAGTTAATTCAGATGTTCTGGATGTTGAGGCTCAGGACGGTATTACAGTGTTTGAGTCACAGAAGAGTGGCTACAAATTCTGGTTTGACGGACGTGCACAAGTTGACGGAGCCGTATTCTTTGGAAAGAACAGCAAAGATTACGATCAGATCGGCAACGGAGTAAGCATCCGCCGTGCTCGTTTCGCCGTTAAGGCACAGGTAACCAATAAGTGGTACGGAGAGTTCGATATGGACCTCGCAAACGGTCTTGTTGAACTTAAGGACGCTATTGTTCGTTACACCGGTGTTAAGAATCTGGAACTCCAGGCCGGTAACTTTAAGGAGAACTTCTCTATGCAGCGTAACACCTCTTCTCGTTACCTGATGTTCATGGAGAGACCTATGGTTACTTCAGCATTGGCTCCTTCCCGTCACCTCGGTATCAATGCAAAATATGCAGACAAGTGGTTCTGGGGATCAATAGGCGCTTTCTCTCAGGAGGTTGCAGGAAGTGAAGAGTGGACAAACGTTGCAGACAACAACAAGGATTACGGCCGTGATGCTGGTTACTCCATCACAACCAAGGTTGTTTTCCGCCCTCTCTACAAACTTCAGGACGCAAGCCTTCACATCGGCTTTGCAGCATCTTACCGCAGAGCTCTTACAAGCGTAGAGCCTAGTGCTTGGGGAATGTACCGCGCAAGCGCACGTAACTCCACAAGCATCAACCGTAAGAAATATCTTGATACAGACAACCTTCCTGGTTTTGACCACAACTGGCTCTGGACTGTTGAGTTAGCAGGTCACTGGCAGGGACTCCGTTATGAGATGGCTTGGATTGGTGACAACGTTCACTTTAAGAAAACCGCTGCAGATAATGCAGTAAAGAACTTTGGCGGTGGATACATTCAGGCAAGCTACCTTCTCTGCGGTGGTTCACAGCGTTACGATGCTAACGGTGGCAAGTACACCAAGGTAAGATACGGCCGCAAATGGGGAGACCTTGAGATTGCAGGACGTTACGAGTATTGTGACCTCAACAGCAAGACCGTTTACGGTGGTTCTGCAGAGGCTTACACAATCGGACTCAACTGGTGGATCTACAACAACGTTAAGTTTATGATTAACTACCAGCATAACAACAATGACAGATATGCTAACGGTAAGGGCAAACTCTTCGTTGGTCACGATGCAGACGGCAAACCTACAAAGGACTACACTCAGGTTGTTGAGAAGAAGGGCAAGGCAGGTGTAGACTACAATATGATCAGCGTTCGTCTTGAGATTAACTTCTAAAAATGTCACGGATTATGAAAAAGTTTATAATAGCTGCTTTGGCAATGGTATTTGCCTTCACATCTTGTGTTAAGGACGATGTATATCCATTCCCTGCAATTTCAAATATTTCCAACACCATAGCTTATAACGAGCTTGATGATGTAACAGTTACTGCAACAGTTACCGCTTTCGTTACAGTTGAAGAGGTTAATCTTGTTTACAAGGTTGGCGGCGGTGCTGCTCAGACAGTTAAGATGACCGGTGCTTCTAACGTTTACTCAGGCGTTATCCCTGCTCAGGCAATGGGTACCGTTGTTACCTACAACGTAGTAGCAAAGACCAAGGGTGGTACAACCACTTCTTCTGAAGGATCTTACACAGTAGGTGTAATTCCTATTGACTTTACTCCTTTGAAACTCAATGAGATCAACGGAAACGACAAGTTTATTGAGATTATCAACACAGGTAGCAAAGCTATCAACATTAAGGGTATAAAGATCTTCAAGGATACCAAGGATGTATGGACAGGTCCTAACCGTGAACTTGCAGCAGGTGCATACCTTCTCCTCTACAGCGAGGATGTTGTAGGTGCCGGCGGAAAGCACGAGGGTTATGATCCTGAGCTCGTATTCACTTCAGGTCTCTCTGCAAAGAAAGCCGTAAGAGTACAGCTTACAGATCCTGTTAAGAAGGATTTGGATGACTTCAACCTTGTAACAGTAGCTAAGACTGCTCCTGCATCTTACAGCCGCGTTCCTGACGGATCAGGTAAGTGGTACTACACTACCGCTACCCCTGGTGCAAAGAACACTAACGATACTTCAGACCCTGTAACCGGTCTTCAATAATTATTAACTTACTAAAACACAGAAATATGGGAGAATTAAAAATTGGTGAGATAAGCAAGCCTCGTTTTGAGTTCCGCAGTTTCGGTCAGTGTTTCTGTGAGGCTCATAAGAGAATGGCACGCCTCTCAGCCCCTGTACCAGAGAAGGTTTGGGAGAGAGAGAGCGATGAGATTTATATCATCTCTAAGAAGAACGACATCAACAATACAAAGATTCGTGACGGCAAAATGGACATCAAGACATTTGTCCAGAGCGTAGACGGATTGGAGCAGTGGAATCCTTTGATGAAGGGTGAATTCCCTATCAGTAAGGAAGTTCTTGAGAAAGAAGTATTTCCTGCTTTCATGGTAGAGATGCCGGCTCTTACAAAGGATACCTATACTTTTGATGAGTTCATCGCGATGGTAAAGGCTAATCCGGACCTTGCAGCAGTGCGCGTTCACAAGCAGCGCTTCGGTTATATGGTAAACGGTACTATTTGCGAGGTTGGTAACGTGCTTATCAACGGTGCAAAGGTGGTTACCATCAACTCCGAGTCTACAGAGATTGAGGATATTAAGAAGACTATCAAAGACGTTGGTCTTGAGGGTGTTGAGAATATCAACTATCTGCAGGCTATCAAGCGTGTTATTGGAATGAGTGACAAACCTCTAGCAAACGAATAATTATGGCACAGGAAATCGAACGCAAATTTTTGGTAAAGGGCAACTTTAAGGATGCCGCTTTCAAAGCAACCCGTATCACCCAGGGATACCTCTGCTCTATTCCTGAGAGAACCGTTCGCGTACGCGTAAAGGGAGAGAAGGGTTTCATCACAATAAAGGGTATTGGTTCCGACAGCGGAGCAAGCCGTTTTGAGTGGGAGAAAGAGATTCCTGTTGCTGAGGTTCAGGATCTTCTGAAGATCTGCGAGCCCGGCGTTATAGACAAGACCCGCTATCTGGTTAAAGCCGGAGAGCACACATTCGAGGTAGACGAGTTCTACGGAGACAATGACGGACTGGTTGTTGCCGAGGTTGAGCTCGGAAGCGAGAATGAGGCTTTTGACAAACCTGAGTGGTTGGGTGAGGAGGTAACCGGAGATGTGAAGTATTACAACTCCATGTTAATGAAGAACCCGTACAAGAACTGGAAGTAATGGATGTTCTTGATATGAACAACTACAAGATCGAGAAGCTGCCGAAGATGCAAAAATCCGGCTTTGAGCGGACTATGCAGCGCTTCGGCGGGCCTCTCGCCATCTTGGTGTTCATCCTCCTTTATTATGTTGTAAAAATTCCTTTCCTGGAGCATCTGGACACGGAGTCGCTCTCCGGAAGTGCGCTCAAGCGTTTTAACGATCTCGGTCTGGCTCAGTTCATCAGGGCCAACTATGCAATGCTGGCCATATTTGTGGCAGCCATAATTCTCTGGATTACGGAGGCTGTTCCAAACTACCTAACTTCACTGATCGTTATCCTTGGTATTGTGCTTACCGGAATTACCACGGATAAAACCGCTTACGCTCAATTGGGTCACCCTGTAATGTGGCTGAACATACTCTCTTTCGTTCTGGCCTCAATGCTGGTTAAAACTCAGGTAGCCAAGCGTTTTGCTCTGTGGTTCGTACTCAAGTTCGGAAAGAATGCCGGTGGAGTCATATTCAGTTTTATCATCATCAATCTGGTGCTTTCCGCCTTTATCTCGGCTACTACCGCAAAGGCTGCCATACTGCTCCCGATAATGATGGTAATCTGTGCCATTTACGGCGCCACCGGAGGAGAGAAGAGAAACAACTTTGGACGTAACCTCATGTTACAGAACCTATTCCAGATTAACCTGGGAGCCAACGCCTTCCTTACCGGTTCCGGTGCAACCCTGCTTGCAGGCTCACTCATTGCCGGCGCAATCGGCATTGGTTCATTCAGTTATCAGGATTGGTTCAAGTGCGCCTTCCCTATGAGCGTGCTCCTTATCTTCATTGGTTGGTTTATTGGTACAAAAGTTATTTTCCCAATGAAGAAGGATGAGCAAAAGCCTCAGATTCCGGGAGGTATGGAGAGGTTGAAGACGGAGTTGGACGCTATGGGCAAGATGAAGGGAGAGGAGTTCAGAGCAATTGCAATTTTCCTCTGTGTGCTCATACTTTGGGCAACGGACAAACAGCACGGAATTAACCAGACGGCAGTGGCATTCATCGGAGCCGTTGTGGCTCTGATGCCAAAGATCGGCGTTGTCAAGTGGAATGACGTAGATATCCCTTGGCACCTGCTGCTCTTCTCCGCCGGCGCCTATACGCTCGGTGCGGGACTGGATGCAACGGGACTTCCGGGCACTGCGGTAAATGCTGCCTTTGCATCTATCGGGATAACTGCAAACACACCGTACTGGGCTCTGTACATGATACTTACAAGCACCATGCTTTTGAGCGCCCTCATATTCCAAAGTAAAACGATGCAGACACTTATCTTTGTACCTATCGCCATAGGTGTTGCGCAGAGTTTCAACTATCCGATTATGAGTTTGGCCTTCCCTATCGCGATGCTTGTAGGCCACGTATATGTGCTGCCTTTCAACAGCAAGCCTGCGGCACTGCTCTATACCACAAACCAATACAGCTGGAGCGATACATTTAAGTTTGGTATCACCATGATGTTTATCAGCTGGCTGGTAATTTTACTTTGGGGACAGACCGTTCTGCATTGGTTCGGTTACACCCCTGGATTTTTCTAAAATATTAAAAACAACGGCATTATGACAATTGAATGGAATTTTATACTTAGAATCTTCATAGCTGGACTTCTAGGCGGACTTATTGGATTTGAAAGAGAAATGAGGGCAAAAGAGGCGGGATTGAGAACCCACTTTGTTGTGGCTCTCGGCTCGGCACTTTTTATGGTAGTTTCTCAATTCGCTTTTGGAGATACCACTTATGACAGAGCGCGTGTTGCTGCGCAGGTAGTTTCCGGTATCGGTTTCATAGGTGCCGGTGTTATTATCTTCCAGAAGAATGCGGTCCGCGGTATCACTACCGCGGCCGGTCTCTGGGTAGCTGCCGCCATTGGACTTACCTGTGGCTCAGAGATGTACACGCTTGCGGTTGCGGCAACTCTGATTACCGTAATCTGTCTGGAGGCAATGCATTTCATCACCAGAAGAGTTGGTGAAAAAATCCTCACCATCTCTCTCCTTTCCGAGAAGCAGGAAGATCTTACAAGACTCTTTGCAATTTTCAGAGAGCTTGGTATTGGAGATAACATTAAGAACTTCTCAGTATCAGACTCGGCATCTTTGTTTGAACTCCATATAAAACAAAAAGATTATCTGCATATTGCAGAAAATCTTCTTGCTAAATCTAAAGGACTTAAGATAGAAATCTCTTAGTCCAGTATTGCCTTAATTCCAGGAAGAACCTTACCCTCAAGGTATTCCAGCATTGCTCCGCCACCGGTGGAGACGTAGCTTACTTTGTCTGCATAACCCATCTGGTTAACAGCGGCAACGGAGTCGCCTCCACCAACCAGGGTGAAGCAACCCTTCTCCTGAGTAGCCTTTGCAAGTGTCTTTGCAATCTCAAGAGTTCCGACCGCAAATTTAGGCATCTCAAATACGCCAATAGGACCGTTCCAAAGAACTGTCTTTGAGCCCATTATTACGCCCTCAATCTCTGAAAGGAACTCTGCGCTGCCGTCCATTCCTTCCCAACCTTCAGGAATCTGATCAATTGGGCAAATCTGAGTATTGGCGTCATTCTCAAACTTATCAGCACAAACAACGCTCTTAGGAATGAATATCTTAACTCCCTTATCCTCAGCTGCCTTAAGAATATCCAGAGCAACCTGAAGCTGATCGTCCTCGCAGATTGAGTTACCAATCTTTCCGCCCTTTGCCTTTACAAAAGTAAATGCCATACCTCCGCCAATTACCATATTGTCAACCTTTTCTACAAGGTTCTGAAGAATTCCTATCTTGGATGAAACCTTAGAACCGCCAATGATTGCGGTAACCGGATGCTGCGGATTCTTAACAACTTTATCAATAGCCTTAATCTCTCCCTCCATAATGTAACCGAACATCTTATCCTCAGGGAAGTAACTTGCTATCAGAGCTGTAGAAGCGTGCGCGCGGTGTGCCGTACCAAAGGCGTCATTGATGTAGCAATCAGCATAAGAAGCCAGGTGCTTTGTAAACTCCTTCTGACTCTCCTTAACCTTTGCCTTAGCAGCCTTCTTCTCATCATCTGAAGCATCCTCTGCCAATCCTCTTGGTTTTCCCTCCTCCTCGGCATAGAATCTCAAGTTCTCAAGAAGAAGAACCTCTCCCATCTTAAGATCCTTAGCCATCTGGTCTGCCTTCATACAATCCGGACAGAAGAGAACCTTAACGCCCAGCAGCTCTTCTACCTTGTAAATGATATGTTTAAGGGAGAACTTCTCGTCCACTCCCTTTGGTCTTCCCAGGTGAGACATAAGGATAATGGCTCCGCCACCATCCAACACTTTCTTGATTGTAGGAACGGCTGCACGAATTCTTGTAGCATCCGTAACTTTAAAATCCTTGTCCAACGGAACGTTGAAATCTACTCTGGCAATAACCTTCTTGCCCTCAAAGTTGTAAGTGTCAATAAACTTCTGCATAATTAAATCACAAATTGGATGCGCAAAAATAATAATTTTATTGATTTACCATTCTGGCAAAGACGCTGAGTGGAATTACTTTACCAAAGTTATCCTTAAGAGCCAGCTCTCCGCATTCAAAAGTCGGCTGGTTGGAATCCTCTGTTTTTGAAAGATTTGAAGGAAGAGCGTTAAACGCCTTCTTCAAAATTGTCTCTGCAAGAAGTGCGGAATAACCGTTGGAATAGAGGTTCAGAACAACAAACGAATGTTCCTTTGCCACAATCTTTGAACACTCCGTAAGCATCTCAAAAAGAAGCTCATCCAGCTTCCACCTCTCACCGTCCGGGCCGTGACCGTATGCCGGAGGATCCAATATGAGGCCGTTATAGGTGTTCCCTCTTCTGATTTCTCTCTTAACAAATTTAAGAGCGTCATCTATTATCCATCTGATATTCTCCAGATTTGAGAGAGCCATATTCTCTTTTGCCCAGTTGACAACCTGCTTTACTGAATCTACGTGAGTCACCTCCGCACCCGCGCAACGTGCTGCAAGTGAGGCCGCTCCGGTATATGCAAACAGATTGAGAACCTTAAAAGGTGCCTGATGCACTTTAAGAGTGCGGACGGTATCATAAATCCAATCCCAATTGGAGGCCTGCTCAGGGAATACGCCAACATGTTTGAAGGAGGTGAGTCCCAGGCGGAGTTTTATGTAAAGTCCGTTGTTTGAACCTCTTCCGTGGCGTAGTTCACTCCACTCGGCAGCCTTTCTCTCCTTGCCCTTGTACTCAATGGTCCACCCTTCCGGCATCTTTTTGAGCATTTCCCAAGTTCCGACATCTTCCTTGCCCGCTTTGCCGAATCCTGCACCCGGGTGAAAAACCGTGTGAGCCAACTCTCTCCACTTGGCCTCGGGCAAACTCTTAGACCATAGCGCTTTAGGCTCTGGACGAGAGAGTATGAAAGAACCGAATCTCTCTAGTTTGTAGCCCTCTCCGGAGTCTATGATTTCATAATCTTTCCAACCGGAGGGAGATTCAATTGATATGTTGTGATTCTGTCTCTCCATTTACTTGTTTTCTTGGCGGAGAAGAGGCTTCTTGGCTACGTAACTCCAGATGATTATTACAATGCCGGCAACAACAAAAGGTATGCTCAGTAATTGGCCGTTGTTTAGCAGTCTGCCGGCACTCATTGCAACCGCATCACTCCCTTCCTGAGGCAGTTTGAAGTATTCAATAAAGAATCTTGCTCCAAATAGAAGAATCAAAAAGAGACCGAATAAAAAGCCGCGGTAGAGAGGTTTATTTGGCTCTGATTCCTTCTTTTTGTAGTAGAGAATGAGCATTATGATTCCTATCAGAAGATATGAGAGTGCCTCATAAAGCTGAGTAGGATGATGTGCCGCAGTTTGGCCGTCTCGTACAAAGATAAAGCCCCACGGAACGGTTGTTTCAAAGCCGTAAATCTCTGAGTTCATGAGGTTTCCCAGACGGATAGCCATTCCGGCAAACGGTATTGCAATTGCCAGGCGGTCTACAATCCAGATATAATCTATGTTGTACTTCTTGCCGTACTTGTGAACATACCACCATACTCCAAAGAGGATTGCTATAGCACCTCCGTGGCTGGCAAGTCCACCGTGCCAAACCTTTAGAATCTCAGAAGGATTGGCAAGGTAGAAATCCAAATCGTAGAAGAGAACGTGTCCTAAACGGGCACCCACCAAAGCACAGATCAAAAGCATATAAAGCATTGGGTCCAAGAGTTTTGCCGGCATACCCTCTCTCTTGTAGAACTTTGAGAAGAGCCAGTAGCCAAAGATGAAGCCGCTCACAAAGAGCAGGCCGTACCATCTTACCTGGAAGTGTCCAACGGAGAAGATGTAGGGACTTACGTCCCATTTGACGAACAATATGCTTTGAAGTAGTGCTGTCATAGTGCGCTCTATTTAAGAACCTTGAGCTCTTTGGCAATCTTGGTGAAGGCTGCAACCGCCTTGTCCAACTGCTTCTTTGAGTGGCCTGCGGAAACCTGAACGCGGATTCTTGCAAGATCCTTAGGCACAACAGGATAGTAGAAACCAACTACATAGATTCCCTCATCCAGAAGTTTTGCGGCCATCTGCTGTGAAAGTTTTGCATCATAGAGCATTACGGCGCAGATTGCACTCTGGGTAGGTTTGATGTCAAAGCCGGCCTTCTTCATCTTATCCACAAAGTATGCGGTGTTGGCGT
Organism: Bacteroidales bacterium; assembly: GCA_017618115.1. Taxonomy (GTDB): domain Bacteria; phylum Bacteroidota; class Bacteroidia; order Bacteroidales; family UBA932; genus Egerieousia. Next base: position 175,118 of record JAFZUX010000007.1, on the reverse strand, counting down.
GCAGTTTGTCCTGCAGCTTGTTGGTCTGGCTCATCATGTTGAACATCTCAATACCTGCAGCGGCCACCATAGGAGGGATGGAGTTTGAGAAGAGGTAAGGGCGGGAGCGCTGTCTTAACATCGCGATGATTTCCTTCTTACCCGTTGTAAATCCGCCCACTGCACCGCCAAAGGATTTGCCGAGTGTTCCGGTGAGAATCTCTATCTTGCCTCTCAGTTTATAAAGCTCTGTTGTACCTCTTCCGGTCTTGCCTACAACTCCCGCAGAGTGAGACTCGTCTACCATAACCATTGCATTGTACTTCTTTGCAAGGGCGTAGATTTTATCTACCGGAGCAACGTTGCCGTCCATTGAGAAGACACCGTCCGTAACTATTATTCTGTAGCGCTGTTTCTGAGCCTTCTTAAGGCACTCCTCAAGCTCTTTCATGTCTGCGTTGGCATATCTGTAACGAACTGCCTTGCAGAGTCTTACACCGTCTATGATGGAAGCGTGGTTGAGGGCGTCAGAGATGATTGCATCCTCCTCGTTAAAGAGCGGCTCAAAGACTCCGCCGTTTGCATCAAAGCAGGAGGTGTAAAGGATGGTGTCCTCGGTGCCGAAGAACTCGGAGATTTTCCTCTCCAACTCTTTCTGCAGATCTCCGGTTCCGCAGATGAATCTTACGGAACTCATTCCGTAACCTCTTGTGTCCAAGGCCTTTTTAGCGGCCTTAATAAGACGAGGATTGTCTGAAAGACCAAGATAGTTGTTGGCGCAGAAGTTCAGAACCTCTTTTCCGCCTGCAACTTTTATATCAGCTCTCTGAGGGGAAACAATAACTCTCTCCTCTTTGTACAGGCCGGCCTTTTTAATAGAGCCCAGCTCTGTTTTTAGGTATGATTGAAAATCTTTATACATATTGATTTGTTTTTGAGTTTCCGTTTGGCTTTAACAAAAATACGATTTCTGAAAAATAAATGCTAATTTAGCAACCTGATAATTAAAGTTTTTTTCAAATAAAGTTACTGATATGGAGATTACGGTTGTTGATTCCAATTTCAAAGAGGTTGTTCTTGAGAGCAAACTTCCGGTTATGGTAGATTTTTGGGCTACCTGGTGCGGTCCTTGCCGCATGATTGCCCCAATAGTAGAACAGCTTGCTGCCGAGTATGAAGGACGTGCAGTAATTGCAAAGTGTAACGTAGAGGAGGCAGAAGAGGCTCCGGTAAACTACGGCATCAGAAACATCCCTACACTGCTCTTCTTCAAGGATGGAGAGTTGAAGGATAAGATGGTGGGTTCCAACACAAAAGAGGCAATTGAAGAGAAATTGAAAGCATTATTATAAACCAAACATATTATGAAAAGAATTTTAGCAATAGCACTTATTGCAGCTTTTGCATTTGCAGCAACGGCCAATGTTGCTAAGGCACAGTTCGGTATCAAGGGCGGTATCTATACCACCTCCCTTTCAAAGGTCAATGAGAACTTTAAGGTTAAGGATAACATTGGTTACCAGGCCGGTATCCTTTACAGCCACCATGTTACTCCGGGCTTTGTAGTTCAGCCCGAGTTGCTCTTCATTAACAGAACGGCAACCATTGCACCTAAAGAGAGCATTCCGGGTGCAACCAATGAGAAGATTGAACTGCAGTATCTCCAGATTCCTCTCAGCATCCAGTACGGATTCAATCTGGTTGTGGTAAGACCTTATGTTCAGGCTGTTCCATACATCAGCTACGCTATTGGAAAGAACCACAACGCAGGTTCCTGGGATGATCTCAACAGATTCACCGGCGGTGTAGGTCTTGGATTCGGAGCAGATCTTTGGAAGTTCCAGGTTAACGTAAGATACAACTGGGATATCTCAAAGGTTGGAGAGGGAGAAAAGGCAACATACGATCAGTGGAAAGCTTCCAAGCAGAAAGGTCTGGAGGTTTCACTTGCCTTCATATTCTAAGGAGAAATGGCAGACATTGAGGCGGTAAGAGCTTTTCTGGGAGATGATGTAGACCGCTATCGCGGAGTACTCTATGAAGCTCTCAAAACGGACCGTTCTTACCTGGACAGAGTCAACAAGTATATACTCGGCAACAGGGGAAAGGAGATGAGACCTCTCCTCTCCCTGTTGGTGGGTAGATGTTGCGGTAATCTGACGGAGAAGAGTTACTGCTGTGCTGCCGTTTCAGAGATGTTGCATACCGCAACTCTTCTTCACGATGATGTTGTAGACCAGGCTCCAAAAAGAAGAAACGCTCCTACCGTGGGAGTAAAGTTCTCCCCGTTCGTTGCGGTTCTTACGGGAGATTTCTGGCTTAGCGGCGTACTTGCTCTGTTGGCGGAAAAGTGTGATAAAAAGCACATTATACTCTTTACCAATGCTACCAAAAAATTAAGCGAGGGAGAGCTTCTTCAGATAGACAAGGCGGATAATCTGGATACAACGGAGGAGGATTATTTTACCATCATATACTGCAAGACCGCCGTTCTCTTTGAAACTACCGTCAAATCTGCAGCTTACGCAGTTGAGGCTCCTCAGCAGGTTATAGACGGAGTGGCTTCTTTTGCAAAATATCTCGGATTGGCTTTCCAAATCAGGGATGATATCTTTGATTACTCTCCATCCATGGAGACCGGAAAGATTTTTGGTATTGACCTCAAAGAGAGAAAGATAACTCTTCCGCTTCTGGGTGCTTTCAAGAACGCCCCTCAAAAGAGAGAGGAGATTATCTCCAAGATTAAAGAACTCTCGGAGACTAATTGCACACCGGAAAGAGAGAAACAGATAATTGACGATGTCTTTGCCTTTGTTAATGACAACAAGGGATTGGAGTATGCGCAAGAGGCTGCAAATCAATACCTGACAATGGGTATAGACTGTTTGAAAGTTCTGCCGGACAGTCCGGCTAAAAAGATGCTTATTGAGTTTGCAGAATTCGTCTGCAGACGGAGCAAATAATTTTTACAAATACCGGTATCAGAGAATCATCAAAGTCAAACGCAGGGTCGTGTAGCTGCGGGTGGTTCTCTCCTGCACCTACGTCAAAGAAGGAAGATTGAGTACTCATCTTTGTAAAGTACACAAAATCATCGCTTCCGTGAGTTCCTTCATAATCTCTCTCTGTGTTGTAGCCCTCTTCCTTTGCCACCTCTTCTATCATCTGAGTGAGTTCTTTGCTATTGACGGTTGCCGGGAAATGGTCTGTGTAAGAGATATTTATACCAAGGGCATTCTCCGCCGCCAAAATCCTTGCCTCTTTTTCTATCTGAGAAACAAGAGTTTGCAAGCCTTTGTCAGAGTTGCTTCTTAAGGTAAGAGCAACATATCCATCACCCGGAGTAATACCGTAATCTTCACTTCCGATATTTACATTTACAATGGTGGAGTAGGAGAGTTTTTCATTTAAAGAGAGAACTCTCTCAATAAGGCGCATTATTGTAAGCGTAGGATTTATAGCCAGTTGCGGGTCACTGGCATGAGAGGGTTTTCCCTTAAATTCTATCTTCATTCCTGTAGATGCCCAGGCGTAACACTCAGGATAGAGAATAACGCTCTTATATTTTTTACCCGGCCAGTTGTGAAAAGCAATGGCATAATCAAAGTGAACACCTCTTTGTGTCAACTCCTCAGCCATACGCTTTGCTCCCCTTCCTATCTCCTCTTCCGGTTGAAAGAGAAGGGTAATCTCTCCCTCTCCTAAAAGGCTGCGGTTAAGTGAGATAGCACGCGCAACGGCACAAAGAACCGCCATGTGTCCATCGTGACCGCAAGAGTGAGCCTTACCCTCTTTTAAAGAGGAATACTCCACGCCGCTCTTCTCTGTTATAGGGAGGGCGTCCAGTTCACATCTTAGAAGAATTTTAGGACCGTTCTCTCCACCCTTGAAGGTTGCAACGACACCATATCCGCCAACATTTTTCTCCAGCTTATCCGGTTTGCAATCCGCTAAAAACGAGCAGATAATTTCCGCCGTCTCACTCTCTTCTCCGGAGAGAGAGGGCCTACGGTGAATCTTATGACGCAGTGCGGTGATTTCTTCCATACTATCTTATTCTTCCTAAGATGCGTCCTTCATTCTCTTTGCCCAGCCAGTAATCCGAATCCCAATCAGGTTCCTTAATTGGCTCGTTACTGCTTATTTGAAAAGAGAGATAGGTAATTGGAAGACCCATCTTCAAAAAGTATTGTTCGTAAAAAGTCTGAACGGTTGTAAGTTCTTTCGGGAATGGTTGCAGAGTGTTTTCCGCCTCCTTATAAACGTCAGTGCTGCAGCAGATTATATTAAGATTATTCTGCTGAGCCAAAGCCTTTGTATACTCGTGAAGATAACGGCTGTCTGTCTTAAGATGAATCACTCCGCCCGGCTTTAGAAACTTGCGGTATCTCTCCAAAAACATAGAGCCTGAAAGTCTTTTACGCGGAGAGCGCAACTGCGGATCTGCAAAGGTTATCCATATCTCACTCACCTCATCTTTGCCGTAAATCCACTCTATGAAATCTATGTTTGTGCGCAGGAATCTGACATTCTTTATTCCGTTCTCTTCCACCTCTTTAGCCCCCTTCCAAAGACGCGCACCCTTAATGTCCATTCCAATAAAATTTCTCTCCGGGAAGAGTTTGGCCAGAGAAACGGTATACTCCCCCTTGCCGCAACCCAGTTCCAATGTGATTGGGCTGGAGTTCTTAAACTCTTCACTTTGCCACTTTCCTTTGAGCCGGAAATCTTTGCGGAAAAGCTCCTCCATTTTTGGTTGAAGAAGGCAGGCAAAGGTCTCGTTCTGACGGAATTTTTCTAATTTATTTACTGTGCTCATCTTCTTTTAAGGTCTTGCCTTACAGCTTATTCCAACGCCTCTGACTTTTTCGTAAACGGTATTGTCTCCCTTTGGGCGGGTTAGTTCTATCTTCCAAAGTCCCTCCTCGTTAGGTTTAACGTCTAAAAGGTAGGGCCACTGCAATTGAATTATCTTCCCATCTCTTTTGCTCTTCATCTGAAGGGAGTTAAAAGGAAGTGAAAGGGTATCCTTCTGCGTTGCTCCGGAGGGAGAAACCATCGTAATGTAGAAACCAAACGGCCTCTCTTTCATCACCTGCTTCTCTTCAAACTCTCTGAAAGAAGAAGAGATGTAAATGTTCTTCCCCTCATCTGACTTTCTAAGATCCAGTTCCAAACAAAGGGTATCTTCTGGCAGCCAGCCGTCACCCTGCAGACTTCTGAAACTGAAGTGCTTAAGAGGCTCGTGGCAACCTGCCGCAAGAAAGAGAATAAGATAAGATAATATTAGGGCGTTGCGTTTGGAGATCATTTTGATCTTCTTTGCTTAAAGCGTTGACGGGAATTATTCTTCTTGCGTTTAACCTCATCAAATCTGGTAATGCTGTCCTCTCCGGCCGCACTCTTAAAGTCAATAACCTTCTCCTTTGGCTCCTTTGCAATGGAGGCGGCCTTCTTTCCCTCACGGTTCAAAGAGAGAATCTCATTTACCTTATCCACATTCAGAGGATAAGCGTCATCTCCCTCTTTTTCCAGATAAGAGAACCACATAACTCCCTTTAAGACATCCGTTTTCACCACGTTAACATCTCCGTCTTCCAGGTGGAGCGGCTCGTTAATCTGAGGCAGTTTCTCTTTGGCGTCTATGTAAACCGGAGCCTCGTAGTTTATGCAGCATTTGAGTTTACCGCACTGTCCTGCAAGTTTTTGAGGGTTGAGAGAGAGATCCTGACATCTTGCCGCCGCCGTGGTAATAGACTGGAAATCATTTATATACCTTGAGCAGCATAGAGCCTGTCCGCACACACCAATACCTCCTATAAGGCCCGCCTCCTGGCGTGCACCAATCTGACGCATCTCCACACGAATATGAAACTCCTCCGCAAAATCTTTAATCAACTGACGGAAATCAACTCTGCCGTCTGCAATGTAATAGAAGATTGCCTTGGTTCCATCTCCCTGAAACTCAACGTCTCCAATCTTCATTTCAAGTCCCAGGTTTGCCGCCAGAACACGGCTGCGGATCATTGTCTGATGTTCTCTGGCTATAGCCTCCTGCCATTTTTGAATATCCGCCGGACGGGCTTTGCGGTATATCTTCTTGAACTCGTAGGACTTATGTTCTATTTTGTTTCTCTTAAGCTGATGGGCAATCACAGCACCTGCAAGAGTGATAATTCCAACATCATAGCCGTTCTGAGCCTCGGTAACGACAATGTCTCCTTCTCTTAGAACCAACTGAGAATCATTAATATAAATCCCCTTGTGAGTATTCTTAAAGCGCACCTCAAAGAGCTTCTCCATCTCCTCGTCCGGAATTCCCTGAAGCCAGTCAAAGACGGCCCTCTTACAGCACCCCATATTATATCTCGCACACGGAGAACCGTCCGCATTTGAGGTTACTTCACAACCACGGTGACAATCATATGTCAGTTTTTCTGCTTCCATTATATTATGTTTATGTAGAGCGCATTACACAAGTCACAGAAGATAAATTTTGCGTTCACGTTTCTCTCTATGCACTCTATTGAATTGTTAAAAATATCATATCCTTTCTGGAAGAAATCTTCCTTCAATCTTTCAGAGAGAGTTTTCATCTGCTCAATGTGATTTGGAGAGGCGTAAGAGATATTTTCCTGCCCCATCTTAAGCATAAACATTGTGCGCAGACTCTTTAGGGCATTGCGGCAGAAGAGTTTCTGCTCCTCCTTCCCCCTCTTTGCAATCTCCTGTCCCAGAGCAAGTAATCCGGTCAGGTCACGCTCATCAACCAAACGGAAGAGCGAGATGAAATCTTCAAAATCCTCCTTCTCCTGCTGGCTCTCATCTATCATCTCCATAGCCCTGCCAAAACTACCCTGAGCGCAGACGGCCCACTTAAGCGCCTCATCTGAACTCATCTTATATTTTTTCTCGATGGCTTCACGTAAATCCTCCTTTTCTATAGGCGGAACCTCTATGAGCCTGCAGCGAGAGCGAATGGTCTTTATAATCTTCTCAGGATCATTGGTAATGAGGAAGAAGAAGGTATCTTCCGTAGGCTCCTCAATACTCTTAAGAAGTTTGTTTGCCGCCTCCAGATTCATCCTCTCCGGATAGAGAATCAGCACCACCTTGCTTCCTCCCTCGTATGCGGTAAAGTTCAGTTTATCTATAAGCCAGGAGGCCTCGTTCACACCTATAAGTCCCATCTTATTCTCCAGCCCCATCTCTCTATATAGGTCTTGCTCAGAGAAATAGGGATTTTCCTCCACAATCTTGCGGAAGATCTCATAGTACATATCCATTGGGGCCTTCTTTCCCTTGTCCACCAGTTGGGTGGTATTTATCGGGAAGAGGAAGTGGAAATCCGGATGGGCCAGATTTCTGATTTTTATGCAGGAGGAGCAGACCTGGCAGGCATCGTCAGTTGGAAGAGACTCAGGCTCGTCTCCAAAGAGCCCCTTTACAACCCAGGTATCATCTCCGCTTGCAAGAGCACGGCGCGTTTTGCAGAAGATATACTGCGTAAGTGCCAGAACCAGAGGAAGTGCCCCGCATCCGCTCTGCTCTGAAAAGAGAAGCGCGTGCGGCATCTTGCCCCCCTGAACCATCTTCTTGAGGGATTCTTTAAGCTCTTTATGACCTGCTACTTCTGAAAAAATCATAACCGCACAAAATTACGAAAAATCAGAGAGCTTTGATAACCATTTCACATTTGGCGCAATCGAACTCCAAAGCCAAACGGTTTTTGCCGTTGAGAAGATAGAGTTTGCCTCCGTCATTAGGACAGAGGCCCAGTTGGTGACGGATGCAATATTTTGTCCTCATAAGTTCCGCACCCTTTGGCGGTTCCAACTCAAAAGCGGGAGCCGGAGAGTCAACGCCCAGTTCCTTGTAAAGGCTGCAGGAGAGGCGGTTAGAGCAATTTAACCTATAATCTGAAGGAGCCTTTTTTCTCCACTCTTCAGAAGCAAAGGCCATCTCCTTTTCTGAAGGAGCCCCTTTAACTGTTACAGTGCGTTCTCTGTTGTGAAGAGCAACAATCTCTCTCTCCAACGCATCGGCCAAACTGTTTCTTATAGCGTTAAGTGCGGCCGTTTTATAAAACCTGATTTCTCCCTCAATCTTTCTTACCTTAAACTTAAAGTGAAGGGCGCTTTTTCCTATCTGAGATTTGATTATATCTTCCGCCTTCTCTCTGTTTTGCGGTGTATCTCCCTCTATATCAAAGAAGAGCGGCTCTTTAAAAAAATCACAGGAAACAGAAATACCCTTTGGAGAAAGAGTTAAATCCAGAGGAATATTGATTACTCTGCGCACCGGTTTTTCCAACTCTTTTTCAAAGAGAGCGTCATAATTGCGGTAGATTTTATCTCCCTTTTGAATCTCCAACCGATGGGTAAAAAGTTCAACAAAGGAGCCGCTGCAACTGCTTGCTCTCTGACCCAAAATCTCTCCCCTCTTTGAAATAAAGCAGAGACCGTCTCCGTTATTGATCTTCTTATCTCCTTTGTATGAGAAGGTTATAAAACCCTTTGCGTTTGTCTTAACACTCTCTATCTCCCCGATGAATTCTCCCACAGCCTTAGCGGCTGCACCGCTTGCCCAATCTCCTCTTTTGCCCTCAAGGTTGAAAGGGGTGGTGCCGCGGGTAAATGTTTTGGAACTATCGGGAGTAAAAGAAGAGGTGCTCTCTCCCAGAGAGATACGGCGGATTTCCTCGCCCTTCCCCCGCCTTTTTTCTATAAGAGCGTTGAGAGCGTTGTCATACTTTTTAACAATGTTCTTTACGTATGAGGCACCCTTCAGACGCCCCTCAATCTTAAAGGAGGTAATGCCCGCATCTATCAGTGCCTCAAGGTTTTCAGAGCGGTCCATATCCTTGAGGGAGAGGAGCGGAAAATCTTTTACCAGCACCTCACCCTTATCATTTACCAGAGTGTAATCCGAGCGGCAAGGCTGGGCACACTCTCCGCGATTGGCACTTCTTCCGGTAAGGTACTGTGAGAGATAGCACTGCCCGCTGTAGCAGACGCAGAGAGCGCCGTGAACAAAGCTCTCCAACTGGCAGTTTACCGCCCGGCGAATCTCACGTATCTGCTTTAAAGAGAGTTCTCTGGCAAGAATCAGTCTCTCAAAACCCAATGATTCCAAAAGGGCGGCCTTTTCCGGAGTGCGTATATCCGTCTGAGTTGAGGCAAAGAGCGGAATGGGCGGGCGGTTCATCTTCAGGATTCCAAGATCCTGAACAATTAGAGCATCCACTCCAGCATCGTATGCCTTCCACATAAAATATTCCGCCTCCTTTAACTCGTTGTCATAGAGTATTGTATTGAGCGTCAGATAGATTTTGGCCCTGTACTTGTGGGCGTAAGAGCAGAGCCTTTTGATATGGTCAAAACTGTTGCCCGCAGAAGAGCGCGCCCCATATTTTGGAGCGGCAATATAAACGGAATCGGCACCGCAGTCTATAGCCGCAGTACCGATTTCCAAATCTCTAGCCGGAGCCAGCAGTTCAACTTCCAGCATTAGCAACCAAGATTCTTAATCTTTGCCTTTGCAGTAGGACCGAACTTGCCGTCGTTCTGAATCTTCTTGTAGAAAGCACAAGCCTGTCCCTTGTTACCGGCCTTCTCATAGCAAGATGCAATGATGTAGGTTGTCTGAGGAGAAGAAGGAGCGTTCTTAAGGTGGTTTGCAGCCTTAGCCCAACTGCTTGATTTGTAAGCAGCCATACCTGCTATCTGGCTTGCGGAAGGATTTGCTCCCATAGCCAGAGCCTTCTCTGCCAATGTGATGGCATCCTTAAGTTTGTTCTCCTTAAGAGCCTTGTTTGCGTTTGATACAAACATCTGACTCATAGCGGCATTAGCCTTCTCGTTTCCGAGTTCGCCGGCCTTCTTGTAAGCAGCCTCGGCAGCATCCAAATTGCCGGCCTTCTCATTGGCCATAGCAAGATAGAGGAATGCGTTTGAGTTCTCAGGATTCTTCTCGGTAGCCTTCTGGAAGAGGGCTGCTGCGCCTGCAAAGTCTCCTGCGTTCAGAGCGTCTGCACCCTGCTGCATAGGAAGTTTTGCAAGATTATCCTCCGCACTCTTGGCAAGAGCATCCTTTCCGTACTCCTTTGCTGCTGCAAGTGCGTTGTTATAAGTCTCTTCTGCCTTTACATAATCCTTAGCGGCAACATATTTGCCTGCTGCAGAGAGAAGGATCTTAGGAATCATGTCCTTGCAACCCTCAACCATTTCAATACCCTCATCTCCAGCCTCTTTAGCAATACTGAGAGCCTCTTTGAAGCCCGCTACCGCCTCCATTTCATTTCCTGCCTGGTATGCCTCGGTAGCCTTCTGGTAAACCTCTCCGGCCTTGGTCATATCCTGAGCAAAAGCGCTTCCAGCAAACAGAACGATTGCTGCAACTAAAAAAAGTTTTGTGATCCTTTTCATCTGTATAAAGTTTTTAAAGTTTGTATTCTTCTGTAAAACAGCGGAGACAAAATTAAAAAAAACTCCCGTACCACGCAAACAACATATTTATTCTTAATTTTGTCGAAACAAAAAGGAATACTATGAAAAAGTTCTCATATATACTCTCTTTGGTTTTGTTGCTGCTGAGCACCGGCGCTCTCCTGTCTCAAACCCAAACTTCCGCCAATCTTCCAACCGACCCGAGGGTTAAAAACGGAAAGCTCACAAACGGCCTCTCCTACATCATAGTCAAAAATCAGGCCCAAAAGTCTACGGCTACCTTCTGCGTTGCTCAAAAAGTGGGTACTTCACTGGAAACGGGCGGTAACCGCGGCTCTTTTATGCTGCTACAACAGCTTGCTACAAAGGGAACTAGAAACTTTGCCGGAAGCGCAATACCGGACTATCTGAAATCTTTGGGGCTCTCCAATGATGATATGACTTTCCAAACGGGACTGGACAGAGTAACCTATTCAATTAACAATCTCCCGATCTCCCGTTCAAACACCATAGACTCCGCACTTCTTATACTCTACAACTGGATGAGTTCCATTAACGTGGATGAGGAGGACATTGCGGCGGAGCGTTCAACCCTTGCCGGCAGAATTCTTAACGGATGGAGTCCTCTGCACAGAATGGATTATGCCCTTTTAAGAGACCTTTATCCGGACAGTCCCTACATTAACGAGATACAGCCTTCTGAAGTCAGACGCAGCGTAAACGCCATCAACTCAAGAGATTTGAGAAACTTCTACTATGACTGGTGCCGTCCGGATCTGCAGTGCGTCATAGTTGTCGGAGACGTGGATCTTGCAAAGACGGAGACTCAGATAAAGTCTGTCTTTTCCACCATTCCAAAACCTCTCAAGGGGAGCAAAAGATTCTATTATACCCCGGAGGAGTTCAAAGGAGTAAAGACCGTCATTCTTCAAGATGACGAGTACGGCAAAACCTCCGTCTCAATAAACTATCTGAAACAGCCTCTTAAAGATGAGTATAAAAACACCAATCTCCCTTATATACAGGACTTTTTGGACTTTGCAACAATAAAGATTCTTGTAGACAGAATAAACGAGGGAGTGGTACGTGAGAATCTTCCTCTTTACAACCTTGAGGTTTTTGAGGATAAATTTATGGGAATAGAGAAGAGCAACGCCTATACCATCCGCTTTGAAACTCTTCCGAGTACGGTCTATGCTGCAACTACATTTGTGGGAGGAGTTCTCAAGAAACTCTTTGACCAGGGAGCTTACCAGCAGGAGTTTACAAAGGCTGTAGATCTCTACTGGAAGACTCTGGAAAATCTCTATGACACCCGCGCGGTTGCAGGTAATGACCTCTATTTGGAAAGAGCGTTGGAGGCTTACTATGACGGCTATTCTCTTGCAAGTACCGAGATGCATTTTGAGATAATGAAAGAGGTTCTCTTCTCCCTGAATCTCAAGCAGCTCAATACCTATATCTCCGCTCTTCTAAGCCAGGAGGACAACATTGTTATCTCCTGCTATCTTCCTAAGGCAGACGGTGTTAACCAAATCTCCAAAGAGCGTTTGCTCAGCGCATTCTCTCAACCGCTTGACAAATCTTTGGTTGCCGGAGAGAGCACTCTTCCGGTATGGCCTAACGTAAATATAAACACTGTTGCAACCGTTGTTTCCGAGACGGAAGATGCAAGAACAGGAGTTCACACACTGCTTCTTTCCAACGGTGCAACGCTGCTCTTCAAAGAGACTGCATCACCTTCAGACACCCTCTATTTCAGAGCATTCAGTAAAGGTGGCTTCTCACTTATGAAGGGTGTTAACATAGGAAATCAGGAGTTCTTTAACGGTGTGCTTGATCTTAGCAGCATTGCAGATGTCTCATACGCAAATATGGACCGACTCTACTCCTACAACCACATGAATCTGGAGTCTCGCATAACTCAGAACACGGAGAGGATGGACGGCTTTGCAATCCCTACAAGCGCAGAAAAACTTATGCAGGCAATCTATCTGAATATGACAGACTTAAGACCGGATGACGCCTCATATCAGGTTTACAAGATGAAGGTGCTGAATGACATTAAATTCAACTCCCTCTCTCCTCAGGAGATATTCAAAGATTCCGTTACTTTCTACAACAACTCTAACAAACAGTTTATCTCTCCTTTAACAGAGGAGCAGATTGAAACATACGATTACTCCAGGATTCACGCCCAACTTAAGGAGCGTTTCTCCAATGCTGCAGACTTTGTCTTTGTCTTTGCCGGAAAGGACGCCCTCTCTTATAAAGATTTGGCTGTTAAGTACATCGGAGCCATTCCTTCAAACAAGGAGAAGAAGGAGAACTGGCTAGTTGTTCCTAATTATCCGACCAAGGGACACAAGGAGAAGAGATTCCTTGCAAAGATGAACGTACCGAGAACTTACGTTTCTCTTACCCTCTCCTGTGCAAAGAAGGCGGATATGAACAACTACGTACTCTCCCAGTTGACAAAGATTTACGTAGAAAATATCTTTAAGGATGTTCTTCACAACAAGGTTCCGCTCTTTAACGTCAATACCGCTCTGAATTACTATCCGGAGAATATCTTCACTCTCAAAACTATCTTTGAGACAGACTCTTCCGAGGCTCACGGCTGCATAGACGAGTTGATAAAATCTTTGGAGAAAGCATCAAAGAACATTACGGATTCAGAGTTTGCAATGCTGGAGAAATCTCTCAAGGAGCAGTTCTCCGCCAGGGTTGCAAACGGCAGTTATTGGCTTGATCTGTTGGAATCCAGATATATGGCTTCCAACACTCTTCCTACGGATGCCAAGGCTCTGCTCACTCCGGTAACAAAGAAAGAGCTCTCCAAGTTTATAAAAGACCTTATCTCCTCCAACAGGATAACCGTCATTATGGATGGCACAACTGCAGATATTCCAACACAGAAACTGCTGCAGGAGAATGAGTTCATCAGAAACTTCTTCAACGTAGATTAATCTATGGTTATTGAGATTGGTAACTGTCTGGTCAGCACGGAGATACTCACCGAGTATTTCTGCTGTGACTATGACAGATGCAAGGGTGTCTGCTGTATTGTGGGAGACAGCGGCGCTCCGTTGGAAAAGGGGGAGAAAGAGCTGCTTAAAGAACAGGCAAAAGAGTATGACGAGTTCCTTGCAGAAGACGGCAAAGAGGCCATCGGGAAACAGGGGAGATTTGTGATAGATATTGACGGAGACGAGGTTACTCCGCTTATCCCTTTAGACGGCCGGTGCGCCTACTCCTTTACGGATGAGAGGGGTTATACTTACTGCGCGGTAGAGAGGGGTTACTGCCAAAACCATCGGGGATTAAGAAAGCCGCTCTCCTGCTGGATCTTCCCTATCAGAATAAAGAGACTCTCCACCGGAGTGGAAGCGCTTACCTTAAGCAGGGAGCACCTCTGCAAAGAGGCTTTTGAAAAGGGGAAAGAGGTGGGAATAAAAGCCTACGAGTTCCTAAAGGAACCCATTATAAAACGCTACGGTGTAGATTTTTACAAGGAATTACAAGAGGCTGAAAAACTGTTGAAGCAGCAGCAATAAAATTACTCTCTTCCTTCAAGTTCTCCGTCCGGGGTCTCGGTGAAGTTACCGCCCTCTCTCTCCATCTTCTTTATAAGTTCAAGGGCGCGGTCATAATCCTCATCATTTACAATGAGTTCCACAGCCATCTTGTAGGAGATTCCCAGGTAGGGCATATTGCGGTGAAGCACCTCCGCCTGAATACCCTCGTTCTCAAGCATTCCCTTAGCAACGTCTGCCGAGAAGGCGTTCAGATATTTTTTAACGGTCTTCATTATTCCTCGTTTTCAGATCTTTGCTGCAGATACCACTCTATTTTGCGGACCACTCTCATAATATCTTTCCTCTGTCCCTCAACCTCAACAAGTCCATCCTTCTGAGTGAAAGTCACCTTGTCTTCACCCATTCTCAATGCCCTTATAAATGCGCTCTTGTTCTGGAACTTAAGAACGTTGAACTCACCCTCCATAGCCTCCTTGTAAACCGGAACAAAGTTCATCTCCGCCATAAGATTTGCAATCTCCTGTCTCCTTGTCTCCAACTCTCCGCCCAAAGCCAACTCTCTCTTGCCGTAACCGATTAACGGATAGACACATGAATAGGCCAAAAAGAAGATCAGTATTTTGGTTAAACTGCCCTGGTCAAAGAGGTTCCACGGTTTCATTGCGGCATCATGCTCAGATGTATAGAAAACTATCGTGATAACTATACAGAACATAATCATCACTAAAACCATGCACTTAAGGGCACGTACTATGTATTTTCCAACTCCCATATTGTTACAAATGTTACGTTAAAATTTCAGATGGCAAATTTAATCAAATTAATTGCTATTTTTGTATAAACCGATAAAACAAATAGATATGGAAAAGAAACTAAAGATAATAATCGGAGTTATGGCCGGCGTCATTGTAATCCTTGCCGGTCTGTTGATTGCTCAGCTAAGCAAGAAGACCGCCTTTAAAGAGGAGGTTCAGGTGCTTACCATAGACAGACAAGCTTTAACTGATCAGGTAACCCAACTTCAGCAAGAATATGCAACCTTATCTTCTACTAATGACTCTATAAATACTCAGCTTCAGATTGAAAGAGAGAAAGTTGCTGAACTTATTCAAAAGATTAAAAAAACCAACGATTCCAACCAGGCTCAATTGCGTAAATACGAGAAAGAACTCGGAACTCTGCGTGCAATTATGAAGAGTTACATCAAACAGATAGACTCTCTCAACCAGATGAACGTTGCTCTGAAGGAGGAGGTTACCGAGGTTAGAAAGAAGGTTGAGCAGACCACTGCGGAGAACGTTAAACAGAAGAAGCAGATTGAGGAGCAGGCAAAGAAGTTGGACGAGGGTTCTGCAGTTAAGGGACGCGGCATTACGCTGGTAGGTCTTAACGGCAGAGGCAACGAGACCAACCGCTCTTCCAGAGTTAATCAGTTCCGCACAAACCTCTCGCTCATAGAGAATTCCATTGCTCAGACAGGTGCAATGACGGTCTATGTGAGAATCAAAGATCCTGAGGATATCCTTATGACGGACGGCAGCCAGCAGGTATTCACTTGCGGCGGCCAGCAGCTCATCTACTCCGCAGCACGTGAGGTTGATTATCAGGGAGAGGAGTTGGATGTAAGCATCTACTTCACCCCTGGAGTTGAACTCTCAAGAGGAACCTACACCGTTGAGGTTTACACCAACAGAGGCAGAATTGGAACAGCAGAACTCTATCTGAAATAGTTCAGATGGCCGGAATATATCTGCACATCCCTTTTTGCAACTCAAAGTGCATTTATTGCGGCTTCTATTCTGTTGTCAACAGAGAGATTAGAGAGAAATTCGTTCCTGCGTTAAGAAGAGAAATCTCCTTGCGCAGGAACTTTTTTGATACCCTCCCTCGGGAGCAGCGGAGCATCAAAACCCTCTACATAGGAGGAGGCACACCGTCAGTTCTGCCCGCTTCAACTCTTGCAGAAATTGTAACGCTTTTAAAGGAAAATTTCTCTTTTCCCGATAGTTTTGAGTTTACCGTAGAGGTTAATCCGGATGATATAACAAAGGAGTATGCCGAGGCTCTTAAAAACCTTGGTATCAACAGGGTAAGCATGGGGGTGCAATCCTTTGAAGATTCCCATTTAAGGTGGATGGCAAGGCGTCACAACGCAAAACAGGCGGAGGAGGCTTTTGCCATTTTAAGGGATGCCGGCTTTGAAAACATAAGTGCAGATTTGATCTTCGGCTTTCCGCTTTTGAGTATGGCTCAATGGGAAAGCAATCTGAAAAAACTAATCTCACTCTCCCCGGAACATATCTCCGCATATCAACTCTCAATAGATGAAAACACCGCCCTTGAAAGGCTTGCTTCAAGAGGAGATTTCATCCCTTCAGACGAAGCCGCCTGCTCTTTGCAATACGCTATGCTGCAGAGTATTCTGAAGGAGGCGGGATATGAGCAGTATGAGATTTCCAACTTTGCAAAGAGAGGTTTTTACTCCCGCCATAACAGCGGTTATTGGGAGAGAAATCCCTACCTGGGACTGGGGCCGGGCGCCCATTCATTCATCGGGAATAAGAGGGAGTGGAACTTTAATTCCGTTGAGGATTACTGCCGGGAGGATCTCTATGAAATCCGTCAGGGTGAGAGCCTTACGGAGCGTGATATCTACAATGAAACCCTTATGCTGGGGCTGAGAAAAAGTGAGGGTGTTGCTATTGCAAAACTGCTTAAGAGTTGCAAGAGCGCTCCTCTATTCTTTGAAGAGTCTCAAGATGTGTTCAAGCGTTATCTCTCCACCGGTATTCTGATTAAAGAGGATGGCAAAATAAAAATACCGCCCGGGAAATTTTTTGTCTCGGACGGTATTATTAGAGATCTATTCGTCTGACTCTTAGCCAATAAATGTGGCCTTTGTTGCAACTGCAATGAAGAGAAGGATAACGATTGTTGAGTAGAAATAACCTATAATTCTCAATCTGTCAATCCATTTCTGATTGTTCCAACCCATAGACTGGAATGCGCTCCAGAAGCCGTGGTTAAGGTGAAGCCAGAGGCAAACAAACCATACAATGTACATAGCATAAATCAGATAGCGTCCTCTGAAAGTAGCAACCATTGCTGCTGCGCCTGTTGCAACCTCTCCGCCAAGGAAATCCTGGAGCTGCATCTTTGCCCAGAAATCCGTAAGGTGAAGAGCTATTCCAATAAGAACCAGCAGGCCAAGGATAACCATATTCTTGGAAGCCCAACCGTCTGCCTTGGTCTTGTTGGAAACGGCGTATCTCTCTTTTCCACGAGCCTTATAGTCCTGAATATAAAGAATGAAGGCGTAGATGATGTGGATAATGAATCCCAGTGCAAGGACCGGTACCATTACGGTTACCACCGGAAGAGCCATAAACTCGCAAACTGCGTTGAAGGCCTCGCCGGTACTATCCAAAAGATAAGCACCGTTCAAAACTGCGTGCAAAGTGATAAAGAGAATTAGGAAGAATCCGCTAAGGCTCATTATCACCTTCTTGCCGATTGATGTAGTAAATATGTTTGCCATATAGATATCTGTTTTTAATTTCGATTAGCAAAGATACCATTTAGTTGCAATTTTTACAATAATTGGCTAATTTCGTTGCTCAATTAAACAATTAAATATGGAATTAAAGAGAGTATTGCTCAAGCTCAGCGGTGAGGCAATGGGCGGAGCGGACGGAATAGGTCTGAATGCGGACGTCATAAAATCTTACTCCAAAGAGATTGCAAAGGCTGTTAAGGGGGGCGTTCAGGTGGCAATCGTAGTGGGCGGCGGAAACATATTCCGCGGTCTGAGCGGAGTGGATGCCGGATATGACCGCGTAAAGGGAGACCAGATGGGAATGTTGGCTACCGTAATCAACAGCATGGCCCTCTCCTCTTTCCTTAAGGACTGCGGCGTTAAAGCGGAGGTCTTCACCTCACTCCCGATGGAGCCTGTGGCAAGATACTATGCAAAGGAGAAGGCCATGGAGGTTCTCAACGGAGGCGGAGTGGCAATAATTGCAGGTGGAACGGGAAACCCTTTCTTTACTACAGATTCTGCTGCAAGCCTGCGTGCCTGCGAGATTGGAGCGGACGCTCTTTTGAAGGGAACCAAAGTGGACGGCGTTTATGACAGTGATCCTAAGAAGAATCCTAACGCCAAGAGATATGAGAGCCTCAGCTTTACAAAAGCCCTTGCAGACAATCTTAAGGTTATGGATCAGACGGCGTTTGCTCTCTGTAAAGATAACAATATGCCTATCATTGTCTTTGATATGACAAACCCGGCCAACCTCACCAAACTCCTTGCAGGAGAGAATGTTGGAACGATTGTAAGTAATAAAGAATAATCAAAAAACACCATATGGAAATTAAAGATTCTAAAGAGAACATTGCTCAGGGTGTTTCCAAGATGGAGAACGCCATTGAACACTTGGAGGAAGAACTTAAGACCTTCCGCGCCGGCAAGGCAAATCCGGCAGTTTTGAACAGCGTAATGGTAGACTACTACGGTTCACCTACCCCTGTTCCAAAGGTTGCTTCTGTATCCGTTCCTGATCCTAAGAGCATGATTGTTCAGCCTTGGGAGAAGAAGATGGTAGCCGCTATTGTTAAGGCAATTATGGACGCCAACCTGGGCTTTACCCCTATCAACAACGGAGAGAATATCAGAATCAACATCCCGCCGTTGACGGAGGAGAGACGTAAGGAACTCTGCAAGCAGGCTCGCGCTGCAGGTGAGAGTGCAAAGATGAGTATCCGTAACGCCAGAAGAGATGTTGTGGAGGCTCACAAGAAGTTCAAGAAAGATGGTCTTGAGGAGGATGTCTGCAAAGATGCAGAGGTTGAGATTCAGAAGAAGACGGACTCTTTTGTAAAGAAGGTAGACGAGCTGGTTGCTGCAAAAGAGAAGGAGATAATGACCGTCTAATGAACCAGTTGCCAAAGATAGGAAGATACAGTTTCAGAGTAGAACAATATCAGTGTAATGTTCGCAAGATGCTGCGTTTCAGTTCTCTTGTGAACATTATGCTTTCTGCGGCAGATTATCACTCCACAGAGCGCGGCTTTGGTACAATCTATCTGAACGAGATGGGAAAGACCTGGGTTCTCTCCCGTCTTGCCGTTGAGATGGAGAGGATTCCTTCACGCCATCAGGAGATAACCATAGAGACCTGGATAGATAAAGTTCATCCGCTCTTTACCAGCAGAAACTTCCGCGCGCTCTCAAAGGAGGGTGAGGTACTTGGCTGGGGTAGAAGCGTTTGGGCTATGATAGATACCACCACGCGCCATCCGGTAGATTTGATGGAGATTCACGATGGACTCATCACAACCTTCATTGTCAAGCCGGAAGACAAAGAGTATTTGGAAGTCCCGATAGACCGCCCGGCAAAGATTCAGCTGGATGAGCCGTCACTCTTCAGAATAGACAATACATACTTTTCAGATGTAGATTTCAACGGTCACATAAACAGTATGCGTTATGTAGATCACGTTCTGGATATCTTCCCTCTCTCTTGGCATAAAAAGAACAATATCAAGAGGTTGGACATAGCCTTCATTGCAGAGGGACGTCCGGAGATTCCAATAAAAATTTACGGAACTTTCAACCACCCGGATTATCTCTTTAAGATAATGCAGGATCTTCCGGAAAACAGTGAAGAGAGTGAAGCCTGCCGCCTGAGACTCCGTACAATTCCGCTGGTGGGTGCAGATTTATAGAGCGGCCAACTCCTGTGCAAATGAGGAGTAATTCTTCTCCGCATCCCAATTCTCCGCCCAATTTTCAAATGCGTTTTCTCTCATCTGCCTCTTAATTTCAGGAGGTAGTTTAATAAACTCCGTTATCTGATTTTCAAGTTCTTGTGCGGTTATATCAGAATTTACAAGATAGCCCACCGGACAGTTTCTGAAGAGTTCGCTTACTCCTCCCACGTTTGTTGCAATAACAGGAATGGCGTAAGAGAAGGCCTCCATTATTGAGACGGGAACACCCTCACTTCTGCTTACAAGAATAAAGAGATCCGCTCCCTTGTTTTTATAGAACTCCAAAATCTCATTATGCGGAGTTGCACCTTTGAGTTCTATATTAACGTTTAAATCCTCCGCCTCTTTTTTCAAATTATCCAACAAAACACCTCCGCCAAAGTGGGTCCAACTTATGGAGTTATAACCCGCATCCTTTAAAACCCTTAGGGCCTCCTCATTGTGCACCAGTAGCCGCAACGCTTTGAGTATCAGATCAACGCGCTTAAGTTCTATAACGTTGGAGCAACTGACAATATTGAAGACTCCGGATTGAGTATTCTCCTTTGAAAGGTTTGCACACTCACCTGAGTGACGCGCACTTCCCAGGTGCCAGGTCTCTATAAGTTTAGGTACCTGAGTGTATCTCTTTTTAATGTAAGAGGCTCCGTTGTTTGAGACCGTTATTGCAAAATCCGTGTTTGAAAAGATCTCATTTCTAAAAGGAAGATAACCTTTTGCCTCCTCGTAAAGATCTGACCCGTGGAATCTTACGCAGAACTTCGGAAGTACTTCAACTTTTCCCTCCAAACGTTTTTTCAAAAAAGGAATCAGCATTGCAGATTTGTCTCCCCAGTAGAAGTAAACCTTATCTGCAAAAACAAGATCACTTACTATACGCTCCATGTGTTTCTTATCTCCCAGTATTGCTCTGAGCATAAGAAAATAGTTGAAGAATATTCTCAAACGTTTAAAGAGCGGAGCTTTTAACGCCCTGGAAAAGAACTCCTTAAAACCAAAGAAAAGTGGTGCTGTATTAAAAACTCCCTTTGTAAGAAATCCCAGTTTGTCTTTGTGATCAAAAGTGAGAAGCGCCCTGCAAAACCTTGTGTTTGAGGGCACCTCTCTAACTAATCCCATCTCCTCATAAAGAGGATAGATTACTATTTCAGAAAACTCTTTTGCCAGGTATGGCAGTTCCTCCGCAAGGAATGTCTCACCCGTCCCATACGGAAAGGTATTGGAAAAAAGTATCAGTCTATTTTTGTAGGCATCATGCATTTTACTGTAATGCCGCAAACTCAATATCCGTATCTACACGGCTCTCGTATTTGCTTTTTGCATAAGCCTTTGCAAGTTCTCTCTCACAGTTTCCGGCCTCTCCCTTACGAGCTGCAATGATTGCTCTGAGGTAAGACTGATCCGGATCCTCTTCATTTGTAAGAAGAGATTTTGCCTGATCCAACTTGCCTGTAAGAACAAGTGCAAGAGCGTGATTGAATCCCTTACTGTCATTCAATGCCTCAAGAGCTCCGCTGTAGTCTCCGTCCATAATAAGCAGAGCACCAATGTTTTCCTTAGCCTGCTCTATGAGTTCGTCATTCTCTCCCTTTGCCATATAGAAGTATTCGGCAGCCTTGTCATACTCACCCTTCTGCATCTGAACAACACCAAGATTGTTGTAGTAACCTGCACTCTCCTCTTTAATCTTTGAAAGAGCCTCGGCAGCCTTATCTGTCTGGCCGGCAGTAAGATATGCGGCAGCAAGATTATTCAGAGCGCGTGTGGTTCCAAATCTCTCTGCAGCTTTCTTCAGAACGGAAATCTTTTCATCATTGTTCTTTGCAACCTTTGCTGCATAGTAAACCATTGCCTCCTCGGTAAGGTTCTCGTCTGAATTTGAGAGCATTTGAGCAATCTCATCATCCGTAAAGTTCTTCTTTGTAACGCTTGTAACAATACGGCTTCTGCGGAGTTGAGGAAGAACTTTTGTTGAGAGTGTCTGGAATACCTGAGACATATTTCTAATCTCCCTCTCACGGATAACAGGATCCGAGTACATTGAGAGAACTCTTAAGATAAGATCCTTATCCTCTATGTTAGAAGCCTTTACTATCTTCTGGAATCCTTCCCAATCTTCTCCCTTCTCCTCAATGGTTACTGGAACGTCCAGATTTGCCTTCTTGGATATTGTCTTATCGTATGCAGTCTTTGCAGACTTAGCTCTCTGATTTGAGAGTGTATTGTTCTTATCCTGCGGACCTTCCGGAGAAGCGTATCCAATTATCTTACTGCTGTTTACAGTCTTGCTCTTATCTTTCTGAGCCTTCTTTATAAACTCCTCAAATGCCTTAATCTCCTTTGAGTTCAAGCGGGTGTTCTTAACATCAGCCTTGTTTACGTCATAAAGAATCTCAGTCTCTACCTCCTCTGTAACTTCCTTCTGGTAAGTATCTTCCATCTCATAAACAACACCGCCAACCTGAGCGAGCATATAGGTGCAGTTTGTTCCCTCTGCAATCTTGAAAGGAATAGGGTACTCATAACTCTTTGATTTTGAGTTATTGTACACGGTTGCTACAAGTTGGAGGGTTGCCTTCTCCATACCCGGTTTGTATGCAAAGACTACATCTCTGCTAACCGTAGAGGCACTCTTATAAGGAACCGCCTTGTAGTTATCTCTGATCTTTTCTCCCTGCATCCAAAAATCCGGACCAACAGCCTGTCCGCCTTCATAAACCAACACCGGAGTCACCTTTAAATAAGCGGTTTGCACAAAATATTTCTCCGGGAAATGGATAGTGTATGTGGCTTTGATTTCTCCACCTACGCACTCAAGAATCTGAGGGTTGCACTCCGTCTTTACCAACGCCGCCAACTTTGCCATCTGCTGAGGATTAGCACAAAAAGTTACCAGCAACATAACTGCTCCTGCAAGGAGACAACTAGATAATTTCTTCATATAAAATAAGTTAAAATGTTAATCTGTTTTAAGTTCCCCACTCTCTATCATTTTGTTCAAACGCTCCAAATCTTCCGGAGTATCTACTCCAAATGATTGGTCGTTTGACTCCGCCACTCTGATTTTCAAGCCGTTCTCCAGCCAGCGCAGTTGCTCCAACTTCTCGGTTTTCTCCAGAGAGCTCTCCTTCATCTTGCAAATCTTCTCCAAGGTTTCACTTCTGTAACCGTAGAGTCCAACGTGCAGATAATAAGGGCCTTCTTTCAAATCCTCATCTGCAATCTTTCCGCTGCGGTCATAAGGGATTCTGCTGCGGGAAAAGTAGAGCGCGTTGTTATCCCTGTCTATCACCACTTTAGGGCGGTTAGGATCTTCCAATTCTGAAACGGAGGCCGCTCTCTTTACAATTGTAGCCAAGCAAACGCTCTCATCATCAAAGCAGGAGGCAAGTTTCTCCAACTGATTTGTACTGATAAAAGGCTCATCTCCCTGAACGTTCACAACAACATCAAACTTTCGCCCACACTGAGAAGAATACTTCTTCATTGCCTCAAGGCAACGGTCCGTTCCGCTCGGATGGTTTGCAGATGTCATTACCGCAACTCCGCCCCATTTTTCCACCGTCTCCTTAATTCTCTCATCGTCCGTAGCCACACAGACATCAGAAAAGACCTTTGAGGCACGGCGGAAGGTGCGCACAACCATCGGGATACCGCCTACAAGGGCCAAAGGTTTTCCCGGGAACCTTGTTGAGGCGTATCGTGAGGGTATTATTGCCAAAATCTCTTTCATCAGAATAGCTTCTATACAATAATCGGGCAAGGGTTTCTTTTGCCACAGACAAAAATACTGAAAAAATGTCAGTTTTATGTATCTTTGCCCCTACAGACTCAAAATGGAGGGTAAATGGAATTACAGAGTTTAAAAAACAGATTTGATCTTATTGGAGATGACCCTAAGTTCAACAGGGCCCTGGAGATTGCGGAGCAGGTGGCGCAGACGGATCTCTCTGTTCTGGTAAGCGGAGAGAGCGGAGTTGGAAAGGAGTCCATTCCTCAAATCATTCACAGCAACAGTCCGAGAAAACATAAAAAATATGTAGCCGTAAACTGCGGCGCCATTCCGGAGGGAACAATGGAGAGCGAACTCTTCGGCCACATAAAGGGCTCCTTCACAGGCGCCAACGAGACCCGCAAAGGATACTTTGAGGTGGCGGACGGCGGCACCATTTTCCTGGACGAGGTGGGCGAACTCTCTGCGGAATCACAGAAGAGACTGCTGAGAGTTTTGGAGAGCGGAGAGTTTTACAAGGTGGGCTCATCAACCGTGCAAAAGACTGATGTAAGGGTAATTGCAGCAACCAACGTAAACCTCATGCAGGCCATATCTCAGAAAAAATTCAGGGAGGATCTATTTTACCGTCTCAACCAAATCCCGATAGAACTCCCGCCGCTAAGAGAGCGCAAGGGTGATATCCCGATGCTCTTCCGCAAGTTTGCTTTGGACTGTGCAGACCGCTACAACATGCCTTGTATAGAACTTACAAGGGATGCGCAGGTTCTTCTTATGACCTACCGCTGGCCGGGCAATATCCGCCAGCTGAAGAATGTGGTTGAGCAGATTGCCGTTTTGGAATCTTCTCGTCAGATAGATGCCGAGACAATGAGCAGGTACCTCCCTAAAGATGATATTCATCCGGTACTGGCAAACCCTCAGTCTGCATATCAGGAGAACTCTTTCATCAACGATAAAGAGGTCATTTACAAGATGATATACGCTCTCAAACAGGATGTGGACAGCCTCAAGCAGACGGTAGCTTCCGGAGCCTTTTCACAGGGCGATGATGAGGAGAAGGTTATAGTTGTCTCACCTGAGGGTGAACCAAAGAGCGAGGCGGAAGATCTCTCAATAAACGGAGCATACAAACAGAAAATTCTCTCCGCACTCAAGAAGTATCCGCGCAACCGCAAGGCCGCAGCGGACGAGTTGGGAATCTCGGAGAGAACACTCTACAGAAAAATTAAAGAGTTTGATATAAAGAAGTAGCAACTATGAAATTCAAATCTATACATCTGCTGATTGCACTTATTGGAACCATGCTTTTGAGTGGTTGCGGAATTTATTCATTCTCAGGAACTTCTCTGCAGCCGGACATTAAGACAATCTATGTTGCCAACATAGAGAACAAGGCTATGCAGATTAACCCTTCACTCTCCAACAATCTTACTCAGGCACTGCAGGACAAGTACCGCCGTCTTACAAAACTTGAGATGGTTTATGATGACCAGGATGCAGATTTGGAGGTGACCGGATACATTACAAGTTACGAGGTTACGCCAACCGCAGTAACGGCGGATGAAATTGCATCACGCAACCGTCTTACAATTGCAGTAAGAATTATCTACAAGAACAATAAATATCCGGATGAGGCATTCCCGGAGGGACGCTCCTTTGCCGCATACCAGGACTATGATTCCACCAACTCTTTGGATGCCGTGCAAGATGTTTTGTGCCAGCAGATTATAGAGACCTTGGTGGAAGATATTTTTAACGCTACAGTTGCAGAGTGGAGGTAGAAGAGAAACATAAAAAGTTATCATCAATGGATGTTATGGAGTTGGAGTCTCTTGTAAAAGAGAGTCCCTGGTACTCCTACGCCCGTCAGATACTTTTGGAAAAACTCTACCGTATAGACAAAGAGGCCTTCATTCAGAAACTGAAGGAGTGTGCCGTTTTTCTAGCCTCACGCTCAACCCTTTACAGAAACATCAACAATCCCGATAGAGACTTCTCCGAGGAGGAGACAATTGTTCTTGACGCATCTGACAAGAATGAAAACGTTACCGTGGAGGAGAAGGTTGAACCTGCTCCTAAGAGAAGAGTTATTGTTGCGGGCGGAGATTTCTTCTCCAAGGAAGATCTGAAATCCATTGCCCCTGAGGAAGATATGGAACTTAAGCTTAGAAACAGTCCGTTTGTAAAGAAGCAGGCGGACAAGTCTACGGTTATAGATTCAGAGGGTAAAGTCAACTTTGACGATCTGGCTTTCTGCACGGAAACATTGGGACACATCTATGCACAACAGGGTTACAATGAGCAAGCTATAGAGGTCTTCTCTAAACTAATTTTGTTATATCCACAAAAAAGTGCTTACTTTGCAGCCCTTGTAAACGATTTGAAGACAAAAAATAAAGAATAATATGTACGGAGTATTTGTAGTTATTATTGTGATTGCGAGCATTTTTCTGACTATAGCAGTATTGCTCCAGAACTCAAAGGGCGGCGGATTGGCTGCTAACTTTGCTGCTGGTAATCAGACATTTGGCGTTAGACAGACGGCGGATTTTTTGGAGAGAGCTACATGGTGGCTTGCCGGAATTATTATAGTTTGCTGCATTGCAGCTTCAGGAGCTGTTTCAAGCAGAAACCAGAGTAAGAAGTCAGACCTTACCAAAGAGCTTCAGAAGAGCGCACCGGCAAACAGCATCCCTACATTCCCTATAGAGAATCAGGCTAACTAAGCCTCGTTTTGTAACAAAAACGTAACAAGCGCCTAATATCCTGATATTCACGCAAGAATGCGTCAAAAATATCAGGATATCTTTTTAAATATACTACCTTGTGTTGCATAGTACCTAAGAATTATCATATATTTGCATTACAAAATACCAGCGAATACAAAGAACTTTAAAAATTATACGACCATGAAAGAAGTTATCAATGTTGCAATCGGAAACAAGAGCTTCACTTTGGAGAAAGATGCCTATGAGGCTCTGAAAGAGTATTTGGATGCCTTTAAAAGAAAATCATCTTTGGGCGTCCAGTCTGAGGAGACCATGCGGGACATAGAGGAGAGAATCGCAGAGATACTCTCTTATAAGGTAGGTCCCGTTAAGAACGTAGTAGATATTAGTATGATTAATGAGATCATAGATCAGTTGGGTATGCCGGACGGGGAGCCTTACAGAAGAAGCGGTGGAGAGAGCGCCAACTTTAATAACAATACCTACAACACCTCAAAGGTTTATGACGAGCCGGTAGTGAAGAGGGTCTACAGAGATTCTGACAATGCTTCATTGGGCGGTGTCTGCATGGGATTGGGTTATTACCTCAACGTTGACCCTACTCTTATTAAGATAGCGTTCGTACTTCTCTTCCTGGCCGGTTGTTCAGGTCTGCTTATCTACATAATCCTTTGGATTGTAGTGCCTAAGGCAACCACTCCGGCGCAGAAGTGTGAGATGAGGGGATGGCCTAAGACGGCGGAGAATCTAGATAAATTCAGAACAAAGAGATAAAACAGGAGTTATGGAAATTAAGGATCAGAATGAGATGAACTTTGACCTTAATGCGGAAAACATTAAGGCTCAAATGAGAAAGGGTGTGTTGGAATACTGTATTCTGAGCATCCTCAGAAAGGGAGATTCCTATGTCTCTCCACTTATCGCGGAGCTTAAAGAGGCAAAAATGATTGTGGTAGAAGGTACGCTTTATCCTCTGTTGGCTCGTCAGAAGAATCAGGGATTGCTCTCCTACAGATGGGAAGAGAGTCCTGCAGGTCCTCCTCGCAAGTATTATTCACTTACAGAGAAGGGACATAAGGCTCTTGAGGTGATGGATGAAGCCTGGGGAGATGTGATCAAGACCGTAGATTTCATTAAGAACGGAACAACTGCACTTTCAAAGGAGATTTAGTTATGGAAGAGACAATAAAAGTGAGCATAGGCGGTATCTCCTTTGCGGTAAACAAAGATGCATATCAGCGCTTGGATCTCTATCTCAAGGATTTAGAGAGCCACTACAGCACCAAGCCTGAGGGCAAGGAGATTATTAACGACATTGAGAGCAGAATTGCGGAGCTTCTTCTGGAGTGCCATACTACAGATGAGGTTGTAAGCGCGGAGAGAGTGGATGAGGTGATTAAGATTATGGGACGGCCGGCAGATTTTGATGAGGAAGAGGAGGGCGAGAAGGGCTCTGAGTCAAAGAGTACCTTCCAGGCAAAACCGGAAGAGCCCGCAACGAGCTCCGATACTATTAGAAGGCGTCTTTTCAGAGACACCGCAGACAGAGTTATTGGAGGAGTATGCAGCGGTCTTGCCCATTACTTTAATATCAGCCCCGTATGGGTTAGACTTTTCTTTGCCATCTTCCTGGTATTTAAGTTTGTAAAGTTTGGCTTCTTCATTCACTTCCATTCATTTGCAGGAGGCTTAAGTTCCCTTATGATTCTTACCTACATTATTCTATGGATTGTTATTCCTGAGGCCAAGACCCGCATTCAGAAGAGCCAGATGTTTGGCAGAGACCCCGGAGTCAAAGGTGTTGAGGATGAGTACAATAACCCTCAGCAGCCACACGGAAGATGGTTGGGCCGTCTCTTTAAGATCTTTATAGGTCTTTTTCTGCTGCTCATTGCATTCGGACTTTTGGGAGCCGGCTGGTTTGCCTTCCTGGGTTCCAACAAGTTCTTCGGAGTTAACCCTGTAAGCATAATGGACTATCTGCAGATGCCTTGGTGGTGGGGAGTGCTTGGCAAGGTAAGCGCAGTACTCTTTATAGTACTCCCGATTCTGGCCCTCACATACGCCGGTATCTGGCTTATTTTCAACCTTAAGAGACCAAAGTGGCACCCGGGACTCATTATGTTTGCACTCTGGATTCTCTCCATCATAGGCCTCTCCGTCTTCTCATCAGATAAGGTGTTTAATTTGGCCTCTTCAACCTCCACCTTTAAGAAGGAGTTTGTAAAACCATACGATACGCTTTATGTTGAGTATGCCAAATTGCCTGATACTATGGATGGTGAGCCTGTTAAGTGGATGAAGATGGCAGACTACCTTGATGAGGCTGTTGGAAAGAACCGTGCCTCCAACTATGTAGTTGACTGGGATGTGAAGACGGATGATGAGGACGAAGTGGTTGTAAATGACGAGAGTCCGTATGACAGAGATTACCTTCTCTACACCACAGAAGGCAAGAAGAACAAGAAGTATGCTCTCTATCCGAAAATTCACGTGCTGTTCAAAAACTCCTCATCTATTGTAACAGAGGAAGACAGCCTTGGAAACATTACAACAAAGATTGTAAAGGATGAGACCATCACTCCGGATCTTGAAGTAACCGTAGAGAAACTCCTCAGTAGCAAGAAGTTCTTTAAGGAGGGAGATGATGAGGAGGCTGCAGAAAAACTTGTAGAGATTAAGGATTCCTTAATTATTCTGCATCCAAACATAGCAAGCAAAAAACGAAAATTTGACGGAGCGTTGGTATCTACCAAACTGTTCCTTCCAGATAGTAGTGTTGTGATTATTAAATAAAAAGAGGGCGGCTAAATGCCGCCCTCCTTGCGAACACATCATTATAACAATAATTGAAGTGTTAATCTATTTGGTCTCAGCCTCTTTTGGCTGCGGCTGTTTTGGACCAGGCTTTCCTCCGCGATAGTTTCCTCTCAACTGCATTACAAGGTTGCGGGTAAACTGCTCCTCCAGAAGTCTTACGCGAGCCGCCTTCTTAATAGGCAAAACCTTTTGGTACTCAGCATAGTGCAACTTTTGAAGTGCGTTTTCTCTATCCAGGTTACCGTAGTAGGTCTCTGCAAGGGAACGTATTTCTTCATCTGTTTTGTTCCCCTCTTTTGCAGCCTTTGAAAGCATAAAAGCACTCTTTCTTGTCTCCTTTCTGGCTTTCTCCATCTCCTCTTGGCAGGCATTGTAAACGGGCCAAAACTTCTGAGCCTCCTCAGGGGTGAGATCCAAGAACTTTGTAAAGAAGGCAATCTTTTGAGAAACAATCTGATCCTTGTTAAACATCGGTTTCTGAGGGCCTTTCTTCTTCTCCGTGTCCTGTGCGGACAGAGAAAGAGAACCCAGCAAAAACATCATTAAAGCCAAGGAAAAAATCAAATTTCTTTTCATATTCTTACTCTCCTTTTACTGTTTAAATTCTTCTGCCAAAATTCCGTTATAGGATGCGGAGGTAGACTCCACATATTCACCTATAGCGTCCAAATAATCATCGTCCAGATAGAGATCCCTATCATCTATCTCTTCATCCGCCTCATAAAATCTTGCTATCTCTATAGCTCCGTACTCCTGCATAAGGCTGTCTATAAGAGCATCTTCCGCTGCATTTGCAGTAAGTTCGGATCTGTTCTGAACATTCTTTGTAAGGTGCATAACACCCCATCCCAATCCAAATATAATCAGGAAGGAGGCGGCCAGTGCCAGTGATGCCTTTATCGTTCTAAGAAGAGCACCCCACTTGCCGTCCTGTTTCTGTCCGCTCAAAGTGGCATTCAGTTTCTCCTCCAGTTCCTCAAAATAGTTCTCCGGAACCGTGAATGGAATCTGAAGCAACTTGTTCTCTTCCAGCGGATCATTAAAAAATGTCTTATTGTTTTCCTTCTCGTTCATCTCTCAGTTTTCTTTCAAAAACCATTATTTAGAGTGTATTCGTTAAAAAAAGTAAAAAGCCTACGCTAAAAAATGATATGAAATATTAAATTAATTTCTTCAAGTTGGATGATATCTTTTTGTAGGCTATTGAATAGGAGGCCTTTACGGCATCTCCATTGCTGCCGAGAATCTCTCCTATATCTGCGTATGACATATTTTGGAAGTAGCGCATGGAAAAGATGGCGCGCTGGCGGTCCGGAAGTTTTGCAATCTCACGCTGAAGCATCATCTGCATGGTGTCTCCGGAGAAGTACAAATCATCCTCCAGTTGCTTAATGAGTTTATGTTCAAACGAGGTAAGAGAGAACTTGCTGTTGATTCTCTCCTTCTTTAAAAACGTTAAAGCCTCGTTGGTTGCAATTCTGTAGAGCCACGTGTATAAACCGCTCTCCCCACGGAAGTTAGGAAGAGCGTTCCACACTTTGATAAAGGTATCCTGAAGTAAATCGTCGGCATCCTCGTGGTTAAGAACCATCTCTCTGAGGTGCCAGTACAGACGTGAGGAGTATTGCCTGACAATTAAATTGAAGGCTTGCTGAGATCCATCCGGAGAATGGTACAGTTCTAGGATCTCCTTGTCTGTCATATTGTGTTACTTTCTTTTGATGGCTTTCTTAGCAGCAGCTACAATATGCTCTGCATCAAGACCGTATGCCTTCATCAGTTCTGCCGGAGTTCCGCTCTGGCCAAAGCGGTCATTGATTGCAACATACTCAACCGGAACAGGTTTTTCCGTTGCCAAAACTCCCGCAATCATCTCACCCATACCGCCTGCAATAAAGTGCTCCTCTGCAGTAACTGCACAGCCGGTCTTATTTATAGACTCCATAACGGCCTTAACGTCAAGAGGTTTTATTGTAGCAATATTTATAACCTCTGCAGAGATTCCCTCCTTCTCCAACTCCTCTGCTGCAATCAGTGCCTCCCAAACAAGGTGGCCAGTTGCAAAGATTGAGACATCTTTTCCTTCATTCAGAAGAATTGCCTTACCTATTACAAACTCCTGATTTTCAGGTGTAAAATTAGGAACGGAAGGACGGCCGAATCTCAAATAAACCGGTCCGTTATGTTTACCCGCAGCAATGGTTGCAGCCTTAGTCTGATTGAAGTCACAAGGATTTATAACCACCATTCCCGGAAGCATTCTCATAAGTCCTATGTCTTCCAAAATCTGGTGAGTTGCTCCGTCCTCTCCAAGAGTGATTCCCGCGTGTGATGCAGCAATCTTAACGTTTGTCTCAGAGTAACTTACGCACATTCTAACCTGGTCATAAACTCTGCCCGTCGCAAAGGCCGCAAAGGTTCCCACAAACGGAACTTTGCCGCTTAAAGAAAGGCCGGCCGCCGTGTTAATCATATTTGCCTCAGCAATACCGCATTGGAAAAACCTCTGAGGAAACTCCTTTGCAAAAGCATCCATCTTTACGCTCCCCTTTAGGTCTGCAGTAAGGGCAACAACGTTATCCATCTGTTTACCAAGCTCTAACAGTCCCTCTCCAAAACCTGAGCGGGTATCTTTTTTACCGGTATCTATATACTTTTTCATCTCGATAGTTTCTTAAGGTTAGTAATCTCCCAATGTCTCTTTCAACTGAGCGAGCGCCTTTTCGCACTCTTCCGGTTTTGGAGCTTTGCCGTGCCACTTGCAGGTGCCCTCCATAAAGTCTACACCCTTGCCCATAACGGTTTTCAGCATCACCATAACAGGCTTGTGGTCAGCAGCCAAGAGTTCTTTTGCAAGTTTAATTCCGGAAAGAATCTGCTCCATATCGTTGCCGTCTTTAACAACCACAACGTTCCAACCGAACGCTCTCCAACGCTGATCCAAATGATCCGGACCAATAACCTCTTCCGTTGTTCCGTCTATCTGCTGTCCGTTCCAATCTGTAAAGGCAATCAGGTTGTCAACTTTGTGATGTGAAGCAAATTCCGCAGCCTCCCAAATCTGTCCCTCCTGGCTCTCACCGTCTCCAACGAGAACGTAAACAAAGTTAGGATCTCCGTCCAGCCTCTTTCCCAAAGCGGCGCCTACCGCAGCGCTAAGTCCCTGACCCAGAGAGCCGCTCGCAATGTGAATGCCCGGCAGGCCGGTATCCGTTGCAGGGTGTCCCTGAAGCCTTGAACCCAGTTTTCTGAAGGTTCCCAACTCCTTAACGTCAAAGTAGCCTCTTCTTGCAAGGGCGCTGTAAAGCAGCGGAGACTCGTGGCCGCAGGAAAGGAAGAACATATCCGCACCCTTTCCGGAGCGCTCCCAGGTTTTAGGATCGTGATTCATTACACTGAACATCAGTGCAGTTACAACATCTGTAGAACTGAGGCTTCCTCCCGGATGCCCGCTTGCGGCACCAGTTACCATTCGTAAGATATCTCTGCGAATTTGGGTGGCCGTATCCTTTAGTTTTTGAATATCAAACATATAGCTAAAAAGAACTCTTTTTGTTATTGTTGTAAAATTAACTTATTTGCTTTGATTTAGCAATAGTAGAGATTTGTCCGATGGTTTTCTTATTTTTGCAGCGTAATGAAGAACATAAGAAACTTTTGCATAATTGCCCATATAGACCACGGTAAGAGCACCTTGGCAGACAGAATGCTGGAGGTGACCAACACCGTGTCCAGCCGTGAGATGGAAAACCAGGTGCTGGACTCTATGGATTTGGAGAAAGAGAAGGGTATTACCATTAAAAGCCACGCCGTTCAGATGAAATATCAGAAGGATGGACAGGAGTATACCCTCAACCTTCTGGATACCCCGGGCCACGTGGATTTCTCCTATGAAGTTTCCCGTTCCATTGCCTCTTCAGAGGGAGCTCTGCTGGTTGTAGATGCAACGCAAGGTGTTCAGGCTCAGACCATTTCAAACCTCTACCTTGCATTAGATCATGACCTTACCATAATCCCGGTTCTCAATAAAATTGATATGGAGGCTGCAGAGCCGGAACTTATCAGAGACCAGGTTTGTGACCTTATAGGATGCGCTCCGGAGGAGGTTCTTATGTGCAGCGCCAAGACGGGCCAGGGCGTTCCGGAGATTCTGGATGCCATCGTGGAGAGAATTCCAGCCCCAACCGGAGATCCAAACGCGCCGCTTCAGGCCCTAATTTTTGACTCCGTATTCAATCCGTTCCGTGGAATCATCGCCTACTACAAAGTAGAAGCCGGCTCTATCCACAAAGGAGAGAAGGTTAAGTTCTTCAATACCGGAATGGAGTATGTTGCAGACGAGGTGGGTGTTATGGGTATGAAACTCCAACCTCATCAGGAGATTGGATGCGGTAATGTAGGTTATATCATCAGCGGTATAAAGAGTGCTGTTGAGGTTAAGGTAGGAGACACCATCACCTCCGTGCAAAACCCTTGTACGGAAGCAATTGCGGGCTTTGAAGAGGTTAAGCCGATGGTCTTTGCCGGCGTCTATCCCGTAGAGACGGATGAGTATGACCAGCTAAAAGTTTCACTGGAAAAGTTGCAGCTTAATGACGCTTCACTTGTCTTTGAACCTGAGAGTTCTCTTGCTTTGGGCTTTGGTTTCCGCTGCGGATTCTTAGGACTTCTCCACCTTGAGATTGTTCAGGAGAGACTCTTCCGAGAGTTTGACATGGACTGCATCACCACCGTTCCAAACGTCTCATTTAAAGTCTATACCACAGACGGGCAGGTGCTTGACGTCCACAACCCATCCGGTCTTCCGGAGGTTACAATGATAGACCATATTGAAGAGCCGTACATAAGAGCGCAGGTCATCTCCAAGGCAGACTTCTTTGGTCCTATCATGAAACTCTGTCTGGACAAACGAGGCATTCTCATAAGCCAGCATTACATCACAACAGACAGGGTTGAACTTAACTTTGACCTTCCGCTTTCAGAGATTGTCTTTGACTTCTATGACAAACTCAAGAGCATCTCAAAGGGCTATGCCTCATTTGATTACCACATCACGGACTACAGAGAGGCCGCTCTTGTAAAACTGGATATTCTTCTCAACGGAGAGCAGGTAGACGCCCTCTCCTCCCTCATACACAGAGACCATGCATACGACTTTGGAAGACGTATGTGCGAGAAGTTAAAAGAACTCATCCCTCGCCAACAATTTGACATTGCAATCCAGGCTGCAATTGGTGCAAAAATCATTGCAAGAGAAACTGTCCGCCAAGTCCGCAAAGACGTGACAGCCAAGTGCTACGGAGGAGACATCTCACGTAAGAGAAAGCTTCTGGAAAAGCAGAAGAAGGGAAAGAAACGTATGCGCCAGGTAGGCCAAGTCCAAGTTCCTCAATCCGCCTTCATGGCCGTCCTAAAACTTTAAGTAGAAATCTTTTGTAAGTGCTTTGTACTCTGCTGTAAAGGTGGAGGGGTCTTCCATTATGCAGAGGGCTTCTTCTTGTACGGGGTGTGTTATTTGTTCTTTTGTAAACTCTAAGAGCAGGCGTTTGGGGGCTGGGTCTTGCTTGAGGGTGAAGACTTTACATCGGCGGGAAAGGAGGAGCTTGTTGGTAGCAATTATTGCGGATTGCATTGTGGAGTATTCATCAAATGGGATGATGACGCTGAGGCGGCCGTTGGGTTTTAGGAGTTTTGAAGCGGCGTCTGTAAGGTCTTGATATGAAAGGGTATCCGTGTGGCGTGCGGTGCGCTTTGCTTCACTTGGATTCTTGAGGGCGTTGTTAAAATAGGGAGGGTTTGAGATTATGAGATCAAAGAGTTTCTCCGTATTAAAATCTTGCAGTGAGATGTGTTTTGCAACAAGGGATTCGCTCCATTTTGATTGTTGAAAATTCTCTTGTGCCTGCTTGCAGGAGGCGTTATCAACATCTATTGCAACTATTTGACAATCCGGTTGTTGAAAACCAAGGCGTTGAGCCGTCATTAAGGCAATAACTCCTGTTCCTGTACCAACATCTAAAATGGTGGTGGCGGTGGAAGGAAGGGTTGCCCAGGCGCCGAGTAAGACTCCGTCTGTGTTTACACGCATGGAGACATTCTCCTGGTTAACGAGAAACTGTTTGAATTGAAAGTAATTGTTACTCATGCGTTTACACAAACACTCCGTCTTTTAGTTCAAGGGAGCGGTCACAACGTTTTGCAAGGTCAACATCGTGAGTTACAATGATGATGGTTTGGTTGTACTTCTCTCTGGTTTTGAAGAAGAGATCGTGAAGTTCCTGTTTGGTTTTGCTGTCCAGGTTGCCGCTTGGTTCGTCTGCAAAGATGATTTTTGGGGAGTTGATCATTGCTCTGGCAATGGCAACCCTCTGCTGTTCTCCGCCGCTGAGTTCTGCCGGGCGGGAGTTCTCTTTTCCACTGAGGCCCAGTTCGTTAAGAAGTTGCTGAGCATGCTCTCTTATCTGCTTGTCCGTTAACTTTGAGGCATGTTCATAGCGGCCGATAAGAGCCGGCATCATAATATTCTCAAGTGCGGTGAATTCCGGGAGCAGGTGGTGGAACTGAAAGACAAAACCAATCTGTTGGTTGCGGAAAGTTGAGAGCTCCTTTGGAGAGAGGCGGAAGACATTGGTGTTGTCTATAATGACCTCTCCTCCATCGGGAGTAAGAATGGTTCCAAGTATCTGGAGCAGAGTGGTTTTGCCGGCACCGCTTGCTCCTACGATGCTGAGGATTTCTCCCTCGTTGGCAGAAAAATTAAGGCCCTTGAGAACCCGCTGGGTCCCAAAGGCCTTAGTAATATCTTTGCACTCAATAATCATTATTCGTCCTTTTCGCTCTCCTCGTATGCCTTCAGGAGTTTCTCCTGTACATCTGCAGGAACTTGCTGGTACTCAGCAAATCTCTGAGAGAAGGTAGCTCTACCTGAAGTGAGTGAGCTGAGGGTTGTTGAGTATCTGTAGAGTTCTGCAAGAGGTATTCTGGCTTTGAGAACCTCAAAGCCGTTCTCGCTCTGCATACCCTCTATGAGTGCACGGCGGTTCTGGAGATCACTCATTACATCTCCCATGCAGTCAGACGGAACCATTACCTCAATGTTGTAGATAGGCTCCATGATCTTTGGACCCGCCTTCTTGAAGGCCTCCTTAAATGCGTTACGTGCAGCGAGTTTGAAGGAGAGCTCGTTGGAATCTACCGGGTGCATCTTACCGTCAAATACATAAACGCGGATATCTCTTGCGTATGAACCGGTGAGAGGACCCTCTGTCATTTTCTCCATAACTCCCTTAAGGATAGCAGGCATGAAGCGTGCATCAATAGCACCTCCCACGATACAGTTGTAGTACTCCAACTTACCGCCCCACTCCAGTGGATACTCCTCTTTGCCCTTAACGTTGAGAACCATCTCCTGGCCGTCTACCTTGAACTTGTTCTGCTCAGGTTTGCCCTCGTAGTAAGGCTCAATGAGAAGGTGAACCTCACCGAACTGACCTGCACCACCGGACTGTTTCTTGTGACGGTAGTCTGCAATAGCAACCTTTGTAATGGTCTCTCTGTAAGGGATTTTTGGAGCCATAAGGTCAATCTCAAGTTTATCTACGTTGTTGAGTTTCCACTTGAGAATGTTGATATGGTGCTCGCCCTGTCCGCTTAAGATGGTCTGTTTGAGCTCCTTAGAGTACTCTACAACAATTGTAGGATCCTCTGCGGATGCGCGGTTGAGAAGTTCTCCAAGTTTCTCCTCATCCTTCTCCTCCTTAGCTTTGATTGCTGTACGGAACTTAGGCTCAGGGAATTTGGTAGGTGCGTATGAATACTCGCAACCTGCGCAAAGAGTCTGACCAACCTTAACGCTCTTAAGTTTAACGGTGCATCCAATATCACCTGCCTTCATCTCGGAAACCTTCTCTCTCTTCTTGCCGGCAGCTGCATAGATAATGGTAACTCTCTCTTTATCACCGGTCTCAGGGTTGTAAAGATCCATACCCTCTTTGAGTGTACCGGTCATAACCTTGAAGTAAGCAACGTCTCCCAGGTGCTGCTCCAAAGCGGTCTTGTAGAAGAACAATGAAGTAGGACCGTTAGAATCTACCTTTACGCTGCCGCCGTCTTTAAGTTCGCTCTCATGCTGACCCGGATCCGGAAGAGTGTTGATAACGAACTCCATAACTCTCTTAACACCAATGTCTTTCTTTGCAGAGAGGCAGAATACAGGGAAGATTTCATCTTTAAGCATTCCGGCCTTAAGACCTGAACGAACCTCGTCCTCTGTAAGTGAACCCTTGTCAAAGAAAATCTCCATCAGCTGCTCGTCATTCTCTGCAGCCTTCTCAATAAGTTCCTGCTGGAGAGTCTGTGCCTCATCCATCAGGTCTGCAGGAATCTCAAGTTCCTCTCTTGTACCGTTCTCATCCTTAAAGCGGTACATCTTCATCTTGAGCACGTCTATGAATGCGTTGAACTCTGTGCCCACAGATACCGGGAACTGAACCAAAACAATCTTACCACCATAAACGTTCTTGAGGGAATCAATTGCCTGATGCCAATCTGCCTTCTCGC
Organism: Bacteroidales bacterium; assembly: GCA_017618115.1. Taxonomy (GTDB): domain Bacteria; phylum Bacteroidota; class Bacteroidia; order Bacteroidales; family UBA932; genus Egerieousia. The sequence continues at coordinate 137,539 of JAFZUX010000007.1, read as the reverse complement.
TATCCAGCTGGTTTACAGCAATTACGATAGGCTTGTTGTGCTTCTGCGCTTGGCGGATGAAAATCTCTGTTCCAACCTCAACGCCCTGAGTAGCGTTAACCAGAACAACACCGCTGTCACAAACTGAGAATGCTGAATAAACACCGCCAACAAAGTCATCTGAACCCGGAGTATCAATAATGTTGAACTTGGTGTCCATAAACTCTGTGTACAAGAGAGTTGAGTAGATAGATCTCTGATAAATCTGTTCAATCTCCGTGTTGTCACTCATTGTGTTTTTGCCCTCAACGGAGCCGCGGCGGTCTATGACCTTGCCCTCAAACATCATACTCTCCACAAAAGTAGTTTTGCCCGATTTAGGGCTACCTAGAAGTACGACGTTCCTAATGTTTTTGGTTTCGTAAGTCTTCATTTTATTTTAAATATTTACTTTTTCTTGATTTTAAGGTGTCAAATATAAGAAAAAAAACGCCCCTTTCCTACAGGAGGGCATCCGTTTCCATTGCGGCAAAGTAGGTCAGCTGGGAGAGCAGGGGCGCCTCCCTTTTCATTCTGGCCGCCATATTAGGCTCAATATCTGCAAGTTGATATATCTTTACCTCCGCATTGCCACTATTTTTTGCAATCTCTTCCTCCCCGATGGAGGACTTACCGCAAACCACCCATAACCTTTTGTGCTCCTTTATTTTGCTCAGAGTTTGGGTAACGCCGCCAACCACTTTTCCCATAAGGCTCTGGTTGTCTACCCTTCCCTCACCTGTAATGATAAGTTCCGCCTCCCCGATTTTTTTATTGAGATTCTGAAGGTAGTTTCCAAAGAACTCAAAGCCGCTAACCGCCTCCGCTCCTAAAAAATGAAACAGCGCAAACCCCAAACCACCTGCAGCACCAGCGCCCTTAAAAAGTGCTGACTCTTGTGCAGTTACACTGGATTTTCCAAACTTTGGCAGCGTGGAGAGAACCTTTTTGAACCCCTCCTCCATCTGCTCCATCGCCCGCTTTGTTGCCCCCTTTTGCGGTGAGTATATGTATGTTGCGCCGGTTGGACCCAGCAGCGGATTATCCACATCGTTAACCATTACAAACTCCGTGGAATAAAGTTTCTCCCTCCACGTAGCATTCTTAATCTCAGAGATTTGCGTAATACGGCTCAGATTTCCGCCGGTAACGAACTCTTTAACCCCCTCCATCTCAAAGCCTAACGCCTGCGCCATTCCCAAACCGCAGTCATTGGTTGCGCTTCCACCAATTCCAATCCAGATTTTTTTGGCTCCCTTTTCAACGGCGTTACGAATAAGTTGCCCAACTCCGTAGGTGGTGGTCTTAAGAGGATTTCTCTCTTTCAGTGGAACCATTGCAAGGCCGCAGGCGGTTGCGCACTCTATGAAGGCACACGGCAACTCCTCTCCGGTTGGAAGATTTTTGGAGAACATATAATAGGAGTCCGTCTCTTTTCCAAGAGGTCCAACAACCTTTGTCTCAATTCTTTCCGCATTACATATTCTGCCAAAGAGAACGGCGCTTCCGTCTCCTCCGTCCGCCATCTCCACAACTTCAAACTCAGGAGCGTAACTCAAAAAGGAGGGCTCTCCGTTTTTGAATACTCCGTAACGGAGCAGTCCATCCTTCACCGCCTCCGCCACCTGAAGAGAAGAGAGGCCGCCCTTGAACTTATCTGAACATATTACAACTTTAGAAATTGGGTTGTTTTGTGACTCCATTTTTGATAATTTTACCAGCGATTTCAAAATTACGGAAAATTAACATCAAACAAATAGATTATGAAAAAATTCAGAGTAATGATTCTTGCCCTTCTGATGGCTCTTCCATTTGGAGCCAAAGCAGATGAGGGAATGTGGCTCCTCCAGCTCCTTGAGAAGATGAACATTAAGGATATGAAGGCTGCCGGCTGCAAGCTTACCGCAAAGCAGATTTATGATGTGAACAACTCTTCTCTCAAAGACGCCATTATGATTTTTGGCGGCGGATGTACTGCAGAAGTTGTTTCTAACCAGGGACTTGTGCTTACCAACCATCACTGCGGATACGGCAGCATTCAGAAGCTTTCCACCACAGAGCATGATTACCTTAAAGACGGATACTGGGCAATGAACCAGAGCCAGGAACTTCCTGCACCGGGCCTCACCGTTACCTTTATAGACCGCTTCATAGATGTAACAGATGCTGTTACAGAGGCAGAGAATAAAGCAAAGGGAATGGACCCAAGAGCTTCTCAGAAGTTTATGAAGGATTTCCAGGATTCACTCAGCAAAGCATATATTGGAGATGACAAATATCTTGGTTCACGCCTTGCTACAATGTATGAAGGCAATGCTTACTATCTTGTTATTACAAAGACCTTTAAGGATATCCGCTTTGTAGGCGCACCGCCTTCCTCAATTGGAAAGTTCGGAGGTGAGACAGACAACTGGGAGTGGCCTCGTCATACCGGAGACTTCTCTGTTTTCAGAATCTATGCAGACAAGGACAACAACCCCGCAGACTACAGTGCAGACAATGTTCCTTACACTCCAAAAAAATTCCTAAGCATCTCTCTAAAGGGCTACAAGCCAGGAGATTTTGCAATGGTTATAGGTTTCCCTGGACGTACATCCCGTTACCTTACAAGTGAGGAGATTATTCAAAGAAGAGACGCTCAGAACGTTCCTATGATTATTGGAAGAACAGCCAAAGAGGATGTTTGGAAATCCTTTATGAGAAAGGATCCTAAGATTAACCTCCAGTATGCAAACAAGTTTGCAAGTTCTTCCAACTACCGTAAGAACAGCATTGGAATGAACGAGAGTTTTGCAAAACTAAACACCGTAGAAAAGAAGAGACAGATGGAGCAGGAGTTTAACGAGTGGGTTGCACAAGATCCTCAGCGCCAGGCAGAATACGGAGATTGCGTAGCTAAGATTAACGAGGCTGCAAAGAAATCCGTTAAGCCAATGAGAGCGCTTGAGTTCCTTATGGAGACTCTGAACAATGTTGAAATTATGCGTCCAGTTTCTCAGCTTGCACGTATGAGAAATCCGGAGGCTGCAAAGAAGTCTATTGAGAGTTTCTACAAAGATTACAACCCAACCGTAGACCGTGCAACAACCAAAGTTCTTTTGAAAACCTACAAGGAGAACGTTACTGAACCAACCTATATTCCAAAGGTTTACAAGACTATAGATTCTCTTTACGATGGCAACATAGATAAATATGTAGATCATATTTTTGACAACTCCGTATTTACAACCCTGGAGGGTGCAATGGGTGCTCTCAACAACAAAGAGTTCAAACTCAATGAGGATCCTGCATTCCAGTATATGAGTGAGTTTTCAACATCTTACCCTAAAATGATTGCAGAGTACAGAGCTGCCGGTGATGCAGGAGATGCAAATAAGAAATTTATGAAGGGCCTTATGGAGATGAACGGCAATAAGCCAATCTACCCGGATGCTAACTCTACAATGAGACTCACCTACGGAAAAGTTGGCGGCTACTCACCTAAGGACGGCGTTGATTATAAGTACTATACAACCCTTGAGGGTGTAATGCAGAAAGAGGATCCTAACAATCCTGAGTTCATTGTTCCTGCAAAACTCAAAGAGCTTTATGAGGCTAAAGACTTTGGACGCTATGCAATGAAGAATGGAGAGATGCCAACCTGCTTCCTCACCAACAATGATATTACGGGAGGTAACTCCGGAAGTGATGTTCTCAATGCAAAGGGTGAACTTATTGGTCTTGCATTTGACGGCAACTGGGAGAGTCTATGCAGTGACATTCTCTTTGAGCCAAACCTTCAGAGATGTATTAACGTAGATATCCGTTACGTCCTCTTTATCATAGATAAGTTCGGAGGTGCAGGATATCTTCTCAATGAAATGGATATAAAAGAATAAGATGATTCAACTATCTGATATAGAAAAGGTTCTTGGCTCCGTTATTCATCCGGAATATGAGAAGAGCGTAATAGAACTTTCGCTTGTTCAGAACCTTACTTACCAGAATGACAGTGGTGAAGATAACGCCGGAACAATTAAGTTCCGGCTTGTTTTCCACCGTAACGATCCTATGGCCAACTCCATTAAGGAGGCCTGCCAAAAGGCTTTAAACGAGGCCTTTCCAAAGGCCAAGACAAGTATTCTTGTTCTTATAGATACCAACAAGGCAACAGGTCATAACAAAGGAGAACTGGGCAGAGGAGATGCAGGCAAAGAGGAGATTGAAAAGATTCAGAACATTATTGCCGTTGCTTCGGGCAAAGGCGGTGTGGGAAAATCTACGGTTGCAGTGAACCTTGCAATAGCCTTGGCACAAAGCGGTTACAAGGTTGGGTTGCTTGATGCGGATGTTTACGGTCCTTCCGTTCCAAAGATGACGGCAACGGAAGATTACCTGCCACCTATCGCGGAGAAAGAGGTGAACGGTGAGAAAAAACAGTTCATTGTTCCAATAGAAAAGTACGGTGTTAAGTGGATGTCTATCGGTTACTTTGCAAAGCCGGAGCAGGCTTTGATTTGGAGGGGACCAATGGCATGCGGCGCTCTTAAACAGCTGACTTTTGAGGTGCTGTGGGGTGAGTTGGATTACCTCCTCATAGATCTTCCTCCGGGAACGGGAGACATCCATATCACTATGATTCAGGAGATTCCGCTTACCGGTGCAATCATCGTGACCACACCTCAGCAGATAGCGCTGGCAGATGTGGAGAAGGGAATAAATATGTTCCGCAACAAGGATGTTCACACTCCAATCTACGGCATTGTTGAGAATATGAGTTGGTTCACTCCTAAGGAACTTCCTAACAACAAATATTACCTCTTTGGGAAGAACGGTGGAGAGAAGATGGCGGAAAAGTACAACGTTCCATTGCTTGGGCAAATCCCTATCGTGATGGGAGTTATGGAGGGCGGAGATAACGGACGCCCTGCCGCTTTGGATGAGGGAGAGATACAATCCCGATTCCGGGAAATAGCTGAGAACTTATGAAAACAAAAAATAAAAAACAGTATGAAACTCCGCTTGTGCAGATTGTAATGATGGAAACAGATTCACACATTCTGCAAACGAGCGGTGGCGGTGATAAGGGTTCTGGAATCCCCGGATATGGAGATTTCATAGGCCTGCCATCATTTATGGGATAAAACTATGAAAATCAGACTTTTATTCACATCCATTCTCATCCTTACGCTGGCCTGCCAACGGGAAGATCCTAATTACAAGGATCTTTCAGATAAAGCCACAGAGGCGGATTCCGTATTTACGCTTACCCTTACCGCCACAAAAGGTAACGGAACCAAGGCTCTGAATTTGGTAAACGGAGGCAATACCATCAACGCCTATTGGATTGGTACAGACAAAGTTAAAGTCTACAGGGGCGGAACATATCTGGGTACTTTGGATGTCTCTCCTGCAGATGGTGAAAAGCCAACCACCGCAACACTGAACGGCACCATTACCGTGAGTGGTCTTGCAAAGAATAATACGCTTTTGTTGAGAATACCTCGTGAAAATTGGGATTATACCGGACAGAACGGAGCGCTTACCGGAGCAAATTCCATTGAGGAAAAATACTCATACGCCTCCGCAGTTGTAACGGTTAACTCAATAATGGGCTCTTCTGCTACAACAACCAATGCCAACTTTGTCAATGACCAGAGCATCTACCGTTTCGGTTTTAAATTCAACGATAGTTACATTAACCCTAAAGATTTCACAATCAGCGCATCCCAAGGAAAACTCGTGCAGAGTATAAGTTGCGTTGAAGGTCTCTGGGTTCCTCTTTACGGAGCCATTAGCGTAACACCTGCGGCAGTACCGGCAGACAACCTCTACTATATCTCTCTGCGCAACGAGAGCACTGCTGATGATACCTACTCCTTTGTTATTACAGGCGCAGATAACGCTCTTTATGTTGCCTCAAAGACAATACCTGCCAGCGTGTTGGATGCACCGGGTAAATTCATAGGTTCCAACAATGTAACGGTTACACAGCCACTCTTCTCCCCAAAGGGTACGGAGATAACGTTTCAAACCGATGTCTATTAATCTGTGCACGTTATGAAAAACCTCAATAAAACTGTTAAAACCATAACTCTGGCAATCATACTCCTCTTTGCAGGAGCAGCTGCCTGGGCACAGAGCAAATTCACCGTAACCAGCAACGGCAATCAATTTACAATCACCAGAACCACCAACACAACTACCACAGAGACAGTTTATTACCGCACCGTAAGCCTCTCCGCAATTGAAGGGAAACATTTTACGGGAGCGGTCAGTGATTTGACCTTTGACGCTACTCATAATCAACGTTCCGTTTCCGTTACGGAATCCAGCAACATAGATAGCCAATTTAGTTATCAAGAGGGGCTGACCCGCAGTTATCGCTTCATGGTTATGGATGCCGGAGGTTTTGAACTGGCTCATTGTGACCGAGATATCAGCTATAACACAGACCACCAACTTGTGACTACATACTTAAACAAAAGCATCACAGACTTGGTCTATTTCAATAACGGTCTCTATTCCGGAAGCAATAATAAATATTTGGATATAGCACATTCGGGCACTTCAGGATCCTACAAGATGATAGATGACGGCTACGATTACAATGACAATACACTCTGTACCATCAACACCAACCCCTTGTACGGCAACATGAGCCTTAACGGCGTCATTGCCCTGCGTTCTTATCTTAAAGCCCTGAATTACCAGTTATATGCCACCGTCTATTTTACAATGAAAGAGAAGGATGACGGTTATCAGTACATTCAGATTCTTACAGACAACAGCTCCACTTATGACGGTAAGGATAGTAACGGGGAAATAGATAACGGACCTTCAAAATCCGTCTATAAAGCTTGTTTTGAATTAAGTAAGACAACGCCTAAGTACGTAACAGAAGACCACAAGATGTTCTTCCCGCACAAGTCCAATTCAAACTACTCCGCCTCAGAGTTTGACTATAAAGACGCTTGGCTTTGGCAACAGGCGTTCAAAAGCAACAGTTACAAAAGCACAACATCCGGCTCTTTAGTTTTAGACCCCACTGTAAAAGATATCAACATACGCTTTGATGCCGCCGGATCTGATGACGACACCTGGTATGTGAAGGATCTGAAGGTACGTCTGGCATTGGTAGATGCTACGGCACCTACAGTTTTAGACTACTACAAGGTTTCCGGCGGGTATCATAGGGGCAATCCCATCTTTATAAGCGTTTCATTCAGCGAGATTGTGAAAGTAACCGGCACCCCTTATCTTATTACCTCATGGGGTAACTTTGGTTATGTTTCCGGAAGTGGTTCCAACGTTCTTACATTCGGCGGCACCATTGAAAGCAATGTTCCAAGTAAGTTAAGTATATCAGGTTACAATAAGAACGGCGGCAACATCAGAGACCTGGCCGGAAACCCCCTCGACAACAACAGCACTACCATAACTTATAACTTTAAGAACGTCAGCATTACTACAAGCTATCAGTATCCAATAAACTATACCTTGAACGGAGGTGTTGTAACTCCGTCTAATCCAACCTCATACACATGGGAAACGGCAGAGTTCACTCTGAACAATCCAACAAAGACCGGTTATACCTTTACCGGGTGGACGGGCAGCAATGGAAACACGCCACAGACAACCGTCACTATATTAACCCATTCCCACGGTGCCAAAAACTACACGGCTAACTGGACAGCCAATACATATTCCGTTCGTTTCAACGCCAATAAAGGTGTTGGAGAGATGGCTAATCAATCTTTTTCTTATGATGAGACAAAGAATCTGACCGCCAATGGTTTCACCCGTGAGGGTTATCTCTTTACCGGATGGAACACTATGCCGGACGGCAGCGGTACCACCTATACAGACCAACAAAGTGTAACCAATCTTACAGATGCAGCCGGCGGCACCATAGATCTCTATGCTCAGTGGATAGGAGACTTTGCAACTTACTGGCACGCAGATGCTAATCACGATGGAACAACGGAAGCGCGCTCATATATCATCACCACCACCACCGGTCTTAACCTGCTTTCCGCCGAGGTCTCGGATGGTCTTGATTTCAAGAATAAATTCTTCACACTAGGCGGTGATATCTCTTTTAACAGTAACATAGACAACAACTTTGTAAGTATAGGCAAAAGAGATGATAATAATGAATGGCTCTTCAACGGTACTTTTGACGGAAGGGGTCATACAATAAGCGGAATCAAAATAACAAGTGGTGAAGATGATAAGGGGCTCTTTGGTGCCGTAGGCCTGAATGGTACTATAAAGAACGTCACCCTCAGTAATACCAGGATTACGGGCAGAAAAAATGTGGGAGGTATTGCTGGCTATTCTGCCGGGCGGGTAGAGAACTGCCGCGTTACCAACACTGTCTGCATCAATGCAACCATAACACAGAGTTCAGCTCACGGAGGCATTGTGGGTTATGCCGCAGGAAGTGTAAAAGGGTGTATAAGCAGCTCTTCCTTAACGTTTAACAAAGTAACTTCAGTATACGGCATAACAGACTTTGGCGGCATTGTGGGTTATTTGATGGAGGGGGAGAGAAGTGAGGTTACAGATTGCTTTGCCATTGATGTGGTTGCTTCAGGCAGCTACGAGGTATCAAATGCTGCTGCAATCATTGGCAATTGTGCTCAAAATACAGATTACGTACAAAGGAATTGTTTCCATAACTTTATCTTAAGAAGTAATGACGGGGATATTACGGCTGCAAGAGGTTTTTGGAAGGATGATGCATGTAAGAATCCGGAGGGCCAGGCGGAGGAGAGTTTCATACTAAATTTTGGTGCCAATGTAATCAATGCCTCCCCTTCTACTACATTCAAGAGCTATGACTACGGCGGTCTCACAATCTATAAATATGGGAATAGGGCTGTTGTAACTTATGGAGGAACAAGTTATTATCCGGATGGTGTTGTAATTACCGTGGGTAACACCGGAGTTATCCCAACCGGCTATATTGCTCCGCTGAAAGGATACATTCTTAATGATACTGATATTGATGGCAACAGTTTCTCTATGCCTTCTAAAAATTCCTGGATAAGAGTGGTCTGGACCACTATAGACTGGACCGGCAGCGGAACGGAAGCAGATCCGAATATTATTCTCTATCCAAGTCAGTTAGACCTGTTAGCCTACAGAGTAAAGGAATATCAATACAGTTCCGCTCCAAATGATTATTCCCATCAACATTATAGATTGGGGGCAGATTTAACTTATGACGGTACGGAGAATAATTTTACCTCAATAGGAGGCGGTTATCCTAATGTTGGCACTTTTAGTGGCACTTTTGACGGCAACGGGCATACGATAAGCGGTATTAATTTAAATCGCAAGCAGGACAAGCAGGGTCTTTTTGGTGCTACATCCGAGGCTACCGTAAAGAATTTAATTCTTGCCAACTGCTCATTTTCCGGAAATGACCATGTTGGTGGAATTATAGGTTACATGTATGGCGGCCGTATTATAAACTGCCGCGTGGAAAGCAGTGTAACAGTTTCTGCCGGAGCGAATAGTGTTTATGAATATGGTAGTATTGCGGGCACTGCGGCATCTGGTGCTGTTGTTGAGGGTTGTATCAGTTCCGCAAAGGTTTTACACAATAATAAATCTGGTTGTTATTCGTTTGGACTTTTTGTTGGATGCGTTAAAGGACTAGAAGCCTGTATATTAAAAAACAATCTTGCAATTAACGGCGCTGTTTCTGCTAAATCAACCAGGGGAATCATTGTTGGTGAAAACGAGAGTGGAAACTTCAGCAATAATTATTACAATAATTGCATCCTGGCCTCAAGCATTACAACCAACATAGGTAGCGGCTCGGGAGATATAACCTCACAAGAGGGGGCGGTAGAAGCTGTTTCTTTTGCCGTCAAACCCCCGGAAATAGGAGCACAAATAGCCTCCTATTCATTAGGATTAACCCTCTATGAACATGGTGCTTACTACAACGGTGTCTATTATCTCAACCATAACCTGGAGAACACCTCCAAACATCTCTCTTTGGTTTTGGGCACAAAGGATGGTGCAACTGCCTACTGGGGAACATTTTACGATGGTGTAAACAACAACACCCTCAGTGACGGTGCTGCGGCCTATACAATGGGACCAGATTACAAACTGTATCGTCTGGGAACAAACGGCCGCACCGTTCCAAAGAACACCGCGGTAGTCATTATCTCCGCCACACAGATTGTTTCCGCCACACCTTCCGGCACAGAAGATTTGAGCGTTGAAGACCACAGCGGCGGCAACATTTTAAAAGGTTCAGATTCAGCAATATCTGTAACGGCAATAGGCAGTACGCCTTACGTCTTTAGCATAGCCGGAACACCTGCCGTTCCGGGATTTTACAGATACGCCGGTTTCACCGTTCCTGCCGGCAAGGCATATTACATAACAAAGACCGGAACAGGTATAGACGTAGTTTATGACGAGGAGGACTTATAATGGAAAAGACTATCAAACTTTTAGGCACACTATTTCTTGTTGTTTGTATAACAATAATGTTCTCCTGCAATAGAGAAGATGTTGTTTCAGAGATTCCGGAAGAAGAGACAGCAACAGGGGTAACCGTTACCGTCACTGCGGGAGTTAATTCTACTCCGGCAACAAAGAGTGCCCTTGTTACTGAGAATAACAAATATGTACTCAAGTTTACGGAGGGTGACAGGCTATTTGTTTGGAGGGCGTTGACTCCCAAGACCTCCCCTGCCAAAGTTCCATTTATTTCCGGCTTTCTGAATATGGTTGGTTCCCCTTCTGCAGACGGTAAAAGCGCTACTTTTACAGGCACCCTTCAGGCCTATGACTCGAAGGGATATGAGGAGCATCCATACGACTACGGAGATAATCCACTTGAAGGTGCAACCGCAACACTTGTCCATGCCGGATTGATTGAGTGGACGGACTATTGGATAAGCCCCGTTAATAACTGGATGATTGATTTCACAAATATAAGCTCGGATGTGGAGAGTTTTATGACAAGTTATCTCCATGTTACCGGTGTATATAACAGTGAGACCCATGGTTTTATGCTCGGTTGCACAGATCCGGTTTTTAACTGCTACATCAGTGGATTGCAACCGTCAGAAAATTATTACGCTTCATTTATATCTCCTTTGAGTGATCAATCAATTTTGCTTGAATCAAACAGCTACTTATTCACTACAGATGAAAAAGGCTTTTGCCAAATAACGATTGCCTTAGACTCAAAAACAGCTGAAGAATATAACCAGGACAACACAAAAGAATTGTGTATTATGATTTCTTCGCATAACATAGAGGTAGGTCGGATAACCTGGGGAAATAAAACACTTGAAAACAAGATCTATAACGTTAAGCGCTGGTTTAATGGAACAGCTTTCTGTACACCAACCAATCTTTCCTCCATTGACATAAACGCTTTACCGTCAGAAGGAAGCGGATCTATGGAAAGAAAATATTACACTGTGAGCGATGGAGAAATGCTAACAGGAACATTATCACCAGATTGCAAATTGAAAATTCCGGATGGTTTTACGGTAGTACTGGCGGGTGTTACCCACCATGCCGGGAACTGTGTCAACGGTTTAGAATGTCTTGGAACTGCAAATATATTTTTAGTGCCAGGAACCATCAATGACCTTACGCACGGAGATGCAAATGCATACGACGGCATATTTATGTCTGGTGCTTACACCAAGACGCTTACTATAAGCGGAGGGGGCACACTGGTGGCAGATGGAGGTGGTAACTCTGCCGGTATTGGTGCCGGTGATGGGGCTAATCTTGTTATCAATAACGGGCAGATTACAGCTACCGGAGGTTTAAGAGGAGCAGGTATTGGAACGGATTCGGAAATGGGTAAGATTGGCAATATCACTATTAACGGTGGTACAATCACAGCATCTGGTACTTATGGTGCAGGGATTGGCTGCGGATATGGGGAGACTTTATGTGGTGATATCACCTTCAACGGAGGAACGGTGATAGTAAATGGGATGGTGGGAAAGAGATGCAAAGATATCAGATTTAATGGCGGCAGCGTTACCGTTTATGGCAGCATAGAAATCTACCACGAAAGTAGTTACAATGATAATAATTATATTTTCGTCAATAATAAGGAGCGCGGAAAGACTATTTATTATATCTCAAGCCCTCCAACCCCTTTCGTTTATCCCGAAAACCCTTAACTGAACGGTTACTCCGCAGGCAGCAGTCTGAAGGAGAGGCGGTGATAAGGACAAGGGCCGTATTTGGCTATGGCATCACGGTGGTCTTTGGTTGGATAGGCCTTGTTCTTCTTCCAGTTGTATTGCGGGTAAAGTTCTCCCAATGAGGTCATTATATGGTCCCGCTCCGTCTTGGCAAGAATAGATGCTGCCGCAATTGAGATATACTTGGAATCCCCTTTCACAATGGTGTGATGGGGGATTGCTTTTTGTTGCAAAACGGAGTTGTACGGATGAAATCTGTTTCCATCAATAATGATGTGCTCCAACCGCAACCCGTTCTGTTTCAACTTTTCTTCAACAACTGCAAGTGCCTTGTGCATAGCAAGTATGGAGGCGTTGAGAATATTTATGCGGTCTATCTCATCTGCCTCAACACGTGCAATTGCCCAGGAGAGAGCGTGTTCCATAATTAAAGGACGGAGAGCCTCTCTCTGTTTTTCCGTAAGTTTTTTGGAGTCTGTTAGCAGCGGGTTGGAAAAGAGTGGGTTACAAGGGTCATACTTTGGAAGCACAACAGCGGCGGCTACAACCGGACCGGCCAACGGACCGCGCCCGGCCTCATCACAGCCGGCTTCAATTATTCCCTCGTTGAAAAGAAGCATCTACAGCTATTGTTCTTTCTTAACCGTGCTCTTGAGGAAGAGTTCTTCCATCTGTGCATCATCTATAACAGACGGAGCCTCAGCCATTACGTCACGTCCCATGTTGTTCTTAGGGAATGCAATGTAATCTCTGATAGTTTCCTGTCCGCCAAAGAGTGCGCACAGACGGTCAAAGCCAAAGGCAATTCCTCCGTGAGGCGGAGCGCCAAACTTAAAGGCATTCATAAGGAAGCCAAAGCGGTACTCTGCCTGCTCATGACTGAAGCCCAGAATCTCAAACATACGCTCCTGAATCTTACGGTCAAATATTCTGATGGAACCTCCTCCTATCTCATTGCCGTTGAGGACAATATCGTAAGCGTTGGCCTTTACGTCCGCAAGATCTTCCTGCTTGTTTGAATAGAACTTGTCCAAATCTTCAGGCTTTGGAGAGGTGAACGGATGGTGCATAGCATAGAAGCGCTGAGTCTCATCATCCCACTCCAAAAGAGGGAAGTCATAAACCCATAACGGTTTGAATACATCCGGTTTACGAAGACCCAGGCGGCTGCCCATCTCCAGACGGAGAGTTCCCAGTGCAACCTGAGTTTTATGTTTAGGACCGCAGAGAATAAGAACAAGATCTCCCTTCTCAGCACCTACATTCTTTGCAATCTCTGCAATCTGTTCAGGTGTGTAGAACTTATCTATGGTAGATTTTATCTCATCTCCCAACTTAATGAATACAAGGCCTTTAGCACCAACCTGCGGACGCTTTACCCACTCGGTAAGTTCATCCGTCTGCTTGCGTGAATAGTTAGCGCATCCAGGAACTGCAATTGCTCCCACATACTCTGATGAATCAAATACTGAGAAACCTTTGCCCTGAACCAATGAGGTGATGTCATGCATCTGCATTCCAAAGCGGAGATCCGGTTTGTCGCTTCCGTAGAAACTCATTGCCTCATCGTAAGAAATTCTCTCAAACGGCTCATCAAAGGTCTTTCCTAACACGTTCTTAAAGAGGTGTTTAACAAGGCCTTCAAACATCTTAAGAATATCCTCGCGCTCAACAAAAGACATCTCGCAGTCTATCTGAGTAAACTCTGGCTGACGGTCCGCTCTAAGGTCCTCATCTCTGAAGCATCTCACAATTTGGAAGTAACGGTCATAACCCGCAACCATCAGAAGCTGTTTGAATGTCTGAGGGCTCTGAGGAAGAGCGTAAAACTCACCCGGATTCATTCTGGACGGAACCACAAAATCTCTTGCACCTTCCGGTGTAGACTTAATGAGGAACGGAGTTTCTATCTCCATAAAGTTATTGCCGTCCAAATACTTACGAGTCTCAATAGCCATTCTGTGACGCAGAGCCAGCGCTCTCTGAAGCGGACCGCGTCTTAAATCCAGGTAACGATACTTTGCACGCAAATCATCACCGCCGTCACTCTGATCTTCAATGGTGAACGGAGGAGTAGCCGCAGCGTTCAGTATGTTGATTTTGTCCAACTTAATCTCAATATCTCCGGTTGGCATCTTTGGGTTCTTGCTCTGTCTCTCAGATACAACACCCTCTGCCTGAATAACATACTCACGTCCAAGAGAGTTGATGGTATCTATCACTGCCTTGTCTGCGCTGTCATCTGCAACAAGTTGAGTAATACCGTATCTGTCTCTGAGGTCTACAAAGTTGAGACTTCCCATTTTTCTGATTCTCTGAACCCATCCGGCGAGCGTTACTTTTTTCCCGGCATCTTCTAAGCGGAGTTCTCCGCAAGTATTTGTTCTGTACATAGTCTTTTATAATGATTGCCAAAAGTAACACTATTTTTCTATTTTTGTCACTGCTATGGGAAGGAACACCCAACATAAGAGAGTGCCGCATCCTGTAAGGTATGACGGAGTGAGGGCCAAAAAGGCTCTGGGGCAGCATTTTCTTCGCGATGAAGATATTGCCATAGAGATTGTTGACTCCCTTCTTATACCGGAAACCGGCCTGGACGAAAGCCCTACCGCCCAGGGTGGTGTGAATGTTTTGGAGATTGGCCCGGGAACCGGAGTGCTCACCAACTATCTCCTTATGGATAAGAGGATTAACCTCTCCCTCTGCGAGATAGACCAGGAATCCATAGATAAACTGAGAGACCGCTTTCCGCAGTTTCTTTACACCCTCCAGCAGAGAGATTTTCTAAAGAGCAACCTGGAAGAAATCTTCCCTTCGGTAACTGAAATCAAAGAGGGAACAAACGGCAACGAAGTCTACATCATAGGCAACTTCCCATACAACATCTCATCTCAAATTTTCTTCAAAATTCTGGAGGACAGAGATAGAGTAACACAGGTTGTCTGCATGTTGCAGAAAGAGGTTGCCGAGCGCCTTGCTTCAGATGCCGGAGGAAAAGATTACGGTATACTCTCCGTGCTGCTTCAATGCTGGTATGACATAGAGTATCTCTTTACCGTAGATGAGAGCGCCTTTGTTCCGCCTCCAAAGGTAAAGAGCGGAGTAATAAGGCTTTGGAGAAATACCAGAGAGTCTCTGGGTTGTGACGAACAACTCTTTAAGAGCGTTGTAAAAACAACATTCGGGCAGAGAAGAAAGACCGTAAGAAACTCAATAAAACCGCTTGCTGCAAATCTCAACTCTGCAGCAAAAGAGGCGCTTGAAAAATCACCTTATCTGGATAAGAGACCGGAGCAACTCGGCGTAGAAGATTTTATAGAACTCACTAAAATATTGGAACAAAAGTAGAAGAGAAGATGGACGGAAAGAAGAGCTTAATAGGGAGATTGAGGGTAGTTTCAGTGCAGTTGAAGGAAGGTATGACTTTTACTTTTAACGAGCTGAAGGGCAATAAGTTGCGCACCTTCTTATCATTACTGGGTGTGAGCATTGGTATCTTTACAATCATCGCGATATTTACGGCGGTAGATGCGCTGCGCTCCAATGTGAAGAGGGGCTTTGAATCTCTGGGTTCCAGCAATATGCTGCAGGTTTCCTCCTGGCCTATGGGAGTGGAAGATGATGAGGGAAACATTGCTTTGGACGGAAGTGTGGGAACTGAGTATAAGTGGTGGGAGTATATAAAAAGACCCAATGTTTCTTTAGACGATTACAAATATCTGAAACACAATTCTGAGAAGGGAGAAGATTTCCTCTACTCCGTAATGAACAATGCCACAGTAAAATACAACCGCAGTTCATCTTCCGGAGTTTGGGTAATGAACGTTATTGGCGGTTTGGATAAAGTTATCAACCTGGATATGGAGAGCGGAAGAGTTTTCACCCCAACGGAACTTGAGAGTGCTCAGCCTATGGCAATCCTGGGAAAGGGGTTGGCGGAGTCTATATTCGGAGATGAAAACCCCGTGGGTAAAGTGATAAAAGTAAACGGATACAGCGTAACCGTTATTGGTGTAATTGCCAAACAGGGAGAGAGTATGGTAAATATGATGGAGACGGACGGCAACTGCATACTCCCTTATAACACAGGCAAAAACATCTTCCATTTCAGAAATATGAACGGAGAACTTTACGCCGTTCCAAAAGAAGATGTATCAGTAGAAGATTTTACCGCAGAGATTAAACACCTTATGAGACAGAGCCGCAGGCTGAGGGTAGGACAGAAGAACAACTTCTCCATCAACTCCATCAACGTGTTGGAAAACATGCTGGGTCAGATAATGGGTGTTATTCAGAAAGTTGGATGGATAATAGCCGCCTTTTCCCTTCTGATTGGCGGCTTTGGAATTGCCAACATAATGTTTGTTTCCGTTAAGGAAAGAACCAAGATAATCGGTATTCAAAAGGCTTTGGGTGCAAAGAGGTACTTCATTATGACTCAGTTCCTTACAGAGGCCCTCATCTTAGCCGTAGCGGGCGCTCTGGTTGGAGTCCTTCTTGTCTGGATCATCATCACCGCCGCCCCAATCCCTGCAGAATATGATGTTCATCTCTCCTTCCAAAATGTCATAGCCGGAGTTTTGATTGCCTCAGCCATAGGCGTCCTAAGCGGAGTCCTCCCTGCCTGGACCGCCGCCAATCTCAACCCCGTCACCGCCATGAACTCCAAATAACGATTTGAAATTAAGAGCATTTTTTGTACTTTCGCTCAGTTAATGAGTCAGAAATGTTTTTGTGGATAAACAACACATCTTTTTCTGACACGCTCTCCAGCCTCTCTGGGGGGGGGTGATAATCATCTCATAATCAGAGCTTTATATTATTCCATCGATGATGTTTCCACATCATCTGCTTTTTTGTGCCCTTTTGTTAAATCAAATCAAACACAATAAATCAAAAATTACTATGAAGAAATTGGAAACAAAAAACAAAGAGGCAATTTACCTCGCCCCGGATATTTCCGTTTGGGAAATCTCCTCTGAAGGTATTGTATGTGCCAGTGGTGGCGATGTTGATCCGAACAATCCATTCAGCGGCGCAACTGAAGATTCATGGACATTCTTCTTTTAAAACTAGATGATTATGAAAAAGATTATATTGTTTACAGCAGCCATTGCGGCTCTCTCACTCTTTGCATCCTGCAGCAAAGAACAAACTCCTAAGAAGACAACTAAGGTAACAGTTGATATCAAAGTAAATGATCCTTATGTAAATTCTAAGGCCATTAAGACCGGTTGGAATGTTGGTGATAAAATTAATATTTGGTTTAACGATGTTCCGGCAGGTCACTATTCTTATTGGAAAGAGGCTCCTCATTTGGTTCTCACCAAAACTTCAGATGGATGGGCTTCTTCAGAAGTTGATGAAAGTTTGCTTAGTGCAACCGGAACATTCAATGCTATTTATGAGAGCACAAACTCTTGGTTTACCAGCGCGTGGGACGTTTTGTATGCTTACGCACCGGATGGAACAAGTTTTAAATTACACGAATGGGCTTATAACTGCGTACCTAGAAGCTTGCCAACAGTCTGCTTTAAGATGACTTCTGCATATAGTTATGATTCAGGAACAAAAAAGATTTCCGGCACTATAACCGGCTGGAAGTTTATGAGCGAACTTCAAGTTGTGGTTACGGGATTGGAAGCAACTCCAGACCGTTATGCTTTAACTTTTGGGGATAAGGTTTGGCTTGGTGCGGCTTTATTTTGGGATGGATCGTCTTTCACTGTTTCCAGTGTCGGCAATTGCGGTGGTATTACATCTTCTAATAATTGGGCTAATGGCGTAAGTAATCCAGACGGTATTGCATTTAACTTTTATTACACTATAGATAATGACGCTCATGATTATACTATCTATTTGGCTGACAAAACTGCTAAGAAGTTATATAGTTTCACTAAGAATACCGCTATTCCAACCTCATACACTTCTTACCATGGCGTAAAGGTTGATATCTCCAAATTTACAGATATAACAGCTTCTCATCCATTAGATTAATCGTAGATTATTGATAATTAATCAATACAGTAAATAAAAATCCGGGACTGTTATACGCCCCGGATTTTTATTGAAGTGCTGTTTTAAGGATATCTAGTTTCAGTGCTTTCTCTAAACGTGCTATGGTTTCCAATGTCATATTGGAACTGCCTTTCAACAGGTTGGAAACATACTGTTGAGTACAGCCAATGCGCTTGGCCAGTTCTGTCTGAGTTACAGATTGTTCATCCATAGCGCGCATTACCTGTATGGTAATCTGTTGTGCATACTTGAGCCAATAATCATTGTCTCTGCGCCACTGCGCATCTTCACGCCAATGTGACGGTGTAGATGATTGATGTTTTTCTAAATATTTTGTTGCTTTATTCATTCTTTTACAAAGTTATAACAATATTTGTATTGTACAATATTTATATTGTATTGGGCTCTCCTCGGCCTACCGAGGATAACCGCCATTTCTACAGAAAAGCAAAGGGTAGGTACAATTTGTACCCCTCCTTTTGAAATTGTAAGTATGGTCCTGATTTTCCTGTAAATTTATGGAGTATACTCCAGATTTTTATAGAAAATTGTGGAGTAGAAACGGGGGTAATTGAGGCAGAGTTTAAATTTGAAAGAGTGGTAATACCCGAATAGTATAGGACTTTATGGTGTTGTAATTATATTTGTCTAATTATTAAGTCTAAAATGTTTAGAGATCTTTACAACACACGAAAACTTAAACGAAAGAACTTTATGAAGCTCCCTTGACAAGTTTTTTCAACGGGAAGATAGAAGGCATTAGTGGCTAATCCAAACCGAGTTCGGATTTCATGGAGCGGAGGAGGTCAAAGGCGGAGAGTGGAGTCATGGAGTTGAGGTCTGCGGCCTCAAGCTTGGCCTTGATGGCGGAGAGGGTTGGGTCATCTAACTGGAAGAAAGAGAGTTGCATCTGATCTTCCGTCTTTGGGTTGGAGGCCTGGCGCTGCTTCTCCTGCTTTTCCAGTTTTAGGAGTGTCTTCTCTGCGGAGTTTAATACCTCTTCCGGCATACCGGCCAGACGGGCAACGTGGATACCGAAACTGTGGGCAACGCCGCCGCGTTTCATCTTGCGAAGGAAGACAATGTTCTTGCCTGATTCCTTAACCTCAATATGGAAGTTTTTAACTCTTGGATAGATACTCTCCAGTTCGTTAAGTTCATGATAGTGAGTTGCAAAGATGGTCTTTGCAGGAGCCTTTCTGTTGTTGTGCAGATACTCCACAATGGCCCAAGCTATTGACATACCGTCAAATGTACTGGTTCCCCTTCCGATTTCATCCAAAAGAACAAGACTTCTCTCTGAGAGGTTGTGAAGTATGGATGCACTCTCCAACATCTCAACCATAAAGGTGGATTCACCCTGTGAAATATTATCCGATGCACCAACTCTTGTGAAGATTTTATCAACCACACCAATACGTGCACTCTTTGCAGGAACAAAGGAGCCGCACTGAGCCAGAAGAACAATGAGCGCAGTCTGACGCAGCAGTGCAGATTTACCTGCCATATTAGGACCGGTAAGTATTATAATCTGCTGAGCCTCATTGGATAAGAACAGGTCATTAGCAACATACTCCTCACCCGGAGCCATCCTGGTTTCAAGCACCGGATGACGTCCCTCTTTGATATCAATCTCCAAAGAGTTGTCCATCTTTGGACGGCAGTAACGGTTCTTCTTTGCTAATTCTGCAAAGCCAACAAGGCAGTCCAAATTGGAAACTGCAATGCAGCACTTTTGGATGAGCGGAATTCTCTTCTGAATCTCAAGAACAAGGTCCAAGAAAATCTTCTGTTCCAGTTGAACAATCTTCTCCTCAGCACCAAGGATTTTCTCCTCATACTCTTTAAGTTCCGGAGTTATATATCTCTCAGCGGAAACAAGCGTCTGCTTACGAATCCAATCACTTGGAACGTTGGCTTTGTAGGTAT
The DNA here is from genome assembly GCA_017618115.1 of Bacteroidales bacterium. Classification (GTDB taxonomy): domain Bacteria; phylum Bacteroidota; class Bacteroidia; order Bacteroidales; family UBA932; genus Egerieousia. The sequence continues at coordinate 117,383 of JAFZUX010000007.1, read as the reverse complement.
TTCTGACCTCCAGGTAGTAACCGAATACGTTGTTGTAACTAACTTTGAGTGAAGGAATTCCGGTCTTCTGACTCTCCCTCTGCTGCAGCTCCAGAAGGTAATCTTTTCCCTCTCTGGAAATCTTTCTCAATGAATCCAGCTGTTCATCTACACCCGCTGCAATTATGTCACCCTTACCGAATTGCGCTGCCGGATTATCCATCAACTTACTCCCTATAAGTTTATCCAAAGCACCATATTCTGCAAGGTCTTTGAAGAACTGACTCATTGCCGGAACCTTTGCAACCAGCTGCTGCTCACCGCCTTTCTCTCTTATTAACTCTGCGATAGGTTGCATATTTGAGAGCGAACGCCTCAGCTGCACCATCTCTCTCGGCATTATCTTTCCGGTAGAACAGCGAGCAAGTATTCTCTCCACATCTCCCACGCTGTCAATATGTTCCATCAGTTGAGAGCGTAGCTCGTCATCCTTTGTAAAGAACTCAACCGCATCATATCTCTTCTCTATCTGCTCCGCATCTATCAGCGGCATTGCAAGCCAGGAACGGAGCATACGCTCGCCCATTGGTGAAGAGGTGTGATTGACAACATCCATAAGAGATACACCATCGGGAGAAAAAGAGTTGAATATCTCCAGGTTCTTGATAGTGAAGCGATCCAGCCAGACAAAGTTGCCTCGGTCTATGCGGGAGATGGAGTTGATATGGAATGTGCCGCTCTGACCCTTTATGGTAACGGCGTCAAAGCTGGCAATGTCAGATATTCTGTTTTGTTGGAGGTAGAAGAGTATGGCACCGGCGGCAATCTTTGCAAGGCGCATCTTCTCTATACCGAACCCCTTAAGAGCCTTAGCGCCAAACTGTTTCTCAAGTTTATCAAAGCAGGCCTCCTCAACAAAAGCCCACTCGTCCATTGGAGTTAGGTACCATTTCTCTCCGAACTGTTTCTTGAAGCCCGGCTCAAAGCCCTTGGAAATGAGGATTTCACCCGGAGCCATATCTGTGAGCAGAAGATCCATAAAATCCAGACCGCCCTGTGCAACTTTGAAACTTCCGGTGGAGACATCCAAAAAGGCGGCGCCGGCCTCCTTGCCCTCAAAGACAAAGGATGCCAAATAGTTGTTACGGCCCTGCTCCAGAATATCGTTATTGTAGGCAACGCCCGGGGTTACCAGTTCCGTAACTCCGCGCTTTACAATGGTTTTGGTCATCTTGGGATCTTCCAACTGGTCACACACGGCAACTTTATAACCGGCACGGACCAATCGCGGAAGATAGTTTTCCAGAGAGTGGTGAGGAAATCCGCAAAGTTCTACGGAGTCGGGCACTCCGTTGGAACGTTTAGTGAGAACTATTCCAAGGACCTTACTCACCGTAAGAGCATCCTCTCCGTAGGCCTCATAAAAGTCTCCCACTCTCATAAGCAGAAGCGCCTCCGGGTACTGTGCTTTGAACTGCACATACTGCTTCATTAACGGTGTATTAAGATTTCTCTCTCCCATAATGCAAAATTAGCATTTATCTTTTCCTATATTTGTAAAAATTCACAATTTGTATGAAAATTTCTACTTATTCATCAGTTGCCGTCATAGCTTTGGCTATTGGAATGACGGCTCTTGTTTCCTGCAACACTGCTAAGGAAAACAAAGATACTCAGCCCGTTGAAGAGGTTCTCTACACAGAGGGCATAGACAAGGGTATAGAGAAAATTATGGCAGATTTGGACGTCATTGGATTGGGCGTTGCCGTTGTAAAGGGAGACGAGATTGTATACAAAAACAGTTGGGGTTATAAAAACCTTGAGAATCAGACTCCTCTGCAGGAGGATGACCTCTTCCGCATTGCCTCTATCTCAAAATCATTCACCGCTACATCCATTATGCAGCTGGTTGAGAAGGGTGCCTTGGATTTGGATGCGGATGTAAGTGATCTTGTTGGATTTAAGGTAAGAAACCCTAAGTTTCCGGATGTAAAGATTACTCCTTACATGCTGCTTTCTCACACCTCCTCTTTGAACGATGCAGGCGGATACTTTAAACTGGATGTTATTAATCCTGAGAAGAATGCAGACTTTGCAAAGTCATATAACGATTACCGTCCGGGCACTCAGTACGAGTACTGCAACCTGGGTTATAACACCCTGGGAACTATTATAGAGAGAGTAAGTAAAATCCGTTTTGACCAGTATGTTGTTAACAACGTTCTTAAACCTATAGGTATTGATTATGCTGGTTACTGGGTTGCAAGTCTGGATTCTACAAAGTTTGTATCTCTCTATCAGAAAGACAACGAAGGTAAATGGGAGGAGCAGAAAGAGGCTTACGCTCCTAGAACAAAGGAGATAGCCGAGTACGAGTTTGGTTACTCAACCCCTATTTTCTCACCTACCGGCGGAATGAAGATTAATCCTGTTGGACTTGCTAAGGTTATGCAGATGCACATGGGACTTGGAACCGCTGCCAACGGAGCAAAGGTTCTGGGAAGCCAGAGCGCTCTCCTTATGCAGAGCCGCTTTACCGAGACCGGCACTGAAGAGGGATTTGAGGGAGGCGAGCCTGTTTACTACGGCTTCGCACTCTGGAACAACAAGGATATTATCCCGGGCAAGACCATGGTTGGCCACACCGGCGGAGCCTACGGAGTCTATACCATTATGCTTTGGAACAAGGAGCGGACATTCGGTATTGTCTCTATGACTAACGGCTGCTCTGGAAAGCGTGAACGTGGTTTTATGGCCGTTCATAACCGCGTTGTAAACTGCCTCTATCAGAACTTGATTAAGGGTACCGAGGCGGACAAATAGAATGAAGAGGGTTCTAATAATCACATATTACTGGCCGCCTTCCGGAGGCAGCGGAGTGCAGAGGTGGCTCAAGGCCTCCAAGTATCTCTCAATGTACGGTTGGGAGCCGGTAATATATACCCCTCTGAACCCGGACGTCAACTCTGTTGACAGCTCCCTTATTGCGGACATAAGGGCGGACATAAAAGTTATAAAGCACAAAATTACAGAACCTTATAAGTTCTATAAGATACTGTCGGGAAAGAAAAAGGGAGAGAAGATAGAAGCCAACATAATCTCCTCAGAAGGGGGCGGTTTCCTAAAAAAACTCTCCATGCACATAAGGGGAAACTGGTTCATTCCGGACCCCAGAGTCTGGTGGGTTAAGCCTTCCGTAAGGTTCCTTTCCGGCTTGATTAAGGATGGGGAGCGGTTTGATGCGGTGGTCAGCACCGGCCCGCCTCATTCAATGCACCTGATTGCAGAGGCCCTGCACAAAAAGTTCAACATCCCATATCTGGCGGACTTCAGAGATCCGTGGACAAAGATTTTCTACTTCAAGCATCTTGGGCTTAGTGCCTCCTCTTTGAAAAAGCACCTGGCTTTGGAAAGGGGTGTTTTGAGCAGTGCGGACAAAGTTGTGGTGGTCTCAGACAAAATGAAGGAGGAGTTTTCAACCGGAGAGTATTCGGAGTTTGCCGGGAAGGTGGAGGTTGTAACCAATGGCTTTGATCCGGATGATTTTTCTACGGAAAAACGTCCCGCCTTAAAGGAGATTAAAGAGAGAATAGACAAAGAGTGTGAAGGTAAATTTGTAATTGTTCACACCGGAATTCTGCCTAAGAGCGCAGATCCGGATTTGTTGTGGCCGGTACTTGGTAAGATGGTGAAAGAGAATGCAGAGTTTGCCTCAAGGCTCAAGATTGTAACTATGGGCCAGACAGATGGTTGCGTAGCTGAGGAGATTAAAGCGGCGGGACTTGAGAGTTACTATACTCAGTACGGATATGTTCCTCATCTTGAGAGTATAGGATGGCAGATTAGAGCAAATGTTCTTCTGCTTCCATTAAGAAAAGAGAAGGAGTCCGCTGCAATTTTAACGGGTAAATTTTACGAGTATATTGCCTGCAAAGGAGAGATGTTTGCCTTTGGTCCGGTTAACGGAGACTTGGGTAAAATACTTAAAGAGACCGGAAGGGGAAAGATGGCGGAGTTTGATGACAAAGAGGCAATAGAAGCCATTATGCGCGGCTTTGCAAAGAATTATTGCTCAGAGGTTTCCGAGCCCGGCAACAACTCTGCCGTTGAGAGATTTTCACGCGTAAAGACTACAGAACAGTTGGCAAAACTGCTGGATGAAATAAGTAAGAAATAGAAATAGAAGAATATGGAGGAAAAGAAAAAGAACATTTTTAGGAAGTTGATTCCGTATGTACTTGCAATTGTTGGATTTATAGTAATAGGGTATGCTTATGCCCCCTACACGCTTAGCGGAAAGGTTGTAAATCAGTCAGATATATCTAGCTGGAAGGGAATGAGTCATGAGATTGTAGATTGGAATGACGCTCACCCGGATGATCCAACCTATTGGACCAACTCCATGTTCTCCGGAATGCCGGCAACTACTATCTCCGTAAAGTATCACGGAGATTTTACAAAGTATCTTTATGATGTTCTCTTTATAGGACAGCGTCCTGCCAGTTATCTGATTGTCTGCATGATAGGAGCCTTCCTAATGTTCCTTGCATTTGGAGTTAACATCTATCTTGCAATACTCGGCGCAATAGCGGTGGCCTTCTGTTCCTACAATATGCAGATTATTCAGGTGGGCCATAATACAAAGATGATGGCAATTGCCTTTATGCCTTGGGTTATTGCGGCACTGGTTTATGCATATAGGAAGGGTTCATATTTGGGAGCGTTGCTTTTTGGTCTTGCACTTAGTTTTCAGGTTAAGGCTAACCATCCGCAAATCTCTTACTACCTGGCAATTATAGTTGTAGGTTATGTAATCTGGCAACTGATTAAAGCAATTAAGGAGAAGTGCTTTGGCAAGTTCTTCAAGATTTCTCTTGTGGTTCTTGTAGCGGGGCTTCTGGGTGCCGCTGCAAACATCAACCACCTTTGGCCAACATATGAGTACGGTAAGTACACAATGAGAGGCGGTACGGAATTGACGGATAACAGTGCTGCAACCGCAGGAGAAAAGAGCCGTTCCGGTTTGGATCTGGAGTATGCAACTCAGTGGTCATACGGAGTGGAAGAGACTCCTAACCTTCTGATTCCTAACTTTAACGGAGGAGCATCTGCCGGCAAACTCTCTTCATCTTCTGCAACCTACAAGTTGTTGGTAGAGCAGTATAACTATCCTGCATACGAAGCGGAGAAACTTGTAAGTCAGATGCCGCTGTACTGGGGACCGCAGGCATTTACCGCAGGTCCGATGTATCTTGGAGCAATCTGCATATTCCTCTTTGTATTAGGACTTTTTGTTGTTAAGGGAGGAGTAAAATGGTGGATTGTACTTGTATCACTGCTTGCCGTAGTGCTCTCCTGGGGCTATCACTTTATGGCTCCTACCCGCTTCTTTTTCAACTACATGCCGCTGTACAACAAGTTCAGAACCGTATCTATGATACTTGTAATATTGCAGGTAACGGTTCCTATTCTTGCCATACTTGCATTGGATAAATTTTACTCATTGGACAAAGCAAGGGCAAAGAAATCTCTGCTTTGGGCATTGGGTATAACAGGCGGTTTCTCCCTGATATTCTGCCTGGTACCGTCACTTGCAGGAAACTTCTCCGGCGGAAGTGACGCTCAACTTCCAAAGGAACTTGTTGCAACTTTAACTCAGGACAGAGCGGCTCTGCTTAAAGCGGACGCTTTCCGTTCTCTTGCTTTCATACTTCTTGCAGCACTTGTAATATGGTTGTCATTTAACAAGAAGATGAAAGTTTGCTATGCAACGGCAGCACTTATTCTGCTTGTCGGAATAGATCTCTGGGGTGCGGATAAGCGCTATCTGAATTCTTCACATTTCGTTACGCAGCAGGAGTTTACAAGCGTTCTCAACGCCCGTCCGGTAGATACTTTCCTTAAGGAATCTGACAAGGATCCAAACTACAGAGTTCTGGATCTTACGGTAGATCCTTTCAACAACGCATATATCTCTTATCACCATAAGACCGTTGGCGGTTACTCACCTGCAAAGTTGCAGCGTTACCAGGATTTGATTGACCGCTATATCAGAAAGGAGATAACTCAGATAGGCTCCGAACTCCAGGGTGTAACAACGTTGGATGAGGCAGCCGCAGCCATTACATACCATCCTGTTTTGAGCATGCTCAACACCCGTTACATCATTGTAAACGGAGAAAGCGCACCAATTGTAAACTCTTACGCACTAGGTAATTGCTGGTTTGCAGACAGTATTGACGTTGTTAACAATGCAAATGAAGAGATTGAAAAACTTGGAGAAATTAATCCTCGCAACACAGCAGTTGTTAACAAGAAATTTGAGGGAGCTCTGAAGGATTTTGCAGCACAAAATCCTGCCGCTGCAGAAGACAGCGCGGCTGTAAACAGCCTTGCTTCAATCTTTTTAACAAGCTACGCGCCTAACAAACTTGTTTATCACTACTCTGTAGGAAAGCCAAGCGTTGCTCTCTTCAGTGAGGTCTACTATCCCGGTTGGAAGGCTGTTGTGAAAGAGACTGACGGCAAAGAGAGCCAGCTGGATATCTTCCAGGCAGACTGGGTTTTAAGAGGTGCAATAGTACCTGCAGGTGAGGGAGATATTATCTTCACTTTCCAGCCGAAGAGCTTCATAAAAGGAGAAAAATACTCAATGTATGCTTCACTGCTTCTGCTGATCCTGATAGCAGGAGCAATTGCTCTTTCCATAAAGAAGAGGCCTGTCACAAAAGAAGCATAAGCAGTTGGGTTTATAACCCGGCCAAAGAACTTATCATTACGGCGGCAACGCCTATTGGAGCTACGTATCTTATAAGGAATCTGAGAGTTACAAGGAGCCATTTAGGAACCTTATGCATTCCGGAACTGGTAACCTCATCCTCAAAATCTTTGCGGGTAATCTTCCATCCCACAAATACGGCAATCAGGAATCCTCCGGTTGTCATAAGAATGTTGGCGGAGAGTTTGTCAAAGAGATCAAAGACTGTTCCCCAGACTGCACAGCATACACCCATGACAACCAAAATTATGGAGGAGAGTGCAACGGCCTTTACTCTCTTGAAGGAGAATATCTCCATAATGAAGGCCACAATTATCTCTAGAATTGATATTGCAGAGGAGATGGCGGCGGCAAAGAGCACAAAATAGAAGAGTATTGCAATCACCTTACCCATAGCCATTTGTGCAAACACCTCAGGCAGGGTTATAAAGGCCAGGCCCGCACCCTCGGTTGGTGAAATTCCAAAAGCAAATACCGCAGGAAGAATGGCTGCTCCGGCAATAAGCGCAAAGAGAACATCAGAGGTAACCGTGAGTGATGTGGTCTTTAAAAGGTTGTCATTATGAGGTGCATAAGAGGCGTAAGTAAGGACACAGCAGCAACCCAGAGAGAGGGAGAAAAATCCCTGCCCCATTGCATATAAAATTGTCTTGAACGTAACCTTTGAAAAGTCCGGCTTGAAGAGGAATTTAAGTCCCTCTGAAGAACCCTCAAGCGTAAGAGAGTTAATCATAATCACCACAATCAAAACGGCAAGAATGGTAATCAGATACTTGCAACTTCTCTCTATTCCCTTCTGTACACCCAGCATAACCACACCACAGGTAAGCCCCAGGAAAATAAGCATATAGATAAGATTCTGCGATGTGCTTCCCGTTAGAGCGGAGAACATTGCAGCACTCTGACCGGTTGTCTCAGGAGTGACGTCCATGCAAATGGAGTGAAAGAGGTAACTTACCGTCCAACCGCCAACAACACAGTAAAATGAGTCTATGATAATGGCGGTGAGAACTCCTAAAAGACCAACATATTTCCACTTGGATTTTGGAGCAAATTTATCGTATGCAGAGTAGGCGTTACTTCTTGCGCGGCGTCCTATTACAAACTCCGCAACCATCACAGGCAGACAGATTAAGGCCACAACAATCAGATAAACAATTATGAAAGCGGCGCCTCCGTTGTTGCCTACAACGTATGGGAATCTCCAGAGATTACCCAAGCCGATTGCGGAGCCCACCAGTGCCAAAAGCATACCCAGCGAGCTTTTGAATTTAGCTCTTTCTCTCATATACGACAAATTGGATTTTTATATTGTTCTCTTTGTCTGTCAATACTTTAGAAGAAGAGACCTCTTTCCACTCAGCCTCGTTCATCTTAGGAAAGAAAGCATCTGCACCCTCCGCTTCAGCAAAAATTTTTGTGATGTAAACCCTCTTTGCAAAAGGCATAGCGGCAGAGTAAAGAGTTGCTCCGCCAATTACGAAAAACTCCGTCCGTTTTCTCTTAAGTTCCTGCAGCAGAGAAGATAAATCCTCCGCCTGCTCAATTGTTGTATTGGATGGGGTGCCGTCTTTTTTGAAAGCGGGAGGAGTGGGAAGTGAAAGTTTTGAATGAGAAACCACTATGTTTCTTCTGCCCGGAAGCGCCCTTCCAATTGAGTCAAAAGTTTTACGTCCCATAATTACCGGGTGCCCCATTGTAACCTGCTTAAAATAAGCAAGATCCTCTTTAATGTGCCAAAGGAGTTGGTTCCCCTTTCCAATGGCTCCGTTCTCTGCAACCGCGGCAATCAGTGAAATCATAAGTTAATTTTTAAACCGCAACCGGTGCCTTTATTGCCGGATACGGATCATATCCCACAAGTTCAAAATCTTCATACTTGAAGGAGAAAATATCCTTCTGCTCACCCTTAATTATCATCTTAGGAAGAGCCCTCGGCGTTCTGCTTAGCTGCTCTTTAACCTGTTCAAAATGATTAAGATAGATATGAGTATCTCCCGTAGTGTGAACAAAATCTCCGAGAGCGAAACCGCACACTTTTGCAATCATCATTGTAAGCAGAGCGTAAGAGGCAATATTGAAAGGCACACCCAAAAAAGTATCAGCACTCCTCTGGTAAAGTTGGCAGGAGAGCCTGTTGTCCGCAACGTAAAATTGAAAGAGAGAGTGGCAAGGAGGAAGCGCCATCTTTTCAATCTCCGCAACGTTCCAGGAGGAAATCAAAATCCTGCGTGAATCCGGATTGTTTTTAAGCATATCCATCACATTTTGAAGCTGATCTATATGCCTGCCGTCTCCGCAGTTCCACCTTCTCCACTGAGCCCCGTAAACCGGTCCCAACTCACCGTTTTCATCCGCCCACTCATCCCAAATACTCACTCCGTGCTCTTTGAGATACTTAATGTTGGTATCTCCGTTAATAAACCACAGAAGCTCGTAAATTATTGATTTTAAGTGTACTTTCTTGGTTGTTAAAAGAGGAAAGCCCTCATTGAGATTGAACCTCATCTGGTGGCCGAATATACTCTTTGTCCCCACGCCGGTGCGGTCATGCTTAATCACACCCTCATCCATTATTTTCTTTAGAAGATCTAAGTACTGTTTCATGGAGACAAATTTACAATTTTATTCGTAACAATATTGGAAGGTGGTCACTTGCACCCCCAACAAAGCGGGGCCCGATGAAAGTTCTTTTGATTTTAAGGCCGTAATACTTTGTATCCTCCGTCAAAAGGTGAGGCATGTAAAAGACGCGGGCTGAGCCCCTTACGGAGTCGCTCACCAAAAACTGATCCAGCATCTCCCACCTCCCCTTGTACTTGTGCGAGCCCTTAACCGCTGAAGAAGAAGCTTTTAAAGAGTCTTTCAGTTTTCCCGACAGATTATTGAGCCCCAAAGAGGAGAGGGCTGCGGCGGAAGGGGAGTCATTAAAATCTCCCATCGCGATAATTAAAGCGGAAGGGTTGGCGCTCTTAATGGAATCTGTCACCCCCTTCAAAAGAGAGGCCACCTCCAGCCTTTTCAAAGAGGTGCTCTTCTCTCCCCCAAGCTTTGAAGGCCAGTGGTTTACAAAGATGTGCAGAGTGTCTTCTCCAACCGTACCCTTTGCATAAAGAATATCTCTGGTTCTGAAAGAGTGCACTCTTAAAAAGCGGATTTTTAAAGGATTAAAAAATTTTTCGCGATACAAAAGCGCCACATCTATCCCTCTTTTATCCGGAGAATCGCGGTGAATAATCTTATAGCCAAGCCTTTGTAGCGGAGTGTTGTTGACCAGCATTCTTACTGCAGCATAACTGTCTGTTTCACAAAGCCCTATGATAAAAGGAAACTCCCCCTCTTTATCCTTTACCGCCATTATGGTCTTAACTATCAGATCTCTTTTTATTGCAAATCTATGATAGTTGTTTTGCAAAGGAGCGTAAAAGTTCTCCAGGTTCCAGAACATAACTATCAGCAGCAGATATTCCCTTAAGTTTTTCATACGCCAAATATATGCTCAATTTAAAGCGGACGGATGCCGTAGAGTATATTTGACCTTTATGCAGAATAGAACTTTCTTTTTGTTAAATTTGTAGCCTTGTTAAACGAATAAAAAAGAGTAATAGATATGTCTGTAAAGTGCGGTATAGTAGGACTTCCAAACGTTGGTAAGAGCACTCTGTTCAATTGTATCAGTTCCGCAAAGGCGGAGGCTGCAAACTTTCCTTTTTGCACAATCAATCCTCAGATAGGTTCCACTGCGGTACCGGATAAAAGGTTGGAGAAACTGGTGGAGATGGTTCATCCGCGCAACGTGGTGGCCGCAACGGTGGAAATTGTAGACATTGCCGGATTGGTAAAGGGAGCCAGTAAAGGTGAAGGTCTTGGAAACCAGTTTCTTGCAAACATTCGTGAGACGGATGCCATTCTGCACGTACTGCGCTGTTTTGATGATCCAAACATTGCTCACGTAGACGGCAGCGTAGATCCGGTAAGAGATAAAGAGGTGATAGATACAGAGTTACAACTAAAAGACCTGGAGACGGTAGAAAACCGCCTGGCAAAGGTCTCAAAACAGGCAAAGACGGGAGGAGATAAGGAGGCGCAAAAACTCTGTAACGTTTTGGAAAAATATAAGGAGGTTCTGGAAAGGGGTGAGAATGCCCGCAGCGTAACCTTTGATAATAAGGAGGATATAAAGCTTGCAAAGAGCCTCTTCCTTCTTACGGCAAAGCCGGTTATGTATGTCTGCAACGTAGATGAGGCGAGTGCCGCAACGGGTAACGCATACGTAGAGAGGGTAAAAGAGGCCGTTAAGGATGAGGGGGCGGAGATACTGGTGCTGGCGGCCAAGATAGAGTCAGACATCGCGGAGATGGAGAGTTATGAGGACCGTCAGATGTTCCTGGAGGAGTTGGGGCTTAAGGAGAGCGGTATTGTCCGCCTGGTTCAGGGAGCCTACCGCCTGCTGGGGCTTCAGACCTACTTCACCCAAGGAGAGCCGGAGGTACGTGCCTGGACCTTCAAAAAGGGAGATAAGGCGCCTCAGGCAGCGGGTGTAATCCACTCAGACTTTGAGAAGGGGTTCATCCGTGCGGAGGTTATAAAGTTTGATGACTTTGTTCACTACGGCAGTGAGAGCGCCTGCCGCGCCGCCGGAAAACTGGCTACCGAGGGCAAAGAGTATGTGGTGCAGGATGGAGATATTATGCACTTCCTCTTTAACGTATAATCCAAATTTTTATTACTTTTGTAGCCCTTTTAGGGAGACCTAAGAAATTTGAAAAACTTTTAAAGATTAAAACTATATGGCAGTTCTTGAGAAAATGCGCAAAAGAATGGGTGTGTTTATCTCCATTATTATTGCGCTTGCGTTGCTGGCCTTTATTGTGGACCCGGACACCTTGCAGTCCACTATTTCCATGTTCTCGTCAAAGTATGACGTAGGAAAGATTGGCAAGAAGGGAATATCTTATCAGGAGTTCAGCAAGAGAGTAGATTACTACAACAGCATTTACAACCTTACCGGAGCCGCAGACGCTTCCAACGAGGAGACAAGTCAGATGATTAACGCTTCTGCTTGGCAGTCTCTCCTTACAGAGGAGGTTATTATGCCGGCTTGTGACAGAGCGGGTATCAAAGTTGGAGAGAAGGAGTTTGTGGATATGACCAAGGGAAGTGATATCTCCCCTGTTCTGCTTCAGGAGGCTGCAATGCTCAACGAGAGAGGAGAGTTTGATCCTGAGCGCCTCAGCCAGTTCCTCCAGAATGTTGAACTGGACAACAGCGGCAACCTCAGCAAATACTGGAATTATCTGGAAAACAACATTATCCAGGACAGAAAGTTCCTCAAGTATTCTGCAATGCTTGCAAAGAGTACCGTTGCCAACAACCTCCAGGTTAAGAGAGACGTTGCAGACAACAACAACGCTTATGACATTGATTTTGTAGTTCAGCCGATAGGTTATGCTACAGACAGTTCTATCAATGTAACCACCGGTGAGATAAAGAGCTTCTACGACAGAATCAAGACCTCCCTCAAGCAGGATGAGACCAGAGATGCAGAGTTTATTGCATTTGAGATTCTCCCATCCGAAAGAGATATTGAGGTTGCAAAGGCAGATATGGATAAACTCTTCCCTGAGTTTGTAAAGACTGCAGATGCAGATATGAAGAACTTCATTGCAAAGAACTCAGACGTTCCATTTGCAGATATCTACTTTAAGAAGGGTGATATTTCCGAGGCTTCTTCTATAGTTGACGAGTTTGCAGCTACCAATCCTGCAGGTGCAATCCTGGAGCCACAACCTTTTGACAAAGAGTTTGTTGCTGCAAAGATTCTGGACGTAGCTCAGAGACCTGACTCAGTATTTGTAAAATTCCTTCCTGCAAGAGATCAGAAGATGGCGGACTCATTGGTAAGCCTTCTTAAGGGCGGTGAGGCGTTTGCAAATCTGGCTGCCAAATATTTCCCTCCTCAGCAGAGCGGAGAGCCTGGCGTAATAGGTTGGATTACAGAGGGTATTGCTGCCAATCAGTTACCTTCTGATTTCCTTAAGGCTTTCTCTGCAAAGAAGGGTGACTATATTACATTCCCACTTAACGGCAACTATATTGTCGTTAATGTTGAGGATATGACAAAACCTCTCCGCAAGGCAAAGGTTGCAGTTCTCTCAAGAGAGGCAACTCCTAGCCGCGAGACATTCTCAAAGGTTTACGCTGAGGCTAACAAAGTTGTAGACAACAGCGGAAACGACATTAACAAATTTGAGAAGTATGCAGATGAGAACCACCTCTCAATTGTTCCAGCCAACCGCCTCCTCGGAGGTGCTTCCCAGATTGCCGGATACGACAATATGAAGGAGGTAAGCCGTTGGATTTATGACAACAAGGAAGGTGCTGTTTCTCAGGTTATTTCAGTCAACAACAAGTACTTCGTTGTTGCAGCACTCAAGAAGATTCACCCTATGGGCTATGCAGATATGAGTGAGGTTATGCCTCAGATCAAAGAGCTGCTCACAGTTCAGAAGAAGGTGGAGAAGGCTGCAAACGAGTGTGCTGAGAAAGTTAAGAATCCTACTGATTTGGAGAGTGTTGCAAATGCACTCGGAACCACTGTAAGTTCTCAGGGTGATGTAACATTTGCCTCTATGAACAGCGGACAGGCACTTGATCCTAAGTTCATTGGAGCTGTTGCAGCAGCCGGAGAGAAGAATCAGAGCGGTATTGTAGGTCCTGTAAAAGGCTCTATAGGAGTTTATTACTTCCAGATTAAAGACCGCAAGGCAGGTGCTTACTACACAGAGGATGACGCTCAGAAAAAGAGCGAAAACTCAATTTACACAATTCTGCAGGTTCTTCCTCAGATTATGAGTTTGGATGCAGGAGTTGTAGACAGACGTTACAAGTTCTACTAATCCAACAGTTTAACTGAAACAGTCTCTATTCTCTTTTTAGAGGTTTTGAGAATTGTGAAGGAGATGTCCCCAATGCGGAACGTCTCCTTCTCTTTTGGGAAGGATTGAGCGGTATAGAGGATCAATCCGGCAAGTGTCTCGTATGAATCATCTTCCGGAAGATTCAATTCATATTTTCTGTTGATATCCTTAACGTCCAGACGGGCGGAGAATACCCATTCGTTTTCTCCTATCTGTTTCTCCAGCAGGTCATTACGGTCCAACTCATCATCTATCTCACCAAAGATTTCCTCAATAAGATCTTCAAGAGTAACAATGCCCTCCGTTCCGCCGTATTCGTCATCTACAGCAACAATATTTTCCCGGCGGTTAATCATCATCTCAAGCAGTGCCTGAGCATCCATATCCATCTGCACGTGTTTGATGGGACGCAGAAGTTCCCTAAGCGGAGCGTTGCGTTTTTTCATCAAATCCTTACTGAGGACATAACCGATGATATCATCTATAGTCTCCTGATATACAATGATTCTGGAGTATCCGGTATCTACAAAGAGAGCCAGCAGATCTTCCGAACTCTCTTCAATATCTATAGCGGTAATTTCCGTACGAGGAATAAGACACTCCTTAATTTTTGTCTTTGAAAAATCTACCGCATTCTGGAAAATCTCAATGTCTGAAGGAACATCGTCACCCTGCGCATCTTCCACCTCCTCAGAGAGATTCAACAGATCCGTCTGATCAAATGCAGCCTCTTCCTGTTGATAAGCGTATGCAACTTTTTCATCCTCCTTCTTTCCGGCACCCATCATCCAGTTAGATAACTTATTGGTAATCCAGGTGATAGGATAGAAGAGCCAGTAGAAGAAAAGTATTATTCTGTAGAAATGTGAGAAGACTTTATTGGCATTCAGATAGCAGAGCGTCTTTGGCAGATACTCCGCCGTTATCATCACAATAAAGGTTGCAACAACCGTCTCTATAATAATCGCGATGGATGTGGAAGTTGTTAAGTATCTGTAGATTAGAGGGGAGAGCAGATGTGCCGCCGCAATACTGTAGATAACCACAAAAATGTTGTTGCCCACCAAAAGAGCGGAGATTAGATCCCCCTCGTTTTTGATGAAGCGGTCCATTGCAACCGCATACTTTTTCCCCTCCTTTTTATCCAGCGCAACCTTGAGACGGTTGCAGTGCAAAAAGGCCATTTCATAGCCGGAAAAAAGGCAACAGAAACAGAGTGCAACAACTACTATGATTATGTTGGTTATCATACTATTTTTTGCCGGTTACTTTAAGATCTACCCCTATCTTTTCCGGACGGAGAATAGGTCCTATAAAGTTTGCGGTATCCACATAGGTGGAGTCTGCCTCCAAACGGCTGAAGGAGTCAAACGGACGTCTTATCTCAGCATTGGATGCCGTCTCATCGCTCTCCATTCCGTAACCCTGCATAAATCCCTGAGGAGAAGCCATTTCCACATAACAATCCGTGTAGATTTTATGATTGTACCGGTCCCAGTAGAGAGTGTCCGTCTTCATTGTCTGACCGTTTACAAAGTTGCGGATAACAACGTTGCCGTAAACCTCCCACACCTCCTCAAGATTCTTGGTGGTTGTATGCTTTGCCACCTCAGCGTGAATATGAGCCTCAAGGTTGCTGTCTCTGTAAGAGTAGACATCAAAACCGTTAGGGAAGAGTTCATAAGAGAGGGAGTCCAATTCATACTTCTCCATCCTCGGAGCCTGGAGTCTCATTACAATATCTCCGTTGTTAGATTGAACTGCTACTATGCTGTCTCCCTGCATTCTGGGAGCGGTGGCCAGATCTATCTGGTTGGCAAGTTCCGTTCTTCTGGAACAGAAAAGTGACAATGCAAAAAAGAGGATTACCAAAACAATTTTTGGTAATCCTTTTAATCCTCTTGAGTATAGGCCTTTATGCATTGTGCCTAAAGGTTTTCTACTTCAAAGTTCTAACCGTTGTAGAGGCGCTCATACCTCCGCAGGAAACGGAGTAACCCTTACCGTCTACAAGGTCATACATAAAGGCATCCTCAGCCTTAGGGAAGTACTGACGATATCTTGCAATGTTCTTCTGAGCCTCCGCAGCAAGTGAAGGATCTTTTGCCATTGCTCTCTGCATAAAGTCAGTAGCAACCCAGAACTTCGCTCTCTTTGCTATCTCGTCACCGCCGCAAGAAACGGAAGCCCAGATAGTTCCGATAAGCATCTCAGCCTTGCCCGCATACTTAGGATTAAGATCTGCAGCCTGGCGTGCAACGGATGCTGCCTGACCGAAAGCACGGTTCTTATAGTGAATGGTTGCAAGCTCATAGAGGTAAGTACCTTTATCTACGCCTGTTGCAACGCTTGCAGCCTCCTTCAGATAACTCAGAGCCTTCTCCTCATCTCCCTTTGTGTTGAAGAATCTGTAAAGGAAGTATGCAGATCCGGCTGTTGGTTTGAGTTTGTACATCTGACCCACAACTTGTGAGAAGAGTTCTGAATCTGTACACTCGTTGCTGTTAAGCAGACTTGATATGGTCTTAAGAAGAGTGGTATCATTAGGGTTCTGCTCAAATCTCGGAGTGAACACTTTGATAAGGTTATCACAAGAAGCAACGCCGCTGTTGATGAATGCGTTCTGAAGCATAGCCTCTGAAGCGTCAATTGTGGTATCTTCCGGGAACTCAGCCTTGCGAGCCTCAAAGAGATCGTTGAACTTTGAGTATGCGTTCATAACATCCTCATCTGTAATAACTTTAGCGGCATAGAGTTCTCCGGCCTTAATCATAGCGTTAACTATCATCTGGTCATCTGCTTTTGAACCGAACTCGTTTGCATATTCCGTAAGGTTATCATAAAGAAGTTTTGCTTTCTCCGGATTCTGTCCAAAGAACATCATCATATCTTTCAGACGTCCCTCTTTTGCAGTCTTTGCTTTGCTCGGGAAGAGCATTGCTCTGGTGTTTGCAAGTTCCAAAAGGGAGTCAATCATGACGGCTCTCTTCTCAGGATCTTGAGTAGCGTTGATTCTGCTCAACATAATTTTTCTACCGTTAATGTAGAGGTTCTGAGAAACCTTCGGAGGGCAGAATTTAACCGCTTCCTTCCAGGCCGCATAAGCCTCATCCATATTTCCCTGACGGAGAAAATCCTGATAGAAATTAAGATTATTAACACAATCTGCACTGTCCTTACCAAATCTACCTTGAGCGGAAACCTCTACGGTGGTAAAGAGAGCCAGAGCTGTGAAAACCAGTAGTGTAATTCTTAATTTTTTCATAGTATCAAAAATAATTAGTTGCAAATGTAGTCATTTTATTGGAACTTAGGTTTTATGAACCAAATATCGTGCAAACTTAAGCTCACTATAAAATTAATGTAATTTTCTCTTACCAAATTACCTGTTTTAGAGCCTCTTTGACCAAAATCTACCGCAACGTTGATTGCATTGTTCAGGCGGTAAACAGGGAAGGACGCTCCTACGGTAAATCCTATCTGGTTGATACTCTTGCCGTCCAGGCGTACATAGGTTTTGTCATAGTGGAAACCTGCACGGTAGGAAACCTTCTTGTAGTAGTAACGGATATCATACTTGTTAGGAGTAAACTCTCCGCCCAACTTTATGGAAGTTGCTGCCTGTGAGGTATATCCTACGCCCGGAGTATTTTTGAAAACACTCTTTGACCAGTCCTGTCTCTCAAAATCCAATCCTATTGTCCACTTATCCAGTTTGGAGAGAGCAACACCCGTAGAGATCTTTCCCGGAATCTTAATATGCTCTTTAACCGGCTCATTCATAATGGTATCTTCAATAGTTCCGTCATAAGCGTAAGCGTATCTGCTCTGTGAACCGTAAAGGGTGTTCTTCATTCTGTAGGTTGCACCCACGGTAAGTACCGTATTCTCCATAGGCATAGGGAATGAGGCCTGAGCCGCAAACTCTCCGGTAACTCCGTGAGGTTTATGCTTCCAGCCCGTCTCTATGGTTCTTACGGCCAATTCCGTGAAGGCAACATTACTGTGATTTGTAAGGTTTCCAAAGTAGTAAACTACAGAGGCTCCCACTGAGACGTTTTTGACAATGTTGATTGCACCTCCAAAGAAGAGTTGGTTAATGTTTCCGTTACCGTATTTGTAGTAACTTATGTATCCGTATTTGTCTATAAGTCTGTCATCCGTCTCCACGCTCTTGAACTTGTAACCTACGCTTGAGAAAGGCATGATTCCAAAAGCGAGAGAGGCCTTGTTCTTTATCGGGAAGGAGAAGGCAAAGTTATTGATGTTGGCGGTGTTATAGGCAGAGTGGGTGTTCTTGTCTCTGAGATACATATTCCTGCTTACAACTCCCATATCCAGCATAAAGGAGAGGGTGTCTCTCTGGGTTAAAGATGCTATGTTCTTGTAGTTTATAAACCTGGTGTCTCTTATTCCCATTCCAATGCCGCCCATTCCTAAGTTGATGGCGGATGAGGAGTTGTAAAGATCTCCCACTCCGTAGATGGAGTATGGAGTAAAGGTTCCAAGGGCATCAACATCCTGTGCCGCCATACGGGTTACTCCGAATAAAAAGGCAGAAGCCAATAATATCAATCTCTTTGCTCTCATTTTACTTTGCATAAAAATCTGCTATAATTGCCAATCCCTGCAGTACCATATCTTGTGTTGCAAAAACAGTGTGTTTAATTCTGTGTGCAAAATAGAAGGAATCACCTCCCGTAAAAATTATGGTATGCTGCGGATATCTCTTAATGTATCCCTCTACTTCAAATATCAGACCGAATACAACCCCTGCGCTCATTGCACCGGTAGTGGTAACTCCCACAGGAGGAAACTCTGCATCCGGAGTGATGTATGGAAGCAGACCCGTAAACTCGTTCAAAGCTCTGAAACGGCTGCGCATTCCAAGGGAGATGTTACCTCCCAGATAGTGCCCCTCTTTGTCTATAAAATCTACCGTCAGCGCCGTTCCAAAGTCAAACTTTATACAATCCTGACCTTTAAACATATAGGCAACGGCCAGAGCCGCCGCAATACGGTCCGCACCCAGTTCCGTTGCATCAAACCCGTAACCCAAATCTACCGGCAGAGGGGTTTTGTAATCCAACAGTATCAGTTTCTTGCAGAGAGGCTCCAAGGCCGCCTTTACCGGTTCGTTGGAGGTTCTCACGTTGCTTACTACTATTGTATTTACCTCATACTCCGTAGATTCTATAACGCTCTTAATGAAGGCCACGGCATCCCTCTCCGAGGAACGGTGCAATCTCCCCATTGTGCCGTTGTAGTAAAATACAACTTTGGCGTTGGTGTTACCTATATCTACTAAAAGGTTTGTTTCCATATAAGGTCCAAATATAGTGATATTTTGAATACAATCTTTGTCAAGCCCCTAAAGAGCATATTATTCCGTATGCCGCCGTTACTGATTTCACACCCGGAACGGTAAGGGTAAGTTTCTTCTCCTGAGGTTTGTAGTTCAGTTTTGCTCCTCTTAAAGTTGCTATGCGTCCCATAATCTTCTGATACAACTCCGTTCTGTAAAAGGCTGAGTTGGCGTCAGATACAAAGTATAGACGCATAATGCCAGACTTAAGGATGATTCTCTCCACACCAATTTTCACCGCCGCGAGTCTGAGCCTTACAACGTTGGCCAGCTCCAGAACCTCTGAAGGCGGAGTACCGAACCGGTCTTTCAAAGACTCTATAAACGGCTCAATATCACTCTCTTCTTTAACCGCATCCAAATCTTTATAGAGTTTAATCTTCTCCGTAGGCTGAGGTATATACTCGTCCGGAATAAATATCTCAAGGTCCGTCTCAACCGTACAGTCGGAGACAAACTGCGCCGTTGACTGAATAGGATTTACAAAGTCCGGACGCTGAGCGTTAATCTCTATAAAGGCCTCATTAAGAATCTTTTGATAGGTTTCAAATCCCATATCTGCAATGAAGCCGCTCTGCTCTCCCCCAAGCATATTGCCGGCACCTCTTATATCCAAATCCTGCATGGCTATATTAAAACCGCTGCCAAGTTCCGAGAAGGCCTCAATTGCCTTTATCCTTCTCTTTGCATCCTCTGTAATTGAGGACATCGGCGGAACAATCAGATAGCAGTATGCTCTGCGATTGCTTCTTCCCACCCTTCCCCTTAATTGATGCAAATCACTCAGGCCGAACATTTGTGCCTGGTTGATAATCATAGTGTTGGCGTTAGGTATATCTATACCGTTCTCTATGATTGTGGTGGAGATAAGCACGTCATAATCTCCCCTTATGAAATCCAGAATTCTGTTCTCCAGCAGAGAAGGTTCCATCTTGCCGTGTCCCACAATTGTCTTAGCCATTGGGCAGATGCGGTTTATCATCTGCTCCACCGCAAGAATATCCTCCACTCTGTTGTGAACAAAGAAGACCTGTCCTCCTCGCTTTATCTCATTCTCTATGGCTTCCTTTATGTAATCCTCGTTAAAATCAATAACTTCCGTCTCTACAGGAAGTCTGTTAGGCGGAGGAGTGTTTATAATTGAAAGGTCTCTTGCTCCCAAAAGTGAGAACTGCAAAGTACGAGGAATAGGAGTGGCGGTAAGGGTTAAAGTATCCACCTCAACTTTCAACTGACGCAGTCTCTCCTTTGCGGCAACACCAAACTTCTGCTCCTCATCAATAATCAAAAGACCAAGATCTTTGAAGGTGATGTTTTTATTCAGAAGACGGTGTGTTCCAATTATGATATCCGTCTTTCCCGTTTTAACGTCTTCCGTTATCAAACGAATATCTTTTGCCGTACGTAAACGGCTGATATAATCTATTTTACAAGGGAACTCGGCAAGTCTTTCCGTAAAGGTTTTATAGTGCTGCAAAGCAAGTATAGTAGTAGGAACCAAAACGCAGACCTGCTTTCCGTCACACACCGCTTTGAATGCAGCACGTATTGCAACCTCCGTCTTTCCAAATCCCACATCTCCGCATATAAGACGGTCCATAGGATTTTCACTCTCCATATCCGCCTTAACAGCCTTGGTAGCCTTTACCTGATCAGGAGTATCGTCAAAGATAAAAGAGGCCTCAAGTTCGTTCTGAAGATAGGAATCTGCAGAGAAGGCAAAACCCTTTGTTCCCTTACGTTTTGCATAGAGTTCAATAAGCTCTTTTGCAATATCTTTAATCTTGGCTTTAGTGGTGGTTTTCAGCTTATTCCAGGCACCGCTGCCAAGTTTGTAAATCTTTGGAGGCTCACCGTCTTTGCTCTTATATTTGGAGATTTTATGAAGCCCTCCCACGGAGACAAAAATCACATCACCGTCCTTGTAAATTATCTTTATTGCCTCCTGATGTTTTCCGTTTACCTCAGTCTTTACCAACCCGCCGAATACACCTACTCCGTGGTCTATATGAACCACATAATCTCCCACGTGAAAAGCATTCAGATCTTCCAGCGTAAGCCGCTCGCTTCTTTCCACCTCACGTCTTACTTTCACTCTGTGATAACGCTCAAAAATCTGATGGTCAGTATAGAGACATATCTTTATATCTGCACTTATAAAGCCCTCGTTGATAGAACTTTCCAGCGCTTCAAAAGTAGGATGTTCTCCCTCGGATATATGAGACGAATCTTTAAATATATTTCTTATTCTCTCAATCTGTTCTTTAGAAGAGGAACTTATAAATACCTGATACCCTTGCTTTTTACGTGCTCTTATATCATCTGCCAGAAGTTCAAAGTTACGGTTGAAACTAGGCTGCGGATAGCAGTTCATCTCAAGTACATCCGCACTCTCTTTACCTCCTATACTCCTGCCGTTCAGAGATATACAAGGATTATCCTCATACATCTTTTCCAATTGTTCGTAGGTGTTGTTCCAAATTACAACGGAAGAATTTGAGGCGTAATTAAAGAGAGTATCTCCGCCGTAAGCCATAATCTTATCATCTCCGCAAACGTTCGGAAATATCTCCACACTTTTAACCTCCTCTTTAGAACGCTGAGTATCAAGTGAAAACTTTCTTATACTCTCTACACTGTTTCCAAAGAAATCTATTCTGTAAGGAACGTTGTCTGAAAAGGAGAAGATATCCACTATGCCGCCTCTTATTGCAAACTCTCCCGGCTCGGAAACAAAATCCACCCTTTCAAATCCCCCATCGGTGAGCTTTTCTTTTATTGAATCAAACTCAATCTCCTCACCCACAGAGATTTTCAAGATACTCTCCAATACCGCGCGGCGGGCCATTATCTTCTCTTTTACCGCATCAGGATATGTAACTATCGCGATAGATTTACTCTCACTTGAGAAGTTGTTTAAAGCGCTGAGGGTGATACTTCTCTGCACTTTGTTAGATGAGTCTTTTATGGAGATTTTTCTAGCCTGGGAAGAGGAGGAGAGGGGAAAATAGTAGACCTCGCCTTCAAAGGTCTCATAGAGATCTGCGCACATATATTCCGCCGCCTCTTTGGTATCCTCCACCACTATATGAATCTTGCCGCAGTCGCTGTTTTTGACGGCAGAGGACAAAAGAAAAGCTTTGGAAGATCCGAAAAGTCCCTTTATAACTACCGAGTCACCCTTTTTAGAGCTCTCTATAAAGGAGGATAATCTTTTCACCACTTCCAAGGAGTCAAACTTGCCGGCTATCCCTTCTATCCTGCTCATATGTGTGGTGCAAAGGTAGAGAAATTGTTATTATCTATGTTAATAACTTTTGAAAAATCGGAGGGAAAAATTTTCCGTGGAAAAATGGCCTTTTTTCAAACAGAGTTATCTATAGGTTTTTAACACTCCGTTTAAATAAAAATCCCCTTTAAACCACCCCTGAATAGGATTTTTTAGGTTATCAACAATTTCCACAGAGTATTACTACAACTATTTATTATTATTTATTTTTATATAGTAATTATATTTTAAACGGTTAAAAAAGTATCTTTGTCTTGCTATGATTTCAGAGGAGAACACGAATATAGAAAATTTCAATCCGAGAGAGATAGAATCCACATCGGACAGAGAGATGGAAAAGCTGGTCCGTCCCCAGGAATTCAGTGATTTTTCCGGTCAGGAGAAGGTTGTAGAGAATCTTAAGGTCTTTGTAAAGGCTGCAAAGATGAGGGGGGAGTCACTGGACCATACCCTGCTCTTTGGCCCTCCCGGTTTAGGAAAGACCACTTTGGCCAATATTATCTCCAATGAACTTGGAGTTGATATGAAGGTAACCTCCGGCCCTATTTTGGACAAACCCGGAGATCTTGCCGGCCTTTTAACCTCACTTGAGGCGGGGGATGTGCTCTTTATTGACGAGATTCACCGCCTGCCAAAAATTGTGGAGGAGTATCTTTACTCCGCGATGGAGGATTTCCGCATAGATATAATGATAGATAAAGGGCCGGGCGCACGTTCCGTGCAGATAACCCTTAACCCTTTCACTCTCGTAGGAGCCACAACCCGTAGCGGACTTCTCTCCTCACCGCTCCGTGCACGTTTTGGAATTAACTGTCACTTAGAGTATTATAATACAGAAACTCTGCAAAATATAGTTAAACGTTCTGCAAGGATTCTGGATATAGATATAGATGACCAGGCCTCTAAAGAGATTGCCTGCCGCAGCCGCGGAACCCCAAGAATTGCAAATTCACTCTTAAGAAGAGTTAGAGATTTTGCACAGGTAAAGGGTAACGGAGATATAAATCTGGAGATTACCAGATACTCTCTGGATGCTCTTAATATAGATAAGAGAGGATTGGATATGATGGATAATAAAATTCTCTCCACCATCATTCATAAATTCAAAGGAGGTCCCGTTGGACTTACCACCATTGCAACTGCAGTTGGTGAAGATGCAGGAACTATTGAAGAGGTTTATGAACCGTTCCTTATTCAGGAGGGATTTTTGAGAAGAACTCCAAGAGGAAGAGAGGTAACGGAGATCTCCTATAAACATTTAGGAATCTCTCCTTATAAAGATTACTCTCTCTTTTAACAGAAAACTTTTTTGATATGAAAAAGATATTTGTAATTATTCTTACGCTTCTCCTTTCCGTAGATGTATTTGCCTGCACATCAGCTATTTTTACAGGTAAATGTACTAAAGACGGAAGACCTTTGATGTGGAAAAACAGAGATACCGGAGAGCTTAACAACCGTCTGGAATTTTTCCAGGGAAGAATATATGGTTTTGTTGCTCTGGTAAATTCTCCAAAGAGAGGCGGAGATGCCTGGGCCGGAAGTAATGAGGTTGGATTCTGCATAATGAATACCGCTTCATATAATCTTGCAATTCCGGAGGAGAAAGATCTTCAGGATTCAGAGGGAGAGGTTATGTATCTTGCACTCTCTATCTGCAGAACTATACAAGACTTTGAAAATCTGTTGGATACAATCAGAAAACCTCTGGCTGTTGAGGCAAATTTCGGAGTAATAGATGCAGAGGGGGGAGCCGCATATTATGAGGTAAATACCAGAACCTGGAAAAAGTTTGATGCCAATGATCCTGCCGTTGCACCTAACGGATATCTTATTACAACCAACTATTCACGCAGCGGAGTAGAAGATAAGGGAATGGGATATGTAAGATTTGGTAACGCTACGGATGTAATAGACAAAGCGTTTGCAGAGGGAGTAAAATTTACTCCTGAATGGATAATGGATAAACTCTCCCGTTCTTTCTATCACTCTATCCTTAAGGCAGATCTGAGAGAGAGTGATATTGCTCAGCAGACAAACGGATGGTTTATGGATCAGGATTTCATTCCAAGAAAATCCACCTCTGCAATCTCAATTTTCCAGGGAGTTAAAAAGGGAGAGAATGCATCTAATACAATCTTCTGGTGCGGTATGGGTTACGGCCCGTTAGCCCTTATGGTTCCGGTATTTATGGCTTATCCGTCTCAGATTCCTTTCTCACTTGTAAAGGGCAGCGGAGAGAAGAAAAATTACTGCTATGCCTGTGACCAGGTACTCTCTCTTAAGAAAGATATCTTCCCAATTAAGAGAGGAAACGGTAATAAATATTTCCACTTCTCACTTCTCTATAATCCTGATGGAACGGGATATAGCCAGCAGTTATATCCTTATCAGGAAGAGATTTTGAAAGAGTCTGAACCTGTAATTAAAACTCTCCGCAAGGGTAAACTTACAGAGGAAAAAGTAAAAGAGTTCAACTCTAAATTAGACAAAACAATAGTTACCGCCTATACAAATATTAAGCGGTAACTATAATATAAATCACAATATATTAATAGATTAGGAGCGGTGGCAGAAATAGATTCTGACCATCGCTTTCTCCTGTTATTGAGATTTTTACGCTCTTAACTTTTGCATTAGGAGTAAGGACTATACGGCTGTCATCCACCTCTTTTCTTCCCATATAGTTTTTACCGTCCAAAGAGTACTCTGCATAACCCTCTGTAATGCCGTAGAAATCTACGTTAGACCTTCCTGTAACTATATCTATAACAGAGCACTGCACAGGTTTGTCAAAAGTGAAGATTATATAGTCTCCTTTCTTTGCTCTGCCGTTGAAACGGCAATATGAACCTCTCTTATATTCTGTCAATACTTTTAATGAACTCTCAGATGCGTTCATATTTGTTTCAATCTTAACCGCCGGTTTAAGTTCATTGTAAAGAGGAATGTTGGATACTGCAACGCCTATGGAGTGGAGTGAATCAGATACAAATGTTGCAAAGCGGTAATTTGCTATATCTCTGGTAATTATAGGCTCAGTATAAACATACTTATAGTTGGTTGTATCCTTCTGTCCTCTTATTCCGTCCGCAGCCGTCTGAGGTGCAACAATAGCATATCTTATAACGGCGTTTTCATAAGGAGCCTTTGCAGTAATCTTGTAAAGCTTTTTAGATGAGCCGCTTCTTAACACGTCCGTTTTTGTCTGAGCCTGCTCTTCCGCAATAACTTCCGGATAAGGAACACGGAATCTTATTCCCATATTCTCCATTCTTTGGAAATGATACTGAGTAAGACGGTTGTAGAAATCTTTATAATTAGAAGCGTAATCTGCCAACTTTTTTGATGTTCCCCAGGCGGTCTCGGCTACGGCACAAAGCCTAGGAAATGTCTGATACTCAACAAAATTATCCGGTCTGTTTCCCAACTCTTCCCATAGTCCTGCCTGAATTCCAATAACGTGTCTGTTTGCAAGAATATTATAGAACTTTTCTCTCTCCTTCTCGTTCTCTTCTGCATAAGCGGCCAGTGCTATAGGATCGTATGCGTATGTAGTATCCAACGGAATCACTCTGCACCAGTTATGTCCTCTCTCAATAGGAGACTGCTTCATATCCATATAGACATACTCGGCAGCCTGCATAACACAGTCAAATCTGTTCTGAACCGCCATAGGTCCAAACTTCTTGCTGTGCCATACATAAATGAGAGAATTGTCCTGAATTCCGTCCGCCATCATTATCTCCTCCCAACCGGCAATCTTTCTGTTGTATTTCTTTGCAATCTCGTTTACTCTGGTTACAAAATAGGAGTGCAACTGACTCTCGTCCGTATATCCCATTTTCTTCATAAGTGCCTGACAATCCGGACATCTCTTCCAGTTAAAATGGTTCACCTCATCTCCTCCCATATTGATTATTTTGCTTGGGAAGAGTGCAGAAACTTCTGCAATGATTTTCTCTATAAATTCATAGTTACTCTCCTTTGCAACACACCATATTTCTCTGCTGTATCCGGTGTTGTTAACGCTTGTATCTTCAGGAGCGTTGCAGAGAATTTCCGGATAACTTGCAGCAACTGCAAGCGAATGTCCGGGCGTTTCAATCTCCGGAATAATCTCTATTCCCAAAGACTCCGCATAATGTACAATATCTTCAATCTGCTTTTGAGTGTAGAAACCTCCGTAGCGCTTATTGCCTGAACCAAAGGAAGATGGCACAACCTCATCCGGTCCTCTCCAGGCACCCTTCTCCGTTAAAAGCGGAAGAGATTTTATCTCAATTCTCCATCCCTGATCATCTGTAAGATGCCAGTGGAATTTGTTGAGTTTATGATGTGCCATCCAGTTCAGAATTTTATAAATATCGGAAGCAGGACGGAAAGTTCTTGAGACATCCAACTCATAACCTCTGTATTGGAACTGAGGATAATCTTCAATCTTTCCGGCAGGAATCATATACTCGCTTATAAACTCTTTATTATTAGGATTATAAATCTGAGGAGGAAATAGTTGCAAAAGTGTCTGAATAGCGTTTAATACACCCTCTTTATCTTTTGCATTTATTGTGATTTCATCCTCTAAAACAGAGAGAGAATATTTACCCTTCTCTTTCTCATCAACGTTAGGAAACAGGTCAAAGGCGTTTATAAAAATCTTTGTTCCTCCATCTTTTTTTCTGACAAACTTTGGCTTGTTAACAGCAAGAGAGCCTTTTGTGTACTTTCTGTAATCATCCATAGACCAGGTGTTTACACGCCAAACATTCTCCCTTCCAAACAGATTGTTCAAATAATCCGCAAGATACATTGCAGATGAAACCTCCCACTCAGGTGAAATAATATAGTACCGATTATTAACGAGCGCTCCCTCTTTACCTTCAAATATCTTCACTTTTTGAGGCTTGGGAATCAGGGTGTTATATGGATTAACGCCCTCTTTCTGAGCATAAGACATAAAGGAAACACTCATCAAGGAAGTCAGTAAAAAAAGACCCTTGATGAAAAGAGAAAATCTTCTAAACATAATGGGAACTATTTCTTCTTAATAATCTTTTTAATGGTAGGTCTGTTGGTTACCATTCCGTGGTATTGGATCATATCTCTGTAAGCGGAAGAGACTCTTATGTAAGCATATCCGCTGTCATAAAGCTCTACCGTCACATCAAAAGTCTCCGCACAGTAACGGTTGGTAAAGTTGAAATCTACCTGATATCCCTTCTTCTTCTCGTTATAGTAAGCCTTAGGAGATATCTTATAATCATCCGCTTCTATTGATATGGCGTTTTCATCTGCAAATGAGAGATTTGCCTTACCAATGTAAGGAAGCATACAGTTGAGGGTATCGCCCTTTACGGAGAGAAAATAACCATCCAAAGTCTCCTTCTGAGGAAATCCCAGCGGAATAATTCTATCTACTTCAACATAAAAATCTGAAGTGTTTACATTTACCTTCTGAGTTACGGTAACGTTATTGTTTCCGCTCTGAACAACAGTTCCGCAGGAAACCATAAAAATACCCAGGACTGCAACAACTGCAACCGTACTGAAAAAACGTTTCATAGTTTTCATAACCTTTTAGTTTTATTCTGCTGTAAGAGGATTTGGTTTCTCTTCTTCCGGCCTCTCTGCAATCTCTCCTTCATAAGAGACATTCTCATAACCTCTTATTGCAGCCATTGCATAAACCTTGCCTGATTTATACATCTGGATGGTTAAAGTAACCTGTTTTGCATCTTTGTCATAGTCTATATCTCCGTTCCAGAAAACCACCTGGAAGAGATAACTCTTTACCTTCTCCTGCCAACCGCCAATAATAGTTACCACCTGGTTGTGTGCGGAGAGTCCCAAACTTGTATTGACTTCACTTCCGTATGCGGTTCTTGAAGAGACCTCAGCCTGTCCTATGTAAGGAAGATTGCAGAACAAACGATCTTTTCTGCAGTCTATATAGTACATTTTTGTGTCGTAGACAATGTTTTGAGCAACTCCGTTCTTAGGGAAGATTCTTCCAATCTCAATAAAAAAGTCCTTCTGGGCGGCTCCGTCTGCCACCATTTTTTCAATTCTGGCCTGTTTTTCCTTTCTGGTCTCTTTTTTCTGAGCAAAACAAGGAGAAATAAATGCTCCGGTAAGCATTACAACCATTAGAGCAATCAAAAACTTCTTCATAATAGGGTACTTTTTACTTTTTTATTCTTGATGAGAACAAATATAGCATTTAAACTTTTGAAATGATTGAAAAAGTGGTTAAAATTGTAGAGAAATTCATTTTTTGAAATTTTTAATATAAACCAAATGACAGATACAAAACTTATATCCAACATTCCGGACGGCCCTCTGTCCGAAAAGTGGAAAAAGCGTAAAGCGGAAATCAAAGTAGTAAGCCCTGCCAACAAACGTAAACTTGAGATTATAGTTGTTGGAACCGGTCTTGCAGGCGCCTCTGCGGCAGCCTCACTTGGTGAGATGGGTTACAACGTTAAGATTTTCTGCATCAGCGACTCTCCAAGACGCGCGCACTCTATTGCAGCTCAGGGAGGTATAAATGCCGCTAAAAACTATCAGAACGATAACGACTCCATCTACCGTCTCTTTGTAGATACGGTTAAGGGTGGTGACTTCCGCAGCCGTGAGGCAAACGTTTATCGTCTGGCTGAGGTTAGTAACAACATTATAGACCAGTGCGTTGCACAGGGTGTTCCTTTTGCAAGAGAGTATGGCGGACTGCTTGCCAACCGTTCATTCGGAGGAGCTCAGGTAAGCCGTACATTCTACGCCAGAGGACAAACCGGACAGCAGTTGCTCCTTGGTGCCTACGCTTCTCTGAATAAGGAGATTGCAGCAGGTACCGTTAAGAGTTATCCTCGTCATGAGATGCTGGATCTGGTTCTTATCAACGGTCAGGCAAAGGGTATCATTGCACGTAATATTGCAACCGGTGAGATTGAGAGATTCGGTGCTCACGCAGTTGTAATTGCAACAGGCGGTTACGGAAACGTTTACTTCCTCTCCACTAACGCAATGAACAGCAACGGTTCTGCAGCTTGGCAGTGCTACAAGAAGGGAGCTTTCTTCGGCAACCCTTGCTTTGCACAGATTCACCCAACCTGTATTCCTGTTCACGGTACTCAGCAGTGCAAACTTACTCTTATGAGTGAGTCTCTGAGAAATGACGGAAGAATCTGGGTTCCAAAGTTTAAGGAGGATGTAGAAAAACTCCGCAAGGGTGAGATCAAGGCTTCTCAGATTCCTGAGGAGAGAAGAGACTACTATCTTGAGAGACGTTATCCTGCATTCGGAAACCTTGTTCCAAGAGATATCGCTTCCAGAGCTGCAAAGGAGAGATGTGATGCCGGATTCGGTGTAAATGAGACCGGTAGAGCAGTCTTCCTGGATTTCAAGAGCGCTATTGAGAGACTTGGAGAAGACAAGATTAGGGAGCGTTACGGTAACCTCTTCCAGATGTATGAAGAGATTACGGACGTAGATGCATACAAAGAGCCAATGATGATTTACCCTGCTATCCACTACACAATGGGTGGTCTTTGGGTAGATTATGATTTGCAGACAACCATTCCTGGTCTTTATGCAATTGGTGAGGCCAACTTCTCAGACCACGGTGGAAACCGCCTCGGCGCTTCCGCACTTATGCAGGGTCTTGCAGACGGTTACTTCATTCTTCCTTACACCATTGGAAACTACCTTGCAAAGAAGATTCAAGAGCCTAAGACAGATACTAACGCCCCTGAGTTTGAGGAGGCAGAAAAGGCTGTTAAAGAGCGTATTGCAAAGATCTTTGCAATTAAGGGTAAAAAATCTCCGGACCAGATCCACAAGGAACTTGGCAACATTATGTGGGAGTATGTTGGAATGGGAAGAACGGAAGAGGGTCTTAAGAAGGCCATCGTTGAGATTAAAAAACTCAAAGAGGAGTTCTGGAAGAACGTTTATGTTGCCGGAGAAAACGGCGAGTTCAACCAGGAACTTGAGAAGGCTATGCGTCTTGCAGACTTCTTTGAGATTGGAGATCTTATGGCAAGAGATGCTCTCAACCGCCATGAGTCTTGCGGAGGTCACTTCCGTGAGGAGATGCAGACGGAAGAGGGTGAGGCAAAGAGAGACGATGAGAACTTTATGTATGTAGCAGCCTGGGAGTACAAGGGAGAAGACAAAGAACCTGAACTCCACAAGGAACCTCTTGTATATGAAGGAATTAAAGTAGCAACCAGAAATTATAAAGACTAGTCTATGAAATTCACTATAAAAGTTTGGAGACAGAAAAATGCCAAAGCAAAAGGGCATTTTGAGACTTATAAAGTAGATAACATAAGTCCGGATTCCTCTTTCCTTGAGATGTTGGATATTCTTAATGATCAGCTGGTTTCACAGAATGCAGATCCGGTTGCCTTCAGCAAGGGTTGCAAAGATGGAGAAACCTGTTCAGGCGAACAACTCAAAAAGGCTAAAGAGCAAGGAAAGGCACTTCCTATCAGCTTTGACCATGACTGCCGCGAGGGTATCTGCGGAGCTTGCTCCCTCTACATTAACGGCCGTGCTCACGGTCCTGAGAATGAGGTTACTACCTGCCAGCTCTTTATGAGAAAATTCAAGGACGGCAGCACTATCACAATTGAACCTTGGAGAAGTGCAGCCTTCCCTGTAATCAAAGACCTTGTTGTAGACCGCAGCGCTTTGGACAAGATTATGCAGGCCGGCGGATTCGTTTCTATCAGAACCGGTTCCGTTCAGGATGCAAACAACATCCCTATTCCAAAAGAGAAAGCAGATGAGAGTATGGACGCTGCTTCATGTATTGGTTGCGGTGCTTGCGTTGCAACCTGCAAGAACGGTTCAGCAATGCTCTTCATCGGCGCAAGAGTTAGTTCACTTGCACTCCTTCCTCAAGGTAAGGTAGAGAGCACCAGAAGAGCAATGAATATGATTGCCAAGATGGATGAACTGGGCTTTGGAACTTGCACCAACACAAGAGCTTGTGAGATGGAGTGCCCTAAGCACGTTTCCATCAGTCACATAGCAAGACTTAACCGTGAGTTCTTAAAAGGCTACCTCAAAAAGTAACCTTCAAAACTCACCGGTGCAACTCTGCACCCGCACAAAGAAAGCCCCAGGAGTTTTCCTCCCGGGGCTTTTTGTATATGCCAAAAAATATTTACCTTTGATAACTAAATAAAAATGATTAACAGATTAAACAATGTGATTATGATTAAATTTAATTCAATCCATTTATTCATCTGTTCGTTCTTTTTTATAGTACTATTTTCTTCATGTTCGCATGATTCCATAGATACTAGTGTTTCCCGTTTAAAGGACACAGATGTTGTTGAACTAACACAAACCCCAGAAACCAACTTTACGGTTTCTAACGGAACTCTCTCCAAGTACCTTAAGTTGTTTTACAAAGGTAAAGCAATAGACAAAGTAGAACCAATTATAAAAGATGGAGATATCTTAGGATATCTTGTTCAGTATTCAAATAATAATGGTTGGGATGTGATTTCTTCTGACATTAGACTTTCTCCTGTTTTATTATCCTGCCCAGAGGGGAAGATAGATTTAACCAAATCAGAAGATAAGTTAATGATACAAGGGATGATAGAACCTTATTATGCTAAAAGGAATGAGAAATCAGGTAATGCGATTAATGGTACATGGGCATTCCTTTTAGGTAAAACTAAGATTCAAAGCGCAAGCCCCTCAGGTCTTTTACCATCAACAAAGTCTCAAAATAAGATTAATGGCCGCGGTTTGGGACAAGGCATGTGGCTTCCTGTAGATACTACAATTAGAGAGAGGATGATAACCTCCCCAAGACTTACATCTGCTTCATGGGGTCAAGATTATCCTTTTAATATTTACACCCCGAAAGAAAATAATCAAAACTGTCCTCTTGGTTGTGCCCCGGTTGCGGCAGGTCAGCTTTTACACGCCTACTTTAGAAACTCACCTGGTCAACATTGTATCCCATCAACGGCAGATATTTCAAATCCAAATAATACATCTTTCTCTCATTTCACTACTACAGCTTGGTCTCAACTTGCAATTAATGAATATGATTACAATCACATTGATTCCACGGCGGTTTTCCTTGCCTGGATTGGAGATGAAGCACAAATGCACGCTACATATCATCAAAATGGAACAGGAGTAACATGGAATCATTTAAAATATTTTTTAGATAACTACTTTTATTATCAAATCGGCTTTAATGTAAGTAGCTCATCTACATTCGATAAAAATAGATTTTGTGATACTGTTATGACTTCCATTTTTGGGGGAAGTCCTATTTTGATTTCTAGTCAAAAGGTTGGTTCTGACTCAAGTCATGTTTTTATAATAGATCAATGTAGAAACTTTATAGATGAATATGTTATCAGATATGTCTTCGATCCGTATCATATCATTACAGAGAATGACTTGTTTAACTATCCTCAATGGTGTTTTGAATGGCCGGCTAATTGTGATCCATTTAAAGATACGGCAGAACTAGAGATAGTTATAGAAAGAACAAATGATGTCTACGTAAGGTTTAATTGGGGGTGGGGGAACAACGTTGATGATAATTACGCAAATAACACTTACAATCTTTTAAGATCTAGAAGTCACTACATAGGAGAATCGGGATCATATAATGATGATGAGACAATTTATTTATCATGGACACCAAAACCAAACAATACTTTCAGTAACGTAGAACATTGGATCTTTAGATTTAGACGCAGCGACAACTAAACATTAATTCGTAATTCTTTTGATATGAAAAGTTTTTTTAAGGGCATTAAATATATTATTCTTTGTTTGTTTGTTGTAGTATCACTCACTTTTTGTTCAAAGGATAAACCGATTATTTCTCCAAAAATGCCCGACACTGAAATACAGTTTTATTTTCAGATCAATTGGTTTGTTCCTACACCTACCGCCGATTTGGCCAATTCATACTCGGATTCTCTTTTCATTAACGAATTGATGTTTTGGTCCAAGAAACATTACATTGGAAATGCATTTGAGGCTTATAGTGGTATTCCTAAACGAGATGATAAGTGGGATACTTTTTTCGGTTTTACTAAATGGGTGGATGAATCTATTGATAATTACAAGGCTGATTTTCAATTTTATAAGTCGGATAAAATTATTTATGAAACACAGCTCACAAATTTGAAAAAGGGCAGATACAACTTTGTAGTTTATGACTTAAAGAAATCTCCTCTTGTCATAGACAATAAGTATCCGTATTTTTCAACTGAAGAGAAAAAGAAGTCTCATTGTTCAATTATGTTTGTGAATGTTCTGTTCAGTGATATGACTACTACATACCCTGGAAA
The DNA here is from genome assembly GCA_017618115.1 of Bacteroidales bacterium. Lineage (GTDB taxonomy): Bacteria > Bacteroidota > Bacteroidia > Bacteroidales > UBA932 > Egerieousia. The sequence continues at coordinate 83,710 of JAFZUX010000007.1, read as the reverse complement.
ATGTCAATACCAGTATTCTATTAACGGAGAGGAAGTATGGCATAACTTAGGTACACCTGTTAAATTCGGTGAAACAACGGATAGAGTAGAACTAGAATTGAACGATAATTCTGTTTTGTTTTCGTTCAGAGTGTTGGATGAAGATGGCAATGAGCTGAATAGAAAAGATTCTGAGAAGATAACAAAGAAAGCTACTATTAAACCAGGAGAATCATATATGTACTTCCTTGGCGGTACATTAACTGACAATTCAGACATTTATCCTTGGAGGTCTCTATAACTCTGATGTTATATCATTTATGATTAGATAAGTGTTTCTATCTGATAAATTGCCTACTGCTGCTCCAATTCGTCAAAATTTTGCCAGAGGAATCCTGTAAACGGATAGCGGCCGCGGATGGTTTCTCCAACCATTTTGTAGAGGTCATTTCTCAGTTTGTCTATCCCAATCTTTTTTAGAGCAGAGATAAAGATTGCAGGAGAGTTTTCCTTTGCAACCCAGGACTCCTCCAGTTGTCTTAAGGAGATTTTGCCGGGGCGGTCTTCTGAAAAATCAAACTCGCTCTTTGGTGTGTATTTGTAAGCGTCTATCTTGTTAAACACCATAAAGACAGGCTTATTGGAGGCTCCAATCTCATCAAGAGTGTGCTTTACAACTTTTATCTGATCTTCAAAATTTGGATGTGAAACATCTACAACATGAAGCAGAATATCCGCCTCTCTCACCTCATCTAATGTGCTCTTAAAAGATTCTACAAGTTGGTGAGGAAGTTTTCTTATGAACCCTACCGTATCACTCAAAAGAAACGGAGTATTCTCTATAACTACTTTTCTTACAGTGGTATCCAGCGTTGCAAAAAGTTTGTTCTCTGCAAAGACGTTACTCTTTGAAAGCAGATTCATAATGGTACTTTTGCCAACGTTGGTGTAGCCAACAAGAGAGACTCTTACAAGTCCGCCGCGGTTACCTCTCTGGGTAGCCATCTGACGGTCAATCTTTTTGAGCTGCTCTTTGAGTTGGCTTATCTTATCCATTACAATACGGCGGTCTGTCTCCAACTGCTTCTCTCCGGAACCTCCCCTGGTTCCGCGTCCTCCTCGCTGTCTTTCCAAATGGCTCCACATACCGGTCAAACGTGGTAGAATATACTGGTAACGAGCGAGTTCCACCTGCGTCTTTGCGTATGCCGTCTGTGCCCTTAAAGCAAAAATATCCAGAATCAAACTTGTTCTGTCCAGTATAGAACAGTTGAGTTCTTTCTCCAGATTTCTTACCTGCGCTCCGGTAAGTTCATCATCAAAAATTGCAAGATGTATCTCGTTGTTTGCAATATATTCCTTAATCTCCTGCAACTTTCCCTTGCCCACGTATGTTGCAGAATTAGGACGGTCTACCCTCTGGGAAAACCTTGCAACGGCCTCTATTGAGGCTGTCATTGCCAGGAATTCCAGCTCGTCCAGGTATTCATTAGCCTGAAATTCAGTGTTATCCGGTGTTATAACGTTTATAAGTACCGCTTTCTCCATCAATAATCTCTTCTTTGCATTTCTAAACTCGTGCAAGTTAGTTAAATTTGTAGTAAATAATTTTATTATGACAAAAAGGGGATTTTTTTCATTGCTTCTTGCAGCCTCAATAGTAGTGCTGAATGTTAACGATGCCGCTTCTCAGAAAAAGAGAATGAGAGACTATGGAATCACTTACGGAATCTTTAACACAGGAAAGTATAATGCCATTACAGATGTGGAAGGCGTAACCGTTGGACAGGTAACGCTTTACGGCGGTGAAGATATGCGTACGGGAGTAACCGCAATTCTCCCTCATCAGGGAAATATTTTCCGCAAGAAAGTTCCTGCTGCAATGTATCTTGGTAACGGATTTGGAAAACTTGCTGGCTACAGCCAGGTTAAGGAGTTGGGCAACATTGAAACCCCTATTGTTCTCACAAATACGCTCAGCATTGCCGCCGGATTGGATGCGCTTATCACTCACACAATAAACCAGCCGGGTAATGAAAACGTACGCTCTGTGAATGGTATTGTAGGAGAGACCAATGACGGCGGATTGAATAATATACGAGCAAGATACGTTAAACCGGAGCATGTGCTTCAGGCAATAGAGAATGCAAAGGGCGGCCCTGTTGAAGAGGGTTGCGTTGGTGCAGGAACAGGCACAATCTGCTTCAGCTGGAAGGGTGGAATAGGTACCTCTTCCAGAGTTCTTCCAAAGAGTTTTGGTGGTTACACAATAGGCGTTCTGGTACAGACAAATTATGGCGGAGTTTTGGAGGTTTGCGGTGTTGAAGTAGGAAAGAAACTAAAAGATTATTCATACCGCAAAACTGTTGAAGATAAGGCATATAGAGAGGAGGAAAAGAAGGGAGACGGCTCCTGTATGATTGTTGTTGCAACAGATGCTCCGTTGGATTCCCGTCAGCTCGAGCGTATTGCTAAGAGAGCCTTTATGGCACTTGCAAAAACCGGAAGTTTTGCAACCAACGGCAGCGGAGATTATGTAATTGCATTCTCTGTTTATCCGGGCAATCTCATTGAGGGTGAAGAGCCTCACACAACAAGGGTATTGGACAACGATCAGATGTCTCCGCTCTTTGCTGCAACAGTTGAGGCAACGGCAGAGGCTCTCTGGAATTCTCTCTTTGCCGCCACAACAACCAAAGGCATCAACGGCAGAGTGGTTGAAGAACTCCCTGCAGAACAGGTTGTTAAGATGATAAAGAAAGAGAAGGGATTAAAATAAATAGCCGACACCCAAACCAACCTGAAGTGTTCTATATCTTTTAACTCCCAATCCTCTATCCAACAAATCCGGACTTAAAAAGAGGTTAAGATTTAACCTATTAATATTCAAAGAGGTTCCTAATCTTAATCTTAAATTTTTTCTATGTAAACGGTGTTTGTTTGTTGGGGCGGAGCCCAAAAACCCTTTTTCTGGATCGTAAACAAAAATATATCTAAAATCCGGACCAACATAAAGAGAGAGGCTCTTGTTATTAGATGTTTGAAAATCATATCCAAAAACGGTTGCTATTCCTGTGCCAAACTCAAACTCATAACGTCCCGAATGAAACTCTTTCTCGTTGGGTGAATTTCTAACAAAAGGCAAAAAACCACATAAAACAGAAGCATCTTCTTCTAAAAACCAACCATTTCCCCTTTTTAAAAACTGTTTTGCACCAAAATCAACAGCATATCCAGAGGTAAAATTATGTTTCATTTTTCCCTTCACTGAGGTGTAAATGTTTGAGTTATAGTTTATTCTGATTAAAACACTATTAGTTCTATCTGCTTGAGCATACGTGTATAAGCAAAAAAACAAAGCAATAAGAATAAAAAATATCTTTTTCATATAAATCAGTTTTTTAAGTTATCGAAGGTAAAAAATTTTTGGCATTAACAAAAAGCCCCGGGAGGTTTGCTCCTGGGGCTTTTAGGTTGTTGGGATTGCAATATTGTTATCTCAACTGGAAGATGATAGGGAAGGTGTATTTAACCTTTACAGCCTTTCCTCTCTGCTTACCAGGACTCCATTTTGGAGACTTCTGGATAACTCTTACTGCCTCCTTATCCAAAGAAGAATCAACGCCTCTGAGAACCTTTACATCCTTTACGGAACCATCTTTGTCAATGGTAAATGCAACGGTTACACGGCCCTGAATACCATTCTCTTTTGCAATCTCAGGATACTCAATGTTTGAATAAACCCACTTGGTGAATTCATTTGCATCTTTACCCTGGAAGAGAGGTTTGTCCTCTACAATTGCAAACGGAATCTCCTCAGTATCATCCTCTTCCTCTACTACAGGCTTTGCCTCAACGTAAGGTTTGATATCAATCTTTGTATTGCTATCATCTGCACTGATGAAGTCTGTCTCAACTTTAACGTCATTCTCCACAATCTCGAGCTCTTCTGTCATTACGGGCTCTTTGATCTGCTCTGGAGGTGGTGGTGGGGTCTCCTGTGTGATAGGAACCTGCTCCTCATCTGTAATAGTAGCCGGGCCTGAAACAAGAGTGTCTACGGTCTTGTCTGTAGTACTCCACTCAAAGCAGAGAAGTACCAGGCCGAGGGCTGCGATGAGGCCAATCTCTCTGAACAAGGTTTTCTTGTTCTCGAGGTTTGCTTTTTCAGTTTTTTTAATTTCCATAATATGTTGTATTAATTAGATAATATTCTGTTCTTTAAGAACATTGGCGGTGTTGCGGGTAGCATCTGCACTTGCCTTGAAGAGAGCCTTTTCCTCATCGTTGAGTTCAAGCTCTACAATTTTCTCCCAACCGTTCTTTCCAACGATTGCAGGAACTCCGATGCAGAGGTCCGTCTCACCATACTCGCCCTCGCAGAGGCAGCAGCAAGGTATCATCTTCTTCTCATTCATCACGATAGATTTTGCCATTGTTGCAGCGCTCATACCCGGAGCGTACCATGCGCTTGTGCCGAGGAGTTTTGTAAGAGTTGCACCACCAACCATAGTGTCTGCAACAACCTTGTCACACTGCTCTTTTGAGAGAAGCTTTGTAACAGGAATTCCCTTGTAAGTTGCAAAGCGGATAAGAGGAATCATAGTCTTGTCTCCGTGTCCGCCGATAACCATACACTCAATATCACTTACAGGAACATCCAATGCCTGAGCAAGATAGTAAGTGAAGCGGCTGGAATCCAACTGACCGCCCATTCCAACTACCTGATGCTTAGGAAGGTTGTTCTTCTTAAGTGCGAGGTAAGTCATAGGATCCATAGGGTTGGCAATGATCATAAGCACAGCCTTAGGAGAATACTTAAGAACGCTCTCAGTAACGCCTGCAACAATCTTTGAGTTAACACCAATGAGTTCCTCTCTTGTCATACCAGGTTTTCTTGGAATACCTGAAGTGATGATAACAACATCAGAACCTGCAGTTTTGGAGTAATCATTAGTTACGCCAACTATCTTTGTGTTTGTGCCGTACTGCTTAGCAGCCTGCATCATATCCATTGCCTTTCCCTCTGAGATACCCTCTTTGATATCCAGAAGAACTATTTCTGAACAGAAGTTTAAGTGAAGCATTGCTTCAACGCAAGATGCGCCAACATTTCCGGCGCCAATGACTGAAACTTTAGCCATAATATCTTTTTTTTAAATTTGCTGATACAAAATTAGAAGATAGAGACCTTAGGCCAAAATAAATAACATCAATAAAATATCAATGTTTAATATACTGGAACAGAATACCGGAGCCCGTTTAAAAGGGAAGAGAGTAATAAAGCAGTGGATAAATAACGTTCTGAAAGAGAGGGGGTTGACACTTGGTGAGGTGAACGTTCTCTTCTGCACGGACCCTGAGATTTTACAGCTCAACAAAGAGAGTTTGCATCATAATTACTATACGGACATCATAACGTTTGATTACAGAATAGAGAATATTGTAAGCGGGGATCTCTTCATAAGTTTGGATACAATAAAGGCGAATTCAGAGGATTACAGACAGATGTACCCACAAAAATTTGAGTGCGAACTTTGCAGAGTTATAGTTCACGGAATTCTCCATATTAGCGGAGAGGATGATCACACCCCTACCCAGCAGAAAAAGATGAGAAGCGCAGAGAATAAAGCGCTTAAAATGTTGGAGGAGAACTTTTTAAATGGAGATATAAAAATCTCATACAGACCTAAAAATCAGTAGAATGGCTAAGAGTTACGATATAATTGTGATAGGAGCGGGCCACGCCGGCTGCGAAGCTGCTGCAACCGCAGCCAAGATGGGCTGCAATACCCTTCTTATCACGATGGATATGAACAAGATAGCGCAGATGTCCTGTAATCCGGCCGTGGGCGGTATTGCTAAGGGGCAGATAGTCAGAGAGATAGACGCTTTGGGCGGTTCAATGGGACTGGTAACGGACGCCTCCACCATTCAGTTCAGAATGCTCAACAGTTCCAAGGGTCCCGCTGTCTGGAGCCCTCGTGCTCAGTGTGACCGTCAGTTCTTTATTCTCAACTGGAGGTGGGTTTTGGAACACACCCCAAATCTGCACATCTGGCAGGATACCGTTTCAGACTTCATAATTGAAAAATACGTTGTTAAGGGAGTTAAAACCTCTTTGGGAGCGGAGTTCAAAGCCTCAAAAGTTATCCTTACTGCGGGTACATTTTTGAGCGGGAAGATGTTCATAGGGCGCAACTCCACAGAGGGCGGCAGAGTTGGAGAACCCACCTCCTTAGGACTTACGGAGTCACTGGCAAAAGTGGGAATTGAGAGCGGAAGAATGAAAACCGGAACACCTCCAAGGATAGATATCCGTTCGGTGAATTTAGAGGCGCTGGAGGTTCAAATAGGGGACGAAAATCCAATGAGATTCTCCTTTCTGAATGTTCCCTCATCCGTACAGATGAACGTCTCTCAAAAGTGCTGTTATTTGGTTCACACAAATAAGAAAGTTCACTCAATTTTGGAGAAGGGATTTAAAGACTCCCCGCTCTTCTCCGGAAAGATAAAAGGCATAGGTCCACGTTACTGTCCGAGCATAGAGGACAAGCTCAGAACCTTTGCCGGAAAAGATCAGCATTTACTCTTTTTGGAGCCGGAAGGATGGAACACAAACGAGTACTATCTGCAAGGATTTTCCTCCTCTCTCCCGATGGATATCCAGATGGCGGCGCTGAGGAAAATTGAGGGATTTGAGAGTGTGGAAATCTATCGTCCGGCATACGCCGTGGAGTACGATTATTTCCCACCAACACAACTGAAAGCTTCGCTGGAATCAAAGCTGGTAAGAGGACTCTATTTTGCAGGCCAGGTAAACGGAACCACCGGCTATGAAGAGGCGGCCGCCCAGGGATTGATGGCAGGCCTCAACGCTGCACTTTCTGTTCAGAAAAGAGAGCCTCTGGTTTTGAGCAGAAACAGCTCCTATATTGGCGTTCTCATAGATGATCTTATCACAAAGGGCGTTGACGAGCCTTACAGAATGTTTACCTCCAGAGCGGAGTTCAGAATACTCTTAAGGCAGGATAATGCAGACCAGAGACTCACCCCTATCGGCTATAAACTTGGTCTGGCAACGGATGAGCGATACAATCTGGTAAAGGATAAATACAACACTCTGGATAAGATTATAAAGATTCTGGACGAGGATAAGATAACTCCGGCAAAGGCAAATAAAGTACTTAAATCCATTGGCTCGGACACTCTGGAAGAGGGCAAAAAGGCATCAGCTCTGTTAAACAGGCCGGAGGTCTCCTTGAGGAGGCTGCTGCCTGTAGTTCCGCGTGGAACAGAAATTAAACAACTAGCTGATTCTCTGGAGAATAACTATCCAATCTCCGCCGGAGAAGGAGGGATGAGCCTGCCGTTCCGCCCAGCCGGCTTCTCAATTGGAAACAAGAAACTTTTTAAGGATACTCTCTCCACGGAATTGATAGACGCAGCGGAGATAGCCGTCAAATACAGAGGCTATATAGCAAGAGAACAAGCCGTGGCTGAAAGAATTGCACGCCTGGAGAGGTTGAAAATACCGCAAAACTTTGATTTCACGCGCGTTACATCACTTTCAATGGAGGCCCGTCAGAAGCTTATGAGATACAAACCGGCTACAATTGCACAGGCTTCCAGAATCTCCGGAGTCTCTCCTGCAGATATCTCCGTTTTGTTGGTCTATTTTGGGCGTTAAAAATGTTGATTTTTCCTTTAGGTTGATATAATTTAAATAATTGTTAATAAGTATATTATTTATAATCATCTAAAGTTTTAGTTTATGCAAATTTTTAAGCCTTTCCGCCGCATCTGAAAAATGGCTTTTATTTAAACCAACACTTTAACTCAATAGGAGCAACTATCTGAATAATACTAAAATAAGTGCTCAAGTTCCACGTGAAACCGGCAAAAAAGAAGGCCCACAAAAAGGGGCCTAATTTCAACGAACGGCACTCAAGCCGGGCAATGAGACGTTAAAACAGAAAAAGGGGCTAAAACGGCCCCTTTTTGCTTAAATCCTCAATAAAACCATCAATAAACTCCTTTTGAGTGTTGAAGGAGCACATAAGTCTAACCTCCTTTGTCTTGTTATCCCAGATGTAGAAAATGTACTTTTTCCGCAGAGCTTCTATAGCCTCCTCGGATAACGGAAGCAGGGAGAGATAGACTCCGTTGGTCTGAACCGGGCGGGTTATCTTAATTTTTCCTCCCAGTTTTTCTCTCAAGCAACTCTCCAGATATTTTGCCATCTCGTTTGAGTGAGAGGCCATCTTAAGGTAGAGATCATCCTTCAGGTAGGCCTCAAACTGAGCTGCAATAAAGCGGTTTTTGGAGTAGAGTTGGGTTGCCTGTTTTCTTATGTAGCAGAGGTTGTCTGCTATTTTTTGATTCTTCTTCAGGTTGAAAATCACCACGGCCTCCCCTATCAAAAGTCCGTTTTTGGTACCGCCAAAGGAGAGAACGTCACACCCCAAATCGTAGGTGATTTCCTTAACGGAGCAGCCCATTGCGCTTGCCGCATTTGAGATTCTGGAACCGTCAATATGGAGGTATCCGCCCTCAGAGTGCATAAGATCCGCCAAGGCTTTTATCTCCTCTCTGGTGTAAAGAGTTTCAAACTCCGTAGGGAGAGAAATGGAGAGAATTTTTGGTTGAACTTTATGCTGGTCTCCAAAGTTGAGAGCAGCCTTAACTTCATCAAAAACAACCTTGCCGTCTACGTGCTCAAGCGGGGTAATTTTGCAGGAGGAAAATCTCTCTACGGCGCCACATTCATCCTCCAGAATATGGGCACAAGAGGGTGCAAGAACGGTGCTGAAAGAGTCCAGGAAAGAGGCCAGTGAAACCACGTTTGCCCCGGTTCCGTTGAGCACAAAAAGGGCCTTGCAGTCATTACCCAGCAAGGCCTCAATTTGTCTTAAAACTCCTTCGGTGTAACCGTCCTCTCCGTATCCGAAACAATAACCCTCGTTAACCCTCTCTATGGCTTTGAGGATTTGCGGATGAACACCGGAGTGGTTGTCACTCCCAAAGGAACATTTGTTCATTACTTGCAGATTGCCTCATAAGCTGCAGCGTCAAGCAGAGCGTCAACCTCAGCAGGGTTGCTCATCTCAACCTTAATCAGCCAGCCGGCTCCGTAAGGATCCTTGTTAACACTCTCAGGAGCACCCTCCAAGTCCGGGTTAATCTCCACAACTTTTCCGCTTACAGGCATAAGAGCCTCGGCAACTGTTTTAACAGCCTCAATACTACCAAATTGCTCACCGGCAGCAAGAGTCTCGCCCTCGCAGGTGATATCCAAAAATACGATATCTCCCAGTTCGCTCTGAGCAAAATCTGTGATACCTACTGTTGCAATGTTACCTTCAACGCTCACCCACTCGTGATCGTTTGAATACTTGAGATTTGCAGGAATATTCATATCTAAAAAATTTAAATTATTTGACTTTAAAAGCAGACGAAATTATGAAATTTAGTAGAGAACACAAAACAGAGGGGTGATAAAAAGAAGAGCAATAATTAATAAAATGCTGAAAATTAAAATATTGCGAGAGGTTGCCCCAAGCACTGCGTTAAGCGCTCTCCCCTTCTTTATTTTTACCATTCTGAAAAATACGGCTAAAAGGAAGGGCAAAAAGAGGAAAGGAATAAAACATCTTGGGTCAATCAAGTACCTCTGCCACTCTGAATAACAGATGTTTAGAATGAAAACGGAAAGAGAGGCCAGCAATATTCCCACAATTCCGTTAAAGAGATAAAGCCTTTCTCCCGCCTTTGCTCCCAAACTAACAATTATTGTCTTTTTGCCCGTTTTTGAATCCGTTTCTCTATCGCGATAGTTATTGACAACCAAAAGGTTATCCGTAACAAATCCCACCGCCAGGCCGGCTAAAAGAACAGCGGCGGCAGGCATAAAACCTCTGTAACACTCCCCTCCTCCCGTTATTACATACTGGGTGAAAAATACCGGAACAACGCCAAAGAAAATCACCACCATAAAATCTCCCCAACCTCTGTAAGAGAGGTAGGTGGTGTAGAGGAAAGCTCCTAAAATACAAGCAATTCCCACAAAAGCTAAAGGCCTTCCTCCAAAGAATATCAGAGGCAGTCCAACAAGGGCGGCCAGTGTTGTAACTATGATTATTCCCAACCTCATTGCCGGAAGGGTTATCCACCCCTGAGCGCAGGCTCTTTCCGGACCCAACCGTTCTTCGGTATCCGTTCCCTTTTTGAAGTCAAAATAATCGTTTATAAGGTTTGCATCTATCTGCATCAGAAGGGCAAAGAGCAGAGACAAAATTGCAGGCAACCACAAAAATTCTCTGAAAGAGGGAGTGGCCGCTTTGATGAAAAAGAGCGCCAGAGCCCACCCCACAAAAACGGGAGCGGCGGCACCGGCCAGGGTCTTTGGTCTTGCCGCTAAAATCCAGGCTTTCAGTGAATTCTGTTTAACCTCTCCCATTGCTATTATTACATTCTCTTGAGTGCCAGCTTAATAAGCTGTTCAACTCCCAGAGATGAGTTCTCTTTGTAGATATCTGCCACCGCTTTTTCTGAGGCCTGTTTTGTAAATCCGAGCATAACCAGAGCCCCTATTGCTTCCTCTGCAACTGCCGGACGGGCAACGGTTCCAAGAGGAAGTGTGGAGGCGTCCGCACCCTTTTGAATCTTGTCTTTAAGCTCAATGATAACCTTTTGCGCGGTCTTGAGTCCTATTCCCTTAACGGCTTTTATTCTGTTAACGTCATCTGAGAGAATTGCCGTGCGGAGTTCATCCGTAGTAAGAGATGAGAGAATCATTCTGGCGGTATTCGGGCCAATGCTGTTAACGTTTATAAGCAGCAGAAACATTGTTCTCTCCTCTTTGGTGCTGAACCCGTACCACAGTGCAACATCCTCTTTTACATGGTAATAGATATAGAGCTTAACCTCTTTTAAGTTTTGAATCTGGGTGAAGGTCTGCAGGGAAATTTCCAGGGAGTACCCTATTCCGCCCGCCTCAACTACGGCACGCGTAGGGGTGCTCTCCTCCAAAGTTCCTTTGATGTAATCGTACATATTGTAAAATGTTGTTATCCTTTCATTTGCGGCGTTATTCATCCTTACGCCAAACTACCGTAGCACTGGCCTGATGTGTGGCAAGTATGAGCACCTCTGCAATCTGAACATGTGCCGGAGCAGATGCGGCATAGTATGCAACATCCGCAATATCAGCACCTTTAAGAGGCTCAATTCCTTTGTACACATTTTTGGCTCTGGCTTTGTCTCCGTGAAAACGTGTGTTGCTGAAGTTGGTCTCCACCAATCCGGGCTTAAGATTGGTAACGCGTAACGGAGTGTGAGTCAGTTCTATACGCAGTCCGTCACTCAGGGCTTTAACGGCGGACTTGGTTGCACAATAAACGTTTCCATTGGCATAGGCAGCATCTCCCGCAACGGAACCTATGTTGATGATATGACCCCTACCGTTCTCTATCATAGAGGGCACAACGGCGCGGGTCATATATAAAAGTCCTTTGATGTTGGTATCTATCATAGTATCCCACTCATCAACGTTTCCATCATACTCAGGCTCAAGGCCTAATGCCAATCCTGCATTGTTAATGAGAACGTCAATATTTTTCCACTCAGCCGGCAGTGATGCCACGGCGGAAACAACCTGAGATTTATCTCTTACATCAAATAACAGAGAATAAACTTCTGCATTGGGAGCGGTGGCAAGAATCTCTTTCTCAACCTCCGCCAGCTTGTCTTTGCCCCTTCCGGTTAGGATTATACGGTAACCTCCCTCAGCAAACTTAACGGCGCAAGCTCTTCCAATTCCGCTAGTTGCTCCGGTTATTAAAACAGTTTTGTTCATATAGAGCAAAAATAATCAAAAGATTGCATATTTTTGCGCTGATTTTTATGGAAGGCGTTAAAAATATAATTTCCGAGGTTCGTTCACACTTCCCAGCATTGGAGACAAGTATGAACGGCCGCAGGCTTGTTTATTTGGATAACGCGGCTACAACTCAAAAGAGCAGAGAGGTTTTGGAGTTTATCTCCGGCGCAATGGTAAACAAGAATGCCAACGTGCACCGCTCAATGTACGCTCTATCAGATCTTGCCACAGAGGCTTACGAGGCTGCGCGTGAAAAGGTACGCTCTTTTATTAACGCTCCCGAAAGAGAGAACATAATTTTTACCAGCGGTACCACAGCCTCCATAAATCTCGTAGCATCAAGCTTTTGCCAGGCCTTCCTAAAGGAGGGAGATGCAGTGCTCATTGAGGCGGATTCACACCACTCCAATATTGTACCGTGGCAACTTGCCGCCCAAAGAGCAGGCGCAACAATTAAGGTTCTCCCGATAGATGGTAGCGGCAACCTCTCTACAAACCTTGTAGAGAGCCTTTTAACCCCTGAGGTGAAGATAGTTGCGCTCACTCAGGTTTCAAATGTGCTGGGTGTGGAAAATTCCATCGCGGAGATAATAGAAAAGGCGCATAAAAGGGGTATTCCGGTGTTGGTAGACGGTGCACAGGGAATAGTTCATTCCAAGGTAGATGTGCAGAAGATGGATTGTGATTTTTACGCCTTTTCCGCTCATAAAATTTACGGTGCTACTGGTGTTGGAATTCTTTACGGAAAGAGGGATTGGCTTGAGAAAATGCCTCCATACATGGGTGGTGGAGATATGGTGGAAACCGTTACATATCAGAAGACTACATACGCTCCCCTGCCGCTTAAGTTTGAGGCGGGCACTCCAAACTTTACAGGTGCGGCATCACTGCTTCCGGCTCTTGAAACTGCAGAGTTTTTAAGAGAGGGAGAAGTAGGGGATGTGCTTAAAAAAGAGGAGAGAAAAATAGTCTCCTTTATGATGGAGAAACTCTCACAAATACCTGATATTGAGATATACGGAACGCCGGATGATTTGGAAAAGAAACATCCTATTTTCTCCTTCAACGTTAAAGGTGTTAATGCGGGAGATTTGGCTCAGATATTGGACAAGATGGGAGTTGCGGTTCGCAGCGGACTTATGTGTGCAGAGCCGCTAATCAACTCATTCGGTGCAACTTCCGCGCTTCGTGCATCCTTTGCTCCATACAATACTTTGGAGGAGGCGGACTATTTTGTACAATGTTTGCAGAGAGCGTTGCAAATGTTAAAGTAGAGAGAAATGGCAACAATAAAAGAGATAGAGGCACAGATAATTGAGGAGTTCTCAATCTTTGATAACTGGATGGATAAATACCAGTATATCATAGATTTGGGTAAGAGCCTTCCCGTTATTGAGGAGTCTGCCAAAACGGACGAGAATCTCATTAAGGGATGCCAGAGCAGAGTGTGGTTAAACTGCAAAGAAGAGGAGGGGCTTCTCTACTTTTCCGCAGATAGCGACGCTATAATTACCAAGGGTATAATATCTTTGCTCATAAGAGTTTACAACGGTCAGTCACCTAAAGATATTTTGGATTCGGACCTCAGTTTCATTGAGAGCATAGGGCTTAAGGAAAACCTCTCTCCTACACGTGCAAACGGACTTCTCTCAATGATTAAACAGATTAAGTATTACGCCCTTGCATTTTCAGAAAAAGAGAATTAAAGAAATGGCAGAGAAAAAATATACGGTTGAGGAGTTACAGAAGAACGTAATACGTGCAATTAAGCAGGTTTACGATCCGGAAATCTCTGTAAATGTGTATGATCTGGGCTTGATATATGAGCTTAAGATAGGGGAGAAAGGGGACGTTTTCATTAAGATGACAATGACCTCTCCTACCTGTCCTCTTGCAGACGATTTGGTAAACGACGTAAACAACGCCGTATCAGACGTTCCGGGAGTTACTGGAGTTCAGATAGAACTCACCTTTGAGCCTGAGTGGGATCAAAGTCGTTTGAGCGATGAGGCCAAGCTGGAATTGGGATTAATGTAATGAGGAGGAATCTCTATAAGGTTTATCTTCTGCTTGGGAGTAACAAACCCTTTAAAACACTCTCAAGCGCTCAAATTATAGAGGAGGCTGATAAACTTTTACTGGAGGCCCTACTTCCTGATTATCTGGAGGTTGGCTCTCTAGGCGAGGTGGCGGACGCCTCTGAGATTTTAGAAAATGAGCCGGTAGGGGAGTTTGATCAGGAATATGACAAGGAGAACAACCCTATTCCAACGGGCAACTTCTTTAACCAGGTTTTGATGTGCCAAACCCATAAAGAACCGTTGGAGGTGTTGGATGAGTGTTTGAGGGTTGAGGATATTTTTGGAAGAGAGAGAACCTACAAGGTAAAAGGAATAACCTATCAGTCCAGAACTTTGGATGTGGATATTTTAAGGATATTCAGGGCGGACAAAAAGGAGGACAAAAGTTTGAATAAAGATTTGAGCTGGAGAGAGTTGAATATAAACGAAAAAAGGCTTCAGGTACCGCACCCAAAGATTGAGGAAAGGCCTTTTATAAAGCAGCTGACACTAAAATCAGAAGACAAAAGAAATAGATAAAGATATGACACAGGAAGAATTGTTTAAAAATTTGATTGCCCACACTAAGGAGTATGGTTTCATATTTCCTTCAAGTGAACTTTATGACGGACTCGGAGCAGTTTATGATTACGGGCAGATGGGTAGCGAACTTAAGGCCAATATTAAAAAATATTGGTGGGACTCTATGGTAAAACTCAACGAGAATATTGTTGGTATAGACTCCTGCATATTTATGCACCCTAAGATTTGGAAGGCTTCCGGTCACGTGGATGCATTCAATGATCCGTTGATTGATAACAAAGACTCAAAGAAGAGATACCGTGCGGATGTCCTTTTGGAGGATCACATTGCAAAGATTGAGGCCAAAATAGAGAAGGAGGTTGCAAAGGGAAAGAAACGTTTTGGCGATGCCTTTGATGAGGCTCAGTTCCGCGCTACCAACCCTAACGTTTTAAGAGAAAAGGCAAAGGCTGACGAGGTCAGAGCACGTATGACCAAAGCTTTAAATGACAACGACTTAGTTGCTCTGCGTCAGCTAATTATAGACTGTGAGATTGTAGACCCTATTTCAGGTACAAGAAACTGGACAGATGTGCGTCAGTTCAACCTTATGTTCTCTACCCAGCTTGGAAATACCTCTGATGAGACGGGTACTCTCTATCTCCGTCCGGAGACCGCACAGGGAATCTTTGTAAACTTCCTTAACGTTCAGAAGAGCGGAAGAATGAAGATTCCGTTTGGTATTGCCCAGATAGGTAAGGCTTTCAGAAATGAGATTGTTGCCCGCCAGTTCATCTTCAGAATGAGAGAGTTTGAGCAGATGGAGATGCAGTTCTTTGTACGTCCGGGCGAGGAGCTTAAGTGGTTTGAGCACTGGAAGGAGAAGAGGTTGAAGTGGCATCTTGCAATTGGCTTAGGCAGAGAGAATTATAGATATCATGACCACGAGAAACTGGCTCACTACGCCAACGCTGCTACAGATATAGAGTTCAACTTCCCGTTCGGTTTCAAAGAGCTTGAGGGTATTCACTCAAGAACTGACTTTGATTTGCGCCGTCACCAGGAGTTCAGCGGTAAGAAGATTCAATATTTTGATCCTGAGCAGAATGCAAGTTACACTCCATACGATATTGAGACCTCAATAGGTGTAGACAGAACCGTATTGGCCGTTCTGTCAGGTGCTTACTGCCAGGAGAAACTTGAAAACGGAGAGGAGAGAGTTGTTATGAAGTTCCATCCGGCTCTGGCTCCGGTAAAAGTTGCCGTTCTTCCGCTTGTTAAGAAGGATGAATTAACCGCGGTTGCACAGAAAATTATGGATGAGCTCAAATTGGATTTCAACTGCCAGTATGAGGAGAAGGATACTATTGGAAGAAGATACCGCCGCCAGGACGCTATTGGTACTCCGTTCTGCGTAACCGTTGATTTTGATTCACTTACAGATGGTAAGGTTACTCTCCGTGAGCGTGATACCATGAGCCAGGAGAGAGTTTCAATAGAAGAACTGCCATCTATCGTGGAGAAAAAAGTCTCCATGAAACGCCTGTTGGAGCAGATTTAAGTATACTTTTTTGAAATAATTTTGGTATTTCAAAAATAACATATACATTTGCAGCCCCAAATGGGAATCGGGGTGTGGCGCAGTTGGCTTAGCGCACCTGCTTTGGGAGCAGGGGGTCCTCCGTTCGAGTCGGAGTACCCCGACCACAAAAGATCGTTTTCATACTATGTTTTTTTGAGCTATTGCGGGTTCCCGCAGTAGCTCTTTTTTTCTATCTTTGTTCTTGCAATGTATGGGAGGACAAAGCCTCTCTTTCATATAACTAATTAAAATTTAGTGAATTATGAAGAACACTCCAAAATATCCGAAAAATCATAATCTCCTGATATATACACTTTTATTTTTACTGCTTTTCTCTTTGTCCGCCTGCAACAGTCACCGTATGGATATGGAGACCAAAGAGATCCTAAAGTGCTGGAAGATAAAGGATTTAAAGCAAACGGAGAGGTGTGCGGCCATTTACAGCACTCAGTTGAGGGAAAAATTTTGGACAGATTCATCTGCAGATAAAACAGAGTCTCAAAAGGAGTTTTTGGGAAGGCTTGCTTCTCTCAGAGATTACGCAAAAAGAAATAACAACCCAAGAGTTGAGGTTAGAAACGCTCTCTATGAGGCTTCCGGTAAAAAGCTTTATAACTTTGATAATAAGGAGTATATAAATAACCTGTTGGATCAGGCCGGTAAAAAGGCGGCTGAACTTAATGACCAACAGCTTCTTTCTGAGGTGTTTAAGTTAAAGGCAGATGTATGCGATGATGAAAACACCGCCCTCTACTATAACGCTCTTGCACTGGATATTCTTGCAGAGTTTGGAACGGAGGATGTTTTCTTCTCACAGGAAGAACTAAGCAACATTAGCCGCGGGTTCTATAATATTGGTGATTATAACAACGCCGTCAAATATGGAGATTTGATGGTTAACAAATGGTATAAAACAGACAACAGGGACTCACTTATCCTTATTCTTCAGAAAGATCTGTTGGGTGCATCTTACAGAGAATTAAACCAATATGACAGTTGCGCACAGTGCTATCAGTTTATAGCAGAGAATGCTGAGGCGTTCCTTAAAAACAGAGACCCGCAGCTCAGAATTCCTATGTGGCAGGCTCTCTCCAAGGGCAGAATAGGGGCCATACAGACAACATGGAAAATGTGGGATGAGGCTCTGGCCAACCTTCAGGAGTATAAAGATGTCTCTCTTCACTTTAAAGATACCGCCAATATTATTACAGCACTTACGGATATAGGAGACTATTACATTAAAAAAGAGGATGTTAAGTGTACGCTATCCAACCTTAGACTTGCCAGGGTTTATGCAACAAGTCGTTATCCGCAACTCCAGAAGAACCTTCTTAAGAGACTCTCGGAAGCCTACGAACTTGCAGAGATGGATGACAGCGCAAAAGTTAACGGTGAAAAGTATCAGACAATTGCTCAGCAGTTGGAGGTGGATAATGAGAAACTGGAGCACGCCAGGATTAAAACGGAGCTGGATAACCAGCAGATACAGAATATTTTAAACACCGTTCAACATCAGAAGAGTTCAAAGAAGAGCAACACCAAGAACGTGCTTTGGAGTGTTGTTCTTATTGCAATAATTCTCTTTATCCTCTATCGTTTTCTGATTCTCAGAAAGAAATCAAAGAATCACGTTGCGGAGTTCAGAAACGAAGTTAAGGAGAAGAGTGAACTTATAGAGAACATGTATGATTCTCTCAATGTTAAGAAGGAGAACAAGGTCATCTCCATTGCAGACCACAACATTGCAACGGAAAAACAGTGGACCAAATTCAGAACCACCTTTACCAAGGCTTATCCGGATTTCTTCCCTAATCTGGAGAGAGCACTTGGCAGAACCTCAACCATAGCGTACCAGAAACTTGCAGCGCTGCTCTACCTAAATCTCAACAACCAGGAGATTGCCAAAGCGCTGGGTATCAGTAAAGAAAGTGTTGGCCGCAGCAAGCGCCGCCTCCGCGCCTCCCTCAACCTAAACGAAGACCTCCAAGGTTTTATCTCTACTCTGTAACCGGTAAATCATTTCTTTATGAAGGAACTAAATGATAGAATACTGAAAGATGGTCGCAGCCTCGGTAACGGCATTATAAATAATAAATCAGGGATTATGAACCACGTACCTTTCAGAAATCTACTCATCATTCTGGCGTGCCTCTTTTTTACAGCATCCTGTTCCAAACATGATCATTCTCCAAAACCTACAGATGATATTGAGGCGCAGATTGCCTCAATGACTCTGAGAGAAAAAATTGGGCAGATGTTTTTTGTCCGTCCGGAGTCTCTGGCTCCATCCATTGTCTGGACAAAGTACACAGACTTAGTGGATTACTCACTTCAGGAGGTGACCGATGAGATGAAATCCATCAACAAAAATTATCCCGTCGGCGGAGTTATTCTCTTTGCTCACAATATTAAAGATGAGGCCCAGCTCTCTAACTTTATACCTCAGATAAAGGCTCTCAACGGGCGGCCGGTTTTATGTGTGGATGAAGAGGGCGGACGCGTTGCCCGCATTGCCAATAACGGTAATTTCAACGTTGAAAAATTTGAATCCATGGCAGCAATAGGTGCTACCGGCAATCCGGCCAACGCACACTACTGCGGCAAGACCATAGGTACATATCTGAAGAAATATGGCTTTGATATTGACTTTGCTCCTGTTGCAGATGTTAATACAAATCCGGACAATATTGTTATTGGAAACCGTGCGTTCAGTGATGACCCTGCCGTTGCAGCCCCTATGGTTACCAACTATTTACAAGGGTTAAGCGAAGCCGGCATTGTTGGATGTGTAAAACATTTTCCCGGCCACGGAGATGTAAGCGCAGATACTCATTACGGATATGCACAGAGTATGAAGACCTGGAGTGAAATGCTCACCTGCGAGATGGTTACATTTAAAGCCGGTATCTCCTGGGGCTGCCGTCTTATTATGACAGCTCATATTTCCGCCCCTAATGTTACCGGCTCTGAATTTCCTTCTACAATGTCCGGCGTCATACTGCAGGATAAACTTCGCAATGAACTGGGTTACAAAAATTTAATTGTAACGGACGCAATGGATATGGGAGCAATTATGAACCAATATACTAATGAAGAGGCTGCGGTTGGCAGTATCAAAGCCGGAGTGGATGCCGTTCTCTGTCCAAAGGATTTCATAAAAGCTTTTGATGCCGTTGTTTCTGCAGTTGAGAGAGGTGAAATAAGTGAAGAGCGTATCAACCAAAGCGTTCGCCGTATACTTGAATTGAAAAAATTATTATATTTGCAGCCCAATTGAGCCAAGCTCATCTAAGGTGAGGTGGGAGAGTGGCTGAATCCAGCAGTTTGCTAAACTGCCGAACCGGTTTTCGGTTCCGCGAGTTCGAATCTCGCCCTCACCGCCAACAAAAAGTAAGACCGCGCAAGCGGTCTTTTTTTCTTTGAGGACCCGCAAAAACTTGTTTTTGAAAGGGTCCGAAAAGGAAAAAAAGAAAGGTCCGAACAAAGTGAGGATCTTACTATTTGTTAAGGCCCCTCCGCTTTAGCGGAGCGAGAATGCGCAGCTTTTGAACCCTGCTTCAAAAGCGAGCAAAATCTCGCTTAATCACCATGTCTTACAAATCCATTTTTCAAGGAATCCATCTGAAACACTATACACCTTAGTACGTCCTTCGTTTTCGTAAGTGAGAAGCTGTTTTTCCAAAAGAATATTTATTGCATGCTGCACTGAACTTGGGGATTTTAGCGAGTGTCTTTTTACAAAAGCCACAGAGGTAACACCACTTGCTTTTCGCTCTTTGGCAATAGCTACAAGAGTCTCCTTCTGTTGATAGTTAAGTTGGTTCATTATAGTAGCAAAGGTGCGGCCTTTTTCTTCCACAATTAAATCTAATGCGTTATTGACATCATCCTTATCTATCTTCTTATTCTTATTCGTATAAGCAAAGACATTGTGAAGAACGTTGTGTACATAGTAAGTGTGTCCTTCGAATTGGTCGTAGGCAAAGGAGGTTGCCTCCGGTGTAATCTTTCTCTCTGCTTTTGCAAACTGTTTATGAGCAAACTCCATATAAATATCCTTTGGAATACTGCCGAGATATATCTGTTCCGCGCTGTTATAGAACGGTTTAGCCGCAGAGTTGAACATGTTCTCAAGAATATGACGGTTGCTGCCGGCATATATAAACAAACAGTTGTTCAACTTCTGAATATGCGAGCGAAGCGTTGCTTCAACATTCTTCTCTGGGTACATTGCAATCTGCTGAAATTCATCTATTGCGAAAACGCATGGCTTATCTGCTTGTTCAAGATATCCAAAAATTTCCTCAAGCGTCAATTCCGGAGAATGAATATCGCCAAGCTTAATGTCAAACTTTGGGGTATGGCTAAATGGGTCGTATCCAAAACTTCCTGATAAAGAGTGAAGACACGCCAGAAATTTATCAAGCACAACCTTCCCTTTCGGCACCAATACAGAGTATATCTCTTTGCTAAGGAAAAGAACTAATTCATACAGGCTGGTAGTCGGGTAAATATCCACATAGAATGTGTGATATTTATTCTTTATGGCAGGTTGTTCAAACACGTGGCGAATCAGCTGTGTTTTTCCCATTCTACGGGGCGATGTTAACAAGATGTGTGCTTTGTTTTTCAACGTGCGCACCATCCATTTAGTTTCTTCATCTCTGTCGCAGAAATATGGCTCAGGGATGATTCCAGTGATATAAAAAGGATTTTCCATCTGTTTGTTGTTTGAACAAAAGTAAGCAGATTTGTTCAATTATACAAATTCTATAATAGAATTTCTATAATTGGTTTTACTTCGCTGCCCCCATATAAAGCTAGATTCTTAATTAATGGATTCTTACCGTTATATTTATATCTTCAGGAACTTGGACGAAGTAAGAGAAATAACAGAGAAATGGAGGCATGATTATAAAATTATCTATATTTGTTTCTTGTATACAAGTATCAACAGGCAATACTGAAACCGAACCTATGAAACATTACCTGCAGACTCTTGAGGCTACTATTCGCAATAATTGGGACCTGGCGGCAGTAGCAGATTACGGCGGAGAGTCCTTCAGTTATGGAGAGCTTGCCACAAAGGTTGAGGCCATCCGGCTTTTCTTTGAGAAGGTAGGCGTTAAAAAAGGAGACAAGATTGCCATATGTGCCAGAAATTCTGCGCGTTGGGCAATATCTTTCTGGGCTGTAAACACATACGAGACTGTTGTAGTTCCGCTCCTTGCAGAATTTCATCCGGACAGCATTGTTAATCTAGTCAACCATTCTGAAAGCGTTTTGCTTTTTACAGATACGGATATCTGGAGTAAGTTGGATCCTCACTTAATGCCTATGCTTAAAGCGGCAATTAACGTTGGGGATCTTTCTGTTTTGTGGTCCAAAGAGGAGGCTGTTGCCGAGGCCTGGAATCAGAAAGAGAGGATTTTGAAAGAAAAGTATCCCAATGGCTTTAAGCCGGAAAATGTAAACTATCCTTCCGACAACTTCTCCAAACTCGCCATAATTAACTATACATCAGGAACTTCCGGAGACCCCAAGGGAGTAATGCTCACATACGGAGCTATGAGTGATATTGATGAGTTTTCCAATGAGCATTTTCCAAATACTCCGGGCCAGACCATGGTATCAATGTTGCCTCTGGCACACATGTACGGTCTTGCCATTGAGTTTTTGCATCCTAATGTGGATGGTGTAACCGTTTATTTCCTTGGCAAGGCTCCCTCTCCGACAACCCTTCTTGCCGCAATGAAGGAGGTAAAGCCATATATGGTTATTACGGTTCCTCTGGTGATGGAAAAGGTTTATTCCGGTTCTATAAAGCCGGCTCTTGAAAAATTAAAGTTGCTGTTAGCTATCCCGATAGTTAAGAATCTGATTTACAGAAAAGTCCGCAATAAACTCATGGCTGCCTTTGGTGGAAATGTAGGCTGCTTCATTATGGGCGGAGCTCCTCTTAAGCCGGAAGTGGAAAAGTGCCTGAAGAAGATCCGCCTTCCGTTTACCGTAGGTTACGGAATGACGGAGGCCTGCCCTTTGCTTGCATACGTGTGGTGGACTAAGTTTGTTCCGGGATCCTGCGGCGTACCGGTTCATGAACTCAGGATAGATTCAGATGACCCTCAGCATATTCCGGGAGAGATTCAGGCCAGGGGAGCCAACCTTACAATTGGCTACTATAAGAATCCGGAGGCCAACGCTCTGGCGTTCACCAGTGACGGATGGTTTCGTACGGGAGATTTGGGAATCATAGACAAAAACAATAACGTTTTCATTCGCGGACGTATTAAGTCTATGATTCTTACCGCATCCGGGCAGAACATCTATCCGGAGGAGATAGAAGCCGTCCTCTCCTGCAATCCGTTTGTTGCGGAGAGCGTGGTTGTTGAAAGGGGAGGCAAGCTGATAGCTCTGGTTTATCCTGAAATACCGGAAGATACAGATCCTAAGGAGATTGAAAATCTTCCAAAGGATATTGCAGACATTGCAAACGAGTCTCTGCCCAAATACAGCCAGATAGCCAAGGTGGAAATAGTGGACACTCCGTTTGAGAAGACTCCAAAGATGAGTATCAAGAGATACCTGTACAAGTAATAAAAATCTCTAATTTTTACCTGATAGTCTTAATGTTAGCCTTTTTGCTCCAGCCGGTATAGGCGGAGTTTTGATCTTCTTTTGAAATATTTATTTCAGTATTGACGGGACGTCCCTCGTCTTTGGTAGAGTGTATAAACAACCATTCATACACTTTTTCCATATAGAAGTATCTTGCTAAATATGAGTGAGATGCGCCAATTATCCATTCGTAACGCAGGCGGGAGTTAAGATGTTTTTCTTCCAGTTCCTTTACGACAACCTGAGAAGCCTTAACGCTAACTCGCTTATCTGCAGTGCCGTGGATTATCCACAATGGAACCTCTCCCATACCTGTTATATCCTTCTTTGTGGTTCCGCCGCAAAGCGCAATGGCTGCGGCAACTCTGTCTGGACAATCTGCCACAAAATCCATAGTTCCATATCCGCCAAGGCTCATTCCAAGAACATAAACCCTGGTGGTATCGTATGGACATTCTTCTTTCAAGTAATCCAATATAGCACAGAGTTTTTTAGGGTTCCAGGTTTCTCCGGGATTCTGAGGAGCCAGTACAACGGCTGGAATGTTTCTTCCTCTTTCCAACGCATCTATGGTTCCGTATCTGCGAACCTTTTCCAGGTCTTTTCCGCACAGACTTCTTCCGTGCAGAAAGAGTACAAGCGGAAACTCTTTGGCTGTAGTGTCCTGTTTATCATATCCTTCCGGAGTATAGAGCCAAAAGTTATAGCTTCCCGGAACTTTGTTCTTCATTGCCCTGAGCAATGGCTCCGTCTGCGCTCCCGCATAAAAAGAAAGGAAGCACATCAAGAACAGCAGCAATATCTTATGTTTCATCTGCATCTCTACTATTTGATAACGAATTTGAAGATACCGTTTACACGGGAGCCTACAACGGCAGCGTTTCCTACAACGGTTGGAGAAGATTCAAAGTTGTAAGCCACTTTCTTTGAATAGATTACTGTTCCTGTTTTGGCTTCTATAAGATAGATAACACCATCTCCGTCTCCCGTGAAAATATACATCTTGTTCTCTTTGTCATAAAAGGCAACCGGAGAAGACCAGCAGAATTGGCTTAGCGGAATGTTGTAGATAATGGAGCCGTCTTTTGCAGAAAGGGCAAAAAATTCTCCGTTTGTCTTGGCTGCCTTTTGACGGCAAACATTTGCAAAAATCATATCTTCACAATCTCCTTCTCCCAGCAGCGGAGTAGAATACAAACCTCCGTCCATTATCTTTTCTCCATGCTTTAAACGGCAGCAAGGTATCTTCTGCTCCCAAATCAAAGAACCGTCTAACCCGTTGAGTTTAACAAAGTAACACAGACCTGACATTCCCTGGTGATCTACCTCGCTTGCGGCATAGATGTATGGAATATCATTTTCTATGCGGCACACAACAGTTCCGTCTGAATCATCATGGTTGCTGTAATGCCAAACAGGTTTCATGGTGTTCAGATTAATGCACAGAATATTTCCTGCGTTGTCCTGAAACCATCCGTAGTTTCTCCAGATTGCTATGCTTGATTCTACCCCCGGAGCACTACCGCCAATTTTGTAACGAAGCGTTTGAAGAAGATTAAGGTTGCCCTGTTCTCTTGCAAACTTGTATATGCTTCCGTTTTCTCCCGGCCATATAAGATAACCGCCGGCTACAACAGGAGAGGAGTCAAACGCACCCCACTTTCTCCACGCCTTATAGTCCGAAAACCTGTATGTTATCCTATGCTTAAGAAGATCCACACACAGCAGTTTCAATGGTGTTTCTCTGGAAACGCCCTGCCCAATGTAGAGGTTTTTGAACTCCGGATCTAAAGAGGGTGAACCTTTAATTGTATTCTGTACATCCAAATCCGGACGGGTTCTCATTCCAGTGTTAAAATCCAGAAAATATGCCTTTGCATTCAGAGATGTAAAAATGATTTCCTCACCGGTTGCAAGAGCCGAAGGTAGCAGTACGCCCGCCTTGCGGAAGCTCTCCACATCTTCCGTATTCCAGTGAACGTAAATTGGTTGGCCGGTCCATCCCGTGCCTCCTCCCCAGTTTCCAAACTTGGTGTCAAAATTGTCTTCCGAAGTTTTAAACACCCAGGCAATCTCAACAGTATCAGGCCGTTTCTCCAGTCTTCCTCCAAATGAAGCGTTACGCAGTAAGTTTCTTCTGAATGTGAAGGTGGAAAAATCAGAGGCATATCTGTCATCCAAATCCTGCAGATAATAGGTGAGGGTATCTTCCTGCTCTACAACAAAATAGACCTTTTGGGCGGAAGCGTATGAAGTGTCCGGAAGGAAGAGTTTCTCTATAGGCACCTGCTCAAGGGTGTCTGTAACAGGCAGTTGCTCCTGCACTGTATTTCTGCCGACACACTCGGCATAAATCAAACACACTACCGAGAATATAAAAAAATCAACTTTATTGTTGTGCTTCTTTGTGCTTTTCATTGAGTTCTTTCATTATTATCTTAATTGTAGCATCTCCTACGCCATTATCTTTCAGGTAGGAATCTGCTTTAGATACAACATCATATACCTGCTCTATAATTCTCTTTGGCTGGTTGATATTGTATGATTTGGCAACCGTTATAAAGTCTTCAGTTGTAATGCCTTGCTTCTTGCCATTAATACTCATGAACTGTCCCTTTTGCACATAAAGCGCATTAGGATCTATGCTGAATACAATGTCGTAGGCAGGCGCAAGAGACCATCTGCCGTCTTTATCCATGAGGAAAGAAAAGTTCTTATCATGATCATCTATGTTGCCACCTAATACGTTAAACACCATTCTTCTAAACAGTTGTTCCTTATCTGCATAATCCAGCTTCAACTTAACTAACACATCAAAGGCATTTTCATAGGAATTAATCTCTCCCCCCATAGCCTGTAAAGATTGCATGTGAACTTTTTCTCCCTCTACTCGGTCAAAGCGCCGAGTAAGGAAATGAGTTGCTTTTTCAAAAGTCCTCAACTCAGTATCAGGCATGATTATTCCAGCATCTTTGCACATTCTGGAATATGCATATTCCATTCTGGCATAAGGGAATATATTGTCATTGTTGTCATATTTTAGGATATAGTAATTGTATCCAGGAGGAAGGAGAACCTGTCCGGATTTTATAGTCTGCTGCTCAGAATTAATTGCAATTAAAGCCTTGGGACGCTTCCCGCCCGGAGATGTTCCCAATTTTATTAAATCCTGCCACAAAAGCTCCCTGTTACTTGTAAATTGCACCTTGTTGCGTTGTTCCAAAACGCTTTTTGCAAAATCATATAGGAGAGTCACATCTACATCAAACGGAAGGTCCTCATCTTTAATGGCTGCGGGCAGGTATTCAAGTGCACCCATGCCTCGTTTACCAATAAAAGATAAATAGTCTACAGAAGAGACATCTTTCATCCTAATTCCGTGTTCCTGAGCCCATAATCTAAAGAGGGAATTACCCCAATGATCTGGCAACGAATCTGCAAAAACAGGCAACAATCCCCTAAATACATCTTTGGGATTGCCTCCAAAAATATCAAGTCCGCTTTGCACTCTTTGGGACGAAAGGGATAGTTGAATAGGAGAAATATCCCATCCAAGAGATAAGAAGTCCTTATCAAATTGGAAAACAGAACCTTCCGTTCTCCAATCCGTCTTATCCCAATTCAGATATCCTACGGTTTTGCCCCATAGGACAACCTTAACAACATTGCCATTCATCTCTTACGTTTCCTATTTTGTTTTTCCCACAACACAGCCAAATTGCTCTTATGCGCTTCCG
This sequence comes from Bacteroidales bacterium, assembly GCA_017618115.1. GTDB lineage: Bacteria > Bacteroidota > Bacteroidia > Bacteroidales > UBA932 > Egerieousia. The sequence continues at coordinate 57,331 of JAFZUX010000007.1, read as the reverse complement.
GAATCAGTTTTCCCGGTTCCAGATGGAGTTCAAGAGATTCTAATAACAGATAGAAGTGGCTTAGAGAAAGACCGTGTCCCTTGCCGTTTTCAAACAAACTAATTGTAGACAATGCCACTCCGGTTTTCTTGTGGATATCAAGTTGAGAAAGCCCTATAGCCTTCCTGTATTGCCTGAACCGCAATCCTAGTGTTATGATTTTATCAAAAATCTTTTCTTCCTCCATAAATGATATGTCATATATTTTACCACAAAATTAAAGAAAATATATGAAATCTCAAATTATTTTGCGGCAGAGGCATCTATACTTCTTTGAAGTTCTATGATTTTGTTTATTTCCTCAACCAATTCACCATCTTCTTCCAGACTATTTTCTATCCTGGCTCTCTCCTTGCTGTAAGCCTCTATTTCACCGTCTGTTACCTTCATCATCTGCTTTGCTTGAGCAAATAGATTCTGCATCCCTCTTAAGTAACTGCAGCTCAACAGGGCGTGTTGCGCATAATTAAAATCAAGAACACCCTTAGCAGTGGAGAAAGCCCTATTCTGCTGCAATTCCTCTTTAACGGCGTCACAAATCATTGTTTTGTAATCATGACGAACCTGATAGAGTGAGGCTACAATTTCAGTAAACAATATGTTGCTTACCGTGCTGATGGTTTCAATGCTTGAGGAGAATATGCGCTCTGTTGTCTCTGTGTATTCAACATTTGGAATCAGACGCCCCATTCTGGCTAAAGTTAAACTGTTGAACTGCGTGGTATCTTGTGCCAACTGCCGCTGAATCTCCATAGACTGACGGATGGAGGAGTCTGCCTTTTCAATGGATTTCAACGATGTGTACACATCATACATCACCATCATTACAATCTGGCGCTTCTCATTTTTTTTCTTGTTGTAATCTATAAGGGCGGCGGTGCCGAATGTGATGGCAATAGATATGGTTGTGGCTAGAAGCGAGAGCAGGAACTGCTTCCAGGAAGAGGGAATCTTTAAGTTGGTATTCATAATCTGCAATCTTTATAAAACCTGTTCTACGGAAATTTTGCCGGAATTGGTCTCTTTCAGCTTCTTTGCCACACTCTCCGCCTCTTCTTTGGAGGAGAACGGGCCTACGATGTACTTGGTACCCTCTGCTGAGGTGACCTTGGCCATATCTTTGCTGGTGGCTGATTTAATGGCGTGCAGTAAAGCTTCAGGTAAACGGTCTAATCCGCTGATTACTACGTTAAAAGTGCCTGCCGGCTCGGCCTTGGATTTCTTGGAGGCTGCCGCAGCCTCCTCCTTTCTGGCGGTTGCCAGCGGATAGGCCTTGCCGTCTTTAAGGGCCGTAATCTGTGCGGTTGAGAAGAGTTTCTTAACCTTGGAGAGCTGCTTCTGAGCATCTGAATATTTACTGAAGGCGCCCGCGCTGTAAATGTAACGGCCGTTCTGCTCCTTTTCAAAGACTGGGGATAGCCCCTTAAAGCTTGCTACGTTTGCCGGCTTTACGGAACTCATAAAGCGGATTTGATAGAGTATGCCGCCCGGAAGGTCTTCCCACTCTGCAAGCCACCCCTTCTTTAAAATCTTGAAGGTGAGGTCTTTCTTAGGACGCTGCAGGTTGAAATTTTCTATGTCAGTTACTTTTGCCCTGTCATTGAGCATGTTGGAAGGGTTAAAATCTTCCTCATCATCATCTTCTTCCTGAACTCCAAAATCATCTCCAAGTTCAATCTCTTTGCTGGACGGTACTACAACTCCGGAGTTGAAAAACTCCTCCTCCATTTTTCTCAAGGTAATCTCACTCTCTCTAATCTGCTGGCGCAGAGCAAGAAGGGCATTTTCACCGTCTGTTATGATCTTTGTTATTTTTGCAACGGAGTCTTGTCTTATCTGCACCATAACGGAATCTTCCGTAGCACGCAGCCTCTCTTCCACCTCAGTATAAAGTTCACGATTGTTCTGCTGCAAAGCAACCATCTGTTTCTCCCGCTTTTTGAGATTTCTGCATTTGACGCTCTCTTTAGTGTAGTTGTGGGTCTTTGCAACCGTTGCGGAATCTACCGGGGAGGTTACATTTCTCTGATCTACCTCTTTAAGAGCCTTGTTTATCTCTGCGTTGGTGATGGAATCTCTCTCCTTGTCCGTAGTGGTTCTTACAGCCCCTCTTAAGCGTGCAATGTTGGCCGCCTCTTTTGCGGTTACCGCTTTTGTAATAGGATCCGGCTGGTAATCAACAACGTATGTAACTATCATAGTTGTGCTGTAGAGCGGAGAGTTTGGATTATCTAAAAGGCGGGTAGAGGAGAATGCTGCGTATCTGCTATCCGGAGTTACATAAAAGAAGAGATCGTCTCCCGGTGAAGAGTAAGGAAAGCCCATATTCTGTGCGGGTCCCCAATCCTTCTTCTCTTCATCCCATTTGCAGACATAGAGGTCATATCCGCCGGCGCCGGAGTGACCGTTGGAAGAGAAGTATAACTTTTTACCATCCGGAGAGACAAAAGGAAAGAGCTCATTGCCGGAGGTGGAGATATTGCCGGAGAGTTTTTGAGGAACGCTCCAAACGCCGTCCGCACCCTTAATGGTTCTGTAGATGTTCCAACTCCCGTTTACCTCTTTTGCGCTGTAATAGAGGGTGTTGGTATTGTCTGCAAGGTAGAGGGTATCACTTGTAGTGTTTAGTCCTTCCGGTGCATGAATGAAGCCGCCGGCCGCGCTTATGTTGGGATAGTAGAGGTAGAAGTCTCTCTTATCCATAGTCTTACGGGTAACTACGTTTGGTTCGGAGACAAAACGGAGCATCTCTTCTCCGTTCTGGCAGCAGATAATCTTCATATCCAGAGTCCTCTTCTGTGCAGCCTCCGCCTTTGCGGCCAACCTCTCATATATGGCGCGGGCCTCAGCAAAGTTGTAACTTCTGTAGAGAGAGTCTGCAACCCTCTCACTCTCCTGAGCATTCTGCGCCTTTACCGGTGTGGAAAAAAGAAGAGCCACAAGCGGCAGTATTATCATCGCGATAGTTTTCTTCATCTCTTTGCTCTTTTCAAAAGGGAGCCAAATGGCTGTAACAAAGGTATGAAATAGTTTATTTTTTACGAAAAAATTGTAAATTTGCCTTCAGATAAAACCTAGTATGAAACATTTTCTTTTATTCTCATTATTACTCATTTCTGCCTTTATCTTTTACCGTTGGTTCTACAACATATAATCAGCCCGTTCTTTGGTTTCATCATTTTAATAGAAAGGATAATTAGTATTATGAAATGGTTTATTAAGACTTTTTATTTGGCGGCTGTATTATTTACTTCATTGCTTTTTTCCTGTGACAAGTCTGATGAGGTAAAAGATCCTGAAGAAAGATTAATTGGGGGGGAATACCTTCGTCTCATGTTTAATGTTGTTAATGAAAACGGAGAAGATCTTTTAGCAAAACATCCCGTTTTTGGAAATTTTAATGATTTTTTCAGAGGAACAACCATAGATTATAATGGCAACAAATACGACCTTTTAATGTTAGACATGGATGATAATAAAGTCCATTCTGGAAACCATTATCTTTGGGGCTCAGTTTCGTATGTTCAAAACTTCTTTGCATCTATATACTATACACCAAGTCAGATTAGTTTGAATCGTTGTTATATAGCTTTTACTTTTAAAGTTCCAAAATCAAAAGAAGATATTGAAACATCCTTTACAATCAACTGGGGAGATGGAGGACGAGATATCTTGACATTTTTTGTTTCCTATAACGATACAATTAAGTGGATAGATTCCGGCCTATATTCAGCGACTACAGAGATTTCTCCAATAGTTCATACAGCTCGTTGGCTGTTAAACGGAAAGGACATTCCAATAGAGGCAGTTAAGAAAGTAGGAGACCCCATTTTTTTGTTCACAATAATAAAATAATTCAGCTAAACCGATATTTGGTAAATGGAAAAATTGTAAATTTGCGGCCTATTATCAAAACTGTAATTAAAAAATGCAAAACAAAGGACTCTTTAGAGCATTGGCAATCCTGATTGCGCTGGCGTGTTTGTACCAGTTGTCATTCACGTTTGTAACAAGAAATCAGGAGAAGAAGGCGGAGGCGTTTGCAGCCAAAGCTGTTGAGATAGAGAAGAATAAACCTGAGTTCGCACAGGTGTCAGACCTGAACAAGGCTTTCTATCTAGACTCACTTCAGAAAGTTAAAAACAGATATTACCTAGATTCAATCACAGCAAAGAAGGTCTATCTCGGATACACTTATAAGGATGTAAAAGAGAAGGAGATCAAACTTGGTTTGGACCTGAAGGGAGGTATGAACGTAATGATGCAGGTTCAGCTCAGGGATTTGGTCAAGGCTCTTGCCAACAATAACCAGAGCGAGGAGTTTACAAAGGCCCTCAACCTTGCAACTGAGAGAGAAGTGACTAGCCGTCAGGATTTTATCACCCTCTTTAAGCAGGCATGGGATGAGGTTGCTCCTACCCAGAGACTCTCTACCATCTTTGGAACATACGAGATGAGAGACAGAATCACTCCAGAGACCTCAAATGAGGAGGTTATCTCAATCATCCGCAAGGAGGCAGAGAGTGCAATCTCCAACTCATTCAACGTGCTCCGCAGCCGTATTGACCGCTTTGGTGTAACTTCTCCTAACATTCAGAAACTCGGTAACTCCGGAAGAATTCTTGTGGAACTTCCTGGTGTTAAGGAGCCTGAGCGTGTTAGAAAGCTTCTCCAGGGAACTGCTTCATTGGAGTTCTGGCCTACATTTGAGGGCAGTGAGGTTTACGGTGCTCTCACACAGGCAGACGCTTTGTTAAGAGATATGAACGCTGCCGAGGCTGCAGTTGAGGACAGCGTAGCGGTTACCAAAGACTCTACCAGCATAGCAGAGATGATTAAGCAGGAGATTAGCGCAACAGACTCACTCTCACAGGATGAGGTTGCTTTTGCTAAGCAGCATCCACTGCTCTATCTCCTCCGTCCTCAGGTTTACCAGGGCAATATTGCTCCGGGTCCTGAGATGGGACGTGCTCATTACAAGGATACTGCAATGATTAACAAGTATCTGAGCATGCCTCAGGTTAAGGCCGTTCTTCCTGCAGACCTGGTTCCTATGTGGACGGTTAAGGCTGTAGACGATGCAGATACTTACTACGCTCTGATAGCTATAAAGAACTCATCCAGAGACGGTAAGGCTCCTCTGGACGGAAGCTGCATTACAGATGCAAGCATCTCGTATCAGCAGAGCGGCGGACTTCCTGGCGTAAGCATGTCTATGAACCCTGAGGGTGCAAAGACCTGGGCAAGACTTACCGCAGACAACATTAAGAGAAGCATTGCCGTTGTATTGGACGGAATGGCTTACTCTTATCCAACCGTAAAGAATGAGATTACCGGCGGTAATTCACTGATTGACGGACGTTTCACTATTGATGAGGCAACAGACCTTGCAAACGTTCTCAAGTCCGGTAAACTTCCTGCACCGGCAACTATTCTTCAGGAGCAGGTTGTAGGTCCTTCATTGGGACAGGAGTCTATCAACTCAGGTATGATTTCATTCCTGATTGCATTCATACTGGTTCTCCTTTACATGCTCTTCTTCTACAGAGGCGCAGGTGTTGCTGCTTGTATTGCTCTGATTTGCAACGTGGTATTCCTTCTCGGATCTCTCGTTTCAATGGGTGCTGTACTTACACTCCCTGGTATTGCCGGTCTGGTACTTACTTTGGGTATGGCGGTAGACTCCAACGTCATCATTTATGAGCGTATCAAAGAGGAACTTAGAAGCGGTAAGCAGTTAAGACTTGCTATAAAGGACGGTTACAACAACGCTTACTCAGCAATTTTGGACGGTAACATTACCACCATCATCGTAGGTATTGTACTGGCAGTATTCGGTACAGGTCCTATTCAGGGATTCGCAACCACTTTGATTCTTGGTATTGTAACCTCACTCATCACTTCAATCTTCATCACAAGATTGTACTTTGAGGGTCGTCTCTCTAGAAACAAGAACATTACATTTGAGGGCAAGGTAACTCGCAACTTCCTTACAAACACAAAGATAGACTTCATCGGTCTGAGGAAGACCACATATGTAATTGCTCTTGCAGTGATTATCACCTGCCTCGGTTTCATCTTTACAAAGGGCTTCACTTACGGTGTAGATTTCACCGGAGGTCGTACCTATGTTTTGAGATTTGACAAGATGGTTTCTGCAGACGATGTTCGTAAGGCTGCCGTTGCAGAGTTTGGTGAGAGCGTTGAGGTTAAGCAGTTTGGTTCAGGCAGCCAGATGAAGGTAACTACCAAGTACAAGATTAATGACAACTCTCAGGAGGTTGATCAGGAGGTTGAGGGTAAACTCTACAACGCTTTGAAGGGTTTCTTTGAGACTCCTCTTACTCAGGAGCAGTTTACAACAACAGTAGACAACCCTAACGGAATTGTAAGTTCAGATAAGGTTGGACCTACCATTGCAAACGATATGAAGAGAAAGGGAACCTACGCTGTAGTAATTGCCCTTATTGCAATCTTCCTCTACATTGCAGGACGTTTCTCCAACTGGTCCTGGGGTGCCGGCGGTATTGCAGCTTTGGCTCACGATGCAATTATTGTGATTGGCTTCTACTCAATATTTACCGGTATTCTGCCGTTCTCATTGGATGTAGATCAGACATTCATTGCTGCGGTATTGACAATCATCGGTTACTCTATTAACGATACCGTGGTTATCTTTGACCGTATCCGTGAGTATAAGAAACTCTATCCAAAGAGATCTCTTAAGGAGAATATCAACGGCGCTGTAAACAGCACACTGGCAAGAACTTTCAACACTTCCGGAACAACATTGGTTGTATTGCTGGCAATTGCAATCTTTGGCGGTGACACTATCCGCGGATTTGCAGTAGCACTTGCAGTTGGAGTTATTGTGGGTACATTCTCATCTGTATTCGTTGCAACTCCAATCATGTACGACATCAACAAAAAGAAGGTTGAGAAGGTTGTTAAAAAGTAGAGTTGAAACTCAGTTTTAAGAGGGGGGATGGCTTAGCGGCCACCCCCTCTTTTTTTTTTTTATTAAATTTGTAAGGTTATAGCAAAAATTTTATGAGCAGAAAGAATCCAAAAAGGAATAGAAAAAAATCTAAGAAGGAAAGAGGCTTGACAATGAGCAGAAGAGCGGAAAGAAGGGGCGTTGCGGGTGCAGGCCGCAGGGTTTGTGAAGAGGTTGAGGGACTGTTGGAGATTGCATCGGGAGGATACGGATTTGTAAGACTGGCTCCAAAGGAGGGAAGCGTTGCTGTTCCTAAGAAAGATGAGAGGGAAGATGTTTTTATCCCGATAGGAAAATTAAGAGGTGCGCTCAATAATGATACCGTGAGAGTTGCAATAACAAAGCCGGATCAGGCCAAGGGAAAAGAGGGTGAAGTTATTGCCATAGTTCAAAGAAGCACAAGACCATACGTTGGTATACTTCAGATTGCAGGTAAACACGCGTGGGTAATTATTGAAAGCAAGAGCATGCCGTATGATATTGAAGTTCCGGTGGAGAGCGTAAAGAAGGAGTGGCAGGGACTTAAAGTTGCGGCACTGGTTAAGGATTTTCCGCGTGGCTTCCAAACACCTGTGGGAGAGATTGTTGACGTGCTCGGAAAACCCGGTGACAACAACACTGAAATGCATGCAATTCTCTCAGAGTACGGACTTCCTTACAAATTTCCTTCTGAGGTTGAGGCCGAGGCTTCAAAGATTCCGGTTAAGATTACAAAGACGGATCTGGAGGGAAGAAGAGATTTGCGCAAGGAGTGCATCTTTACAATAGACCCTGCGGACGCTAAGGATTTTGATGATGCGGTATCATTTAAAGTGCTGGAAAACGGCAACTTTGAGATAGGTGTCCATATTGCGGACGTATCATACTACGTTAAGCCTAAAACGCTGTTGGACAAAGAGGCATACGCCAGGGCAACCAGCGTCTATCTTGTAGACAGAACTATACCTATGCTTCCGGAGGCGCTCTCCAACAACCTCTGTTCACTGCGTCCTAACGAAGACAAACTCTGCTTCTCTGCAATCTTTGAAATGGACTCATCTGCAAGGGTTTTAAAGCAGTGGTTCGGCCGCACGGTAATCAACTCCTCTTTCCGTTTTGCATACGAAGAGGCACAGCAGATTATAGACAGAGAGGGTGATATGAAGGATTATACTCCCGTGATGCCGGAAGGGAAAGTTCCTTCCGCTGAGGTTGTTACGGCGGTACTAGAACTTCATAAGATTGCAACGGTGCTGAGGAAAAAGAGATTCAAAGCAGGTTCTATCTCCTTTGAAAGACCTGAGATGAAGGTGGTTGTAGATGAGACGGGAAAACCTGTAGATGTTGTTCAGAAGGTTACCAAATCTGCAAACTGGCTCATTGAGGAGTTTATGCTTTTGGCAAACAAAGCGGTTGCTACTCACGTTACAAAAGAGATAAGAAAAGAGGCTCCTACTTTTGTCTATCGTATTCACGATGAGCCTAATATGGAGAAAGTTGCAGAACTCAAGACCTTTGTAAAACACTTTGGTTACAAGATGGAAGCGGCGGATACTCCTAAGCAACTTGCAAAGTCTCTGAACAAACTCGTTGAGCAACTCAGAGGAAAACCGGAGTGCGACACCATTGAACTTCTGGCGCTAAGATGTATGGCGCGCGCACAATACTCAACGAACAATATAGGCCACTACGGACTCGGATTCCAGTACTATACACACTTTACTTCTCCTATCAGAAGATATCCGGATATGATGGTTCACCGTCTTTTATCCCGTTATCTATCCGGAGAAAAGAGTGCAGACAAACAGATGTTTGAAGAGTACTGCCTTCATTCATCACAGAGGGAACAGGTTGCTACTGAGGCGGAAAGAGCTAGCATCAAGTACAAGATGGCGGAGTATATGAAGGAGAGAATAGGGAAGATTTATGAGGGAACAATAAGCGGAGTTACCGAGTGGGGACTCTATGTTCAGATAGAACCGGAGAAGATTGAGGGTATGATTTCTCTCAGAGAGTTGGAGGATGATTACTACCAGTTTGATGAGAAAACCTACAGCGTTAAGGGTAAATCTTCAGGCAAAAAATATACGCTGGGAGACCGTGTTACCGTGAAGGTAGAGCGCGCTTCATTGGAGCAGAAAACAATTGATTTTTCGTTAATTAACAGTTAAGAGAGATGGGAAAGAAAGTTTTATTAATGATTTTGGACGGATGGGGAATTGGAAAAGAGGATTCCTCAAATGCAATATTTACTCAGGGTCAGCCGAATATTGATGCACTGAGAGCAAAGTATCCGCACTCGGAACTTATGGCTTGCGGAGAGGATGTAGGACTGCCGGAGGGGCAGATGGGAAACTCTGAGGTCGGTCACCTGAACATTGGTGCCGGCAGGGTGGTTTACCAGGATCTTGTTAAGATTAACAAGGTGTGCCGTGAAAAGAAAATGCTGGAGAACAAAGAGATAAAGGGTGTGTTTGATTATGCTCGCGGAGATGGTGAAAATCAGGCACATGCGCTGCATCTGATGGGTCTTGTTTCACGCGGCGGAGTGCACAGTTCTCTGGAGCATCTGTTTGCATTTTTGGATACTGCAAAAGAGTGCGGACTTAGTAAAGTTTTTGTTCATTGCTTTATGGACGGAAGAGATACGGACCCAAGAAGCGGTAAGGGATTTGTTGCGGAGCTGGAGGAGCACATGGCAAAGAGCACGGGTAAAGTTGCTTCCGTTTGCGGAAGATTTTATGCAATGGACAGAGATAAGCGTTGGGAGAGAATTAAGGAGGCGTATGATCTTTTAGTTGAGGGCAAGGGAGCTCGGTTTACCTCCGCCGTTGAGGCTATTCAAGCCTCATACGATGAGGGCGTTACAGATGAGTTCATTAAGCCTGTTTCTATCAGAGACAAAGAGGGAAATCCTGTTGCAACAATAGGAGAAAATGATGCGGTTATCTTCTTCAATTTCCGCAATGACAGAGCGCGTGAAATGACAAGTGTTCTTACTCAGAAAGATATGCCTGAGAACGGTATGCATACCATTCCGCTCTACTACTGCTGCCTTACTCCGTATGATGACGAGTTTAAGGGATTGCATATTCTCTTTGATAAGGAGCATGTGCAAAACACTTTGGGTGAGGTTGTTGCAAAGGCGGGCAAAAACCAGTTGAGAATTGCCGAGACGGAAAAATATGCACACGTTACCTTCTTCTTCAATGGCGGAAGAGAGGAGCCGTTTAAGAATGAGGATAGAATTTTGGTGGCCTCTCCAAAGGTTGCAACATACGATTTGCAGCCGGAAATGAGCGCTCCGGAGGTTGCGGAGAAGTTGATAAAAGCTATCGAGAGTAAAAAGGAGGATATGATTATTCTCAACTTTGCAAACGGTGATATGGTTGGCCATACCGGTGTATATGAGGCAATTAAAAAGGCGGTCAAGTGCATAGACACTCTGGTTGGAAAGGTTGTTTCCGTTGCCAGAGAGAACGGTTACTCAGTGCTTATTACAGCAGACCACGGCAATGCGGATTACGCGGTAAATCCGGACGGTTCTCCAAATACAGCTCACTCTCTCAACCCGGTTCAGTTCATTGTTGTAGATGATGAGGTGAAGAGTGTTGAAAACGGAAGGCTGTGTGATATTGCTCCTACAATTCTGCGTCTGATGGATATTCCTCAGCCAAAAGAAATGACGGGAAAGTGTTTGATAAGTTAATGTAAGAGATTATGAGTCTGCCGTTTGTACACCTTCATCTTCACAGTCACTACTCCATTCTGGACGGAATGGGCAAGGTGGAAGAGTATGCAGCAAAAGCCATAGAGTATGGTATGCCTGCAATTGCTCTTACGGACCACGGAGTTATGTACGGTGTTCCGGATTTTCTGGAGGCCGTTAAGAAGGCAGAGGAGAAGAGCGGCAAAACTCTTAAGCCAATCATAGGGTGTGAAGTTTACGTTGCACCGGAGAGCCGTCATATAAAGAAAAAATATACGGACCGCCGCAGCGCATACCATCTGATTCTTCTTGCAAAGAATATTGAAGGCTATCACAACCTAATGAAACTCACCTCAATAGGCTATGTGGAAGGATTCTACAACCGTCCGAGAATAGACCGTGAGGTTTTGGAAAAGTATCACGATAATCTTATCTGCTGCAGCGCCTGTCTTGCAGGAGAAATACCACAGGCTCTTTTACGTGGAAATGTGGAAGAGGCCCGTTCAACAGCCAAGTGGTACAAGGCTCTCTTTGGAGATGATTTCTACTTTGAAATTCAGAATCACAAGTGTGAGATTCCGGGACGCAGCAATGAAGTGTTTGAGTCTCAGCAGAGAATAAATCCGGTTTTGTATCAACTCTCTGAGGAACTGGGAATCAAGTGTATAGCAACCAATGACTGTCACTTTGTAAACAAGGAAGACGGACCGGTTCATGAGATTTTGATTGGCGTCAACACCCGCCGTACTGCAGAGAATGCCGGCAAGATGCTCTATACTCAGCAGGAGTATTTTAAGACGGGAGAGGAGATGGCCTCTCTCAATCCCGGCCATCCGGAGGTTATAGCAAACACTCTGGAAATTGCGGATAAGATTGAGCGCTATGAGATTAATATAAAGCCGATTCTTCCTCATTTTGAGCTTCCTGCAGGCTTTGCAGATTCCAACGATTATCTGCGTCATTTGGTTTACGAAGGTGCAAGCAAGAGATATGACAACATTCTTCCATCCATTAGAGAGAGGATAGATTTTGAGTTGGAGACAATTAGGAGAATGGGATTTCCGGATTACTTCCTAATTGTTCATGACTTTATAAATCACGCCCGTTCCGTAGGTATCTGGGTTGGTCCGGGTAGAGGTTCCGCCGCTGGAAGCGTTGTGGCTTACTGCCTTACAATCACCAATATAGACCCTATTAAGTATGACCTCCTGTTTGAGCGTTTCCTCAATCCGGACAGAATATCAATGCCGGATATTGATATAGATTTTGAGGAGGAGAGACGCCAGGAAGTTTACGAGTATGTGGAACAAAAATATGGAAAGGATCACGTATCTCACGTTGTAACTTTCGGTACAATGGCAACAAAGCAGTCCATTAAGGATGTTGCAAGAGTGGAGAACGTTCCTATTCCTGTTGCCAACCGTTTGGCTGCAATGATTCCTTCCAGAAGGTTCCAAGAGACTGTAAAAGTGAAAGATAAGGAGGGTAAGGAAGTGGATGAGGTTAAGGAGTATGATCCTAATTTTGAAAACTGTCTGAAGTTTGTTCCGGACTTTAAGAAGGAGTATGACTCTTCAGACCCTCTTATAAGAGAGACGCTTCACTATGCAAAGGATCTTGAGGGAACAATCCGTCAATCCGGTGTCCACGCCTGTGCGGTAATCATTGGCCCTCACAATCTGATGGAACATATACCTATCTCAACATCCAGAGTCATAGAGGGTTGGATATCTCAATTTGAGGGCAAGTATATAGAGGGAGTGGGTATGCTCAAGATGGATTTCTTAGGGTTGAGAACTCTCTCCATTTTGAAAGAGACCAAGAACAACATCAAAAAGCATCGCGGAATAGATGTTGACGTAGATAAAATTCCGCTTAATGACAAGGCAACCTTCCGTCTTTTCAGTAAGGGAGATACCATTGCAACGTTCCAGTTTGAAAGTCCGGGTATGCAGAAGTGGCTCAGAGAGTTACGTCCATCGAGATTTGAAGATTTGATTGCAATGAACGCCCTTTACCGTCCGGGTCCTATGCAATACATTCCAAAGTTTGTAAACAGAAAGAACGGAAAAGAAAGCATAGAATATGAACTTCCGGAGATGGAGGAGATCCTGGCGGATACCTACGGTATTACCGTTTATCAGGAGCAGGTAATGCTTCTCAGTCAGAAGCTTGCAAAGTTTACCAAAGGTGAAGCGGATACCCTGCGTAAAGCAATGGGTAAGAAGGATATATCCAAGATGCTCAAGTTGGAGGAGAAGTTCCTTGGAGGCGGCAGTGACAACGGATTCAACAAAGAGTTGCTTCAGAAAATCTGGAACGATTGGAAGGAGTTTGCAAAGTATGCCTTCAATAAATCTCACTCCACCTGCTATGCCTGGATTGGATATCAGACCGCCTATATGAAGGCGCACTATCCGGCAGAGTTTATGGCAGCCAATCTTACCAAGCAATTTGCTAATACCAAAGAGATTACGGTGCTTATGGATGAGTGCCGCAGAATGGGATTGAGCGTGCTTGGTCCGGACGTTAACAGCGGCGGTGTGAATGCTACCGTTACAGGAGACAGAGAGATAAGATTCGGTCTTGCTGCAATTAAGGGATTGGGAAGTATGGTTGCGGAGGAGATTGTGCAGAACGCTCCGTACAAAGATATCTTTGATTTTGTTGAGAGAGCCAGCAAAACCAATATGAACCGCAAGACTCTGGAGTCTCTGATTTATGCCGGAGCCTTTGACTCTTCATTCCCGCAAATCCGCAGAGACCAATACTTTGCAATAAACAACAAGGGTGAGGTATTCCTGGATACCCTCCTTAAATATGCAACGGATGTAGGCTCAATGGATAACAGTGTTGGTTCACTTTTTGGTGAGGCGGATGAGGGATTCCAACTTAAAAAACCGGAGGTTCCGCCTGTAAGGGGAGAGATGGACAGAATAGCCTACCTGAAGAGAGAGCGTGAACTTGTGGGTATGTATATCTCTTCACATCCGCTCAGCAGTTACAAGTTTGAGTTGGAGAATTTCTGCACCATAACTCCGGGAGCGCTGGATACTATGCTGCAGACCTCACAAGGCGGGCAAAGCGTTGAGGGTCAGGAGTTCTACGTGGGCGGTCTGGTAACGGAGGTTGAGGAGAGACTCTCAAAGCAGAACAAACCTTTTGCAACCTTCACGCTGGAAGATTTCAACTCCGGAACCAAGTTCACTCTCTTTGGTCAGACCTATGAGCAGTATATGAACTACATCAAAGACGGCAGCGCAATCATCATAAAACTGAAGATTGAACGCCGCCGTGGAGATAATACTCTTGCTACCAAAACAGAGGCTGTCCGTTACCTTGCAAACGTTAAGGAGAAGGGACTTCTCTCTCTGGAACTCACCGTTCCGTCTAAGCTGATTACCAAAGAGTTCCGTACGGAGTTGGTAGACCTTCTGAAGGAGAGCAAAAACTCCTCCGCAGAGGTTGTAGGACAGACTCCGGTTAAGCTGAAGATTGTTGAGGAGGAGAAGGGCTTTACGCTGGATTATGACACCAAGTTCAAAGTCAACGTAGACAACGCCCTCCTTGCCGCACTGGACAAAATGGGAGTATCTTACAAAGGCAATGTAAATCCAGCACTCTTCTGATAAACAAAGAACGAGATGTATAAACTGAGACTTAAAGATATTGTAAATATTGCAGCTCCTCACACCTGGCCGGGCTCTGTTGCTCCCGCAACTGTGGGATTGGCAATAAGTTACACAATACTAGGAACTTTGGACCTTGTAATGGCGCTGTGTCTTTATGTCATCGTTATCCTGATGCAATCCGCCGTTAATGTTTTTGATGACTATTCTGACTTTGCAAAGGGAACGGACACTTTGGAAAATTCTCCGGATGAATATGATGCGGTAATTGTTTATGGAATGAGTCCTAAATGGGCCTTGGCTCTCGGTTTTATATTTCTGCTGATTGCTCTTATTCCTGCAATCTATGTTGTAAAAGTCTGTGGCTATGGCCCATTGGTGATTGGTGCCGTTGGAACTGTTGTTTTATTCTGGTATGCATTTGGAAAATGGTCCATCTCCTATCTGCCGTTGGGTGAACTCTTTTGCGGATTTGTAATGGGTGGTCTTATTCCGCTTGCCGCAGTCTATCTTCAGACAAAGCAACTCTACTGGTTTGTTCTAGTGCAGGCTATTCCGCCAATTCTGGGAATGGCGGTAAATATGTTCTCCAACAACGGCTGTGATATTGGCAGAGACGTTCCTGCGGGACGTAAAACTCTGGCCTGTCTTCTCGGAAAGAAACGCAGCGTCCGTCTATACCGCATTATGCTTGTAATCTGGGTGTTATCTCCCGTAGTGCTGTTTGCCGTACAGTCCAAATGGACCTCTGTTTTGATATATCTCTGTGCCTGTCTGGCCTTTACACATCTTATTAAGCGTCAGCTCAGTTTGGATCTTAGCCCACAGACCAGAGAGTCTATAATGACAGGAGCCACCACCCTGGTCTCCCTTATAGGCTTCTCCTACTCTATAGCAATGGTTTTAGGTTGCTAAAAAGGAAAAAACACTTGTAATCCTTAATCCAATTTTGTTATATTTGTAAGGATTCGTTTCTCTT
Organism: Bacteroidales bacterium; assembly: GCA_017618115.1. Taxonomy (GTDB): domain Bacteria; phylum Bacteroidota; class Bacteroidia; order Bacteroidales; family UBA932; genus Egerieousia. Next base: position 41,999 of record JAFZUX010000007.1, on the reverse strand, counting down.
AAAAGAACACTTAAAACTCTTTTTAATATGAAAAAGTCTTTCCTCCTTTTTACCTTTCTTCTTCTTTCTGTATTCGGTTTTTCTCAGTATCCTCAGATAAGGTCTACAGACAGTACTAAAGTAATTACGGTAAGTAAATTACTAGATAATCTGACCGTTAGCGACGGTGTTTTCTTTTTAGGAAAAAAGTTGTTTGATGTGAATGGTAATTTGCTTTTTGATGGTAAAGAATTTGATGACATTTCAGATTTTTATAAGGGAAAGGCAACTTTCAGTAAATATGATAAAGTTGGTATTATAGACAAGAATGGAAAAGTTCTTTGGTCTGCTTCAAAGAAAGTTGTTCCCTATTTGTCCCGAGGTTTAGAAAATGGATATTTGGTAAGGATTGTTAAGAAACAAAATGGGGTTTATCGTGAGTTTGTGAATGATAAAGGCGTTGTAATTTTTCCAAACCTTACTCGTAAAACTTATTATGATTCATATTATTCTCCCCATGCTGTATACGAGTTGAATTCTTACCCGTTTGTAGATGGCCTTGCTCGTTTTCACGATAAACAAAAGAATCGCTGGGGATACATCAATAAGAAGGGAGTTATTGTAATCCCGGCAAAGTTTAAGTATGCTCATGACTTCAGCGATAGTTTGGCTGCCGTTGTGGATGAAAATACAGGGAATTGGGGCTTTATCAATCAGAAGGGTATTTTTGTTATTGAGCCGAAATTCTCAAAAGTAGTAGAAGATTTTATCTCAGGGATAACCATTGTAGAGAAGAAAGACGGTTTACCTATGGATAGAGGTGAGAAAGTTTTGATGAATAAGGCCGGCGAATTTTTCTCTTATGGTTGGTACGGCAAAATTTTCAGGACAAAAAATCTGCTCTTTCTTCAAAAAGAAGAAGAATATTATAAATATAAAGGACGAGTTGTTAATAAGGATGGAAAAATTTTGTTTGAGGGAGAGGCATCAGATCTTTTCCCGCATCCAGACAAGCGTGGTTTTTGCCCCATTTCTGTAAAGGATGGAAACATCCTAACCGAGTATAATTTAAGAGATTCAACGCTAAATGTTATATTCGTTTCCAAGTCTTCAGTTCCCGTAGATGGAGAGAAAGATTATTGGTATAAATTGTCCGATGCCGGTGATGGTTATGTTTTGGTTCGTGAACCTAACTATGGAGCGGTTATCGGAATTGCCAACTCAAAGGGAGAACTTATAATTAAATTCGAAAAGTCTGAATTCTAAATAAAAACACGATATGAAAAAAAGATCAGCATTATTTCTTCTTTTTCTGTTTGTTGCTCTTGTTGGGTATGCACAATCAGAATATACTATTTGCTATCAGTTGTCTCCAATTGGGCTCAACAAAGTTTATTTGGGTGCAAAAGTTGCCAATTTGCCGGAATCTTTTCCGCAAATCTATAAGTCTAGGGCATCTATCTTAGACGGGAAAACTTATGATGGTGAATTTTACGCAGCTCCGGACAACCCATTATTTCCAACAGTGATGACCCGTTCGGTAAAGTATAGGGAATGGAAAGATAGAAAAATTCTAAGAACCTTCAGCAGAAAAGATACTTCACTAGTAATACAATGGGAAAAAGCTTCATCAGCAAAGGATGCCAATGAGATATTCGGTTTTATGGAACCGCCTTCCATAGAGTATTATACCGGAAAACCTTTCTCTGTTTTTTCACAAAATGGAGAAATAGTAGCAATTTATGTCTATAGTCCCCGCTTTAAGACAATAGAACACGGACTATGTGCAACTTCTTCTTTGTGGGATATCTATGAGGCGGGCGGAGAGATTGTTTATACTAAGAATGGTGATTTGTGGTTGGAGGCTGACGGCGTAAGATTTTTTGCTTTGACCACCCTGGATGAGAATGGCAAACCTGTTATTGACATTAAGAACATGTCTGAAGATGCAAAAAGGCAACTGTTCGGCAATAAAAACGAATTCAGAATGACCATCAAAGACAATCCACAATGGGATGCAGCAATGGCAGATGAAAAAGAGGAAATAAAACTTTCCCTTAAGGGCCAGAGAGCTCTCTATATTCTTATAGATAAATGGCATAGACCAAAGGGCTTTAATGTTGATCCAAAGAAATTTACTGGAGAACCACTGATGGTTAGGGCAGAAAAACCTGGAACAGTTACTGATATCACAAAGAAGTTCGTTCCTAACGGTGCCTCAAATATTGCTAAGAGCAATAAGAATGGTGGGGATTTAAGACCAAGAACGAATGATCAGGGACCAAAAGAACCATTAGAATTCATAGCAACCCAAACATCTATTGGGCCAATAAAGATGGGTGACAACTACAAAGCCGCCATAGAAATATTGAAAAAGTATTTCTATAAGGTAACCTGCGAATATTTGGACATGTCGGAATGTTATTGTATAAACTGCTATAATTCAGACGAGTGGGAGTCTTTGGCTTTATCTATTCAAACTCAAAGTGAGAGTTTTAATAAAAAGGCAGATGTGGAAAAGATACAGTCATATTATTTCACGCCACAAGCAAAATTTATAAAAACTCAAAAAGGCTATACTTCTAACATTACATACGGAGATGCAATAAAAGCCGGAGGCAAGTGGATTAAAAAACAATACGAAAAGTATGTCCTGCTTGATGGATTAAGTTTCTTCTTCCCTAGTGAAAATCCAAGCTCAAAGGACACGGCGAGACAGATAAATAATGTGGGATGGCATATAGACAACTTATAATAGACGTTTTAACTAAAATTATATGAAAAAGATTTTAGTATTGGTTGCCGTTCTGGCAATGGGTTTGGTGAGCGGAGGAAATACTTATGCTCAGACAAAAAACACTGCTGCACTGGATGTTATAATGTCCAGGGCCAGCGTACGTAACTTTACCGGTGAGGCGGTAACAAAGGAGCAGTTGGAGATTATACTTAAGGCCGGAATGGCGGCTCCTACTGCAATGAACATACAGCCGTGGCGCTTTGTTGTGGTAACGGACAAGGAGAAGATTGCAGAGGTATTCGGTGCCGGACCAAGAAGCGGAATGTTCAAGACCGCAGGTGCTGTGATTGTTGTATGCGGAGAGACAACGGTTAAGAGAAAACCGTTCGGACAGCCTGACGCTCCTGAGCAGGAGATGCCTAATATGTTCTGGTATGAAGACTGCTGCGCCGCGGCAGAGAATATCTTGCTGGCTGTTAACGCATTAGGGCTTGGAGCTGTGTGGACGGCGGGTTATCCTGCAGAGGAGAGAGTTAAACCTATCGCGGAGAAATTAGGTATACCTACAGGCGTTGTTCCGCTCTGCATAATTCCGATTGGAGTTCCAACGGAAAAGCCTACTCCAAAAGAGAAGTGGAAGCCGGAGAACATCCACTGGGAAAAGTGGTAGCATGTTATAATGGCAGATAACTTCCGCCATGTTTATATCTATGCTTAATTAAGCCCCTGCACCTCCTTCATCTTCTTGAAGTCCTCTTCTGTGATATTCTCCAATAGATATTTACGAATGTCTTCTTCTGTAGGCAGTTGCAGGCGATACTTGCTAACGAATAGATTTGGAGAAAGTCCTTCAATGGCGTAACGCACTGTTGTTTCACCAAAGTCTGTGCAAAGCAACAGGCCGATTGGCGGATTGTCATCCTCCTGCATAATCTCGTGTTTGTAGTAATTCACATAGAGATTAAGTTGAGATGCATATTCCGGCCTGAAGCGGTCAATCTTTAAGTCAATGATAACGTGACACTTCAGTATGCGGTGGTAAAAGATAAGATCTGCCTTATAGTAGTCTTGATCTATAAGGATACGCTTCTGCCGGTATTCAAAACAAAAGCCTCTACCCATTTCTTGGAGGAATCTCTGAAGATTATTTAAAATTGAAGTCTCCAACTTTGATTCCGTATAGACATCCTGCTGCTCCAACCCCAGAAATTCCAATGTGACAGGGTTGTGGAGAATATCACGAGGTGTAACTTGCTGCGCTTTCTTAGATGTCAACCTTTGTAATGCCTTCTTATCTTTCGATAGTCCCATGCGCTCGTAATATTGTGAAGACACTTGACGAGCTAATTCTATACTTGTCCAACATCCCCGTATAGCTTCTTGCTCATAAAAGGCACGCTTCAGGGGGGCCTTAAGATTGGCCAAAAAAACTAGATGTGTTGCTGAAAGTCTATAGAATAATCTATCTGCAGGTGTTTGCCATTTTTCTTTGCCAAAATCAGTGATTGGAAACAATAATTTATTTATTTCCAATTTTGCGGTTAATAACCGCAAAATTTCATCTTGGTCATTATTAAAGAAATATTCAGCAATAACTCCTCCCAGTTGCGGATAAACCTGATAGGTGAACCGATATTCATACAAACGTCGCTCGCCTAAGCCCCGCTTATTTAGTTTTTTTGCTAGTTGTTTGAGTAGTTTCTCGCCATACTTGGCGCGGTCCTTACCACTCTGCTCATACTCTACGATATAGTATCCTACCAACCAGTTGCGAGCGGTTAACGAAAGGTTAACAGCGTGTGCTGCCTGTTCTTGTAGTATATCTTGAACAAGGTTAATCCGTCCCACCAATGACTCAAATGTCATATTGTCCTTTAGGCTAGATTCTTCATAGGGAACTATCGGAAACTCATTAAGATCCGGCTCTTCTACATATCCAATCAACATAAGAAACGGCACTCCTAGTACCACCGAAGCTTTTTTGATGGTCTCAAAATTCTTGGTCTTAAACAACGCCTTTACATTTTGCTTTCGGATGCCCATCCTCCTGGCAAATTCGCTTTTGCTCATCCCTAACAGCTCTAATAGGGCTTCTCCTTTTGCTTCAAAATAGATCTGATTCATATTTAAAGTTTTTGCAAAAACAATTATTAAACAGAAGTGGTAATAACAAATAGTTAAGACTTATTCATACGGTGAAGTACAGCATAGTAAGATTGGCGGGAGGCGTCAAAACCTCCCGTTTTTAGTTTTTTAGGTATCTTTTGTATCTTTGCGGCCTATGGCAGAAAAGAAGAAAATTACACGTACGGAGATAAAGGAGTTGGGCAGGGTGAAGGCTCTGGAGCAGCTCTTTAAGGAGAGCGGCCTGGAAAACAGCGAGACGGTTTTGCTATCGGGAAAAGAGGAGAGGAAGAGTTACAACTTTGTGAGCTGCAACAAGATGATGCTGGAGGGGGTAGATTTTGATTTGACCTACGTTCCGCTCAAGTACCTGGGTTACAAGGCGGCCCTGCTGGGGATAGGCACAGTTTATTCCAAGGGTTATGCTCCTTACTCTCTGAGCTTTACAATAGGCGTCTCTTCAAAGTTCAGCTTTGAACACATATCTGATCTGTGGGCCGGAATACGCTCTGCGGCAAAGATTCACTCCGTGAGCAAGATTACCTTTGACCTAACGCCCTCTATGAGCGGCCTTATGATTAGTTGTACGGCAACTGGAAGAGAGGCGGCATCGGTTACGGAGAAGGTCCCAAAAGCGAGTGCAAACTCCCTTATCTGCATAAACGGAAATTTAGGAAGCGCCTGCATGGGGTTCTATGTTTTGGAGAGAGAAAAGCAGGCCTTTACCGGAAAACAGCCGGATTTGGCAAAGTACAAATATCCTCTGAGCCAGTATCTTACACCGGAGATTGAACCCAACATCATCTCATCTTTTGCTGAGGCGGGAGTGTGGCCATCTGCCGGTTACTTTATGACCAGGGGACTTGGAGATACCGTTAAGCAGCTCTCAAAGGATCTGGGATGCGGTGCGGATATTTACCTGGACAAAATTCCGGTAGCGCCTGAGGCAAGAACTGTGTCTGAAGAGATTGGAATAGATATAGTTACAGCCATTGTCAACGGCGGAGACGATTACCGTCTGCTCTATGTTTTCCCTCTTGAATCTCACGATAAGATACGCAAGGAACTTCCATTTTTGGAGGTTGTAGGACATACCACAAAGGAGGGGTGCTATCTGGTTTCTCCGGACGGCAACCGCCTGGAAATTAAAGCACAAGGCTGGCAATAAATGGCAGATCAGAAGGATATATTGGGTGGAATAGCCTCTAAGGAGTACAAAGAGGGGTTCGTTACCGAGGTGGAACAGGAGTTTGCACCTAAGGGACTTAACGAAGATATTATCCGCCATATATCCGAGAAAAAGGGAGAGCCGGAGTGGCTGCTGGAGTTCCGCCTTAAAGCTTTCCGTAAGTGGCAGACTATGAAGGTTCCAAAGTGGGGCCACATTAATCTTCCCGATATCGATTACCAGGATATAATCTACTTTGCCGCACCTAAAAAACAGAAGGCGGACAAGTTGGACCCGGAGTTGGAGGCAACCTTTGAGAAACTTGGAATTCCTCTTAAGGAGAGAAACGTTTTGGGTGGCGTTGCAGTAGATGCTGTCTTTGACTCAGTCTCTGTAAAAACCACATTCAGAGAGACTTTGGCGGAGAAGGGAATTATCTTCTGCTCCTTCTCTGAGGCGGTAAGAGATTACCCGGATCTTGTGAAAAAATATCTTGCAAGCGTAGTTCCCGTTGGAGACAACTACTTCTCCGCACTCAACTCCGCAGTATTTACGGACGGTTCATTCTGCTACATTCCAAAGAACACCCGCTGCCCGATGGAACTCTCCAGTTACTTCAGAATCAACGCACAGGGAACGGGTCAGTTTGAAAGAACGCTTATAGTTGCAGACGAGGGAGCTTATGTAAGTTATCTGGAGGGGTGTACCGCACCTAAGAGAGATACCGTTCAACTGCACGCCGCAGTGGTAGAGATTGTTGTGAAGGCAGATGCGGAGGTTAAATACTCTACCGTTCAGAACTGGTATCCGGGAGATAAAGATGGCAAGGGAGGAATCTATAACCTGGTGACTAAGAGGGGAATATGCGAGGGTGCAAATTCCAAATTGTTCTGGGCGCAGGTGGAGACCGGCTCTGCAATCACCTGGAAATATCCTAGCACAATACTTAAGGGAGACAACTCCGTTTCTGAATTTTACAGCGTTGCCGTAACCAACAATTATCAGCAGGCGGATACGGGAACCAAGATGATACACACAGGAAAAAATACCCGCAGTAGAATTGTAAGTAAGGGTATATCTGCAGGTTACAGCGAGAATAGTTACCGCGGAATGGTGAAAGTTCTGCCGGGTGCAACCGGAGCGCGCAACCATTCTCAGTGTGACTCACTGCTTCTTGGAAGCAAGTGCGGAGCGCACACATTCCCGCATATAGAGAGTGCAAATCCTACGGCAATTGTTGAGCACGAGGCCACAACCTCAAAGATAGGAGAGGATCAGCTCTTCTACTGCACCCAGAGAGGTATAACGCCGGAAGATGCTGTAGGACTGATTGTTAATGGCTATGCCAGAGATGTTTTAAATAAACTCCCGATGGAGTTTGCAGTTGAAGCGCAAAAACTTCTGCAGGTTTCATTGGAGGGCAGTATTGGTTAATTGATTTATGATGAGCGAGATTTTGACGGAACAGTTTAACGAGATTTTTTTCAATCTCTTCAGCCTCAAACACGAGTTGTTTGAGTTTATGGGGCAGAGCGTAAGCACGCTGGAGGTGATTTCCACGGTTACCGGTTTACTCTGTATCTTTTTGGCTGTTAAGGGTAAGGTTGCCAACTTCTGGATAGGGTATCTTTACAACGTTTTCCTCTTCCTTCTCTTTTTGCAGGCAAGAGCATATTCAAGTATGATACTCCAACCAATCTCTCTGATTATCAACTTCTACGGACACTATAGATGGACGCATCCAAAAGAGGATGAGAAGGATGTTAAGCAGGAACTGAAGGTTACAATCTTCAACAACGGACAGAGAGCCGTTGTGCTGGGAGTGGTGCTTATCTTCACCTTTGTGTGGGGCTACATTCAATCTAGAATAGATACCTGGTTCCCTGCAATTTTCTCACAACCTGCAAAGGTGCCTTACTTTGACGCTTTTGTACTTGGTATGGTGCTTATGGCGCAGTATCTCTCCGCACAGAAGAAGCTGGACTGCTGGGGTTGCTGGATGGTTGCAAACGTCTCAAACGTAATACTTTGCCTGAGAGTTGGCTTGGGAATAATGCCAATAGTTTACGGCATTTACATAATACTTGCAATTGGAGGATTTTTCTCCTGGAAGAGGATGTATGAGAAACAGCATTACCTTGATCTAAGAGAAAAAGTGTTGGAGAAACAGCGTTCTAAAAACTAAGGACACTATGGAAAATTTACTGGAAATAAAGAACTTGCACGCCAGAATCGGTGATAAGGAAATTCTTAAGGGAATAAACCTTACCATTAAACCCGGAGAGGTTCATGCAATAATGGGACGTAACGGAAGCGGTAAGAGTACTCTCTCTGCAGTGTTGGCGGGCAACCAAAACTACACCGTAACCGAGGGCAGCATAACCTACCTGGGAAAAGATCTTTTGAAGATGTCTCCGGAGGAGAGAAGCTGGGCCGGCATATTCCTGGGATTCCAGTATCCAGTTGAGATACCGGGAGTTACAAATGTCAACTTTATGAAGACCGCGGTAAACGAACACCGCAAACAGAACAACCTTCCGCCACTCTCTGCAGCTGAATATCTGAAGATGATGAGAGAGAAGATGGCATACGTGGAGATGGATCCTTCATTCTCATCCAGAGGAGTGAACGTTGGTTTCTCCGGCGGAGAGAAAAAGAGAAACGAGATATTCCAGATGGCAATGCTTTCACCTCGTCTTGCAATTTTGGATGAGACGGACAGCGGACTGGATGTAGACGCACTGAGGATTGTTGCAAACGGAGTGAACCGCTTAAAGAGAGAAGATAACGCCTTTGTGGTAATCACTCACTATCAGCGTCTTCTGGATTACATTGTTCCGGACATTGTTCACGTTCTCTACAAGGGAAAGATTGTAAAGACTGCGGGCAAAGAGTTGGCTGCAGAGGTGGAAAAACACGGATACGAAGAGTTTGAAAAGTAACGGATGGCAGAGTTTAAATACATACCACAGAGTGAGATTTTCAACTGCAGCGTAGAACTTTCCGGTGCAAAGAAGTTCTATGTTCTGGATGGAAAACCTATGGGCTTTTCTGCAAAAGACGGTGTTATTGAGATACCGTCTGAAGGAGATCTGCTCACTCAGGTGATATTTGTAAGAACAACACCGCACCCGTCATCATATAAAGTCAGAATACACTGTCCTGCAGGAAGTTCCAGAGCCGTCATACTCTGCGCCCATACAACGGGAACGGAGAGATATGTTACTGAAGAGAGCGTGGCGATTGCAATGGAAGAGAACTCAAATCTCTCACTCATTGTAATGCAGAATGAGAACGGCGCTTCATCACATCACTCAACTTTTGATATTTCTCAGAAGAGTTCTTCTACCGTCTTAATGAACATTATTACTCTGCACGGAGGAAATATTGCAAACAAGGTAAACTGCAATCTTAATGAAAAGAGAGCGGAGGCTCAGCTTAGCGGTCTTTATCTTGCAGGCGGAGAGCAGATAATAGATACCACCGTAAACCTGCGCCATAATAGCGGGGAATGTACAAGCAATCAGCTCTTTAAGGGTATACTTGGAGGTAATGCAAGAACCTCTTTTAAGGGAGAGGTTTACGTTGCAAAGGATTCTCAGAAGACGGAGGCATACCAGGCAAACAACAACCTTCTGATTTCAGATACTGCAAGAGCAATCAGTGATCCGCATCTTGTGATTTATGCAGATGACGTTAAGTGCTCTCACGGCTCAACGGTTGGTAGCCTTGCAGATGAAGAATTGTTCTATATGCGCTCCAGAGGAATATCTGAGAGTGAAGCAAAACTGCTTCAGCAGCAGGCTTTTGCAGGCGCCGTACTTGAAAAGATATCTAACACGGAAATAAGAGAACGTCTCAGCCGTCTGGTAGAGAGAAGGTTGAGAGGAGAAGACACTCTCTGCGCGGGATGTGCAAAGAGATGTTGTTAACATAATATTTTAGTTATGAACATTGGAATAGTAGGAACCGGATATGTAGGTCTTGTTACCGGAGCATGTTTCTCAGCAATGGGAATGAATGTAACCTGCATAGATATTGATAAGAATAAAATTGAGGCGCTCAAGGCAGGAGAAATACCAATCTATGAGCCTGGTTTAAAGGATATTGTAAAGAAAAACACTTCAAACGGAAGACTCCATTTTTCTACCTCTTTGAAGGATGTTTTGGATACTCTGAATGTTGTCTTTATTGCAGTTGGAACTCCTCCGGGAGAGGACGGAAGCGCAGACCTCAGTTACGTTCTTAACGTTGCCTCAGAGTTTGGCCGCAACATTAAAAAGTATACGCTCCTGGTAATTAAGAGCACTGTTCCCGTGGGTACCAACCTGAAGGTTAAACAGAGAGTGGAAGAGGAGCTGGAAAGAAGAGGAGAGAAGATAGAATTTGATGTTGCCTCCAACCCCGAGTTCCTTAAGGAAGGTGCTGCAATTAAGGACTTTATGTCTCCGGATAGAGTTGTTGTAGGAGTTAGCAGCGAGAAGGCCCGCCACATTATGGAGAAGATTTACAAACCGTTCCAACTCTCCAACTACAGAATAATCTTTATGGATATTATGAGTGCGGAGATGACAAAGTACGCCTCCAACTCTATGCTTGCCACAAGAATAAGTTTCATGAATGAGATTGCCCGTCTGTGCGAGGTAACGGGAGCGGATGTTGAGAAAGTTAGAGCGGGTATGGCGGCAGACTCCAGAATAGGAAACAAGTTCCTCTATCCCGGCTGCGGATACGGCGGCAGTTGCTTCCCTAAAGATGTAAAGGCACTCATAAGAACCGGAGAGGAGAATGGCTATAAAATGCGTGTTATCAGTGCGGTAGAAGAGGTGAACGAGGCGCAGAAAAAAGTTGTTTTTGAAAAGCTCAAAACAGCGCTCGGCACTTTGAAAGGAAAGACCGTTGCAATGTGGGGACTCTCCTTCAAACCGGAAACTGACGATATGAGAGAGGCTCCGTCCGTTGTTATCGCCAACCTTCTTTTGGAGGCCGGAGCAACCGTAAGGGTATATGATCCAATCGCGATGGATGAGTGCAAAAAGCGCTACCTGAAAGAGAGAGTTTACTACAGCAAAGATATTTTTGATGCCGTTACGGGTGCTGACGCTCTGGCACTTGTAACCGAGTGGAAGGAGTTCAGAGTTCCGGCCTGGGACAGAGTGCTTGAACTGATGAAGGGCAGAGTTGTTGTAGACGGCCGAGATATCTACACCCCTGCAGAAATGCGCTCTTTGGGCTTTGACTACTACGGAATAGGAAGGGTGTAGGGGTGACACTGTATCAAAAAAAGGGAGGATAGCATTGCTTTCCTCCCTTTTTTTGATACTAAAACCTAAACCTACACTATATAGATGCAAGTTGCCCCGGTTTTGTTGCATTAGGGTAAATTTTAAAAGTTAATAACCTCGTTTACAATAAGTTCTATTTCCTCCTTTGAAATCGTAGGATTCATTGGGAGGGAGAGAACGTGTTTAGCCAGGTACTCGGAGTTGTGGAGGGAATCGGTTGCCGCATCTGAGAAATCCTCTCTTCTTAGGGCTATGTTTTGGAAGGCCTCCTGGTCACTCAGTGGGAGCGGGTAGTAGATCATGCTTGCAATTCCCTTATCTGCAAGGTGTTGCTTAAGGGCGTCTCTTGTGTTGCCCTTGATAATGAGCGTGTACTGGTGGTAGGTGTGGGTTGAATACTCCTCCTCCAGAGGGGTGTAGAGATATTTGTTCAGAGGGTCTGCCTTTGTAAAGAGGGTGGTGTAAAGAGAAGCGGCCTGGCGCCTTTTGGCAAGGTAACCATCAAGATACTTGAGTTTTACGTTAAGTACGGCCGCCTGAATGGTATCCAGTCTGGAGTTGCAACCAATCACTTTGTGGTGGTACTTTTTCTCCTGACCGTGTGAGGCAATCATTCTGATTCTTGCAGCAAGAGCGTCATCATTGGTAAAGAGGGCGCCGCCGTCTCCCATACCGCCCAGGTTCTTTGTTGGGAAGAAGGAGGTGCACCCTATATTCCCGATGGTTCCCGCCATCTTCTCATCTTCTCCCACTTTGCACTTTGCTCCCAAAGCCTGGGCGCAATCCTCCACCACTTTGAGGTTGTACTTCTTTGCCACCGCCAGCACTGCATTCATATCCGAGCACTGGCCAAAGAGATGAACCGGAACAATGGCTTTGGTATTTTCCGTTATAATTTCTTCTATATTTTCCAGAGATACGGAGTCTGTATTGAAGTTTCTGGGGTTTACGTCATACATTACGGGAACGAGTCCAAGCAGTGCAATCACCTCAGCAGTAGCCACGTATGTGAATGCCGGAACCAGAACCTGATCTCCCGGTTTCAAATCTAAAGCCATAAGGGCAATCTGGAGGGCATCCGTTCCGTTGGCGCAACCAATGACGTGTTTGACGTTTAAGTAGCGTGCAAGGTTTCTCTCAAAGAGTTCAACCTCCTCTCCGTGAATGAAGGCGGAGGAATCTATAACTTTGTTAATAGCCGCCTCAATTTCCTCTCTTATAGCATTATGCTCTTTTGAGAGTTCTATCATCTGAATTTTGTTTCCCATAACAGTGTATCTCTAAGACAAAGATAACTCAAAAAGAGAATATAACTATAAGTGGGGATTGTTCAAAAATGGCGGGTAAGTTAATTTTGCGGTGTGCCTGGGGAGAAAAATGTAACAATAGGTTACAAATTAGAAACGGCCGTAAATGGCGGGTAGAAAGGGAGTTGTAAAGATTTATGGCTGAAATGCACTAAAAATTGTTAATGAATTTAACCATCGTGAGAAAGAAAATTTATTATCTTTAAATCGCCATTAGAATCAACACAATAAACCAAATAATTAATCTATGAAGGTAACTAAGTTAAAATTCAGTGGCTTGTTCCTGGCAGCAGCTCTGCTTCTTTTCACAAGTAGCAGCTGGGCTCAGCGTCAGAAGACGGTATCTATAAGCGGTACTGTCACAGAGCAGGCAGGAGATGCAAAAGCAGCCCCAATTCCTTACGCAACGGTTCAGGTACCGAACGCAGGAGTTTCTGCTATTGCAAACGAGAGGGGAGAGTATACCATCAAGAGTATAGCTCCCGGAACTTATGAGTTTATAGTTTCATCATTGGGTTATGAGACTCTGACTCTTAAGGTTACGGTCGTAGCGGCAAAGCCGGTTTACGATTTTTCTCTTAAGGTTGCCGACTTCCGTTTGGACGATATTACAGTTACGGCTGAGGCGTCCAAGACAGGATCTGCAACGGCGTCAAAAATCAACCGTACAGCAATTGAGCACATTCAGGCAAGCTCTTTGGCAGATGTTATGATGTTGCTTCCGGGTGCTGACATTACATCCAGCACATTCAAACCGGACCTCCAGGGTGTTAAGACACTCTCAGTAAGAGGTGGTGCTGCAATGGGAACCGCAATTATTGTAGACGGTGCTCCTATTTCAAACGCAGCTAACATGCAGACAATGAGTGCTGCCATTGGCGGTGCAACTCCGGGCGGCGGCGGACAGACCCCTTCTTCAGGTATTGACCTCAGAACAATTACTACAGATAACGTTGAGTCTGTTGAGGTTATCCAGGGTATTGCTTCCGTTGAGTATGGTGATGCAGCTTCAGGAACCGTTATTGTAAATGCAAAGAGCGGTGTTGAACCTCTTCAGATTAAGTTCAATACAAACCCTAACATTTACGCAATAGGTGCAACTCACGGAGTTAACCTCGGTTCAAATGCAGGTTACATCAACTACGGTGTAGATTACGCTTACTCAGTTGCAGACCCAAGAGAGGGTTATGACAAGTACAGAAGAGCTACCGGAAGAGTTGCATACGCAAACACCTTCCTTGGCGGCAAGTACTATACTAACACCGCTCTCTCATTCCTCTGGACAAGAGATAAATGCGAGCCTAACCCGGATGATGATACTGATTTCCAGACATCTAACCGCAGAGACCGCGGCATCCGTATTGCTCACAACGGTGAGTTGAGAGTAAACAGTGGTTGGTTCAAGAACATAAAGTACAACGTATCATTTAATTACACAAACCGTAGAAGTTACTTTAAGGATCAGGGAACCAATGCAGATGTTGCATACTCTTACTCAAAGCTTGACGGTTCAGTTCTCTCTTCAAGACCAGGCGTTAGAATTTTTGACGACCTCGGAAAAGAGATTACCTACTTTGGTCCTAACAATGAACTCATTAACGATAAGAGCTGGATTACTCCTGCATCTTACGAGTATGAGTACAACGTTTACGGTAAGGAGCTCAACACCTTTGCAAAGTTGATGTTGAACTTTGCAGGAACACTGGGTGCTACCAACCATCACTTCATTGTTGGTGCAGATTGGCACAATGACGGCAACCGTGGTAAAGGTAAGGTATTTGACTATGACACACCTCCTTACAGATCTGTTTCTTACCGCTTTGCAACTCAGAGAGAGCGTCCTTACAAGGATATTCCGTTTATGAACAAACTGGGTGTTTGGGCACAGGAGGATTTCAGATGGAATGTTCTCAACCGTGAGTTTAAGGTTGTTGCCGGTGTCCGTTATGACAAGGTTTGGAACGTTGGTGACGCATTCTCTCCAAGAGTAAATGCATCATTCGAGGTTGTTCCCGGAGCCTTCAACGTAAGAGGCGGTTACGGTATCTCTGTAAGCGCACCTTCAATGGCTTACGTATATCCGGATAAGGCCTACTTTGACATGATCAACTTCAACAACTCACTTCAGACAACCGTTCCTGATGAGCAGAAGTTCCAGGTTATCACAACTCATGTTTATGACGTTAAGACAAACAACCTGAAACTTAACAAGCAGAAGAAAGCTGAGGTTGGATTTGATTTCAGAATTAAGAAGGTTAAGGTTGCCGTTACCGGTTACAAAGACTGGACACACAGCGGATACACCTTCTCACGTGGTCTAAATGACTATGGTTATGTAAATTGGAACAGATACACCGCAGAGACTTATCCTGCAGACGGATCTTCACTTCCTGCACTCCATCTTAGCGAGAGCGGAAAGGTATTCCTGCTCTATACAACTCCTCACAACAACCGCTCATACGAGCAGAAGGGTGTTGAGTTTGTAATTGACTTTGGTAGAATTAACGCAATCCGCACATCATTCATTGTTAACGGTGAATTCTATGATTACAAGGGATGGAACAACGGTTGGGTATTCTACAACAAGAACGGCAGTGAAGAGGCTAACTACGGTATCTATGAGTCTAAGGGTTCTTCCGGTGTAAGCCGCTCACAGAACCTCATCACCAATTTCATTGTTACTCACAACATTCCAAAGATTGGATTCGTAATCTCAGTTACCGCTAACGTTAACTGGAGAGAGAAGAACTGGACAACATACGCTGCATGTGATACCATTCCACAGAAGTATCTCTCAATTGCAGACGGACAGGTTCATGACTTCAACCCAGAGTGGGCAAACCCTAAACATGCGGATTACAACAAGTGGCTTCCTATCCTCCGCAACGAGACCAACGGTGCAGTTGCTAAGAACCGTAGAGAAAGAGAGCCTGCTTACAATCCGGTACTCTGTATCAATGTAAACGTTACCAAGCAGTTCAAAGCTTTTGACGTTTCATTCTTCGCAAACAATATGTTCAGATCTACTCCGCTTCAATCTCTTAAGAAGAGCCCTGGAAGCAAGGAAAGACGCAACTCCAATGTATTCTTCTTTGGATTGCAGCTGACGGCTAAAATTAAATAACTATTAAGATGAAGGCTATTATGAAAAAGATATATGCATTATTGATTTCTGTGGTGTTTGTATCATTCCTCGCCTCATCCTGCATAGATATGATGAAGGATGTAAAGGATGTTGAGAAGATAGAACCTATCTCCGTATCCTTTAAGGTTTGCGCTGCAACAGGTTTCATCCCTAAGGGCGGTTCAGTAACTCCTGATCCTAACTTCAATACGCAGGGTGTTACCGTTACCTTTACAAACGTAAAGACCGGACAGGTTTTCACCACGACCACAAACTCCAACAGCGTTGCAACTACAGACGTAGAGCCGGGCGTTTACTCAATAGGCGTATCCGGTACTGCAACTCATGAAGGTTACAAGTACTTTATTAACGGCAACAAGCCGGCTGTATCTCTCTATAAGACAGTTACTCCGGAGGAGGCCGCATCCAGAGATGACCTTACTCTGGTTGTTCGTCCTGCAAAGGTTGGAGCTCTCTGCTTCAGTGAGATTTACTACTGCGGAATAGCAAGTTACTACTTCAGAGATCAGACCTACCAGTTCTATAACAACGGCAGCGAGACTCTCTATTTGGACGGCGTATGCTTTGCTCAGCTTCACCCTAACATTGCTACTGCAAACCTTCCAACCTGGCCTGATTCAGACGGAGACGGAAACTATGTTTACAGTATGATGGTATGGCAATTCCCTGGCAGCGGAACAGATTATCCTCTGGCTCCGGGAGAGAGCATTGTGGTATCTCAGGAACCTAGAGATCATACTAAGAACAACCCTAATTCATACGATAACTCCAAGAGTGAGTGGCAGACCTGGACAGGAAACGCATCCAGATACAATCCGGATGTTCCTAATTTGAACTGCATATTCTACACCTCCTGGAACTCAATGCAGTGGTTGACTTCCGTATTCGGTGCAGCATTCTGCATCTTTAAGGCTCCTGCAGGAACTACCGTAGATGCAGACTATTACAAGGATGCAGCTCACTATCAGAGTGAGGTTAACAAGACCCCTAAGTATGCTAAGATTCCGGCAGACTGGATTTGGGACGGTGTTGAACTTCTGACTAATATGAACTCTCTCCACATGAAACGTATCCCTGGATTCGTAGATGCAGGCGGTACTTCTGTAGAGGCAACATATTGCGGTAAGACAGTATCCAGAAAGGTTATAGGAAGAAATGCCAATGGCACTCCTATCTATCAGGATACCAACAATTCAACTGAAGACTTCCAGGTTAACGACCATCCTACTCTCCGTCGTAACGGCGAGTTGGTTCCGTCTTGGAGTCCTTCTTTAAACTAGTAAATGATGAGTATTATGAACAAGATATTTAAGAAAGCAGCAATAGTGTTGCCACTTCTGTTTGTGTTTGCTTACGCATCTGCACAAAACGGTGGTACTAAGGCAGCTATAGACAGAGCTGCGCTGGAGAACATCTGGTTGGCTAATACGGAGAATGCTGCCGGCGGTATGGTGGATGCACCTGTTCAGATGGCAAACGCATTCTTTGGATATGACTATACCAAGGGAGACTTCAAACCGGTTCAGATTGGTAACAAGATCAATACTATTATGTTCCACACAGACGGTGGTGGTATTTACAAGAACGTAGGCGGAATGTTCCTCTGGGGAGATTTCACTTATACAAGAGATGACATTAAAGGTGCATGTTGGAATGCTACCCTTGCTAACCCGCTCAGAGACATGCCTTTCTTTGTTGCAGACGAGAATGTGAGCAAGTGGAAGAATCAGGATTACAACATGGGCTTTAAGGTTGGTGCACCTCTGTTCCGCGGCCGCTTGATTGTTGGTCTGACTGGTTACTATGAGGCTGCAATTGCAGCAAAGCAGATGGACCCTCGTCCTCTTACAAGAGTTTCCAACCTCAACGTAATGCCTGCCCTCCTCTTTAAGATTAACGGAAAGAACAGCATAGGTGCTACCTTCCATTACACATCTTACAGAGAGGACGGTTCTGCAGAGGATATCAACCACCTCAGAGACCAGAACGGTTGGGAGATGGTTGCTCCGGGCTTCTTTAATGACGGTCTAATTGCTTCATTCGGAGGCATTAATAAGCTTCGTAACTACAACGCTAACGCTCTTGGCGGAAGCGCTTCTTACAGCTTTGTATCTGACAAGTTTAAGTTGCTTGCAGACGGAGAGTATCTCTACAGAGTAGAGGACGTTCTCTGCAACTACACCAAACCTCAGATGTCCGGTACCGTAAAGCATAAGACCTGGTCTGCTACTTTGGCAGCTCAGTACAACGCTACTCAGGATGACCGCTTCTTTGTAAAGTTCAAACACTCCAACAAAGATTACCGCGGAATTGAGTACTTCCAGACGTATGATAACACCTATGAGGTTCAGTCATATATCACGGATGCTGAGTTTGAGCGTTCTAAGTTTACAACCAAGGTTGAGAAGGTTAACATTGACTACTTAAAGGGCGACGGTAAAGACGCTTACACCTGGAAAGTAGGTGTTGAGGCCTCTTATACTCGCGATGGTTTTGAGTACTATGTACCGGCCTCTTCACGCAAGGTTAACACTTTGGCTATGAGTGCAAACGGCTCCTTTAACTTTGAGATTGACGATGTTAACGCAGTAACTCTGGACGCTAACATCGGCTACAGCAAGAACAAGAAGGGCACATTTGACTACAACGGTGTAAAGCTTGGAAATAAGGCATTTACGGAGTTTGCTCTGGTAGACTTCATGTACATGTGTTCAGACTTCTCCCAGATGGGATTCAATATCTCTTACACTTTCAAGGGCATAAAGAGCCTCTCATCTCTCTTCTGCTCAATTGGTTATCAGCACATTCGTCCTGAGACCGTTGAGGATATCAGAGGTGTGAAGGACTTCCCTATGGAGATCAAAGAGATTTCTGACACATACCGTTTCTTCAAGAGAAGAGATGTTGTCTCCTTCAAGGTGGGTATCACCTTCTAGTTAGAAACATTGTATTAATTTGAAAGAATGAGATTTAGGAATATCAAGAGCATATTCTTGCTCTTGCTTATGACTCTTCCCGCAACCCTGGCTGCTCAGCAATTTGAGCAGCCGGCGGTTTCCGGTAAGAGTTCTTTTGCCGTAATCACAGACAGTAAGACTAAAGCAAACTGTGCCGCCCAAATTGCGGAATACAAGGGCGTTATAGAGAGCGAAGGTCTTCCTGTGTTTGTGGTTTGGGCAGATTGGGAATCGCCGGAACAGGTGAAGGGAGTGCTGCAAAAACTCTATCGCGAGAACAATTTGGAAGGTGCCGTTTTTATTGGTGAGGTACCTATCGCGATGGTGATGAAGGCTCAGTTCATGACCTCCGCCTACAAGATGGATGAAAGGCACTATCCGCTTGAGACAGTGGCAGTTCCTTCAGACAGGTTCTATGACGATTTTGATCTGACCTTTGAGAAAATTAAGGACTCTACAAAGGGGCTGAAACATTTCTACAACCTCTCTCCAAAATCCAAACCTTACATTGAGTGTGATATTTACACCGCAAGAATTCCGGCCCAGGGAAGCAACGGTGATCCTTACTCTCAGATATCTTCTTATCTGAAGAAGGCGGTTGCCGCTCATAAGGAGAATAACAAGTTGGACAAGTTTATCTCCTACACCGGACACGGTTCATACTCCAACTCAATCACCGCCTGGAGGGCAGAACAACAGATTGTAAACGAGCAGTTTGGAACGGAGTTTAAGAACAACGGCAACGCCCGCTTCATACGTTACAGTATGGCGGACTATATGAAGCCGTATGTTATTAAGGAACTCAGAAGAGAGGACGGAGATTTGATGGTTTTCCACGAGCACGGAGATTACTTCAGAATGTATCTTGCCGGCTATCCGGAAGACAGAGAACCTAAGGAGTATCTTGGGAACGTGATGCGTACTTACGCCCGCAGAAATCTGAAACGCGCGCAGGAGAACGCAGAGAAGTGGGGCCTGGATTCCACCTGGTATTCAGACTATAAGGACCCTAAGAAGGTTGCCGAGGATTCACTTTTGGATCTTAAGACCGGTATTATTCTGGAGGAGATTAACGAGATTGCTCCTAATGCCAGAATGGTCATTTTTGACGCCTGCTACAACGGTGATTTCCGCAATCCGGATTTCATTGCAGGTAAGTTCATTATGGCTCCGGGCAAGTGCGTGGTGGGCTTTGGAAACAGCGTTAACGTGCTGCAGGACAAGTCTGCTTTTGATCTTCTGGGACTTCTCAGAGACGGTGCAAGAGTGGGCCTTTGGTCTCAGCATATCAACATTTTGGAGAGCCACGTAATAGGAGATCCTACATTCCACTTTGCTCCGTATGACGAGAGTGAAGACATCAACGATTTTCTGCTGAACAAAGATCTTGCTTTCTGGGCTGGTGTTCAGGAGGATGAGTTCCGTCTCTCACTTGAGGGAGCGGAGGTAAATCCTGATGTTCAGAACTTTGCAATGATGAAGCTTGTGGAGGGAGATTATCCTGGCATTTCAGACAAACTGCTTGCAATCTATAAGGAGTCTCCTTACGCCGTTGTAAGGTACAACGCTCTTTATCTGCTGCAAAAGTTGAATGACGCTAACTATCGGGAGGCTCTGAAACTTGCCGTTACGGACAGTTACGAGTACATCAGAAGAATAGCGGTTACCAGAATGGGAGCCATTGGTTCTGAGGAGTTTCTGCCTTATCTGATAGATGCTTACGTTAATGACGTTCACGCCACAAGAGTTGTTTTCAACTGCACCTCTTCACTTCTCTGCTTTGACGTTGAGAAGGCAAAGGCTGCAATTGAGGAGTACTTTAAGGATAAGACCTACTACAATTCGGCTAAGGATAAAGAGTTCTTGCTCAAGCTGGTAGAGGATAACCCGGGTGCCTCTTCAATCAGTGCTATCACCAACAAGGGCAAGAAGTCCGGTACCAGAGTCTCTTACATTCAGTTCCTGCGCAACCGTCAGTATCACCAGAACCTCGAGCAGTGCATTAAGGTTATGGAAGATCCTACAGATGACGAGTTTGTAAGGACGCTTATGGCCGAGTCATTGGCTTGGTGGAGACTCTCTTACAAGAAGGATGAGATTATTGCATCCTGCAAAAAACTTCTTGCAGACAAGGATACTCCTGCGCAGATGCGTCCTGCTTTGGAGAGTGCATTAACAAGACTCACATCTAAAAAATAGGAGGGGGTTATGAAAAGAATATTTTTGATTGCAGTTTCTATATTTCTGACTATAAGCCTAATGGCTCAGAATATAAAGATTGAGAAACCTACCTCCAAGAAGGGGAATACGTTTGCCATTGTAATTGACAACACAACCTTCTCCAAGACTCAGAGTCAGGTTTACGCCTACAGAGATGCACTTCAGAAGGAGGGTCTCTCAACTTACATCCTTTCAGGAGATTGGGAGAATCCTATGCAAGTAAGGGAGGAGCTCAAGAAGCTTTACAAGAAGTCTAAGAACTTTGAGGGTATTGTGCTTATCGGTGACATTCCTGTTGCTATGGTGCGCAACGCACAGCACATGACAACCGCCTTTAAGATGGATGAGGATAAGTTCCCAATGAACGAGTCTTCGGTTGGTTCTGACCGTTTCTATGATGACTTGAACCTTGAGTTTGAGTTCATTGCAAGAGATACGGTAGATACTGATTTCTTCTACTACAACCTTAAGACGGATTGCGCTCAGCACCTCAACCCAACTTACTACTCCGGCAGAATCAAGTATCCTAAGATGCTTGGAGGAGATAAGTACGAGGCTATTGCGCGCTTCCTTGAGAAGGCTGTGGCGGCTAAGGAAAACCCTGAGGTTCTGGACAATATAGTGACCTTTGCGGGTCACGGATACAACAGTGACTGTCTTATCACCTGGATGGATGAGAGCATTACGGTTGAGGAGAACTTCCCGTTCCTTAAGAACAGCTCCAGAAACTTTAAGCAGCTCAACTTCCGTCACGAGGATTATATGAAGTACCGTCTCTTTGACGAGTTGCAGCGTCCGGAGGTGGATGCCATCTTCTTCAACGAGCACGGCTCCATAGACAAGCAGCACATTTCCGAGTTCCCGGCTAAGGAGACTCCGCAGGATTACGCTGAGAAGTACCGCTACGGATGGGGCTGGAACAAAGGCCCTTACAATATTCTGAACAATGAGGTTAAGAAGCGTAAAAAGGCGGGAATGGCAGATGCGGAGATTGCAGAATACGTTAAAAAACTCAAGGATACCCTCAAGAGAGATTTCCACGTAACGGACAAGTTCTTTGAGGCTTGGGACAAGGAGCAGAATATGACTGCAGAGGAGAGGAAAGAGGCTGCCTTAAAGGCTAAACAGGAGAAGAATGAGATTATCATTACCCTGGATGACCTTAAAGACAAAGCCCCTCAGCCTTACTTTGTAATGTTCAACGCCTGCTACAACGGTTCCTTCCACCGTCCGGGAAGCATTGGTGCCTACTACATTTTTGGAAAGGGCAGAACCATTGCTATTCAGGGAAATACGGTGAACGTGCTCCAGGACAGATGGACCTACGAGGATGTGGGAATCATCTCTCTGGGTGCAAGAGTCGGTGAGTACAACCGCCTGGTTGCTACGCTTGAAGGACACATTGTGGGTGACCCTACTTTCCACTTTAAATCCAATGGCGAGACCTTCCGCGGAGAGATTGCAGCCAATGCAAACAACGTCTCTTACTGGAAGAGCAAACTGCTAGACAGATATGCTCCGGTTCAGAGCGTTGCTCTCAGGAAACTTGTTGAGCTCAAAGCCATTACGCCAAAGGAACTTCTTCAGACTATGAAGGAGAGTACCTTTGGTACGGTAAGGATGGAGTGCCTCAAACTTCTCAGCCGCAGTGGTGATAACGATGCCTTTGTGGAGGCTCTAACCATCGCGATAAAAGACAACTATGAGGTTGTAAGAAGAATGGCGGCTTCACTCATCGGACGCAACGGAGACCCTCGCTTGAGCGATGCTCTTATAAGCGAGTATGTCAACTTCCCTGAGCAGAAGAGAGTTCACTACAACTCATCGGGAGACTTCTTCACGATGCAGGAAAAGGAACTTCTTGAGGCTGTGGAAAAGGCCAAGGCTTCAATGACTTACCTCAACAACGACGAGGTTGTAAACGATGTTGTAAAGGAGATAAACAAGAACGCTAAGAGACGCGCTGCCACCATTGCGGAGATTATGGATAAATCTGAAAAGAAGAGTGACCGCATCTCCAGCATCCGCACAACTCGTAACTACAACATGCATGAGGCTATTCCTCAGTTCATTGAACTGGTTGCAGACAAGGAGAACCCGTTGGAAATCCGCCTCAACATGGCCGAGGCTCTTGGCTGGTATATCTACTCATACCGCAAGCAGGAGATCATTGACGGATTCAACAAAATCCTCAAGGAACAGGCGCAAGAGCTTGACCCTAAGCTGAAAGCGGAGATGGTTCAAACCATCAACCGTCTGAAGTAAACGGTAGCGCTTGCACAAATTAGGGGTGACTGATTCTTTCAGCCACCCCTTTTTGTTGTGATTATAAAATAGAAAATTTGCAGAACCCAAAAGAGTTCTTATCTTTGCAAAGGATTGGAAAACCAATCAAATGGGCTGGGGTGTCCCCGGTTGGAGAGAGGTTCAGGTAACTGAATCTTTCTTTCTTTATAGCCCTCTCGGAATCAAAAGTCTGTTATTTGATGGAGCGGGAGGGGAGGTAGGCCATTATGAAGCCGATGGCTGAGACTGAGAGGAGCGTGATTAAAACATCTGAAGCCTTAACGAGTACCGGATAGTGGTCAATGACAAAGTTGCCGGGGAGTGGAACTACTCCGAATGTACCTTGGATCCAGCAGATTATAAGTCCCAGAATGATTCCTGGAACGGCACCCGCCATACAAATTAACCAGCCGTGAAGAAGGAAACTTCTTCTTACGGTAGAAGGGGTTGCGCCCATTGCCTTGTATGTGGAAATATCTCTCTTCTTGTCAATTATTAGCATTGAAAGTGAAGCAAAGATGTTGACGGATATAATGATTGTGACAAAAATCAAAATCATATAAACGGCAAACTTCTCCGCTCTCATCATCTTGTAAACCGTCTCGTTCTGGCGGAACCTATCCTTTACAACATACTCTTCTCCAAGAATTTGCTGCAGTCTCTTTGTGAGTTTTTTCTCCTTAACGGTAAGGCTTCTGCCCTGAGGAGAAGCCGGTGAAAGAAAGGCTTCAATCTTACTGCATTCAGTATCATCCAACTCCATAAGTTCCTTAGCAACACCCAGAGGAACAAACACAAGATTGCTCTCTTCGTTTTTTGGAAGCACAATGGTAGCGGAAGGCAGAATTGTCTCACTCTGAAGAGATTCCATTGGCATAATCAAAGAGACATCTTCCGTTCTTGAAGGAAGATAAATCTCCAGCGGAGTAGAAAAAGAGGGCTTAAGCATAAGCGTTGTCGCAAGCATATCATCTACAACCGCACGGTTGAGTTCTCCAAACTGAAGGGTAAAATCTCCCCGGTCAGTATTGGATGTAACGCGCGTAATCTCCTGATATGAAACGGGTACGCCCTTCATCCTTGCAATGGATTGAATACCGTCATACTGAACGTAAACAGTCTCCTCTGCAACAGGGAAAACGTATGTTGAATCCGAAAAAGAGGAGAGCTCCCTCATTGCCTCCTGAACTTTCTGTTCTGCAAGATTTATGGTCTTACCCTTAGAGGGAGTAATTATATAATCCGGAGAATAACTTGTATATGAAGACTCTACAAGAGAATCAAATCCGTTATAAACTGAGAGAATTACAATCAGCGCCAAACATCCAATACCTATAGCCACCGCACTTACAATGGATATTATGTTTATCACATTGCGGTTACTTTTGGAAAAAAGATAACGGCGTGCTATAAATGCTGGAAGATGCATTATGAATCTTTCTTAAGCACATCATCTATATGCTGTGCATAATCCAGCGTAGTGTCTTCAAAGAAGGAGAGTTCCGGAACAATCCTCAGTTGCTTTGCAACAATGTGTCCCAAATCTCCGCGGATACTTTTGGATTTTTCCTCCAAAATCTCCATCACCCTCGCCCTCTTCTCAGAAGGGAAAGTGCTTATAAAGACCTTAGCATAAGAGAGATCCGGGCTCATCCTAACCTCGCTTACGGTAACAAGCGCTCCCTCAAACATAGCCATCCCTTTGCCGCGAATAATCTCGGCAAGATGTCTCTGTACCTCTCTCTGCACTTTTTGAACTCTTTTGCTAACCTCTTCCATCTGTTATTCAAATTTGAGGATGTAATAATTCTTCTTGCCCTTCTGAACAAGCACATATTTTCCGTTTACAAGATGCTCTTCTGAAAGCGTTCCTGCAATATCCGTAAACTTCTCTTTGTCTATGCTTAATCCGTTGGACTGTATCATCTTACGGCACTCACCCTTTGAAGGGAATACCTGGGTATCAACAGCCAGAAGGTCCAAAATGTTGGTGGAGAGTTTATCCTTTGAAAGCGCAAACTGAGGCACTCCGTCAAAGACAGCAAGGAAAGTCTTCTCATCCAGTTTCTGAAGAGCCTCTCTTGTAGATTTTCCAAAGAGAATGTTGGAAGCATCAAGAGCCTTTTCATACTCGGCCTCTCCGTGAACCATAATTGTAATCTCCTTTGCCAGAAGTTTTTGCAACTTTCTCTGACCTGGATCTTCTCTATGCTCCGCGATAGCTTCTTCTATAACCTCTCTTGGCAGCATTGTGAATATCTTAATATAACGCTCTGCGTCAATATCACTTACGTTAAGCCAGAACTGGTAGAATGTGTATGGAGAAGTGTACTCAGCACTCAGCCATACATTGCCCTTTTCTGTCTTACCGAACTTGGTTCCGTCTGCCTTTGTGATGAGCGGGCAGGTAAGAGCAAAGGCCTCCTTGCCCAGGATACGACGGATAAGTTCGCTTCCGGTTGTGATGTTTCCCCACTGGTCGCTTCCGCCTAATTGCAGCACGCAACCCTTGTTCTTGTAGAGCCAGAGGTAGTCATAACCCTGAAGAAGCTGGTAGCTGAACTCTGTAAAGGACATTCCCTCACGGGAATCCGTAGCAAGACGCTTCTTAACGGAATCTTTGGCCATCATATAGTTAACCGTAATGTGCTTGCCGATATCTCTGATGAAGTTGATGAAGGTGTAATCCTTCATCCAGTCATAGTTGTTCACCAGCTCCGCCTTGTTTGGAGCATCACTCTCAAAATCCAGGAAACGGCCCAGCTGTGCCTTAATGCACTCTACGTTGTGACGCAGAGTCTCCTCGTCCAGCAGATTTCTCTCTGAGGATTTCATTGAGGGGTCTCCAATCATACCCGTAGCGCCGCCTACAAGGGCAAACGGCTTGTGTCCGCACTTCTGGAAGTGTTTAAGTATCATTACGCTTACCAGGTGTCCAATATGCAGGGAGTCTGCCGTAGGATCTATTCCTACGTATGCGGCCTGAGGGCCTTCCATCAATTTCTCTTCAGTTCCGGGCATAATGTCCTGGATCATTCCTCTCCATCTGAGTTCTTCTACAAAATTCTTCATCAAATGATATTTTTCTGTTAACGGGGCAAAAGTAGGAAAAATCGCTATCTTTGGAAATAGTTGTAATGAAAGAGCTTTAAGTATGGTATCTAAAAAATTTCTCTTTGCCCTTGCGGCATCTCTTCTTTTGATGGTTTCCGTTAACGGTTACAGCCAGGAAGATTCTTTGCGTTATCAGGCAGGCCCTCAGTTTGCCGCCTCCAATCCGGATTCTTTGGTTGTGGATGACATTCTGTGGATTAACCGCTATGTTCTGCCGGACCAGACCTGGGGCAGAATAACGAATATTGAGAAACTTAGGGTTTCACCGGCCCTTACCTCAGTGATTAAGAGCAAGTACCGTTTTTTCATAACTCAGCCAATAGACCATAACCATCCGGAACTTGGAACCTTTAAACAGAGAGTTATTGTTGCCTTTAACAACTTTAAGGGGCCAAATGTTTTAATAACAGAGGGATACGGGGCGGCATCCGGTTCTAATCCGAGATATGGAGAAGAGATAGCATTCCTTCTGGGCGGTAATATTATTCAGGTAGAACACCGTTACTTTAACGAGAGCGTGCCGTTCATGCAGGATGATTCCACTATTACCTGGGAAACCCTGAATTGGGACTATATGACCTCCGAACAGGAGGCGGCAGACCTTCATAACATAAGAAGGGCAATGGGTCGTATTTTGAACGGAAAATGGATTGCTACGGGCATAAGCAAGGGCGGACAGAACTGTATGACATATACAATGTTCTACCCTAAGGATGTGGCAGTTTCCGTTCCGTACGTAGGTCCGGTTGCAAGAGCGGTAGAAGACGGACGCCATGAGCCGTTCCTAAGAGATTCCACCGGAACAAAAGAGGATCGTGAGATTCTCTTCAACTTCCAAATGGAGGTTCTCAAAAGAAGAGACGTAATGGAGAAGATGCTGGCGGAGTGGTCTGAAAAGAACAAGGTTACTTACAACATTTCTATTCCTGAAGTGCTGGACTTCTGTGTGTTGGAGTTCCCGTTTGCCTTCTGGCAGTGGGGCAGAAAGACCGCAACCGTTCCAAAGACAGACAGTTCAGATGAAGATATCTTCAAATTCTTTGTTATGGCTGTAGGACCCGATTATTTCCAGAGCTGGGATGACAGTTCTCCGTTCTTTGTTCAGGCAGCCAAGGAGTTGGGATACTACGGCTATGATACCAAGCCGTTCAAAAAGTATATGAAGATTAAATCTTCAAAGGGTTACCTCAGAAAGATCTTCCTTCCTGGCGGACGCAAGTTCAAGTTTGACAAGAGTTTGTACAACAACATCACAAACTTCATTGCCACAACAGATTCCAAGATTATGTTCATTTACGGAGAGTGGGATCCGTGGTCTTCCGTAAGGCCAAACAACCCGGGTCATGACAACATCAAATTCTTCATTGCACCTGGCGGAAGCCACCGTGCAAGAATCTCCAACCTCCCTCCTGAGATGAGAGAGGAGGCCATTAAGACCCTCAAGGACTGGCTGGGGATTAAGTAGATTTGCAAGAAGTCGGGTCTCAACCATTGTCGTTGAGACCCGCTTTTTTTTTAGGCAATTGTTGTTTACTGAAATGCAGCCGGAGCAAAATGTCTTTTCCCTTGATTCTTAGCTCCGCAACCCCTCATTTGGATAAAATTTACTCTGTGGTATAAATGTCTGAGAGTCAAATATATCCCAATGCAACCGTTGTGTGAATTTGTTATTTACATTCGCGGAAAATTTTGTGGGTTATGACAAAGAGGGCTACAACTTTGGATGAACAGATTTCATTACTTCGTTCTCGCGGAGTAGAAATTTCAAGTGATGAAAAGGCAAAAGAGTATCTTCTAGATATTGGATACTATAGGCTTTGTTCGTATTTGTTTCCTTTTGAAAAGACTTATCCAAGACTTTCTAACAGAACTCACGAGGTGATAGAGGGGACAAGATTAAGTGATGCAGTAGCTTTATACTACTTTGATTTTGACCTAAGAAACATTCTTAACAGATACCTAAGCCGAATAGAAGTAGCGTTAAGAACATATATAACTTACACATTCTCCAATAAATACAAGGATTCTCCCTGCTGGTTTGTAAATCCCCAAGTAGTATCATCATCGTATATCAAGGGTTTTAATAATATGGTGTATAAGGCAATTAGGAAACAGCCTATTATCATACGACATCATAAAAAGTACCCTAGAGATAAGTATGCTCCGGCATGGAAAACCCTTGAGTTTATGACATTTGGCAATATAGAGTTCCTTTATCTCAACCTTAAAAGTCTGGATGACAAACTTGACATTTGTCGCTACTTTGGGGTAAACCAAACTGCTATATTTGAGAATTATGTTAAAACAGTTCGCTCATTTAGAAACACTTGTGCTCATGGCGGAATATTGTTCGATATTAAACTTTCTGAAGCTATCAAAAATGGTCCGGCCGGTCATTTTATAGAATATGACAAAAATAACCTTTATGGAGCTTTGAAGGTAATCGAATTCTTTTTAGAAAGGATTTCAACCAACAGATTGACGGAGATGCGGCGAAAAATAAATAAAGCTCTATCAGCGCTTTATAAACTTAGTCCAAAATTAGAACTAACAATAAAAAAGACAGCCGGATTGTTGCAATACAAAAAAAGTTCTTATATTTGCGACAAGTTTAGTGCACGTATACCCTTTGTCGATATACTCTGCACTTTAAAACGGAGAAAGTCGGGTCTCAACCATTGTCGTTGAGATCCGCTCTTTTTTTATTGCAGGCCAGCACATTAGCGGGGGAAGAGGGCGTAGATGGCGGAGCCGCTGCCGGTCATGGAGACGTAGGCGGCGCCAACCTCTTTGAGTGAATCTTTAACTTTTTGAAGCTGAGGGAACTCCTTAAATACGGGAGCTTCGAAGTCATTTACCATTGCGCCGTTCCACTCTGAAACGGGCTTTGTAACAAGCTCTGCAATAGGGGTATACGGCTGCTTCTTATCCCTCTTTGAAACAATGGAGTAGGCGTGGCCGGTAGAGACAAAACAGTCACTTGAGAAGACTATCTCTACACGATAGTTCTTTACAAGGCTCTCAACCGCACTTACAACGTTATCTCCAAAGCGCTCATCCAGAGGAGTTAACACCTCTCCTCTTCCTGTAACCAGCATTGGTTTGTTCTCCACAAAGAAAGGACAGTCGCTGCCCAACTGTGCGGCAAACTCCAACATTTTTTCTTTGGAAATATTGAGATTGCAGAGTGCATCAATTGCCTTAAGAGTGCAGACTCCGTCACTGCTTCCGCCGCCAAGTCCTGCACCTACGGGAAGGTGTTTTTCCAGAGAGATTGTCATTGGCGGAAGGGGGTAAACAGCAGCTAAAAGTTTGTATGCTTTAACGCAGATATTGTCCTCCGGATTACCAGGATATTCCAGTCCGCTCTCAAGCATCTCAACACCGCCATTTTTCTCTTTTCCAAGGGAAACCGTAAGTCTGTCGGGAGTAAGAGAGCTGTTATTGGGCCCAACCGGAAAGAAGATGCTCTCCAGGTCATGAAAGCCGTCTGCCCTCTTTTGAAAAACATAGAGGCCTATATTGATTTTTGCGGTTGGATATAGGGTAATCTGATTCATTTTTACTTTTCAAGTTGACGGTCCTGGTGCTCAACCATTCTGAAGATTCTGTGCTGAATTCTGCGGTTCTCCTTCTTCACCTCCTCTATCTTGTTGGTGTAATCTTCAGCCAGTTTATTCCACTTGTCTACAAACTTCCAGTATGCTCCGTCAGGATAGTTTGTGCGCTTATCTTTGGCGTCTGTAAAGTGCTTCTCCTCAGCCTCTTTCCAACTTTCAAACCTTGCCCAGTTCGGTCCCTCTTTTCCTATGCCCAACCTTAGCGGAACAAAGAAATTTGAGCAAGGATGACCCGGTGCAACCCAGGCAATACAGCCGCTCTCCTTGTTCATCCAACTCCTTAACTGGAAGATAGTTGTGAGAATGGTAACATCTGTGCAGACTCTTGCCGGATGCTTAGTCTGACCGGGCTTAACCGCATCGTGAAGAGAAAGCATATTTATAAAGTCTTGAACATCAAGTTTTCGCGCCGGTGTAAACATTGGCTCCACGCCGTAAGGATTGTAATCGTAAGTGCCGTCCGTAAGGTAATCTATAACCAGCTTGTGACGGATTGTGTTGCCCTCCTTTGAGATGAGAGTAGGGTCACTGTAGGCCAGACGAAAGTTGAACTCCTGGCGTGAATGAGGGTCAAACCAGCCTCTCTCAACGGCGTAGTCCTCAATATCTTTGGAGCCCATAAAGTTGACTGTATCAGAGAGATCCACGGTTGTAATGGTGTAATAGTTAGGGATGGCCATCACTTTGTCATCCGGAACTCTCATGGCAACCCAGTGGCGTCCTCTTACAACCGCAACAATCCACCCCTCATTGGGATCTGCAACAGAGTAAGTTCTGCCGCTGCCCGTGTAGCCGTATTGCTCAACGCACTCGCCGATAATCTTCACAGCCTCCCGAGCGCTTGACGCATACTTTGCAACGTTCATTCTAACCTCATACAAAACGCCGCCGTCCGTGTAATCTTTTCTGTCCTCTCTGGAGTTGCAACCGTCTGATGCAATGCACACTCCGTGCTCGTTGATTGCAGCGTCTGCTACACTCATTCCCGGGAATTCAAACCAGATATACTTGGCATTCAATGCGCCCGCCTTGACTTTGGAAGCCGGAGCTTTTAACACGCCCTCTCCCGCTTTTTCTACTCCCGATGGAACAACATAAATATTGAGCATCTGCTCTCCGGAATCATCTTCATTGTGACCGAATATCACACTGCCGTCTTTTGTAGTGTTCTTGCCCGCAATAATTGCAAAGCAGTTAAACCCTTCGCCGTCAGGGTTTTGCAAAACAGCGTCAGTGCGGTCAGAAAGGCTTTTGTTCTGAGCATTAACGTTAATGGATAACGCTAAAAATAAAAGCGCTAACCCCAGAAGAATACCGGTGCGGGCAAAAGATTTTTTCATATTATGTTCTTTATTAAGATACAACTAAGCTTATCCCACCATCCAAACCAATACGTGGTTTTCAAAGACTTCATACTGCATTGTGAACTCCTCCTCATTCTCAGGGTATTTGAACACTACGTCTATCTCTCCCTCTTCTCTTACGTTGAAGTGCTCAACCTCCATATCCTCAGAGAAATCTACGTTGTGTCTTCCCATACGTTTGTAGAGCGCCTCCTTTGCACACCAGTAGATTGCAAGCTGAGTGTTTCTCTCTTCAATCTTCTCAGGATCATCATCTTTCTCAATCAAATCCTCTCTCTCTTCATCGTTGAGCGCTCTCTTTTCCACAGCGGTAAAGTCTCTCTTTACGCTCTCAACATCTATTCCAACATCTTCTGTCGGGTGGATAATTACCGCCGCAAACTTATCAGTATGAGTGATGCTTATGTGAGTGCTGTCATTTTCAATATAAGGGCTGCCGTTCTCATGGTGACCAATATGCACAGGCTCCTCAAAGAGGCTCTGTACCAGTGCAATAACGGCCAGCTTCTCTCTTCTGTGCTGCTCGCTTTTGTAAAGAGAAATCTCCTCCAGTTCCTCTTCTCTGTCCTCTTCATCTTTGCTTATAATCTCCAGAAGTTCCTTCTCACTCTCTGAGATATCCCAAACGGCAATCACCGCTCCGTTCTTCAATTCCTTTTTAAGATATATTCCCATTTTTCAAATTATAGTCTAGTTTTGCTGTGTGTCACTCTCATCCGTAATCTCTCCCACAATCTCCTCCAGTATATCTTCCATTGTCACAATACCGTCCATTCCGCCATACTCATCTATCACGATGGCTAAATGTAACCTCCTCTTTCTCAGCTCCTCCAGCAGATCGTTGATTTTCATTGAGCCCGGCACAAAGTAAGCCTGACGGATATGTTTTCTCCAATCAAATTTTCCGCTGCGGCTCATAATGTAAGGCAGCATATCCTTAATGTAGAGGAAGCCGCGGATATCATCCAGATTGTCTTTGTAAACCGGAAGGCGTGAGTAGCCGCACTCGGTAGCAATGGATATAACCTCCTCGTTTGTCATCTCCATATTCAGCGTCTCCACCTCAATTCTCGGCTTCATAATCTGAGAGACGCTTTTCTTTGGAAGAGAGAGAATTTTGTTCAGCAGACTCTTCTGTTTAACATCCTCTGCCATAGTCATTTCTACGGCTCCGCTCAGCATCTTGTAAGCCTTCTCCTCCTCCTCTTCAGTAAGGGCTTTGGTGCGGCGTCTTCCCTCAATAACCTTGTCCGTCAGTTTATCCAACGGAACGGTTACAATCTTCAAAAGTGAGAGCATGCCGCTGGTAAACTTTGCAAACTTCACCGGAGATCTAGTTCCAATAAGTTTAGGCATAGCCTCTCCAAAGAGCACCAGAACAAAGGTTACCACAACCGTGCAGATAATGAACTCCAAGACGGGATAACCGGTAAAGTCAAAGAGACGTGTAAGCAGCAGAGAGGTAAGCAGAACTATCAGGATATTAACAAGATTATTAGCCTGAAGTATTATGCTCAGCAGTCTGTTTGGCCGCTCCAATAGGTTCATTACCAGGTGGCTGGATGTATCCGTTCCCTCCTTCAGTTTCTGCTTCTCCTTAGGGGAGAGAGAAAAATATGCGGCCTCGCTTCCGCTCATAAGAGCAGAGCAGAAGAGCAGCAAAACTATACATATGCCTATGAAAATGTTTCCCCACAGATTACCCGAAAGGGGAGGCACGTCTTCCGTTGCGGAATTAAGAATCAATATTAACAAATTGGGAGGTTCCAATTATCTAAAGTGTTGGTTATCGGCTACAAATATATAAAAAACGTAAAAATAAAGAAAGACGGTCCGTAGTTTTTACCGGACCGCCTTTGCTTAACGTTTTAAAATTCAGAGCTATGCATTGCACTGATTACATCATGCCGCCCATTCCGCCACCCATTGGTGGAACCGGAGCAGGATTCTCCTCCTTCTTGTCTGCAATCACGCACTCGGTTGTCAGGAACATACCTGCAACGGAAGCTGCATTCTGCAGAGCAACTCTTGCAACCTTGGTAGGGTCAATGACTCCGCCTGCAAGGAGGTTCTCAAACTTGTTATCGCGAGCATTGTAACCAAAGTCACCCTTGCCCTCTTTAACCTTCTGAATAATAACGCTTCCCTCTTCACCTGCGTTCTCGCAGATCATTCTCAGAGGCTCCTCCAAAGCGCGAACTATGATGTTGATACCTGTCTGCTCGTCGTCATTGTTACCCTTAAGGTTCTTAAGTGTCTCGATAGCACGGATGTAAGCAACTCCGCCACCTGCAATGATACCCTCTTCAACAGCAGCTCTTGTTGCGTTGAGTGCATCCTCAACTCTGTCTTTCTTCTCCTTAAGTTCAACCTCGCTGGCTGCACCTACATAGAGAACTGCAACACCGCCTGCCAATTTTGCAAGTCTCTCTTTGAGTTTCTCTCTATCATAGTCAGAAGTTGTGCTCTCAATCTGCTTCTTAATCTGAGCAACTCTGTCTGCAATAGCCTCTTTATCACCGGCTCCGTTAACAATGGTAGTGTTCTCCTTGTCAATGGTAATCTTCTCAGCCTTACCAAGCATATCAGGAGTAGTGTTCTCCAAAGTAAAGCCTCTCTCCTCTGATACTACAATTGCACCGGTAAGTGTTGCAATATCCTGAAGCATCTCTTTTCTTCTGTCACCAAAGCCAGGAGCTTTAACGGCAGCAACTTTGAGCGTACCTCTCAATCTGTTAACAACCAGTGTTGTAAGGGCTTCGCCATCTACATCCTCCGCGATAATTAACAGTGCCTTACCCTCTCTTGCCAGCGGCTCGAGAATAGGAAGAAGGTCCTTCATTGTAGAGATCTTCTTGTCTGTAATCAGGATAGCAGGCTGATCCAAAACAGCCTCCATCTTCTCTGCGTTGGTCATAAAGTAAGGTGAGATGTAACCACGGTCAAACTGCATACCCTCAACAACTTTCACCTCTGTTGTGGTACCCTTTGCCTCCTCAACTGTGATAACACCCTCTTTCTTTACCTTGCTCATTGCATCTGCAATCAACTTACCGATAACGGCGTCATTGTTTGCAGAGATGGTTCCAACCTGCTCAATCTTAGAGTAGTCTGAACCAACGCTCTGGCTCTGAGTCTTAAGGTTCTCAACAACAGCCTCAACAGCCTTGTCAATACCTCTCTTAAGATCCATAGGGTTAGCGCCTGCGGTAACGTTCTTCAGACCAACGTTTATAATTGCCTGAGCCAGAACGGTTGCGGTAGTTGTACCGTCACCGGCCTGATCGTTAGTCTTGGAAGCAACCTCCTTAACCAGCTGAGCACCCATGTTCTTGAACTGATCATCCAGCTCAATCTCTTTTGCTACGGTTACTCCGTCCTTTGTAATCTGAGGAGCACCAAACTTCTTATCTATAACCACATTACGGCCTTTAGGACCCAAGGTTACCTTAACTGCGTTCGCAAGTTCGTCTGCACCCTCTTTCATTAGAGAGCGTGCATCCATATTGAATTTAATCTCTTTTGCCATATCTAATTTCTCCTATTTTTCCGATTAACCGATTACTGCAAGGACATCACTCTGACGCATAATCATATAGACTTTTCCATCAGGGGAGTTAACCTCTGTGCCGGCATATTTTCCGTAGAGAACAACGTCACCAACCTTGAGCTCCATAGGCTCATCCTTTTTGCCGGGACCGGCTGCAATAACCTTACCCTCTTGAGGTTTTTCCTTTGCGTTATCCGGAATAATGATTCCGCTTGCTGTTTTCTTCTCGGCCTCTTTAGGCTCAATAAGAACTCTGTCTGCTAATGGTTTTATTGTCATAATGCTATTTTTTAATTGTTATTTAGAGTAGGGCAAAGGATGTGCCAGCCCGCCCAACTGCCATTTTGGCGGTCATGGGGTACTTTTGCCCTTTGGTTGGGCTCCTGAAGTGTGTAAGGTGTCCCGATTTTGGGACACCTTGCACGTTTTGGGGGTGAAAATGTGCAAGGTGGTGCTGAGAATGGGACACCTTGCACGTTTTGCAGGAGAGGGGAGTTTGGTGGAATGGAGTTTTGTATATTTGTGGAAGAATAAACAGTAAAAGATGGACATTGAGCAGTTAAAGATAGATGTGGATTTTATGATGCAGGCGCTGAAGGAGGCGCAGGCTGCGGCAGATGAGGGTGAGGTGCCGGTAGGGTGCGTTATTGTGGCTGAAAGGAGGGTGATTGCCAGAGGGCATAACCTCATTCAGATGCTGAAGGATCCAACTGCTCATGCAGAGATGCAGGCTATAACGGCGGCCTCTGCTCATCTGGGTGGTAAGTATCTGGACAGATGCACCTTATATGTGACTGTGGAACCGTGTCCTATGTGTGCGGCTGCACTCTCCTGGGCGCAAATTGGGAGGGTGGTTTACGGTTGTAAGGATCCTAAGCGCGGCGCTTCAAAGTTTGCGCCCTCTTTATATCATCCTAAGACTGAGGTTGTTGCAGGCGTACTTGAGAAAGAGTGCCAGGAGATGATGACCTCCTTCTTCAAAGCTAAAAGATAGGCGTTTTGGGCGTAACCATTTTTTGCTTATTTTTGCCGACCCATTGAGATATGGTGTAATGGTAGCACAACAGATTTTGGTTCTGTTTGTCCAGGTTCGAATCCTGGTATCTCAACTATGAAAACCCTGCCTCTCATAATTGTGTGTCTGGCACTTTTTGCAGGATGCAAGCGGGGTGCAGATAACAATGCAACTCCCTATCAGACAAATATTTTCCCAAGTGTAAAGGTTCCGGAATCTGTTAAGAGCAGCAGAACGCTCTCTGCGGAGTATACTGCAAAGCATTACTGGGATGAGTTCCTTAGCAGAGACCGTCTTCTGAAACTGAAACCTACAAGAGATACTGCAGAAATTTTGGGAGTGAGCCGCGCAATCTTTACGGAATCATTTAAGAACTATGTGGCACTTCTGGAGAATGTAAACGACTCTGTTGCCGTAAGTTCCATGACAAATCTTGTAGAGCGTGCAGTGGCAATGGCGGAAAAGGGGATGCCTAATTTCTTTGGTACCATAATGGAAGAGAGTGAAAAGTTGTTGTTCAATTCCGCATCGCCGATGATGAATGATGAGCTCTATCTTCCTGTGCTGCAGGGTATTCAAAAGTGCAAGGTGATTCCTCAGCATGTAAAGGCATCTTACGGTTATCAACTCTCTATCTGCAACCTTAACCGTGTGGGAACGGTAGCCTCTGATTTTAAGTTCTCTACGGGTTACGGCATAAAGAACATGTACTCCATAAATGCAGATTATCTTCTGATTTTCTTCTTCTCTCCGGACTGCGGTAACTGCCATCAGACGCTTGAGATGATGAAGAAATCTGATATGATTATGAACCTTGTGGGGGCGGGAAAGATGAAGGTTCTGGCAATGGCTCCGGAGGCTGAGAGTCAGATGTGGAGGGAGAAGAGGAGCGAGTTCCCAACGGACTGGATTTACGCGTGTGATGCAGACGGAACCTTCTCTAACGGAGACGTTTACGTGCTGCGTGCAATCCCGGGAATCTATATCCTTGATTCACAGAAAAAGATAATTGTAAAAGACGGCTCCATCCAGCACGTTCTCCGTGTGCTGAGTGACATCGGAAAAGATCTCTAATTTGAAATCGGAAGGAAGCAGATGCCTTAGATATCCTATTTCAACAGGTGCCGGTTGTTATTACCTTCCAG
The DNA here is from genome assembly GCA_017618115.1 of Bacteroidales bacterium. GTDB lineage: Bacteria > Bacteroidota > Bacteroidia > Bacteroidales > UBA932 > Egerieousia. The sequence goes on along the minus strand of JAFZUX010000007.1, from coordinate 4,983 downwards.
TATCATCATTTGCTGGATGGCAATCTTGTTCAATTTGATTAGCCGTTCGCTTTGCTGCATCCCATCATTGATGAGTACTGAATTGATATTCTCCATATTGGACAGGCATATAAGCTCATTGATGGAAGCATAATCGCGAATATTGCCCTTCAATTCGGGATTTGCCTCCCGCCACTGTTTGGCTGTAACCCCAAACATAGCAACATTCAGCACATCTGCTTCTTCTGCATAGATCATATTGGCCTGGAGCGGAGTAACCTCTTTTGGAATCAGATTATGTTTAATAGCATCAGTATGGATTCGGTAGTTAATCTTTGATAGTTCCCGTTTTGCGGACCAGCCCAGCAATTTCTGCTCTTCCTTCTTCAGCCGCTGGAATTCTTTCACAAGGTAGAGTTCAAACTCCACGGACACCCAGTTGGCGAACTTGAAGGCGATGTCGGTTATGGCATAAGTCCCACCTCCTTTACCACTCTTTGTTAGGATTCCAATAGCAGCAGTCATATCTACCCATCTGGAAGGGCTCATTGTGAATGAATTGCTTCCGGCCTCTACCAAAAGGGGGTCGAATTCGACCCCTTTAAAGCCAGGGTTATATAGCCTCTCCCACAAACCGAGATACTCTAGCGTGTTTTTTTGCCTCATCCAGTTTTTTACAACATCTTTTGGTTCCACTGGATTCTTTTGCCGAGCGATATCGGTGATGCAGATATAATCAATTCCATCCTTCTTCATTGTCCGGATGAGTACATCCTTGACCGTTATTTCAGTGTTTTTACCCACCATATCTTTCGTATTTTTTGTGTCTGTACAAATTTAGATGAAACGATGAGCAAAAGCAAATCTTTGCAAACCTTGCAAGGATTTGGAAATGTAGGTAGTTTTTACATTCCAAGCCGAAAGGTCAGCAAGGTAAAACAGGATGTCATTTAGGTTGATTTATCTGTAGTCTGCGCACATTTTAGTCGGACTTTTTGTTGAGAATAATCATGGTTAACCAATATCCCTCTTTATGGCGCAGCTATTCCTGTTTAGTGAAAGCAAAAGCGGCCACAATCTATTGATGTGACCGCTTTGCGTTTATAGAAATGTCTTTATTTCAAGGCTCTTACAAGGCAGTATCCACTTCAGTGGAGCTTTGTGCCAGTTGAAGGCGCTCATCCAGCGAAGCGTTCTTGACGCTCACAAAGGTGCCGTTGGCTTTGTTTTCAGCTTGGATGGTCTTGGAACCACGGTAAGTGACACCGTAGGCATCAATCACCGTAAAGGTGAGAGCTTCGGCATTGGTTTCGTCTGTATTTCTGAGGGCTGCAAAGAAAGGGTCTGCGGAAGCAGTAGCCAGGGTCACGGAAATGGGACCTTCTACCACAGTTGAACCATCCACGTTCTGACTCTGTACCAGATGGCCGTTCGCGGCCGAGATAGTCACGGATTTGGTTGTGATGGCGGTCTTTGTTGAACCATTATCATAGCGGAAGCTGAGCCTATATATACTCTGCTTGTTGGTAAAGTGGCCTTCTTCTGTAGTAATACTGCTACCGGCAACAGCCGTTACCAACACATTAGAAGCTACTGTGTAATGATACTTCTTCTCAATTGAGTTAACCGCATCGTCTGAAATCAGCAGTTTACCCACCTGGCCGGTGTAGTCCCATGCCTCACGCGGGGTGAGTAGGGTAAGGGTTGTTGTTCCTGGCGTTATGCCGGAAGTGGTAACGGTTCCGGAAAGCGTGGCTCTGTGAGCATCTGTTCCGTCCGGTGTTGCCGTGAGTGTGCCAATGCAGTCAGTGCCAAGGTACACTTTCACTTCTTCACCACTCTTCCAGATGGATTGAAGCACGGTAGTGGAGGCTTCTTCGCCTTCTATGGCAAGGCCCTTAGTTTTAGGCCCGTCATTTTTTACGGCACTAATAGTAACGTTATAGGTAACTTTTTCCTGGTCATCTGCCACATCCGGAACTCCATTGATGAAATCATCCTCCATCTTCTGGCAGCTTGTCCAGGCCATTGCGCCCAGAAGGGCGGCTATCAGTAATATATTCTTTTTCATAATATTATTCAGTTACAAGATAATATGCTTTTCCTGCAGGAATACTGCTGCCGGTAAACTTGTAAAAACCAAGGACACTACCGGAAATGTTCAGTACGTATGGCGTTTTGCCATCCACCTTGCCTGCGGTTACTGCTACATCTGTATCAGATCCCCGTAGGATGTTGCCCTCATGTGGTTCAACAGAGGTGGAATTCAGGCTGCGGAGATCTATGATGGATTCTGAGGCAACAATAACAACGGCTGTTTGGTGAGGAATTACTAGGCCGTCCTCCCCAATCTGGTGGAAGACCACATTGCCGCCATCCAGGCTCATTGTGTAAGCCTTTGCGTTTTCTATAATCTGGTAATCCTTAGTTCCATTGAAGAAGGTGCCTACGTACTTGGACTCACCAAATATGTTGGCTGCAACAAGCGAAATGCTGGTTCCAGCTACGTAGTATTTCCCATTGAAAAGGATGCCGTGGACGTAGGCTTTCAGCAACCCATAGTCCTTAACAAGATCGCCCATATCGCCCGGATCGGAAGCGGAGGCGTAGGCTTGCTTGCCCTTGGAGTTAGCATCAAGACCTTTGACAAAGGAATTGTTGTCATTGTCTTCATCCATATTCTTAGGAGAAATGGTGTAGTACGTGTTTGTAATCGTTCTGGTCTGCTGGGTAGGATTGCTATAGCAACCTACAGGATGGAACTTTGAGGTGGCGGAACCAGTAACTGTACCGTTGAAGAGACAGTCGGAGATTATAAATGTATGCGCACCATTACCGCCCCAACCTATGAAGCCACCGATATTGTTTGACCCCGTCGGACTGAGTGTGCCGCTAAAGACGCACCCCTTGAGGGTGATATTTGCAGAAAGACTATGGCCTATGAATCCACCCATGTACTTGGCGCCGCTGATGCTGGCAGCCACTTCGCAGTTCTCTATGAGTATGTCGCCATAGGTAGCTCTCAACATACCTGCAATGTGGTTTTCTGAGTTTGTTATACTGCCCGTAACTACCAAGTTGCGAATGTTGGCGTTCTTTACAGACCTTAATGGAGCGTCGGTGACATTAACGTTCAGTGTATGGCTCTGGCCGTCGAAGGTGCCCTGGAAAGAGTTGGTTTCATTCGTACCCGCCATTGTGGTTGCGCCATTGACGTTGGCCGTCATCTTCACGGTCTGGCCGCTAAAGGTTGTGCCGCTGGTGACTTCACTGCAGAAGAGATCCCAGTCTGCAACCGAGCGGATAAGGTATGCACCTGATCCATCAGTTGGTAGGGAGAGGGCTACTTTCACGCTTACATTGCCTGCCGGCACGGTGAACGTGCGGGTATTACCCTCGCCCGTGGTTGATACCGGATTGCTGCCGCTTGTCACCGTGATGCCCTTGAGCGTATAACTGTTATTAGGCGTAACAGTTAAAGTTACAACATCACCTGCTATCGTCTTAACGGGCAGGTTGGCGGTAAAGAGTGGTTGGCCGCCTCTAGTAACAGTGGCAGATACTGTGGCGCCGGTAGTTGGTACCATATCCAAAGCTACATCATACCTGGTTTGAAATACGTATGGGTCAGCCTCCGTGCCCGAACCTGTAGAAGTTAGATTGGCCAGTGCTTCGGTGTTGAGATAGAACATCGGGCGTACGCCGTTGCTGTTGCCAACGTTGCTGTAGCGGGCAGTTACGGTCTCGTCCGAGGAGCGAACTACGCGGACTTCGTTAGTACCGCGTATCTCACGCAGCCAGAATGCGCCGCAGAGGCTTGACTTGTTATAGATGTAATATGCCTTGGTATATGGCGAGCCGTTCGGCAGTTCTTCGCCTCGGGTAGGGATAATGAAGCGGTCGGTGCCGTCACCGTTGCTGCCGGACAGGTTAACCGTCTTCACCAGGCTGCGCTCGGTGGCCGTGAGGCCCAAATCGTCCTCAAATGTGCCGCCTCCATCGGCGTCAAGCCACTTATAAATGTTACTTTGTGTGTAGACTTGGTTGGGACCGAACGTCATATTCTTCAGCACATACTTACTAAGCATCATAAAACCGTTGCTGTTGCTTTTGACAATAAGCCAATCCACGTACTCGCCGCTGTAAGCACCCAGGCGGATGTATTTACCAACCGGTGTATAGGTGTATGGGCTGGTGCTGATAAAGCCCGCCGTGCCGTTGACGGTTACCGTGCCGCAATTGGCACCGGCGCCCTTGCCGATGCTGTGGCTGGCGCCTGAACCCTTGGTGGCTGTTACTATAGCCATTCCGCTGATGGTGATTGTACCGCAAGTAGCAGCCTGTGCAGATCCGATCCCGGCAGCATTACTACCACCTGTGGCAGTGACCGTACCGCCAGAAATCACTATATTGCCGCATGAGGACAAGTTTTTATTACCGTTCTGATAACCAGTACCCGTGCCAATACCGGCACCAACACCGGTACTACTGGCAGTAACCACGCCGCCGGAGATAGTTATATTGCCGGCTGTAGTCCATGCGCCTGCACCAATACCGGCACCATTACCGCCTGTTGCCGTGATATGGCCACCCTTAATCACGATGTTGCCACAAGATCTATAACTGCTGGAAGCACTGGAACTGCCTCCACCTATGCCGGCTGCGTTGCTGCCGCCATAGGCTAGAAGTGAGCCGGTACCTGCAGTGCCGCCCTGAATGGTAAGTGTCTTTCCGCTGGGCACGTAGATGCCGGCGTTATTCGAACTGAATCCTTTTACCTTGTTCGTTGTTCCGTCCTTTAATATGAGGGTGGCGTCGCCCGCGCAATATATGCCGGGAATGGCGCCGTTGGATTTATTCAGCGTGACATTGATATCTATACCGTCAAGCGTCACGGTAGCTCCGGCTTTAATAACAATTCGTGCATAAACACTTAGTGTACCCGTCAACACATCACCATTAGATATGTCATATTGAGTATCGGCTTTGCAATTCGCCAGATTG
>JAFZUX010000006.1 GCA_017618115.1 Bacteroidales bacterium | reverse complement strand
TGATGTGACCCCCAAAAGTTGGACGGTTTAACATTATTACGAGGCCTTAGATTGGAACAGAGCTCGGTATTGCACCGGGCTCTTTCCTTTTAGCCTCAGTTTGATTCTATCGTTGTTGTAGTACCGGATGTATTCTCGGAGGGCTGTTTTGAACTGCTCGATAGAGTCCCACTCCTGCAAATATAGCAATTCATTTTTCATTAGTCCAAAGAAGTTCTCCATCATCGCATTATCTAAACAGTTTCCCTTACGGGACATACTTTGGGTTATATGCCTGTCTTCCAGAGCCTTCTGATATCTTTTATGCTGATAATGCCATCCCTGATCTGAGTGAAAGATGAGATTCCCTTGTATATCTCTTTTCTTGAAGGCATTGTCCAGCATGGTCATTACCATTTTCAAGTCTGGACTATTTGAGATCGCATAGGAGACAATCTCTCCGTTGAACATATCAAGGATTGGTGACAGATATACCCAGTTGTCTTTTATCTTTACCTGAGTGACATCAGTGGTCCATTTCTGGTTGGGAGCTGTTGCAGCAAAGTCTCGGCCGATGATGTTGGGTGCAATCTTTCCCAGTTCGCCTTTATATGAACGATAACGCTGCTTCTTTCGCTTGGCCTTAAGAGACATCTGGGCCATCAACTTCTGCACTGTTTTATGATTGATGTCGATACCCTCATTGTGCAGCTGTATCGTGATGCGCCGGTATCCATATCGGCCATGATGCTTATCATATATTGCACGGATACGTCCCCGGATGGCTTCATACCCATCCGGCTGCCCAATACGTTTGGTGTGATAGTAAAAAGTAGAACGAGCCATCTTCCCGAACTTTAGAAGGAGTTCGAGATTGCATTCTGGCCTTAGTTCTTCGATGGCTTTCGCCCGATCTCGCGAAGACGGGCTTCCCTTTCCTCGACTAAGGCCCTCACTTTTTTTAACAGAGCATTCTCGGTCCTGAGGCATTCATTCTCATATCTGAGCCGCTCCAGTTCCGTCATCTCTTCTGGTTTCTTTTTCCTGGGCCTTCCCATATCTTTTGGCGGGCGACCGGACTTATTATACTCATATAGTGCAGCGTATCCTCCCTCTCGAACTATTCGCAACCAAATAGATAGTCGTGTAACACTAACATCATATTTTACAGACGCCTCATGCAAAGTTATGAAGTTTTCTTTTATATCACGTATGATTCTTTCTTTGAGGGAGCCATCGGCTCGGATGTTTGTCTTTTTAACCAATGCCGATAACCCTTCCTGCTGATACTTAATCCAGAGAGATTTAAGCAGGCCATCACCAATTCCATAGTGCTCATGGATATAGTGTACACTATACCCCGCCTCAAGCATCTTCATATACTTGAGGCGATCTTCGTAAGAATGCTTTTTTCGCATAACATAACCCCGAAAGTTTTTTGTCTAACTTTCGGGGTTCATGTCAGGGCCTCCTCTTTTTTGTTGAGAAAAATTAGGCGTTTGTTGAATATTTTCAATCGCGATAAAAAGTGGCTGTATTTTTGAAAAGCAAAAGGTAGACTCTAGAGTAAACAAAACCTTTACCTTTAAAAAAGAAGTGTTATGAAATCTTTTAAATTTATTTGGGTTGCAGTGATTCTTTCACTGGCAGTTTCCTGTTCCGGCGACAGCGGAAGTCTGTCCAATGCAGGAACAGACGATCCCGTATCCGGAACAGTACCAGGCTCCGGCTCAGGTTCCGGAAGTGGCAGTTCCGGAAGTGGCTTTACCAGCGGTGGCTCTTCCACTCCTACAACCACGCTCTTTGCTTCTAACGCACTCACTTCTTTTGATGTATCTCTCAACACATCAGCTCTCTCCGAGAGCGAAACCGTTCCTGCGGACGATGAGGACTATGTTGAAAATTCTGAATTCTCAAGCACTATAGAGATTGCCTTTTCCGGCAACAGTGCAACAGTAACGGGCTCAGCATCGGGAGTTGAGATCACTCAAAACGGAGCAAAAGTTACAGTCAACTCTACTGCCAAAAAAGTAGCATACGTTCTAAGTGGCACATCCACAGACGGACAGTTTAAAATTTACAGTGAGAAGAAGTTCAAGCTCACACTTAACTCACTGACTTTAAACAATACAGACGGAGCACCTATTAACATTCAAAGCGGCAAGCGTGTCTTTGTTGTTCTATCCGGAACCAACACTCTTACAGACGGCTCTTCATATACTACTCCAGATGGAGAAGACCAGAAGGCTTGCCTCTTCAGCGAGGGTCAGTTAATCTTCAGCGGAAGCGGAACGCTCAATGTAACAAGTAATTACAAGCACGGCATCTGTTCAGATGATTACCTCAGATTCCGTCCGGGCAATGTAATAAACGTTACAACTGCCAAGGGCAACGGACTTAAGGCCAATGACGGAGTTTATGTTGAGGGCGGAGTGCTTAACGTAAGTGTAAGCGGAACAGCAAAGAAGGGTATCTCATCTGACTCACTTGTAGTGATTAACGGCGGACGCACAACTATTCTTACCAGCGGCGGAGGAGAGTGGGATTCCAGTGAGAATGACGTTACCGCAGCTGCAGGAATTAAGGCGGATGATATCTTTAAAATGACCAAAGGCGAACTCCTTATTAAGAGTACCGGAGTTGGCGGAAAAGGTATCAGTACAGATTTGGATGCTACAATTTCCGGCGGAACAATAAAGATTATAACCACCGGAAAGAAGTATCAGTATAGCAGTTATGACTCCTCTCCAAAGGGAATTAAGGCAGACGGAAACCTTACCATAAGCGGAGGAACAGTAATGGTGAGAGCAACCGGAGGAGAAGGAAGCGAGGGTATTGAGAGCAAAGCTATAATGACCATCTCAGGCGGAAATGTACTGGTTTACACCTACGATGATGCTCTTAATGCAAAGAAAGAACTTGTGATTTCAGGCGGAAACGTTTATGCTTATGCAACCAATAATGACGGCATAGACTCCAACGGAACTCTCACAATTACAGGAGGCAACGTTATTGCATCCGGTACAACTGCTCCGGAAGACGGATTTGACTGCGATCAGAACACCTTCACTATAAGCGGCGGAGTTCTTGTAGGATTGGGCGGCGGAACATCTACCCCGGCAACAAGCAGCAACCAGGCATCACTTATCTACGGCAATGCAAACCTCACCGCAAACACCTATATTTCTTTGGTTAATGCAAGCGGTAACAATGTATTGTCATTCAGGGTACCTCGCACATACTCAGGAGCTTGTATGCTTATCTCCGCTCCGGGTATGACCAAAGGCAGCACCTACACACTCAAGTCTGCGGTAACCGTAACCGGCGGAACGGACTTTATGGGACTCAACTCTGAGGGAACTGTAAGTGGCGGCAGCACAGTCTCTTCCATCTCTCTTTCCAGCCAGGTTACAACTATTAACTACAACGGCGGCGGTCCTGGCGGCGGCGGAGTTCCTGGCGGCGGTGGCGGACGTCCGTAAAACAAATTGAATATGAGTTCTGATAAAAGAAATAAGCTTTCAGAAAACCTAATATATCTGGTGCTGTGGACAGTGGTGTTCGCAGCACCGGCTATTAGTATGATGATACGCTCAGACAATTCAAACGAAGTGTTTGAGTGGAAGAAAGTGTTTTCTGTTTGGAAAATGACGCTTCCGTTTTTTGCTCTTTTTCTTGTACATAACTTTCTGATTGCAAGGTATTTTCTTAAAAAAGGCAAGCGCTGGTTGTACTTTAGCCTACTGGTCATAGTGCTGGTTATTTACCCAGGGACCGATATCATACTGAAGAAGGGGTCGGTCTTGGACGCTCCGCCTCAGCATCAATTGCAGGAAACTCCGCCGCCTCACCCTCAAAAGCAACATAGAGAGCAACCTCCAATGGGACCTCCGCCTGAGTTCAGAGCAGGACAACCCCCAAAAGCCAAGGGAATGATTCCTCCTCCAAAACCTCCTATGTTATTAGATAATGTGGCCTTTGGAAAGATAACGCTTGCGTTGCTGCTTATTGCCATTAACCTTGTTATCAAATGGTTCTATAAAACACGCAGTTATACAGAAAAGATGGCGGAACTCAAGAACGAGAATCTGCAGAGTCAGCTTCTATATCTGAAGCACCAGATTAATCCGCACTTCTTTATGAACACCCTCAACAATATTCACGCACTGGTAGATATAGAACCGGAGAAGGCAAAGAGCACAATCATAGAACTTTCCAAAATTATGAGACACGTTCTTTACGATTCTCCGAATGAAGGCGTCCTTTTGAATAAAGAGATTGAATTCCTCAGAGATTATCTGAATATAATGAAGATACGTTACCAAGATACCGTAAAGGTTGTGGAGGATTTTACAGAGGACAATAGCGGAGCAACAGTTCCTCCTATGCTCTTTATAACCTTCTTGGAGAATGCATTCAAGCACGGGATATCATACAAGCAAGAGTCTATAATTGAGACCTCTATAAAGGTAGAAGATAATAAGATTTTATTCCGTTGTTTTAACACTAAGAGAAATAACAACAGTGAAAGATACGGCGGAATAGGTCTTGAAAACGCAACAAAAAGACTCAACATTCTTTACGGAGAGGAGTGTACTATAGAGATTAACGAGGATGAGACCACATACGAATTCAAGCTCGCTATTCCTTCACAAATGCCAAGTACCAAAGAGATTGTCTCCTCAAGTATCTTTTAACATTTTGAATAATTCTCTTTTAAATGTAACTTTGAAACACTTATGATTAAGTGTCTTGCAATAGATGATGAACCTCTGGCTTTAAGGCAGCTGGTCTCTTACATAGAGAAGACTCCCTATCTGGAACTGGTATCTGCCTGCAACAGTGCATTGGATGCCAAAGATATAATTGACAGGCAGAGCATAGATGCAATCTTTGTAGACATTAACATGCCTGATCTTAACGGTTTAGACTTTGTACGCCAACTATCAAAGCCTCTTCTTGTTGTCTTCACAACTGCATACTCGGAATATGCCATTGAGGGATATAAAGTAGATGCCATAGATTATCTTCTGAAACCGTTCGGATTGGAGGATTTCCAAAGAGCCGCACAAAAAGTAAAAACTCAGTATGAACTTTTGCAAAAAGCAAATACAGAAGATTTGCTCTATCTTAAGATGGATTACAAAGTAGTACGCCTCAATATTAAAGAGATAAGATATGTAGAAGGTATGAGCGAGTATCTAAAAATTCATACGGAGAAAGAAGCAAGACCTTTGGTTGTTCTGATGAGTATGAAGAAATTAGAAGAGAGGCTTCCTAAAGAGGCTTTTATGAGAGTTCATAAGTCATATATTGTTAACCTCCAAAAAATTAAGGAAGTAGCCCGCGGCAAAATTCTGATGAACGCTCCTCTTTCTTTAGGAGAAAAGGTAAGAGAAGATGAACAGATACCCATTGGGTACAACTATAAGGAACAGTTTAAATCCTATTTAGATAAAAAGTTCATCACCAAATAAGAGTTACAGTTATTTGATTTTGATAAATTTTCAATTATCTTTGAAAGGTTGTTTGCAAAATCTTGTTAAAGATTGAAACGGCAAGCAGCCTTTTACTTTAATCATTTAAGATATTTTATTATGAATAACGTCATAAGCATGAACCCGAATAGGATTGTCTCCTTCCTTCAGAAGAGGCCGTCCGATTTCACAAAAAAAGATATCATAGAGTTCATTAAGACTGAGAGGATTCAGATGGTGAACTTCATGTACCCTGCCGGAGACGGCAGACTAAAGACCCTGAACTTTGTAATAAGTGATGAGGAGTATCTCAACACCATTCTCTCCTGCGGAGAAAGAGTGGACGGATCCTCACTGTTTAAGTTCATAGAGGCTTCAAGTTCAGACCTTTACGTAATACCAAGATTCAGCACAGCATTCATAGATCCATTTGCAGAGATTCCTACCGTTACCATGCTCTGCTCCTTCTTCAACAAGGACGGCGAGCCGCTGGAATCTGCACCGGACCAGACGCTCCGCAAAGCCTGCAAGAGCTTCAAAGAGAAGACAGGCTGCGAGTTTATGGCAATGGGAGAGCTTGAGTACTACGTAATTGCAGAGGATGAGAAACTTTTCCCCGCAACAGACCAGAGAGGTTACCATGAGAGCGGCCCGTTTGCAAAGTTCAACCAGTTCCGCACCCAGTGCATGCACTACATTGCACAGGCCGGCGGCCAGATTAAGTACGGCCACTCAGAGGTTGGCAACTTCACGCTCAACGGAAAAATCTACGAGCAGAACGAGATTGAGTTCCTCCCAACAAACGCAGAAGATGCTGCAGATCAGCTTACTCTGGCAAAGTGGATTATCCGTAACCTGGGCCACAAGTTGGGTTATGACGTAACCTTTGCACCAAAGATTACCTCCGGCAAAGCAGGCAGCGGATTGCATATCCACATGAAGATAAGCAAGGACGGCAAGAGCCAGATGATAGAAAACGGAGTGCTCAGCCCTACCGCCCGCAAAGCCATTGCAGGAATGATGGTTCTTGCTCCTTCCATTACCGCATTCGGAAACAAAGTTCCAACATCATACTTCCGCTTAGTTCCTCACCAGGAGGCACCTACAAACGTTTGCTGGGGAGACCGCAACCGTTCCGTACTGGTAAGAGTTCCGCTGGGATGGACTGCAGGCGGAGATATGTCCTGCATTGCCAACCCGCTGGAGAAACCATCCGGTATTGACACCACACAGAAGCAGACCGTTGAGATGCGTTCACCGGACGGCAGCGCAGACGTATATCAGTTAATAGCAGCACTTTGCGTAGCCTGCAGAATTGGAATAGAGATGGGAGACGAGGCACTTAAGATTGCAGAGGATAAGTACGTGAACGTCAATATTCACGATGCGGAACACGCAGACAAAGTGGCTCACCTTGAGCAACTTCCTGATAGCTGCCAGGCCAGTGCAGACTGCCTTGCAAAACAGAGAGAGTATTACGAGAGAGAAGGAGTCTTCTCTCCAAATATGATTGACGGAATCATCTCACAGTTAAAATCTTACAGAGACGGCTCACTCCGCAGAGAGATTGAAAACCGCCCTCAGGAGATGCTTCAGATGGTTAAACGTTACTTCCACTGCGGATAACAAACAACAACTATAATATGAAAAGATTAATCCTTTTTTCAATGGCAATCCTCTCAGTTTCTGCACTTATGGCTCAGACTCTTGGAGAGAAGCAACTTAAAGAGCTAAAAGACAGCTTTGTAAATGACGGCTACGCTAAAACAATCCACAACATTGTAGTAGCAAACAAAGGCCTCAAAGGCTTGGCATACGACGCTTCAGTAGCTCAGAATGCAGATGACTTCTTCAAGTACAACACTGACGTTAAGGGAATTACAGACCAGAAGAGCTCCGGCCGTTGCTGGATGTTCACCTCAATGAACTTCCTCCGTCCTGCAGTTATGAAGAAATACAACGTTAAGAGTTTTGATTTCTCACACAACTACAGCTTCTTCTGGGATATGCTGGAAAAGAGCAATCTCTTCCTTGAGGCAGTAATCAACACCGCATCTAAACCGTTCGGAGAGAGAGCAGTAGACAACCTCTTCCAGAACCCTATCGGAGACGGCGGAGTGTGGAACCTCTTCCTAAACATTGGAGATAAATACGGCGTTGTTCCGGCAGAGATTATGCCTGAGACAGAGCACTCCAACAACACAAGCCAGATGAACGCTCTCCTTAAGGAGATACTCAGAAAAGGCGGCTATGAGGTACGTGAACTCTATGAGAAAATGAGGTATGAGAATTACAGCGGAGAGATGGGAGACTTCTATCAGAGAGCTCAGAAGATTAAGATGAGAACTCTTAAGGACGTTTACAGAGTTCTTGCAATCTGCCTTGGAGAACCACCTACAGAGTTCACCTGGAAGTTCAGAGATGCAGACGGAAAGGTACAGAGCGTAAAGACCACGCCTATAGAATTTTACAAAGGCATAGTTCCTGCAGATTACAATGCAGATGATTATGTGATGATAATGAACGACCCTACCCGCGAGTACTACAAAATCTATGAGATTGATCTGTACCGCAACACTTACGAGGGCGTTAACTGGAAATACCTCAACCTTCCTAACGAGGACATAAAAGAGGCAGCACTCGCTTCCATTAAGAACGGCGAGCCTATGTATGCTTCCTGCGATGTTGGAAAACAGTCAAATACAGCATCCGGCGTTGGATACCTGGACCCTGGAATGTACAATCTTGGACAACTCTTTGGAGTAGATCTCACAATGGACAAGAAGGCCAGAATCCTCACCCGCCAGAGCGGCTCATCTCACGCAATGCTTATAGTTGCCTGTGATACAGATGATAACGATGTTCCAACCAAGTGGAAGTTTGAGAACAGCTGGGGACCGAATGCCGGCAAGGGCGGTTATCTCATCTTTACAGACAAGTGGTTTGACGAGTACATGTTCCGTATGGTCATCAACCGCAAGTACCTGGGAAAGAAGGCAATCAAAGCCCTCGGTCAGAAACCTGTAATGCTCCCTGCCTGGGACTACATGTTCTAAAGGCGTTTTCTGATTCTGCGCTCTTGCGGATAAAGATTGTTGCAACGGTTACCCAGGTTATTGACAAACCCAAGTCCAAGACCCTTGTAACAAAGTAGAACGTAACCCTGCTTCCAACTAGGATGCGGGGTTATGTTTTCTCTTGCCAAAAACCGCAGTGCCACTGCCCTATCTACCTCAGCAGCAGAGAACTGCAAAGAAGCCCTCAACTCTTCAAACTTTATCTCTGTATGACCTTTTTGAAGCTCTGCACTGAGTGCAAAATCTGCATCAGGTATAACCTTGCCCGCCTTTACCGTTCCAACTTTGCACCCTATCATTTTCACATAGCGCCCAATACCTTCCCCACCTTCAATAGCTTCCCCGATAGATATCATCCTCTCCGCCACATCTGAAGGCATCATATAAATAGTCTCATCTGCCTTATCAAAGAAGAACAACTGCCCAGCATCCTTCTGATTATCAATTATCTTTGCATTCAGTTCTTTAAGGGATATTTTACTTTTGAAAGCTTTATTTGATGAACCGCCGGAGCGTTTCTTTAGCACTGCAAAGAACTGCCCCTCACCCATAACGCTACCCAGGGCGAACTGGTAACCATAATCCAGTTTCAGCAATCCCGGAACGGCTGCAAGGACTTTATCTACAGGAACATACTCTGCCCCTAGTTCTTCTATGATGTAACGGACGTTATCTGAGTTTTCCTTGTGGTTGTATGTGCAGGTGGAGTAAACAAGCAGGCCGCCCTCTTTGAGTGAAGGCCATATATCTGAGATTATTGAACGCTGCCTTACGGCGCACTCCTCAACCGTACGTAAACTCCAGTCATTCAAGGCATCTGAGCTGCGCATAAACATACCCTCTCCGGAGCAGGGAACATCTGCAAGTATAACGTCAAAGAGTCCCTCCAAACGGCCGAGATTCTTAGGATCTCTGTTTGTAGCAATTAGGCGGGAAACGCCCCATTTTGCAAGGTTATCCGTAAGAGCCGGAATACGTTTAGGGACTGCCTCGTTTGAGAGAATTATGCGCCCTTCTTTTGCAAAGAGAGATAAGAGATGAGTGCTCTTTCCTCCCGGTGCTGCACATAAATCCAACAGCACGCCGCTCTCTCCCAATGCGGAATCTATCTCATCTGCAATAAGGTACGGAAACATACTTGAAGAATCCTGCACATAGTACGCTCCCGCATGGAAAGAAGGATCCAGCGTAAAGTCCGGACGCTCAGCAAGTTTGAATGCTCCGTCACACCACAACTTCTCAGCTCCCTCCAACACTTCCAAAGAGCATTTCTCATCAAAAACCTTTTTAAACGGATTAATTCTTATTGTGGGTGCGGGCTCTCCTGACTGCCCCTGCAACGCACAAAGCAATCGCTCTGCTGCATCTTCAGGCAGAGACTCTCTTACAAGATTGCAGAAATCCGCATTCATCTGCTGCGGAATTTTTTAGGAGAGACACCCTCCATACGGCTGAAGTATTTACCAAAGAAAGATTGGCTGGAAAAGCCCAATTCAAAGGCTATCTGCTTGATTGTAAGGTTAGTAGAAGAGAGTAGAGAACGAGCCTCCAGCATAACGTACTGGTCAATCCAGTAGGAAGCCGTCTTGCCGCTCAGTTCCTTGGTAAGCAGAGAGAGGTATTTTGTGGAGATACAAAGACGTTTGGCGTAAGGCGCTATAGTCTTATCTTTCTTGTAGTTATCTTTGACCAATGCAAGAAAATCCCTAAAGATGCGCTCCTTGCCGCTAAGGGCCACATCAGGTATGTGGTTCTCTTCCAGCATTCTGTAAGCCTCATACACAACAGCCATCGCGATATGGCGAATTATTTCCCTGCGGTAAGGGGTGTCCTTCATCTCCGCCTTGCGGCTCAAAATATCTATGTACTCCTGCAGAACGGTTATGTTGCTCTCCGTAAGGTTGAGCACCGGGTTGCCCTTGAGATAGAGTATGAAAGTAAGATGGCTTATCTGCGGAAGCATCTCATTTGCAAAGCCTTTGGAGGCCAAGATGTAGAGGGCCCTGTAATCTTCACTCACGTTGTGGACGGTGAAAATCTGGTCCGGCATTATCACAAGAACCTGGTTACGGGAGATCTTGTAAGGGGTTAAATCTATGGAGATTTCCAAGACGCCGCTAAGACAGACAACCACCACGCCCGCTCCGCAGTGGAACGGTTTTCCGTGTTCGGTTTTGAGAATGGTAATCTCATTGCCTATGGCAAAGTCCTTCTCTACAAAGGAGATACCCTCAGAGCCGGATACGTCTTTAAGCTCAAGTCTTGGAATCTGATTTTTATACATAGGACCCCAGATTATCAGAAATCTTATCTACCAATTCCTGTATCTTACGCCCCATCAACTGTTTAGTAAAGAAGTTCATTTCAGCCTCAACAGCAATCTTCATCTTGCTTGCATTAACTCCGTTGTCTGCAAGGTTGAAAACAAGAGAGAAATCCATAGGGAAACCCTCCGGCTTCATCACCACCCTGGAGTAAGGGATGCGCTCCACTACCTTAAGAGTCAGGTTCATACCGTTGTACTCACCAGAGACGCTATCCTTTGTAAGAACAACTTTGTCTCTATACTCCGCAGGGATTCTCTCCTTAAAAAGAGTCAGATCAGAGAAGTTGTTGAAGAGCGCGTATGAGGGCGCCTGAAAATCAACCTCTTTGCCTTCAAATTTCTCTAACATATTACACTCCTACGCCCTTCCAGGTAGAAGGATTCATCCTCCACTCCTTAAGGACCTCTAAATATTTCTTATCAATATAGTTCTCATTTACAGCCTCTTCCAGCAAACTATCATACTGGCAGAGAGTGTGGAGCTCTATGTTTGCATACTCAAACTCCCTTCTGGAGAGCGGGAAGTTGTATGAGAAGATTGCAACCATTCCCAAGATAACGGCATCTGCCTTACGCAGAGCGCTGCAGCAGGAGAGTGAACTTGCGCCGGTGGAGATCAGATCCTCCACAACCACAACGCGAGTATTACGCTCAATTGTACCCTCAACCTGAGACTGAGTTCCGTGATCTTTTGGTTTTGGTCTTACGTAAACGAACGGTTTACCCAAAGCCTCAGCCACCATAACTCCCCATGCAATAGCACCGGTAGCAACGCCGGCAATCATATCAACATCCTTAAAATTATTCTTTATAACCTCCACAAAAGCCTCTGTAACACGCTTACGCTCAGCAGGATATGTGAGCAGTTTGCGGTTGTCGCAATATATTGGAGATTTCCATCCGGATGCCCATGTAAAAGGATTCTCAGCATCCAGTTTAACAGCTTTTACACTTAGCAGCTGCTGTGCTATAATCTTTTCTACGTTTTCCATAATTCAAAGATAAGAAATAGATTGAACATTCTTCTCTTTTTAACTATTTTTGCTCCGCGATAGGTTCACTCACAGAACCTTTTTTACAATGCAGAGAATTTACTTTAAAAACAGGACTCTCACTATATGCACGGAAGAGGAACTGAACACTCTTCCACAAGACGTGATGCTGCTGCATCCCTCTGAAGGATATGAACTTTCAGAGATTCCATTTATGATGGAAAAGAACCCTTCAATCCGGAATCTTGTGATTGTGGCGGAAAACACACCGGAGCAGGAACTCTTCAACCAGATTTTTGCAAAGGTGCATCAGATTAACGCCGGCGGAGGGCTTATAACCAACAACTTAGGAGACAGCCTCATGATTTACCGCAACGGCATTTGGGACCTTCCAAAAGGAAAGCAGGAGCCAGGAGAGGATATCATGGTAACAGCACACAGAGAGGTCTTGGAGGAGGTAGGCATAGATGCCGAGCCGCTGGAGTTCATCTGCACCACTCATCACACGTACCGTCTGGAAGGTGAGCCGTTTGTAAAGAGCACCTCCTGGTATCTTATGAAAGTAGAGGGAAGGCCTGAGGCCACTCCGCAGACCGAGGAGGGAATAGAGAAGTGCGAGTGGGTTACCCCGGAGGATCTGGACTACAGATTGGCCAACACCTACGGCTCCATCCTGGAGGTCTTTGCAAAAAAATCCCAGTTGCTCTAACGTTGCACGGGTTAGCGGAGATCTGTAATCTGAGCTCCTGGATAGTTGGATGGAAGCAACTGGTAATCTGATACCTTTGAGGCATCCGGTGCAGAGGCAGCAGTAATGCTTATTGTGTAAGAGTCCCCGTTCTTGAGAGTTACATCAATACGTTCAACCTTCACGGCAGCAGAGACCGCATCAACATAAACATCTGCGCTCTTGTAATAGGCTTTCCCTTTGGGCGTTACGGTAATAACGCCGCAGGCCTTGCCCTCTACCTTCTTCACCACGGGAGCAGTAACGTTCACCCCTTTTGCTGAACGTGAGAGAATTGAGAAAGGATTCTCAGAGAGAGAAGCGGATGTGCTCTTGCGTGGCTGAATCACTATCTCATTGTTCTTCTGATCATAATAGGAGATGAGAGAAGGTGTGTACTGAAACTCTGAAACTCCCTCAATCTTAAGGTATCCCCGCTCCGGCAACGCCACAATAAATCCCCTGCTTTGATACTCCTTGCCCTTAACGGTTGTGGTCATAACAAAAGAGATTTTGCGGGCGGAAAAGATATAATCAGAGGCCTGCTGAAAAAGCTGCTCTCCTTGCCCCATCGCGGAGCAAAATGAAAAAAACAGGGTCAGTGCAAAAAGCCAAAGACGTCTCATTTACCGTATTGTTGTTTAATCTCTTCAAGTTTATCGTCCAGAGAAAGGAGGTCCGGGATAAGGGCTTGGCGCGGTTTTGCACCATCTGCCGGCCCAACAATTCCGGCCTTCTCCAACTGGTCTATGAGTTTGGAGGCCCTGTTGTAACCCAGGTTCATCTTCCTCTGTATGAAGGAAGCAGAACCGCTACCGGCTGCAACAATCAGGCGGGCTGCATCGTCAAAGTACTCATCTCTTCTGGTGAGATTTGTCTCCCCGATGGCTACCTTGAAAGGTACGTCCGCCGAGCCTTCATCCTCCTCAGGTGGTTCCGGCAAATATAGTGCCGTAGAGTAACCTACCTGACTTGAAATGAACTCAACAATTCTATCTATCTCTTTGGTTTCTATGAGTGCACACTGAACTCTGGTCACCTCGCTTCCGGTGGCGTAGAGCATATCTCCGCGTCCAATCAGCTGATTTGCACCGCTTTCATCAAGTATGGTGCGGGAGTCAATGCTTGAACGGACGTAGAAGGCAATTCTTGCAGGGAAGTTGGCCTTGATGTTACCGGTGATGACCGTGGTTGTAGGTCTCTGGGTTGCTATAACCAGGTGAATACCAATGGCTCTGGCAAGTTGAGCAAGACGTGTGATTGGAATCTCAGCATCCTTGCCCGCGGTAATCATAAGGTCTGCATACTCGTCAATAATCAGAACAATATAAGGCAGGAAGCGGTGACCCTTGCCCGGATTCAACTTACGCTCCAGAAACTTCTCATTGTACTCCTTAATATTTCTAACACGCGCACTCTCAAGGAGTTTGTAACGGTTATCCATCTCCACGCAGAGAGACTTGAGAGTACGTACAACCTTGGCCGTATCTGTAATAACCGGCTGCTCCTTGTCTTCCGTATCCGGCAGACAGGCAAGGAAATGCTTGCTCAGACGGGAGTAAAGACTCAGCTCAACCCTCTTAGGATCTACCAGCACAAACTTCACCTCAGACGGATGCTTAGTGTAAAGGATAGAGGAGACTAAAGCGTTCAGTCCCACAGACTTACCCTGACCGGTAGCACCTGCAATCAGAAGGTGCGGAGTCTTTGCAAGGTCAAAAGTGAATACCTCGTTTGATATGGTTTTTCCTATCGCGATAGGAAGTGCATAGCCACTCTCCTTTGAGCCCGGTTCTTTCATCTTTGTCTGCAGGTACTCAAGGCAAGACTGCATTGAGACAACGCTCGGACGGTCGTTAGCCACCTCAATACCAACGGAATTGGTGCCCGGTAGCGTAACCACTCTCACACCCTTTGCAGCCAGTGAAAGCTGAATGTCCTCCTCCAGACGTTTAATCTGAGAGACGCGAATTCCCGGAGCTGGCACAACCTCGTAAAGTGTTACTGTTGGGCCTTTTACAGCAGACACCTTGGTTACGCCAATTTTATAGTTGCCAAGCGTATGAACAATTTTGTTCTTATTACGCTCCATCTCATCTCTGGAAACCTCGTACCACTTGTCTTTATATGATTCCAATAGATCCAGCGTAGGAGCTTCGTAATGAGAGAGTTCCAGGCGAGGATCAAAGGTCTTCTGAAGTTCCTCCTCAGTATACTCGCCAAGGAGTTCGTTCCCCTCTCCCTCAACTTCCTTAACCTCCAGAGCCACATCTGCACCCGCTGCAGTAACCTCTGGGGCAAGTTCTTCCACTACTGATATAACCGGATCCAACTTCTGGTTAGGCTCGTCATCAAAGTTCAACTCTTCCGGCTCTTCGTCATCATCAAGGTCTCCGTTCTCATCCTCGTCACCGTCAACTTCCTCACCCTCAAGGTCTCCCGCAAGTTCGTTCCCCTTGCCAACCTCCATAACCTTGTTGCCCACAGCAGTGATACCGCCGCTTATTTTGCGGATAAGGCTCTTGTTAATGATTATGCACCAGCCAATTATCGCGATGATAAGAATGGCCCCCGTGCCGGCGGAACCAATCATTGTCTTCAAGAACTGGTTCACATAGTAGCCGTAAGAGCCGCCCGCGCCGCTTCCGAACCAACGGTCAAAACGGGTGAAAGAGAATATAAATGAGAAGAATACGGAAATGAGTATGCAACCGAATATGGTGATGAAGAAAAGACGCAGCAGGCGCACCTTTTTAATCTTAAGGCATACCAAAGCCACGCCAAAGAAAAAGAACGGGATGATAAAGGCACCCAGACCAAAGAGTTTGGAAATGAGGAGGTTTGCCCACCAGAGACCAATCTTTCCACCGCCGTTCTCCACGGTTGTGATGGAGTTGAAAATCTCGTTGCCGGCAAAGCTGCTCTGATCATGAGCCCAGGTGAAGACATAGGAGATTAATGCAATTAAGGTGTAGACCGCAATGGCCAGCGCCACCAGTCCGCAGATAAGGTAAAGCCCCTCACGCTTCTCCGGGGCAGCCATCTCCTGCTCTGCAATTATCTTATCTTCTTCCTTTTGTTTCTTCTTACTCTTAGCCATTACTGCTGCTTGTTATTGTTCTTCCAGTTCTTGTGGTTCTGCTTCTTCTTGTTGTTAAACTGCTGATTACGCTGCTGATTCACACCGGTTGTGCCGCTTGGCTGAACCTGCATCATGTGCGGCTTACGTGTTGTAGCATCTGCCACGCCGCCTCCAATATGCACATCCTCAGGCACTACCAGACGGCCGCCGCTAAGACGCTTAATATCCTCAAAGATAGTCTCTTCCGCAACGGAATCCTTGTTCCAGATAAGGTACTGCTGCTTCATATAGGAACCAATCACCTTAATCATGTGCTTCTTAACCTCATCGTCCGGACGGTCTGCAATCAAGTCAATCATATTCTGAATATTACGTCCGTAGCAAGAGGCCCTTATAGGCTCAGTCTCCAGCGGAATAGGCTCCGGCTTAACCTTAGTGCTCTCACGCGTAGGCAGCGGATACGGGGAGTCTATATCTATCTTAAAATCAGAGATTATCTGAATATGATCCCACAGTTTATGTCTAAAATCCACAACATCTCTCAGCTGCGGATTCAAAGTTCCCATAACGGCCACCACCGCCTGAATCTGCTCGTTACGCTTCTCTTTATCAGGAATATTGCACACATAGTCAATCATATCCTGAACATGCCTACCGTACTCAGGCATAATGAGTTTTTCTCTCGTAGTATTGTAATCTTTCTTCTCCATAACCTTGCGAATTTACAAAAAGAAAACGTATGTATTGTTTAGGTAGTCTATGAAAAAGTTCTCTTTTGGCAGAGGAATCTGAGGAGCCAACTTTGTTGCAACGGCAAAACCGCTTGGCTGCAGCTCTGCAGATAGTCCGTAGCGTGCTCTTAGTCCGCTCATTCTTACCCTCTTATAGCCCTTTGGGTGCCTGCCTTTCTTTGATTCTCCCTGCACCAAGTGGCATTGCATACATTTTACTCCCGATGCGGCTGCGGCAGCCAGATCTTCAAAGAACCCTGCAGAGACTTTGCACCCCGCCTTCATCACAACCAGGAAGTCCGCCCCACCAAATTTTGTTGAAAGGTTTCCTGCTACTTCCGATGCATCACGGATTTTCAAATGCCCAAGCACATTCTCCGTACGCTGACGGAAAGGTTGCACCCTATAACTGAAGCCATCTAATTCCACATTCATCAGTTCCTCCATTGTAACCTCTGAAGTATCTTGCTGAGAAGAGGATTCATATAGAGAGCGTACCGTTCTCTCTGTAAGCAACTTAGTGTAGCACTCCGTGAGCAGAACAAGGAAAGAGTAACGTTCCGTTGCCTTAGGGTAACTCTTCAGAGATTTCCTCTTGGAGCGCTGCACAGGAAGGCATTCGCTCATTGGAAGGCCGGTCATCACAACGTTGCAACCAGGTACGTATGAGTGGATTGCAGAGGCGGACTCATCCCATCCATCCTTGGCATCAGTGACCATAAGATTAAATGCAGCGTTCTCTAAGAACGGAGCCGGCAAACTGCTTGACGAGAGCGCCGGATGAATGACAACCACAGGCCAATCTCCGCTCTCTTTAATCAAACGCTCCGCATCCGGGAACTTGTAAGACGGAGACTCAGGGTTCAAACCTTCAGAACCCAATCCTCCCAGAACGCTGAACTTAAACCGCTTGCGTAGTTCCCTCAGGAACCCGCTCTCCATCAGTTTCTCCAACGTTCCCTCATACAAGCTGAACACATTTATGAATTTCTTGCTCCCATCCAGAGCAGCTGCAATCTTCTCTGCAATGAATTCATTCTGGGCTGCCCAGCGCTCTGCATTCAGATACTTATCTTTGAAGGTAGACGGTTCCCCTATTGTACCAAAGATCTTGAAACCCAACGTTTTCTCTGCTTTCTTTCTACTAACGAATCCTCTCTGTTTATAGATAAAACTGAAGACAATCTTTGCCAGCAAAAAGGTTAAGAATAGCAGAAGGAAGAGCAATACTCTATAGGCAATCAGCAATCTCCAAGGAACTGTAGCCTTGTACTTTGTGGCGGTGAGTTTCATTTTTACGCCAACAGACTCATACTCACGGCTTTTCTCCTTGAGCATGCTGACAAGATAGTTGACCGTAGAAACAGTGGAGAGAGAATCGTAGGTGAAGTAGTTGAGTCTAAGACCGTCTTCACGCTTCATTACCAGCAACTTAATCATTGCACGGGTACTCTGTGAGTGATGCCAGCCCCTAAGACGTTTGTGCACAGGAGAAGCAGGGTTTGAGATTGACTCCAGCAGCAGACTGTCAAAGTCTCCCTTCATTGCACTGATTGCCGCACCCTTAATTATATGCCTCTGCCTCAAGAATTTAACCGCATCCGCCATACAGGAATCCACCACCTGAGCTTTAGGAGTTTCAGGGTAGAAGGAAAGGTAGGCGTTGGCGGTATATTCTTTTACAGAGAAGCATAAAGCAATACCACCAAGGATGAAGAGGGCAAGAAAAACTGTTCCCGCCTGCTTATAAAAAACCTTGGATGCCTTCTTCCTGTAACTCACTTTGCTACTGTTTCTCTATTACCACTGGTAGTCAAATCTGTCAATATCTTCTTCTATAAGAGGTGAACCAATCTGTACCTCTATGAATGTAAGCGGTTTAGCGCCAGCCTTAATAGCATGGAAATGTCCTACCGGAATTACCAAAACGTCATCCGGATGGACGGTTCTGCGCTCTCCGTCCAGTACAAATTCGCCCTCTCCTTCAACAACAGTCCACACCTCTTTTCTGTGATGATGAACCTGGTAACTGATGTGTTTTCCGGGATTTAGGGTGATAGTCTTGGTCAGAGATTCGCGTCCGTCTTTGTATGTAACGGCGTCCAGAACTTTGTAGGTTCCCCAGCGGCGCTCTTCGTACATTGGCCTGGTAATCAGCTGGTCTGCGTAGTCTTTTATCTTCTCGCTCTCAGCCTTTCCGCTTACCATAATGCCGTCCGGAGATGCTGCAACAACGGTATCTTTGAGTCCGGATACAAACATCGGGATGTTCAACTCGTTAATTGCATGAACGTTAACATTGCCTTCTCCGGCCACAACCTTTCCAAAGTAAGACTCAGGAAGTTCTTCACAGAGAGTATTCCAGGTTCCGAGGTCTTTCCACAGGCCGTCATAGCAAACAACGGCCACAGATTTTGCCTTCTCAACAACCTCATAATCAAAGCTTATGGCAGGGAGTTCGCTGTAACGGTTAACCACTTCATCAAATGATGAAGCGTTTATGTACTTGCCAACAACCTCCTCCATGTATCCCAAGCGGAAGGCAAAAACTCCGCCGTTCCACATAGCGTGTTCCTTTATGAGTTCCGCCGCCTTCTCTGCACTCGGCTTCTCTGCAAAGCGCTTAACTGCAATCCATTGGCCATTACCGGGAACGGAAGTCTCAGGAACAATGTAACCATACTTTTCACTCGGAGCGGTTGGAGCAATTCCCATAAGTACCAGATCTGCAGCATTTTGGTTAACCGCCTCAGCCATGCGGCCAATCACCTCAAAGTAACCCTCCTCTGTATAGGCATCGCACGGCATTACAACAACAACCTCATCCTCAGGGCACTTCTTCTCCATCGCGAGAAAGATGGTAGAGAGTGCAATTGCAGGAAAAGTGTCTCTGCGCTCAGGTTCCAGCACAATCTTCACCTTCTCTCCAAGTTGGGATATGATGCTGTCCCTCTGACCGGTGTTGGTTGCAATGGTTATATCTGCATTCAGGCCGGATGAGTAAATCTGCCTTACAAGCCTCTGAATCATAGATTCCTTTCCCCCGTTGGGAGAAGCAAGAACCGGCAAAAACTGCTTGCTGCGGGCATTGTTGGAGAGGGGCCAAAGCCTCTTTCCCGATCCGCCTGATAAAAGTATTAACTGCATATTGTCAAATTTTACACTCAACCAACAAATTTAACAAATATGCTCCAAAATGAAAAGCCCTATTTGATTAGCAGAATTTTAATGTACTCTTTAGTAAGGCCGCCGGAGCCGTTTTGGGAGTCTGCTATCAGAATCAGAACCTGGCTGCCGTCTTCCAGTGTTGGTCCAAGGCACATTCCCTCAAAGTTTGCCAAGTTCAAAGAGCTGGTTATGAAGGATGTAAGGAGGCTTTTACGTAAGATGCCGGACTTATCATTCACGGGATCAACCAGATAGAGCTTTGTCCAAGTCCGAGCTCCTAAGGCTTTAATTAGAACATTCCCATTGGGCACATAGACTTCACGCTCAAGAACAATCAGACGGCCGTCATCCAACGCAGCCAAAGCCGGAACTCCGTGAACGTATGCGTATGCCAAACGGACCTCATCTTCAGACTTATTTGGGTTGTCCATCAAATATAAGGCCCTACCAGCCGGTTTAAGGTTCTTTCCAAAACTCTGCAAACGGAGCAGACCTAAAAAAGTCTCTTCATCTGCCAGCAGCGGTTTCTCTGTCACCGTCCAAAAGCACTCAGTTTTAGCGTTGTACGTTAGGGCCTCAAAGCCGGCATTGCCCTGAATCTTGTCACTTTTAAGGTCTGACGGAACATCCAGAGCTCTGCCCGTTTCCTTGCCCTGAAGGGTGTACTCCCTTATGGACTGGTCTGCCTCCGCAGAGATAAAGAGCTTGCCGTTCACGTATGCTACTCCCTCATTATCTCTAGAGGAAACCGCTGATTCTGAGGTTCCTGCAGGCACGCTCTTGCTTATGCGGCCAACAGAGCCATCGGGATAAAGCGGTATATCAAAGAGAGTTAGGCCGCCGCCGTTGAGTTTATCGTGAACTACTGCATACTGATTTCCTGAGATATAAGTGATGCCGGAATACTCCCCGCTTCCAACCTGTGAAGTGATATTGGTTTGGTATAACGGGGTTATATTCAGATTATTATCTAAGTCTTCCATACGTACAGGCTGAGTCTCCCAAATGTAAACACCACCGGGCTCCAACTTCTCTCCTGCAATCTTTGAACTGTAATATACTGGACCCTCTACTATATTACCATACTTATCCTCAATGTTTTCCGCAGTAATCAGAATAACTACAACATCGCTACCTGTAAGATCTTGCTCAGGTAACATCAATACTGCCTCCAACGGCTCCCCATCTGTGCTCATAATCACCGTTGGTTGATACGTGTTTTCTTGAGTATTATCTTTAACAACCCTACCCACAGCCCACTCTTTTTCGTTAATCGCCCAATAACGTTCTCCTACTATTATATCCTCCCCATTATCACTCTCATCATAGTAACGTATCTCTCCCATCGTTGACGTCAACAAAACTCCAACAATTCTCTTGCCTGTAGGTACCTCCACTTTCAGTAACACAAACGCCCCCGTCTCCAAACTATCCGTCTGAGCATAGCGCAAACCGGCACCACTCACACCGACACCCCTTGCAACCGGCTCACTATATGCCCCTGCCGCAAGCATCAAGCACAACCCCAAAACCAATAACTTACTTTTCATTCTCTTAAATTTATCCATCCACGGTTTGATTCCCTACAATCAGGCTTGTGCAAATGTAGCAAATAAACCGGCAACTGGGATGCAGCTGCCGGCTTGTTTCAAATATTATAGGGTCTCTCTTTATTTGATTTTCACTACCTGGAGGATTTCCTTAATCAATGAACTTCCCTGGGTATCCGAGATTAATATCAAGCAACGGCTACCGTCACTCAATGTAGGCCCCAAGCACATTCCCTCATAGTTTGCAAGATTTTCTCCTTCAGTAAGAATAGTTGCAAGCAACTTTTTACGTAATATTCCAGCCGTATCATGTACTGGATCAACAACATAGAGTTTTGCAACGCCATTGGCAGTTGGGGGATAAGCAACAACTTTCACCTCTCTCTCCAAGATGATTAGGCGGCCGTCATCCAAGGCAGCCATAGCAGAGATTCCATAAACATACTGATAAGCTCCGGCACTGGAGTATGCGGGGGTATCCATCTGATAGAGATATCTTTCTGCCGGTGCAAAGGACTCGTTGAAACTCTGAAGTCTATGTAACCTTGGAATGGAGTTGTCCTTCAGCAACGGAGCTTCTGTAGTGGTCCAAAAGCGGTGAGTTGCAGCACTGTATGTAAAAGCCTCAAATCCAGCATTTGCAGTTATTTTTCCAACAGCCATATCTGCAGGAACCGTAAATGAGTTACCAGTTGCCGCACCTGTCTTATCGTACTCTCTAATAGACTGATCTGCCTCTGCTGTTACATAGAGTTTGCTATTGAAGAGAGCTATTCCTTCATTGTCCATATCCGTTACTCCGGAGCCGGAAGTACCTGCAGGGACGGCTATCGTGACATCGCTATAACCATCGGAATTACCATCACTTATTGTTCCGTCATCATTAATTAAAAAGCTAAATTTAACAATGCCGCCACCCTTTTCCTTATCGTGAACAACGGCATAGTCATTTCCGCCGAGCCAAGTGATAGCAGAGAATTGACCTAGACCCATACCAAAATTATTCGCAGCACCACCAGTTACAGTAATTCCATGTGCCGGAGCCGAATTCTCACTAAGCGCCGTTGCCTCAATCTTGTACGCCTTGCCTGCTAAGAGGTTCTTGCCATCCACACGAGCAGAGTAAATATTCGAACCATTATGAGCTACAATGGCCCAGGAATCTGTGGAGAAGTTTTGTGGAGCCATTGCTGCCCAGAGAGTTAAGATTCCTCCGGAAGGAACCGGGATTCCATCACCAAGAGTAGCGCTCAGGGTCATACAAGGGGTTGTAGTGGCCTGAGTCATAGGGTTTACGGCGGCAGTTGCATCCACTGTTGCAGTCTGAGTAATCTCGCTGTACATTGGCACAATATCCACAGTGTTGATAGGTGTAGAAGCCGGAAGTCCCAACTTCATCCTCACAAAAGAGCCAAGGTGATTGTAGCTGAAATGTGCTCCGGCTGCAGTTGCTACGGCAGAAGCGTACATATAGTCTTTAGTCATCGGGGAGACCATATCGTTGTCTGCTGTAAAGCTCTGAGAGGCGTAAGTCACTGGTATAGCGGTCTTCTCAGTTGCAGACATTGCGTACGGGAAGAAGGAATAGTATGTGAGTCCGTCTGTCAGTGAAAAGCCCCCGCCGTCAAAGGTGGCACTGCTGGTTCCGGTTCCTGCGGTTAGGATGAAACAGGCAAAACCGGTTGAAGCGGCATAAACTCCGGTCTTATCTCCAGCGCTCCAAACAAAGGAGAGGCCGGTAGATTCATTTACAACCATCGCGGATTTAGATTCTCCTGCAAAAGAGACTGGCGGGGCAACCATAGTGACTTTTGCAGTTTTGTCCCCAATATCCGGTGTAATCACGTCTGGCTCAAGTCCTTGTGAGGACTGCTTTGTACATGAAAAGAGGAAGACAACCAATGATGATGCTATGAGCAATCTTGTTATTTTTTTCATAATGACCTCCTTTTTTAACCTGCCCAAGGCATGCCCGGAATATCGCCGGAACCGTTTGATGTTGCTATAACACTCTCTGTTTGAATCGATAAAATCTCTGCGATAGGAGGAGAGTACTCCCCTAGAGACTTATTGCACTCTTTTGAATGGTGCGGAGCGTGCGTTTTCATAAGCAGTTATGTTTATTGTTAATTATTTTACGGCTTTCTGGAGTTTGTTGGGGAGGGCGTGGCGGTTAAGGAAGATGTAGGTAGTGTTGAGAGCAATGTAATCTCTTGACATATACCAGGTTCCTTTGTATGGGCCAATCTCGCCCCAGGTGTTCTTAACAAGGTAAAACGGGCGGCCGTTCTCGTCAACTGCTTTGCCGTAGATGAGCATTACGTGATCGTATGTGAAGGTCCAGTCATCCCACTGCTCCTGTCTTAGTTGCTGAAGACGAGCGGTTTGCGCCTGCGGATCTGCAGCAACTGCAGATTGGCCGGTGATACTCAGCAGGCTGTCCGGTAGGTCTGATACTGCAGGTTGAATGTTGAAGTTGCCGGAAACATCTCCGCCCCAGGCAACTGTAAAGCCCTTATCCAGAGCATAATCCAATGCTGCCATGAGTTCATCTATCGGGATATTATAGCTTGGCTTCAGGCGCCACTTGTAAGGCGCTTCAATTACAAACCACTGATTGAAAGGGTGATGCGTGTAGCTGGTGAGGCTTACATAGTCATCCATATCCAACTGAAGACTCGCTGCAAACTCCATAGGCGTCCATGTACGGCCCTCGTACTCAAAGGTTTCCGGGCAGCGGCCAACGTACTTTTCAATCACGGACTGAACGCTGTCTTGCCAGTGCGCCTTAGGTTCCTTGTTGCGCAGAGGCGCCTGCTCTTCCGTAGTAAAACGATTAAGTTCGCGTGGACCGTTACTCCATACCGCACTAATGACCTCACGCTCAAACTCAGGGAAGAAAACCCTGAAGTTAGCCAGCGTATCTCCTGTAAGTGAGCCCGGTGCTGGCATCGCATTCTCCGGACAGATGCCGTGATTACGGATCACATCCACCACATCATCACATGAGCCACCCTCAGATATCTGGCTGTAACCGTGCATTCTCACATAGTGCGTTGCATTGTCCATATAATCTTTGTTCACCACAAACATCTCACAGAGGTCATACGTCTTGCCTGTCTTTCTAAGTATCTCAGCCTCAAGGAAGCCCAGCGTTCCATAATCCCAGCAGGTTCCGCTGCGCCACTGGTTCTTGATAGAAGTGATTGGTAACTGCTTTAGAATTGTAAATGACTTAGTGGATGGATTTTGACCGGCTGTATGCTGCGCCTGTACGCTCTGCCAAACCATCGTGAAAACTAAAAGAATTGTAAGTGCGAGTCTTTTCATAACGTCAATTTTTGTAAAGTTAAGGAAAAATTACCGTGATTCCCACTGTACCAACAAAGGACTCAGATGAATCTTTCTTGGATAACCGTTATTCCCCTGAATTTTATACTCTTCCGCAGTTCCTGGCGGCATAATCCGGTCCAAAGTGGCATTCAGAGTGGAGGCATTCTCGCTATACGAATTGCTCTCCAAACTCATCACCCTCTGCACCCGCCTGCGCCTATCTTCAGCCGCAACGTTGGGAGAAATAACCGCATAAATCCCCTCCAGCTCATCAGTGAACAAGTCCCTCTGTTTCAGTAGAATACCCTCAGGATGCTTAAGGAACAGAATAAAAAGAGCCTTAACAAGAGGACGGAATGGAATCACCTTTCCCTCAGCATTTTGCAAATGCACATCATAATTTCTGTCAATGAAGAGTTTTGTTAGGTTCAGACTATTCTCTATCGCGATAGTATTCAGCCTCTTCTGCGCCAGCTCAATCAATGCAATCAAATCTGCCGCCTCCATCCCCTCCAACATCCTTGAATAGTCAGATTCAACGGACTCTTCCAGAAGTTCTCCCGTTCCCGTAAACAACAGTAACCAAGCCACTTGCGCCTGTATGCCCGCATAATTTTCCATAACATCACATATCTTCTACAAAGTTAAACAGATCATACGGTAATACAATATAAATTTGATAATAAAAGTCAAGCAATTACAAGCTTGTAATTGCTTTTTTCTTGTATCCGCAAAACATAGTTTTGCAATCAAACGCCACAGCAATGAATATCTCCCTCAACCCAATTGAGCGAACACTATACAACCTGTTCCTTGCCCACCCGGAAGGCATCCATTCAGATAATCTGGTACTTCACTGGAAAGAACTGTGTATCACCTATTCACACGAATCCCACTATGATGACCCAGATCTTAGAGAAGAAAAAATTGAATCCCTCTGCGCAGAGTCCAAAACCGTCTTTTATACCAACGTTTCCCGCATCAAAAAGAAGTTTGTAAAAGTACTCGGTAGCCGCAACTCCAAGAGTATAATCATCAGAAGAGACCAGAAATCAGGCCTTTACAAAATCTCCAACATCCCCAAAGCCAGACTTTTTTACCCCAAAACAGTACTATAAAGAACTTGATGATACCAATATTTCCGGTTATCTTTGTATAAAGTGATTATTGAAAAGCATCCATTCCCTCCTTTCCTACCCAAGAACGCTCGCATCCTGTTCTTAGGTAGTTTCCCGCCCCAACCTCACCGTTGGTGCACGCCATTTTATTATCCTAACTGGATTAATGATTTCTGGCGCATAATGGGTTTGATTTTTTTCTATGACAAAGACCATTTCTGCATACCAACTAAGAAGCTTTTCAACGAGGTTTTAATCCGACGTTTTTGTGCAAAAGAAGGCCTTGCCTTTTACGATACAGCCTTCGAGATTCGCCGCCTAAAGGACAATGCTTCAGATGCTTTCCTAGAGGTGGTCACACCCACGGATATCCCTGCCCTGCTGTCTCAAATACCTCAATGCTATACCCTAGTTACCACCGGTGAAAAGGCCAGCACAATAGTAGCTCAGACCTTTGGCTGTATCGTCCCGCCAGTAGGCGGATGGATTGAAATCAACAAAGCATCACTACGCTTCTGGCGCATGCCTTCCACTTCCCGCGCATATCCACTACCGTTGGAAAAGAAGGCTGAGGCTTACCGGCAACTATTCATCTAATTAAAACGTAATCCTCATGGATCAACCAGATCCGATTTCTTTTTCTTCACTTCCGTCAAAGCATCTAAGTGCTCTTCTACCCGTCGTATCAAGTTGTCAGTATATGTCGAGATACCAATAGGCTTTCTTATTCCCTCTAATGTCCACTGTGCCTTCACCTTGTTTATCTCCTTGCAGATAATAATGCCCACCGTAGGGTTGTCATACTTTTTCTTGATAAGTTTGTCTACTGCCGTCACGTAGAAGCTCAGTTGACCAACATCCTGAGAAGTGAAAGCGCCCGTCTTCAATTCAATTGCAAAGTAGCACTTCAGCGCCATATTATACAGAAGTAGATCAATACTTCCGCTCTCACCTCCGGCTACCACTTCCACCTCTTCGCCCTTCAGAAAGAAATCAGGCCCCATTTCCAACAAAAACCGTTTCAAGTTTCCCACCAACTGCTTACGAAGCGAGTGTTCAGAATAGCCCTCCTCCAATGACACAAAGCCAAAGTTTAGTGGACTTTTGTGCAAGTCCTTCGCCAGCCCACTCTGGGGTTCTGGCAAAGTAAGTTCAAAATTATCCAACGGACTACTCTCTATTTTATACGTTCCTGCCTCAATAGAGTGTGCAAGCATATCTCGGCTCCAACCATTTTGAATTGTCTTTGCTATATAGAAAACCGCCTCCTCTAAAGAGTCGACTTTATGGAATATAGCTATGTGATGCCCCCACGGGATCATACCCAAAATAGTCGGAAACCCCGAGGGTTCCATTTTTCGCACAACTTGTGCGAAATTCATATTTCCCTCACTATCCGACAATTGCAATTTTCTCACAGCTTGTGAGAAAATTACGCCGTCCCCCATATAGAAGCTATAGAATTTGGCCATACGATACAGATTCTGTGTCGAAAACCCTTTCTCTCCGGGGAACTCCGCCTTCAAGTCCAAACTAATCTGATCCATAATTCCACTACCCCACTTATGAGCTTTCCTAATCTCTACGATATCGTGTCCAAGCCCCCAATAAAACTCCATCAAAAAGCAGTTCATAGACAATGAAGCCTTTATCCGGCTTTGACGATATCGCATCTTCACATCAGTTATCCACCGATAGTAATCACCATTGATGTTCAGTTCCCTCTCAGTGGCTGGCACTATTCTGTTTTTCATGTTCTCGTCCATAATCAAACCACTTTTATTCTTTAAATTTTACCGTTCCTAATACTATGCATGATAACAATTTAAGCCCAAATGCCTGAAAGAAAGTGATTTTCCCAAGTCCAAAGATTGCCGGAATCAGCCAGTTCCATAGAAGTTTTACAGGCCAGGCCCAAAATAATGACCAAAGCATCATCAGCAATAAAACAGCCACATACATCATCATCTGTGACAAAAGAAAATCATTCCAAGTATTCATAACACAATAAATTGTGGCCGCGGTGGGATTCGAACCCACGATATCGACATTATTAGTGTTGCCCTTTACCACTAAGGTACGCGGCCTGGGCCGGAATTCTTATCCTTCTTCCCGGCCTCCAGATTGGCCGATAGGATTCGGAGTATTTCAAGCTGATGCTTTATAGCCCATGATCTACCATTTGATCTAATCCGCCATGTATGAATTTGGTTTAGAGGCGGATGCGGGACTTGAACCCGCAACCTTGGACTCTCTTGTCGAAACACTTAACCTCCGAAGAGCCTATACTTTGAACCATAAAGCAGATGCTTTGGCACGATGCTGAAGCTGAAGTGCATCCCTCCGGGACGCTAATAAAGCTGACACATAATGCTTACGCTAATCTGCCAATCGGGAATCATTCGTTCCCGTAGAAGATATACCCAAGAAGCTTATCCGCCGCAAGATTCGGTTCCATAGTCGGAGTATCATTGACGGTCTTTGTTGCCTCAATGACAGCATTTATCAATTTACTTATTCGCTCCTGAACCAGTTGTTTCTGCCTCAATGTCCACTCTCCCGAGAACTTCTGGGATGTATATGATCCTCGTTTTATTGTTGTTTTCACTTCTTTCGTGATAGGCCGATAGCTGGATGGGAGGTGCTCCTTATCTATATTAGGGTCCAATAGAATTTCTGTATCCGTAATGGTAGTAAAACTATCACCTTCCAGACGCGGAGTCTCAAAAATATCTAGCCTACCTTGATAGTCCTCATTATCACTGGTTTTCCATATTTCCGAATCAGACCTAACAGGAATGTTAGAAACCAAATTCTTCAGATTTTCATCAGTAAGAATGTTTTTGAGACGTAATAATTCTGTTGCAGACAGACTTCCCAAATTGAGTCCCTCCACAACAAACGGCACTCTGGCCGCCCCTGCAGCATTTGTTGCCTCAATAGAAAACTGATCCTTCAAATAAGGAGATAAAGCTTTTTCCATCAGCCTATTAATCTCCTCCGATACCGTGCAAGCCACCACAGTGTGGCCTACTTTTGTGGGGTCTTCAAGTTGCCCTTCCGCAGCATGGAAGGTCTTTTTCTCTCCTCTGAATGAAGCAGAATTTCTTTTAAAAAATTCTCCTTGTTTTCTCAGCGATTCAATATAAATCGCTCTCTCGTGCTCGGCTTTTGCCAGCGTTACGTTCATTTTTTCCTGTGCCATATCATTTGTGTTTTGTTTCGTTTTTTCTGAAAACAAAATTATGGCTACTATACCATCAATGCAAATCGTTGCAAGGTTTGCAACAATTTGGAAATCAAAAGAAAAAGCCAATTGGAAAAATCTATCAAAGAAACAAATCATTGCAAGGTTTGCAATGATTTGCAGACATAATTATCTACAACCATTTTTGCAAACAAAAAAAATGAAAATCATTGACAACAAGAAAGACTATTATGACTATCTATCCGGCATCTATGGAATTGATGACCAAATTGTTTATGACCGAAGAGAATCTGTTATATTGAGTTCGGAAAAAGCATTTCTGATGGGAATGGATTACTACTTCAGTAAAACAGTCTTGCCTCTTGATAAACGCATCATCAATAAAAGATGGAGAGGAAGCCGTAACAGTATTGCCAAACGAAGACAGTACCAGCCCGAAAAAAAATCAGGGTTTAAAGTTTGGACTGAAGGCGATATCTATCACTTTATTTTGGAGGTGGGTTTCACCCATTATCGCTTTGAAGTGGAAAGATGGATTGATGAGAAAAAAGCAAATTGTGTCCACGTAGAATACACACTGTTAGACACCATAAAAGAAATCAAGAAACGATATTCGGATGCGCCAATATGCATCATCCCTTGTCGCACTTATTTTCTTCTTCATGAATATAAGGAATTATGGCAAGAAACTAGTAACCAGTTAATTCAACGAATTAAAAATCCTATCCTAATTGGAACCATTATTCCCAAATTTATTGCTCCCGAGGAAATATGGCAAGCTCTATATGATTACCTATCATCCCTAAAAGATAAACCCATCATTGACACCCGAACAGACGTACAGAAGCTGGAGTCAGCTGGATTTGACAAGAAAACAAGTTTCAGAAATGTAAAGTGAATTAGCCCATTCAGTTCCTGTAGATACGAGTTTATTACAAGAGCACGTTCAAGATAATTCACGTCAAAAACAAAATTGAAGCACAGATAGCCGCCGCAAAAGCTGCCAGAAAAGAACTATAGGATTACACCTCAAAACAGGCCATTCCGTTAAAAGCCTGATGTTCATTGCAGAACACGTACCCCATTTGGTTACATAGTAATGTAGTCTTCCCTATTTTGCTACCGGAGCCACCCGCAAAATGAGTGTGACCATAGATCCAATAATCTGCACTACAGCGTTCTATGAAAGAATCCAAGTCAACATGAAACGCCGAATTCAAAACCCCTCCGGAATGGTCATCAAACTCAGGACGAAGAGTCGGACAATGGTGCGTAACAACAATCTTATGCTCCGCCACAGAAACCTTCAAAGCCGTGTCCAACCACTCCATACACCTCCTGTGCAACCCATCCACATCGTTTGCAAAGAACTTCCCACCTTTCAAACGCCCATATCTAAAATCATTCATACCCTGCTGAATCTCAAATAAATAAAGAGGGCTAATCTTAGTCCACAGTGTAGTAAAAAACAGCTCCGTATCACCAATCACAAAACTTTTATTATTCAAATACCTCACATTCTCCCGATAGTTAAACTCATACCCCACCATCGTCTTTTCAATATCATACCCACCATAGAACTCGTGATTCCCCGGCACAATCAAAGTCTCCTTGAAATGCTCTGAGCACCAGTCAAAAAAACGACTCTTCACCATCTTCCTATCCCCCAGATATGACACATCTCCCGCAAGCACCAGCACATCCCCCACAGGCGTAATTTTCCCTCTATCAATGAATTTCACATTCTCTTCAAACTCCAAATGCAGATCCGATGCATATTGAATCTTCATAATACTATTCCTTTTTGCTGCAAAGTTATGGCCCCTTCAAACCTCTTGCAAATCATTGCAAGATTTGCAACAATTTGCATTTCTCCCATCTTTTTCTAATACATATATCTTCCTCATTTCAAAATCGTTGCAAGGTTTGCAATGATTTGAATAAAACACTACGGGCTCATATCTTTGCCACAAAACAAATCTATATGTTAACATTCAAAAAATACAGTTCTATTGAGAACTCATTTGACGGCGCCTTCATGGAAAAAGTCCGCAATCACACCCCCATCGGGAGCCGCTTTGTTGTACAGGAAAAAGTTCATGGCTCCAACTGCAGTTTTCTCTGCGATGGTGAACTAATCCAATTCGCAAAGCGCAGTGCAGTTGTTGCCGAAGATGAAGAATTCTACCAATGGCAAGAACTTACCGAACGCTACAAAGAGCGTGTATTCAAGGTATTTACAATGCTTAAAGCCAATCTATCAGACCTCCAATCCATCATTATTTATGGTGAGATGTTCGGCGGTGGTTATCCACACAAGGATGTTAAGAAAATCGGTGCCATGTCTGCCATTCAGAAAGGCGTTTACTACTGTCCAGGACATGACTTCTACGGCTTTGACATTTATGTCTACATGCCAGATGAAGCTTTCTATCTGAATGTAGACACTGCTAATCAGATCTTTGCAGACGCCGGTTTTCTATTTGCCCAAACACTGTTTGAAGGAACTCTGGAAGAGTGTCTCGCATACCCTAACGCTTTCACAAGCACAATCTACAAGCACTTCAATCTGCCTGAAATAGAGGACAATATCTGTGAAGGCATAGTCATCCGGCCAAAGGATCCGCTCTACATACCAAACGGCTCACGTATCATAATAAAGAGTAAAAATGCTCGCTTTGCAGAGAAGAAAAGCATTAAACACGAGCCGCGAAAGCCTTTACAGATTGCAGATGACGTAACCAACCTCCTACAACTGACAGAAGACTATTTTACTCCTCAGCGCCTAGATAACGTCAAGAGCCATATTGGCCAAGTCTCTTTCCCTAAGGATCTTGGACGCGTCAGCGGCCTCCTTGCCAAAGATGTTCTGGAGGACTTCCTCAAAGAACATGCAGACGACTATAACAACCTTTCTAAGCAGGATCAAAAGACCCTAAACGGACAACTAAACAAACGTGCCATCAGTTTCATCAAGACCCTGATTGGAATGCCATAAACCATTGAGCCTATGATACCTACCCGCGAACAATTCAAAGAATTTATTGAATTCGTAAAGAGTGCTCAGGCAAAAGAAGACAAAGTCAATGATGCTTTTGAGCTCATCTGGGATGATGAACAAGGGCAGCACACACCGTTCTATATATCCCCTTGGCGGAAAGTAGTAAGATATGCTTTCTGCCTCTTGTTCAACCTAAAATTCAATGAACTAGGAATCGATGATGAACTAGAATGGTGGATGGAAGAAGCACCTAAAGGAGAGGCAAAATATTGGATAGATAAAAAGGAATACAACGTTAGTGACATTGATGCCTTCTATGACTATTTGGTTGAAATCTCTAATAAATCTGAAAAATAGGTTATCCTCGGCTGGCGAGGAGAGCCCCTAAATATCTCCCCACAGCCAAGACGGGAGATAACCGCCCCGTCTACTATTTTGCTAACGTCAGCAAAATGCTTTTCCTCCGCGATAGTTTCCCTCTACTCTCTTCACTCCCTCCACTGCAACTCCACAAAGTAGCGTTGGATATGAGGAATTTGCTCATCCAAAGGGAGCCATGGAACAAGGTCATCTTTAGTGACCAAGTCGACGGTAGAACAAATTTGCTATTTTTGTGTGAAAGCCCAACAACCCCTCATGGCGGAGACGAGAAATAGTTATCTGGTATCCAGGGCGCTGAAAACCTTTATGTTAGCGTCCGTTCTGGCATCGCTGGCCCAGCGTCTGGCCACAATGACAGACGCTATTGTGGTCAGCAACCTCATAGGGCCGGACGGCATATCAGCAATCAATGTGGTAACGCCAATCATCACACTGTTTCCAACCATAAGCATCCTGTTTGGAATAGGCGGTTCCATACTAGCAGCCAAGGCTTTAGGCAGAAGAGATGCAGAAGAGGCAAACCGCGTCTTCACCCTGGCATTGCTGGCATCTCTAGTCAGCAGCATAATACTCACGGTCATACTCTTCACTCTCACACCTGAGATTGTAGCCCTCTTCTGTCCTCAGAGCAGCCGCTTCTATCATCTGGCAGTCAGCTTCATGCATATCATGGCACTCAGTGCAGTCCCTACGGTTATGGGCTTCACACTGCAGAGTTTTGTAAAAACGGACGGCAACCCGCGTCTGGTAATGGTAACGGTGATGAGCAGCACGGCCCTCAACCTGGTTCTGGACTTTGTGTTTATTAAGTACTTACACATGGGCATAGCAGGTTCCGCCTGGGGCACCATAATCTGTTTCATCTTCTCCATGAGCATCTGCCTCATCCATTTTTTGCGCCACAGTTCCCACAGTTCCTTCCATCTGGATTGGTCTGTTTTCAAACCAAACCGCTCAACTCACAGCGCTTCAACCCTAACTTTAATGAGAGAAGGTTTCCCTATGAGTATCAACACGTTGCTGATGGGAGTGTGCGTTTTTGCTTTCAACAGTATTGTGATGAATGCACTGGGAGAGGACGGAATGTACGTGTGGGCCGTTTGTCTTCAGCTACTTATGCTCGTCCAACTGATGCTCGGCGGAGTGGGCAGCACCATCTATTCCGTTGGAGGAATGCTCATTGGAGAGAAAGACATGATAGGTCTTAACATCCTCATCCGCAGGGTATTCACCTACATCAGCATCACACTGATAAGCCTAACGGTAATTGTTGAAGTGTGGCCGCAAGCCTTCGGTGACCTCTTTGGCGGAAGTGGCAGCGGCATCAGTAATACACTCCACAAAGCCCTGCGCATCTTCTCCCTCATATTGCTGCCATACGCCCTACTCTCCATACTCAACGCCCTCTATCAGCTGCTGGGCTATCGCAGAGCCAGCGTCATTATCAGCATCGGCCAACTGGCAGTGATGGTGCTGTGCGTGTGGCTCTTCTCCCACATCGGCACGGGCCTGCTTTGGTGGGGCTTCCCGGCATCAGCTATTTTGCTGATAACCATCGCGATAACTATAACAATAATCATGCATTTCAGGCGGCCGGAAATTGCGCCGGTCACGCTCATCCCGCAGGTGGAAGAGGCAAAAGCGCTCAATTTCTCCGTGCGCCTTACAGAAAGCGATGTGGAAAGCGCCCTCACCCACATAGACACTTTCCTGCAGGAGTGCAGCATCCCAAAACAGACCTCATACAATGTCCGCCTTTGCTCTGAAGAACTGCTGTATAACATTGTACGTTACGCAGTTAAGAGGCATCCGGAACGTCATTTCATAGACGTGCACATCCGCTGCACAGACTCCCTTCTCACCGTTCTTATAAAAGACGACGGGCGCCCTTTCAACCCTATTTTGAAAGAAACGCCCGGCGGTATTGAGCACCTCGGCCTGCGCCTTATTAACAGCGCCTGCAAAAGCCTAACCTACAAGTACATGTATGACCAGAACATGGTCTATATGACTTTCTCTTCTAGTTACAACTCATAACAAATTTAACTACCAACATCACTACAGGGATGGTAACCAGCAAAATCCCCACAAAGTCTATGATGGCTCCGGACTTAATCATCTTTGTTATTGGAATATAGCCGGATGAATAGACAATTGCATTAGGCGGTGTAGATACCGGCAACATAAATCCGAGAGATGACGCCAGGGCAATTCCTACTGCAACAGGTATAGGACTGAAGCCCAGAGAAATAGCCGCTCCAATAGCTATAGGACCAATAAGATTCGTGGAGGCCGTATGAGACGTAAGTTCAGACATTACAAGGGCTACCACGCAGAAGACTCCCACAAAAATCCATTCGGAAGGATTTCCTCCCAAGGCCTCCTTTATACCGTTTCCTATCCAGCCGGAGAGACCCGTCGTATACATCATTGCGCCCATTGCCAATCCACCTCCAAAGAGCAGCAACGTTCCCCATTCAATACCCTCAACTCCATCCTTCCAGCTCAGCGTCATCTCACCCTTCTTCACGTTCACAGGCAGGAAGAACAGCAACAATCCTCCCACCATTGCCGCTATAGCCTCCGGAAAATGACCGTCATAGAACTTCATCACGGCGGAGTCCGTACCATAAACTACGCTCAGAATACTAGGCGCCACCCAAAGCACCACGGCTATGGAAAAAGCAATGACGGTGTTCTTCTGAGCTCGTGTCCACCCGCCCAACGAGCTGACTGTTTGGCGGATATAATCGCGAGCTCCTTCAATGTGCTTAACATCAGACGGAAAGAACTTCCATAGTACCGCGTATGCAAGTATAAAGAAGCAGACCATTGCAACCGTTCCCCATATCATCCATTGGAAGAAGGATATCTTAGGCGCATCGGGAGCCAGCTGATCCACAAAACCTATCATGATAATGTTGGGAGGGGTGCCAATAGGAGTCATCACACCGCCAATGCTGCAGGCGTATGCTGTCATCAGCATCAATCCGGTGGCATATTTATAGTTCTTTAGGTCTATTGTCTTGCCGTTACGCTCCATCATATCGCGAATAGCCCCCAAAAGCCCAAGAGCAATAGGAAACATCATGGCTGCCGTGGCGGTATTGCTTACCCATCCGGAACAGAGAATACAGGTCAATCCAATGGCCAGAAAGATTCGTTTTGGCGAATCTCCCACCCACTTCATAGACATGATGCCGTATGCTATGCGTTTATCCAACCCGTTCACCATCATCCCCTTAGCCAGAAGAAAACCTCCCATAAACAGGAATATCATAGGATTGGCAAACTGATCAAACGCATCTTTCAGCGGCGCTATTCCAAGCACCACGCACAAAGTTGGCCCCAGCAATGAAGTCACAGGGATAGCTACCGGCTCAGTAATCCACCAAATAGCCACCAGAGACATTACCGCAAGCAAGTGATGTGCCTGCTCAGATATTCCCGCAATGGGCATCATCCACAGCACAACCGCACACAGCGGCCCCAACACAGCCCCCGTGATTTTCCTTAGTTGATTTGTCTTATTATCAGCGTTTTCCATATTAATGGATAAAGATACAAAAATTATTTTTGACTCTCCTTCTGCGGATGAATATAAGGCTGATAATTATGATTGCGGGGAAGATGGATGCTCCAAGCAGACCCGTCTGGATGCTGTTTTCCGCTGATTTTGTACACAATCCAACAAGTGACGGGCCCAAAGTGCCACCCGCATCTCCGGCAAGAGCAAGCAGTGCAAAAAGAGCAGTTCCTCCGCCGGGAATTCTGGCAGAGGTCAGGCTGATTGCGCCGGGCCACATTATTGCAACAGCCAGGCCGCTAGCCATACAACCGGTAAAGGCAACTATCGGGATGGAAGAAAGAGAGGCAGTCAGATATGCCGCAAAGCACAGAATACCAGCCCATAGCATGTAAGATGAGAGCTCCAGCTTCTGCCCCTTCTTGCCGTACCATAGCCGCCCAAGACCCATGCAAAATGCAAAGCCGCAAGGCCCGGCCAGATCTCCCACGGCCTTGTCTACGCCCAGAGAGGCCTCGGCAAAAGCAGATGTCCACTGAGCCATTGAACTCTCAGATGCGCCCGCTGCTACCATCAAGATTAGAAAGACCCAAAACCTCTTGTTTCCAAGCAGTTGAGTCATGCTCATCCCCTCACTTCCCTGCACTATAGGCTCAATTGGGCAAGTGGCAAAATTCGCGATGTTATATAGCGGAATCAGGGCCCAAAGGCATGCCAGAAGCCGCCAGTTTTCCAGCCCGAACAGCGCAAAAAAGAGCGTGGATCCCAAAATTACGCCCACGGCACCCCAGCAGTAAAAGGAGTGTAACAGGCTCATAGAGGCCTCTTTATCGGGAAAAGGACAGGCTTCAATAATGGGACTGCAAAGCACCTCAATAAGCCCGCTGCCCACAGCATAAACGCTCACACAGATGAGAATTCCCACCATGGGAGTGGAAAAAAGCTGCGGCAAAAAGGCCATTCCGGCAAGACCCAGGGCAGATGTCACTTCTGAGATTATTATGCTTTTGCGGTAGTTCAAGTTCTTGAATTTGGCGCAGAGCAAGTCTGTAACCAGCTGAACCACATAGAAAACGGCCGGAATCAGTGCCAGGCTGGCTATAGAGACCTTGTACTCACGGTGAAACGCCAAAAAGAGCAGCGGCGTGAAGTTGGCCACAATGGCCTGGGTCACAAAGCCCAGGTAGCACGCCCGCTTAGTCTTCCGGTAATCTTTGGTTGGGTTCATGGGGCAAACTACTAACATTATTACCTAAACAAATCCAAATATGATTGCATAGCATAAAAGCAATTCCTTTTACCTCCTGTAATTTCAGTCAGAATACCCCTCTTCTCAAGTTCGGAAATAAGATTGTATGCTGAGGCAACAGAAATATCGCACACCTTCGCAACTTTTTTAGCATCCACTACAGGTCTCATATACAACTCCTTAATTACAGTCATTGCATTTGCAGAGCGGCTACCCATCTGCCGAACAATAGCCTCCTGATCTTTTTCAAGAGAAAGAATTTTATTAAACGTATTAACTCCTTTTTCAG
The DNA here is from genome assembly GCA_017618115.1 of Bacteroidales bacterium. GTDB lineage: Bacteria > Bacteroidota > Bacteroidia > Bacteroidales > UBA932 > Egerieousia. Next base: position 7,425 of record JAFZUX010000006.1, on the reverse strand, counting down.
CAGTTTCTATGATACCTTGTAAAAAGAAACTGAGCCATTGAGAAAGATCATTATCAGTTCTTACCTTCATTATGGAGGAATAATAAGAATTCCTGTGTTTTTCAAGGTAATCAGACATATACAAAACAGGACGCTTCAAAAGTCCCTTACTTACTAGATATAATGTTATCAGCAATCTTCCTGTACGTCCGTTCCCATCATTAAACGGATGGATTGTCTCAAATTGATAATGAATAATGGCTATCTTCAATAAATCCGGCAACTGCGTCTCTGAATTATGAATAAACTTCTCAATATCGGACATTAAATCATAAATCATATTGGCTGGCGGTGGAATAAAAATGGCATCGTTAATATTTGCTCCGCCAATCCAGTTCTGAGATAATCTAAACTCTCCTGGCTGCTTATTCTTCCCCCTTACACCTTTCATCAACTCTGAATGTACTTCTCTAATCAACCTTGAGGACAATGGCAAAGACTCCAATCTCGGAATTGCTTGGTTTATGGCAGAAATGTAATTCTGAATCTCAGCCCAGTCATCCCTTTTATCCAGCGGAACAGATTCCTCTGGCATAACTGCTTGTTGAATATTAGTCTGAGTGCCCTCTATTTTGCTAGATAAAGTTGCCTCTTTAGCAATATGCATTGAAATGAACAAATCTATGTTTGGGATATACTCCGAGAACATATCCAACCTACCTAACATTCTATCTGCCTTACTCAATAATGACAAAACATTCATATCGTTTATTGTCCATGCCCTATTGATTAAGGACGGAACAAAACTCTTAAATGACCCTTGGTTAACGAATACCCCTGATTTGAACAAGTTCATAGCCGTTATTTTAAAAATCTGCGCAAATGTAAAATAAAAATTTTACTAATCAAAAAAAATGCCATTTTCTAAAATAAGATTTATACTAATACAATTCTCTAGTTTTTTTTAAAAAACAGCCGGCTGCTGAAATCCAGCAACCGGCTCGATGGTTACCTCCTATATAAATTCCCAAGATTTTCAATCAAAAATTCCCAAGATTTTCAAACGCCCCCACTTTGTAAAGAGCCACAATTCATTCGGTTGTCATTTCATTTTTCTCTGCCTCCGCTATAGTTTCCCCATCCACTCCCTTCTCTCCACCTTTCACTCTCACACCACCGCTCCACCACTAACGCCATTCAGCTCAATCTGTTTCGCTACGGGCATAGCCCATAGCGAGCTAATAAAATACTCTTCTTCCACCGCCATCACAATCTCAAACCGCTCAATATCCTCTCTCTTTATGAGTTACATAAACAAAGACCCAAGGGCAGACTATTATCTTTTCTAAATTTTCAATCTCACCAGAAGGAGTAGACAGTAAACCACATTGGATGTTCTTCGTTGACCCTGTTTTCACTTGAATAAGAGTTGTCTTGCCAGTATTGCTAGTAAGATCTATTTTAAAACAACCCAAGCAACTTAAACCGATTATTTGCCTGTACCTTAGGCATTTCAACAAAAAGACAATCTATTCCATTAATTGGCAGACAAACAAGTTTTAGCGTGTAACTCTTTGATTCTCCATTTAATTCCTTTAAATGACTCACTGCAATTGGGATAGAAGCGAGCCAAGAGTCTGGCAAATCATCACCCTTCTTATTCGGAACCCAATTCCCCTTTTTGTTTTTAACAACAATCTCTTTTTCTGTCAACATTCCAGCTGAAAGGTCATATCTCTGGACAACTCCAACAGTAAGAGATTGCCCAATTATTGAATCGTATATTGTTCTGTTAATGAAGTCTTGATTTAACAACTCAGATTTGATGTTCTTTTGTAATTCGTGTAAATCTGACCATGAAAGAAGAACTGTAGTTGTAGCAATTAGCACCGCACCTGGCATAGGGATAGAAAGATCTACATGAAAGAGAGATTTAGCATTCTTGCTATCCTTCATTGTTTTAAGAATATGCGGAGCTATTCCACGGATTATAACAGTATCTACAACATTGAAAACCTTTTCTGATAAAGACTTTAATGTATCCGGATGATTGTTTAAAGAATCCAATCTTGCCTGACGTAACTGTTCCTGCCTCTCTTTTTCTCTTATTAACTGAATTTGTCTTTCCGATAGTTCACAATAATCTCTCTGATTAATATTCTTAGCTATTGATAATATATTTAGTTGTTTACCCTTAGACAATCTGCCCTCACAAATTAAACCTTCCCCCTCAGCCCAATAAGATACAAGAGTATCAACAGTCGAATAACAAGAAACCTTTATTACTCTTTTAATTGTACCCGTATGTGAGGTATTAACATATTTAAACTCCGCCTCTTTTTTATACTTAGTGTTGATAAAAGAGTCCGTCCACACGGCCTTCTTAGATTCCGTCGGCAACACTAATACTATTTGTTTAATATTTGATGTAGACAGAGTAGAAATGGTATCACCATTAATCAACACAAAACTACGAGTTCTGAGAGCCTCTCCTCTATAGACAATCCTTGTCGGATAGCGGTTCCCTGGCTCATATACAGTCTTAATTAAAGGACAATCCAGAACGGTATGAAGAACTCCCTTTTCATACAAATACAATTTATAAGTCGGGCCTAAAGATGAATTTTGGGAAACCTTATCCAGTGTTATGACTCGGTTCTGAGGAAAATAGTAATCAGAAACGGACTCTTGTGCTAAACAATTAATAGCAACAATCACACACAAGCAAATGAAAACAATCTTTTTCATCAATATAATAACCTTATGCCACACACCTTTAGGTATATCTACCCCATACAATCCTTACTCAGGATTTAAAATGGCACTCTCTATAACAGAACCATCATCATTGTATGTAGAAGAGCGGACTATACCTAGAAGCACCACAAACGCTTCACTTTTTTCCTCCGCGACAGTTTCCCCATCCACTCTCTTCTCTCCCCTCATCACTCTCCCCAACCGCAAGCGTTATACTTTGTCCTTCAACATCTCTAAAAGCTTATACACAGTAGTTGAAGGATTATTGTACTCTGTTAGGCTCTTTGCTCTTTGAATAGCAAGTTCCTTATTAGATGAAAGAACCATTTTCTCTTCTTCAGACAATGAGCCCTTTTTGTAACCATTTGAACATGCTTGTAGTTTCATAGTGCTTTGCTTAGATGTAATTGATGTTGTTTGTTCCCTAAAATGAAGTAGAAACCATAACTCAACACAAGGGTTAGAAACCAGCAACTCAGCATCTGGTATCTTCTTCAAATTCTCCAACATACCTTCTACGTCCAAATCAAACATTAGAAACACTTTATCTTGACTTGTCAATACATAATCTTTCTTTGTATTCTCTATATCGCTTTGTGTGATATTTGATTTCCCCTTCCTCGGAATAACCTGAATAGGAACACGATACAAAGAACGCAGAAATTTAACATACGTTATTTCTGTCTCCCCTTCACAGAAAACAAAGAAATTTGGCTTCATTTGTTTTCCTTTTGACACACGGTTCTTCCTGCCCATAGTATACTAATTAATCTAGTTCGTCTGAAGAGTCATCAATATACGGAATCGCATCAAAACGTCCTTGCAAGTAAGCTTTTTCTGCATCCATATTCTCCCGGAAATCTTTGTAATCAAACAAAGAATAAAGATCGGAAGAACCATCACTCCTTTTATTCACAAAATAAACCTGGTCTTTCCTAATCTTCTTCATATCAAGAAGATTCGTATTATGCGTTGTAAAAATCAACTGAGCGGATTCACTCTGATTAAACAGTTGGATAATGTATTCAACTAACTTAACGTGAAGTCCTGTTGATATCTCATCTATCAGGAGAACCTTATTACCCCTTATTATGTTCATGATTGTCAACATCATGTGGAAAAACTCCTGAGTTCCATCTGATTCTTCTGAGTGGAAGTCAAAAGGTATACTCGGATTATTCTTATGAAATGTTGTAATCTTTAAAAGAGGCTTTTGAATATCGTCGCTGGATATCACTTTATTACTCTGAGAATCAAATACTGCAGTTGTCAGGGTCTTGAGTTCTCTTTGACTTTGATAATCCACAATGTCACTATCAGCTATAGCTAATAACTTCAAAATAGATTCCTTATTCGAGTTCAAAAGATACTCTATAGAAAAGCTGTTATACCCAAAATAGTTTAAGATAAAATGCTCGTTAAAATAGCGGAAAACATCTTTAGCAACCTCTCTGTCCATTGAACTGGCTCTAGACACAAACAGAGTCTTTTTCGAGGTATTTGATGCCACATCCATAGGACGACGTATTGCATTCCTGAACTCATAGATATCTTTCTTGTCCGGTCCCTTCCTTTCATCCCTGGCAAACACCAATTTTCTACGACCATTAGGATAATAATACAACACCTCAGTAATTATCTCAGTATTAGTCATAGAGAAACTATACTCATACTCCACTCCGTCTATCAAAAAACGGATAAAAAACTTACTAGGCTTATCGGCCCCACCAAACTTGAACGGAATAAAAGCAAACTGTGTATTTTCATTATAGTTATATGACTCAAATATCATCTGTACACAAGCTCTAATCGCCTTGATAATATTGCTTTTACCAGATGCATTTGCTCCATAAATAGCAACAGTTTTCAATAACCGTTCGCCGTTGCAGACAAATGTATTTCCCTCCAACACTTTAGATTGCTTGGTTTGGAGGTTTGCAGCTTGCATATCCAAAACCACCTCCTCGTTAATGGAGAAAAAGTTACTTAAACGAATCTCTAAAACCATTTTAATGTCTGAATTTGTAGATTTTCTGCAAATATAAGGAATAAATTTAAATTTTCAAGCATTTAAAAGTATTTTTTCGCACAAAAAAACAAAAGCTGGCAACCATCATCGGTTTCCAGCTTCTAACCATTCCTTCATAGTAATCCTTTACACCCCTCTTAGTCAACAGTCATCCCAACAACTCCTTATTTATTATCCTCGATGGTTTTCTCCTCTACTCTCTTCTGTCTCCCAATCACTCTCAAACCGCCGCATTAGCACTTACGCCCTCCGACTCAATCTGTTTCGCTACGGGCATAGCCCATAGCGAGCTAATAAAAACTCTTCAATCCCCTATCACTCTCAACTCTTCTAATCACTTTTAACAACAGCAATGAAAAACAAGCCCAAGAGATAACTCTCCTGGGCTTATCAAAACACTACTTCTTCTTAGATGAAGACTTTTCTCTCTGAGAAAGTGCGCTTCCGGCTATGCTCTTAGTTCTAGCACTAGACCGACCATCTTTAAGAGCTTTAGAAGCCTTTCTAGCTACATTCGCTGATGTGACTTTTTTTGCCATGAGACAATCCTACCCGTCCTTTACGGGGATCTTGTGGGGACTATTTCAAGCCCCCGTTATTAATATGGCACAAAAATATCTTCCCTTTAAAAAACAACATCAATAATTAAAGTAGGGAGAATAATATTCTCTCCCTTAGTTTTTCTCCCTAGCTTATAATCAATCATTTACCGTCAAGAAGTCACCAATCACTTGACTTGAAGAAACTGAGATCCTCTTTATCATTTGTAAAAATATGTCTAGAATATGTCTTGTCATCACGAGTCATTAGATAATATTTTACGTTAAAATTATCCAAACTAATTCCATCTCCCCTTACTTTGCATTCTCTCTTTCTAGCATTTAAATAAGAATTATGCCAATCGGAAATTGTCTTCTGTATTTCGTTTCTATCCATTGATTTCCAAACATTATCTATCCAAAAAGAAGTCCTAAATCGCTTTAACACACCGCTTTCAAACATTAGATCTCCTATAAATACTAGAATTGTAGTTTGATTATAATCTGGTTCTAAACTCAAGACGGCCTTTTTAAAATCATGAACACAACCGCCAAGTTGGGGAGTTCTATCACCTTTTCGTCCTTGATATATTTTATTCCTTCTCATGTACTCCTTTTGTTCTTTCTCATAACGATTTAACTGTGTTTCTGAGAGGATTCCATCAAATGGTTTAATATACTTTTCTAAGACCCCTGAACCACTATCTTTAATTAGTTTTGGATTTGTTTCAAATAGCTCAAATAGATAAGCAAAGGGACTAATCTCCAAAAGATATTTTGAGGCACATCTTAATAACCGTTTTTTTAGCACTTCATCATAAATTTTTGAACTACCTCCATCGCTACTTGTTATTACTAAATTCCGCCCCTTCAAAAGGATTCTAATAAAATCAACTAGTTCTAACACAACATCATCGTCTTTGTTTGTCTTTTTATTTTCAACAAAAGGTAAATCCTTAAAGAATGAATACGAACAAAAACAATCAAAAACATCCAATAACTGTGGAACTTTCTTGATTCCATTTCTTTTACAGACTGATGCAAAAGCCTGGTAATTTTCTTTGTAGTCCATATTATTAGTCGTTTAGGTTTTGATTTATGGAAAAGCAACAATGGGTTAAAACTATATTCCGTTTTTCAGGGTACTTACGGAAGCAAATAATAGCAACAACGCACCGCCTATCCCCATAATTGCGTACTTCATACGCTTCTCTTGTAGTTCTCTAATCTGCTCAGCCGTTGCATATTCAGGTCCCATTGATTTTGCCAATCCCAGCTGATAACCATACTGATATGTCTTCACAATATCAACCGCAGACCGAACAGTATGGTTTGCCACTTGAGTCCAAGTAATTCCGGTACTCATATCTTTGTGTGCAGTAAACAATATGTCAATTTTTTCTTTCATAATTTTCATTATTTATGAGGCCAAAATATAAAAACTGACTTGATAAAACAAATAAGTATCAAAATCCCACCACAAAACAAAAGCCGGCTACTGGACACCCAGCAGCCGGCTACTTTTATTTCATCTCTCACGTCAAATCACCAACTTTCACATCCCCCTTTATCTTCCCTATACAAACCCTCTTACCATCAACCTCCCGCACAATCCTCCTCTCAGCGTCCCATTCATAATCCCCGTTAATATGTTCTCCTATAACAACTTTGACCATTACTAAATAGAAAATAAAGAACAACCCAAGATTATTGAATATTCCTTCAATATTTCACAATTATTGAATAATAATTCATTATTTCTCTGCCTCCGCGATAGTTTCCCCATCCACTCTCTTCTCTCTCCCTTTAACCATAAACTAGCCAGCTTATTAGGCTTGCCTAGCACCTCTGTGCGCCCTGGCCACTCGCCTGCGCTTCAAGTACACCTACGACCTGGATCCCCACGCCCTGCTGCTGCAGGTGCTGGTGGTGGCCGAAGCCGCCAGCGGCAAGAGCTTCACCCGTCCCATCGTGAAGTCGCTCATGCAGCCCCTCAAGCTCCGCGACCAGGAGATGAAACGCATCGAGCAGGCCTACCAGGACCTCAAGAAGACCTCGGCCAAGAACAAGCAGCTGCCCGAGGAGCCCATCACCGACGTCCGCTGCCTGCAGACCATCACC
>JAFZUX010000005.1 GCA_017618115.1 Bacteroidales bacterium | reverse complement strand
AGGTCCTTAGCCTCCTTCAGTCCAAGACCTGTGAACTCCTTCACAGCCTTTACAACCTGAAGCTTCTGAGCGCCGGCTGCCTTAAGGATAACGTCGAATTCAGTCTTTTCCTCAGCAGCAGCGGCAGCAGGACCGGCAGCAGCAACTGCAACAGCAGCGGCAGCTGGCTCGATACCATACTCTTCCTTGAGAACCTTAGCTAATTCCTGAACGTCCTTTACTGTCAGGTTAACCAGCTCTTCTGCAAATTTCTTAATATCTGCCATAGTTTTTGATTTTTATTGTGTTAATAATTATTCTTTCTCCGATAATGTTTTGACGATACCTGCAATCTTTCCGCCACCCTGGCTCTGAAGAGCGGAGATGACGTTCTTGACAGGAGACTGCAGCAATGCAACGATGTCCGCGATGAGTTCCTCTCTGGACTTGATGTTGCAAAGTACCTCCAAGTTCTCAGCACCTATGTAAGAGCACTCCTGGACATAAGCGGCCTTGAATTCAGGCTTGCCTTTGCCGTCGGCTGCGCTGAAAGACTTGATCAGCTTTGCAGGACCGTTCGGAGTTTCTGCAAACATAATCGCAGAAGAACCTTTCAATACGTTCTCGAATGCCTGGCAGTCCTGAACGCCGCTCTTCTCCAAAGCCTTGGCGAAGAGAGTGTTCTTTACTACCAGCATCTTTATATTCTGCTTGAAGCAGTTGCGTCTCAGCTTTGCAGTAGCCTCTGCATTGAGCCCTTCTACATTAGCGATGTAGAAATTAGGGTTCTCCTTGATGCGGGCGGTCAGATCCTCAATAATCTGTGCTTTCAATTCTTTCCTCATATCTTTACCTCCTCATCATTATGCATCAACACCAACACTCTTCATGTCCAGCTCTACGCCAGGACCCATGGTTGAAGACAGGAATACACTCTTGACGTATGTGCCCTTGAGTGCCTGTGGCTTCAGCTTAAGTACGGTATTGATGAATTCATTGGCGTTCTGCGCAAGCTGCTCGGCTGTGAATGAAACCTTTCCGATGCTTGAGGATACGATACCCTGCTTGTCAACCTTAAAGTCTATCTTACCTGCCTTAATTTCCTTAACGGCACCAGCGATATCCATGGTAACCGTACCGGTCTTAGGGTTAGGCATCAGACCTCTCGGACCGAGTATCCTACCGATCACACCGACCTTACCCATCACAGAAGGGGTGCAGACGATGACGTCGACGTCAGTCCATCCGCCCTTGATCTTCTCGATGTATTCATCCAGGCCAACATAGTCTGCTCCAGCTTCTTTAGCTTCGTTCTCCTTGTCAGGAGTACAAAGTACAAGTACTCTCACTGTCTTACCTGTTCCGTTAGGAAGAGTAACGACGCCTCTTACCATCTGGTTGGCCTTTCTAGGGTCAACGCCCAGACGCATCGCTATATCAACGGATGAGTCGAACTTAGTGAAGGCGGCTTCCTTTATCAAGCTGCAAGCCTCTGCCAACTTGTACTGTCTTCCAGGCTCAACTTTAGCCTGGGCTGCTTTCTGATTTTTAGTTAGCTTACTCATTGCACTTTTATTTAACGTCGGCAGGGAATTCTCCCTCAACTTTGACACCCATGCTTCTTGCTGTACCTGCAACCATGCTCATGGCAGATTTCAGGGTAAAGCAATTGAGGTCAGGCATCTTGTCCTCTGCGATCTTTCTAACCTGCTCCCAGGTGAGCTTGCCTACTTTCTTTCTGTTGGATTCTGCAGATCCGCTCTGGATCTTGGCAGCCTCCTTGATCATCACTGCTACAGGCGGCTCCTTTACCACGAAGGTGAAGGATTTGTCTGTGTATACAGTAATGATAACAGGAAGAGTCTTGCCTGCTCTATTCTGGGTCAAGGCATTGAATTGCTTGCAGAAGTCCATGATGTTCACACCCTTGGAACCGAGTGCCGGTCCTACAGGAGGTGAGGGATTTGCTGCACCGCCTTTAATTTGTAACTTGATCAAAGCGGCAATTTCTTTAGCCATAATTGAAATTTTTTACTCTTTAATTACTTGAACAAAATTCAGTTCCATTGTGGTTGGTCTTCCAAAGATCTTCACCTCGACCTTCAGCTTCTTCTTGTCTTCGAGAATCTCGAGGACATTTCCGTTGAAGCCGTTGAAAGGACCGTCGATGACCTTTACAGGCTCTCCCACAACAAACGATGGAGCGGCCTCTTCTTCAGTGTCTATCATCTCGTCTACCTTTCCGAGAATCTGATTGATTTCAGCGTCCGGAACAGGATAAGGCTCCTTCTTGGTATCCTTTGACCTTGGATTGCTTGTAAGGAATCCGGCCACGAAAGGGATATCGCAAAGCAGGTGCTGGATTTCTCCGGAAAGGGAAAGCTTGTCCGGAGATTCCCCGGAAAGCCTGCACTGGACAAAGACGTACTGAGAGTAGCAGATCTTCTCGACCAGCACCCTTTTTCCGTTCTTTACCTGATAGACCTTTTCGGTTGGTATGAGAACCTGGGGAATGTCTTCCTCCTTGCCCGCTCTGCGGACCTCGTTCTGGATATACTCCTGAACTTTCTTCTCCTTACCGCCCTGCACCCTTAAGATGTACCACCTAAGCTTTGGCTCGCCCATAACTCGATTGTTGTTGTAAGCAGATTACTGGAGCATCCTATAAATACCGGTCATGATGTTCTTGAACGCCAGGTCCATTACAAACACAAGCACTGCAAAGATGACGGTTGCCACCATTACAACGGCTGCGCTTGACTGGAGCTGTGCCCAAGTTGGCCAGGTCACTTTCTTGGTAAGCTCTTTATAAGACTCCTTGATGTATGTACCTATCTTGCTCATTTAATTTAAAATTACGGAAGCCGAATGGAAGCTTTCGGCTTCCCGTTTTCCGAAGGGAAATCGTAACATTTCCTTCCGGTGGCAGGGACAGAGCGATTCGAACGCCCATCAACGGTTTTGGAGACCGCTATTCTACCCTTGAACTATGTCCCTAAAAAATTCCCCTAGACCTGAATTTCTTCCGGCCGTCAGGGAATTTTGAGATTAATCAGTAAGACTGTTCGTCCAGAGATTAGTCAAGAATCTTGGTTACCTGACCAGCGCCTACGGTTCTGCCACCCTCGCGGATTGCGAACTGGAGACCCTCAGATATTGCTACCGGATAGATCAGATCTACCTTGATAGAAATATTGTCGCCAGGCATAACCATATCGTGACCCTCAGGAAGCTGGATTTCTCCAGTTACATCCAGTGTACTGATGAAGAACTGAGGACGATACTTGTTCTTGAAAGGAGTGTGGCGTCCGCCTTCCTCTTTCTTCAGAACGTAAATCTGAGCTTCAAATTCCTTGTGAGGGGTAACGCTGCCAGGCTTGGCAACTACCATACCTCTCTTAAGCTCTTTCTTGTCGATACCTCTAAGGAGAAGTCCTACGTTATCTCCGGCTTCACCCTCGTCGAGCAGCTTGCGGAACATCTCGACACCGGTAACAACGGTCTTCTTAGGCTCGTCGCCAAGACCAATGAGCTGAACCTCATCACCTACGTGAACAACACCAGTCTCAATTCTACCGGTGGCAACAGTACCACGGCCAGTGATTGAGAAGATGTCCTCGATAGGCATCAGGAACGGCTTCTGGTTGTCACGGATAGGAGTAGGAATGTACTCATCGACAGCGTCCATAAGTTCCATAACCTTTGCCTCCCACTGTGGATCTCCGTTCAGTGCTCCAAGAGCGGAACCCCTGATGATAGGGCAGTCTTCGTCGAATTTGTAGAAACCGAGAAGGTCTCTTACTTCCATCTCTACCAGGTCAAGCATTTCAGGGTCGTCTACCAGGTCAACCTTGTTAAGGAAAACAAGGATCTTTGGAACGTTCACCTGACGGGCCAGGAGGATGTGCTCTCTTGTCTGAGGCATAGGACCGTCGGTTGCAGCTACAACAAGGATAGCACCGTCCATCTGGGCAGCACCGGTAACCATGTTCTTTACGTAGTCAGCGTGACCCGGGCAGTCAACATGTGCATAGTGACGCTTTGCGGTCTGATACTCAACGTGAGCGGAGTTAATGGTAATACCTCTCTCCTTCTCCTCTGGAGCGTTGTCAATCTGGTCGAAAGACTTGATATCATCATTGCTGGTGAAACCTCTCTCTGCCAATACCTTGGTGATAGCGGCAGTAAGAGTGGTCTTACCATGGTCAACATGGCCGATCGTACCAATGTTAACGTGAGGTTTGTCCCTCAAAAATTTTTCTTTTGCCATAGTGATAAATTAATTAATTTATAATGATTTTGAATATTCTTTGAGCCGACAACGGGAATTGGACCCGTGACCTCTTCCTTACCAAGGAAGTGCTCTACCACTGAGCTACGTCGGCCTTAGAGCGGAAGACGAGGTTCGAACCCGCGACCCTCAGCTTGGAAGGCTGATGCTCTACCAACTGAGCTACTTCCGCAATCTAAAGTTTGTGGAGGGGGAAGGATTCGAACCTCCGAAGGCATGAGCCAGCAGATTTACAGTCTGCCCCAGTTGGCCACTTTGGTACCCCTCCAAATAGTTATGTTTCAGAGCCGATGGAGGGATTCGAACCCCCGACCAGCTGATTACAAATCAGCTGCTCTGGCCAACTGAGCTACATCGGCAATTATTTTCCGTTTTTGCGAAACGGGTTGCAAAGGTAGAAGATTTCAGCTAACAACCAAAACTTTTTTCAAAAATTTTTCAAAAAAAGTACTTTATGGCCTTATAGATACCCTCCGCATCTATGCCGCACTCCCTGAGTTGCTCTGCAACCGTACCCTGTTCAATGAAGCGGTCCGGTATTCCAAGACCCACCACCTTACAGTTGTCTTCCGTATCTGAAAGCGCCTCACATACAGCGCTGTACAAGCCTCCTACAAGGCATCCGTCCTCTACCGTAATTATGGCGCGGTGGCTCTTTGCAACCTCCTTAACGCAGTTAACGTCAAACGGACGGAGGAACCTCATATTGATGTGAGTAGGGGTAATGCCCTCTTTCTCAACCATTTCTATTGCCTCCTTCACCTGATTTCCTATTGTCCCGATGGACAAAACGGCTACCTCTTTGCCCTCCTTTACCTTTACCGCCTTACCTTTCTCTATAAAGGAGAACTCCGTAGGAAGTTCCAGCCCCTGGCAGTTACCTCTTGGGTATCTGATAGTTATGGCGCCGTTGTAACTATCCGTTGTGGCGGAGTAGAGCATATCCTGCAGTTCTATCTCATTCATAGGAGCCATCTCCGTAAGGTTAGGGATGAAACGCAGGTAGGCCAGATCAAACGAGCCGTTGTGAGTTGCACCGTCCTCTCCCACAAGGCCGGCACGGTCTATAGTGAAGATTACCTTGAGGTTCTGCAGGGCCACATCGTGAATTATCTGGTCAAAAGAGCGCTGCAGGAAGGAGGAGTAGACGTTGCAGACAGGGAGCATTCCCTCTGCGGCCATTCCGGCGGAGAAGGTAACTGCGTGTTCCTCAGCAATTCCCACGTCAAAGGTGCGCTCCGGGAAGACTTTCATCATATCGCAGAGCTGACCTCCGCTCAGCATTGCCGGTGTAACTCCCACAATCTTAGGGTTTTCTTTGGCCAGGCGCACAATGGTCTGTCCAAAGATGTTCTGGTATTTCAGAGGTGCGCCCTCCGTGCGGATTCTCTCTCCGGTTTCAATATCAAACTTGCCCGGGGCGTGCCAGATGCTCTGATCTGACTCCGCAGGCTTGTAGCCTTTGCCCTTTACTGTGCTCACGTGCAGCAGTTTAGGTCCTTTGAGATTTATTATGTGGGAGAGGGTTTTTACCAGTTCCTCTATGTTGTTGCCGTCTATGATACCAAAGTAACGGAAGCCAAGTCCCTCAAACAGAGTGCCGTGCTTGAAGAAGAAGTTTTTGGTGCTGCGTACCATCTTCTGGATCATGCGGCGCAGTCCGTTGGCTCCCAGCTTGTTCCAGAGTTTGTTTTTGGCGCGGTTGTAAGTGCTTGAGGTTGAGATTCTAAGCAGATAGTTGTGCATTGCGCCAACGTTCTTGTCTATGGCAATCTGGTTATCGTTGAGGATAACTAAAAGGTCTGTCTTTGAGGCACCTGCGTTGTTGAGTCCCTCGTATGCCAACCCTCCGGAAAAGGCTCCGTCTCCCAAAACCGCCACCACCTTTGTCTCCTTTCCCTCCAGACGGGCTGCGGTTGCAAGGCCTAAAGCTGCAGATACTGAAGTAGATGCGTGGCCTGCACCAAAGGAGTCGTAAGGGCTCTCGCTCATCTTAGGGAAGCCGGAGAGACCGTCCTTCTTGCGGTTGAGGCGGAACTCCTCCCTCCTTCCGGTGATGATTTTATGGGCGTATGCCTGGTGGCCCACATCCCAAACTATCTTGTCTTCCGGAGTATTGAGTATATAATGGAGTGCCACTGCAATCTCCACGCTTCCCAGTGAAGCTCCCAGGTGACCCGGGTTGGTGGCGCAACACTCTATCATATACTCCCTTATCTCTTCACAAAGGGTTTGAAGCTGTCTTACGTCCAGGCTTTTTATATCCTTTGGAGAGTCTATTTTATCTAGAATACGGTATTCCATATTGACTATTTCGCTTACAAAACGGGTGGCAATTTACAAATTATTGAGTAAATTGCGAAGTCATTTTTGGCTTAACTGAAAGATAATTTAAAACACAATACAATGACTACAGTTCAGAAACAGACTTTAAGAGATTCGGCTGCTGTAAGATGGACGGCGCTGCTGCTGCTGGCGCTGGCTATGTTCTGTTCATACATCTTTATGGACATACTATCGCCGATCAAAGACTTGATGCTATCTACAAGAGGCTGGGATTCAACGGCTTTTGGAACAATGCAGGGTGCTGAGACATTCCTCAACGTCTTTGTCTTCTTCCTTATTTTTGCCGGTATCATCCTGGATAAAATGGGTGTGCGTTTTACCGCCATCCTCTCCGGAGCGGTTATGCTCATAGGTGCCTCAATCAACTGGTACGCAGTTACCGAGGCCTTCAATAACACCTCCATAGCAACCTGGTTTACAAACAATTTGAACTATATACCCGGCTTTGACGAGTTGGGAATTTCTCCGTTCTACAGAGGCATGCCTGCATCCGCAAAGTTTGCAGCCGTCGGCTTTATGATCTTTGGCTGCGGCGTTGAGATGGCCGGTATTACCGTTTCCAGAGGTATTGTCAAGTGGTTCAAGGGACGTGAGATGGCTCTTGCAATGGGTTCAGAGATGGCTCTTGCAAGATTGGGCGTTGCTACATGTATGATCTTCTCACCTGTATTTGCAAAGATGGGAGGCCATATAGATGTTTCACGCTCAGTGGCTTTTGGAGTTGTGCTCCTTATGATAGCCCTCATTATGTTCATCGTTTACTTCTTCATGGATAAGAAACTGGACGCTCAGACCGGTGAGGCCGAGGAGAAGGATGATCCGTTCAAGATCAGCGATATAGGTGCAATTCTTAAGAGCAGCGGATTCTGGTTGGTAGCGCTCCTTTGCGTGCTCTACTACTCAGCAATCTTCCCGTTCCAGAAGTATGCGGTTAACATGCTCCAGTGCAACCTCACATTCACGGAGGTTCCAAAGGATTCCTTCTGGGCAACAAGCACCGTTACAGTCATACAATACTGTATTATGCTGGTAGTTGCAGTGGCTGCCTTTATGAGCAACTTCTCAAAGAATAAGGGCAGAAAGTTCTTCCTGTTGGCCATCGCGATAATTGCACTGGTGGTATTCTGCTACATGGGTTACATGAGGCAGAGTGCAGAGACGGTATTTGCAGTGTTCCCTCTGCTTGCGGTTGGAATCACCCCAATCTTAGGTAGTTACGTAGATCACAAAGGAAAGGCGGCAAGTATGCTTGTATTGGGCTCTCTCCTTTTGATTGCCTGCCACCTCACATTCGCCTTTATCCTCCCTATGTTCAAGGGCAACGCCGTTGGCGGTATCGCGATAGCTTACCTTACCATTCTGGTATTGGGCTCTTCATTCTCACTTGTTCCGGCATCACTCTGGCCGAGCGTGCCTAAACTGGTGGATGCCAAGATTATAGGTTCCGCTTACGCGCTTATCTTCTGGATTCAGAACATTGGTTTGTGGCTCTTCCCGCTTCTGATTGGTAAGGTTTTGGACAAGACCAACCCTGAGGTTCTGGAGGCACTTGAGACCGGAAAGATTACGGCGGAAGAGGCTGCAACTTCTTACAATTACACCGCTCCGCTGGTTATGCTGGCCTGCCTGGGTGTAGCCGCTCTCATTCTGGGATTCATCCTCAAGCGTGTAGACCGCAAGAAGGGATACGGCCTGGAACTCCCTAACATTAAGGAGAATAACTAAGAGAAACAAAGACAAAAAACAATAATATGAACAAAGCAGTAACACTTCTGAGAGACTCCAAGAGCGCACGTTGGATTGTGCTTGCCTGTCTCGTTATCCCGATGTTCGCATCGTACTTCTTTGATGATATGTTCTCCACTCTGTCACATATCTTCAAAACTCCGGAATTTTTGGAACTTAACTGGAACTCACAGGATTACGGCTTCTATGCGGGCGGATACTCCTTCCTCTGCGTTTGGGGAGGTCTGATTATCTGCGGTATGTTGCTGGATAAGTGGGGAGTACGCTTTACCGGTTCACTCTTTGTAGGTATGATGGTAGCGGGTGCTGCCATTGTAGCTTACGCAATATCAGGCAGTTTCAACGGCAGCGGACTCTACAACTGGATGGCAGGTTTCTCCGCTAAACCAAGTCTGATTCTGGCATATATAGGATGTATGCTCTTTGGCTTAGGATCAGAGATAGCGGGAGTTGCCGTAACCCGCTCAATAGCAAAGTGGTTCAAGGGTAAAGAGATGGCCTTTGCAATGGGCGCTCAGCTTGCAATTGCAAGATTGGGAACTGCTACAGCATTCCTTCTCTCTCCTGTTCTTGTTGGAGTTCACGAGAGCGGCGCACTCTATAAGTTTGTGGAGACCAACCGTCCTGCTCTTGTAGGTATTGCAGTTATGATTCTGGGCGTTATACTTTGGAGCGTATTCATTACCATGGATGCAAAGTTTGACCGCCAAACCGGAGAAACAGACAAGAAGGAGACAACGGAGGAAGATAAGTTCAAGTTCTCAGATATCTTTAGGATTCTGACCAACAAGCACTACATCCTTATCTCACTGCTCTGCGTATTCTTCTACTGCTGCATCATTTCATTCAAAAAGTTTGCTACCTCCATCATCATTCCAAGATTTGGACTGGATGTAGAGACTGCAGCCGTAATGGTTTCAATGATACCGTTCTGCACCGTTGTAGGTACACCTCTGTTCGGTATCCTTGTAGATAAGATTGGTAAATCTACCCGCTGGATGATATTGGGTTCCTGCCTTGTTCTTGCAGCTCACCTTATTATTGCATTTGCACCGGAAGGCTCTAAGTTCTTTGGTTACACCGCAATAGGCATCCTCGGAATAGGTTACTCTCTGGTTCCTGCTGCAATGTGGCCATCCGTTCCAAAGATTATCCCTGAGAAGAATCTGGGTACCGCTTACTCACTCATCTACTGGATTCAGAACATGGGTATGCTCCTTGTTCCAATCTTTGTCGGTGCAGTTCTGAAGAAGTACATCACCGTTGCAGGTGACCATGCTCAGGAGATAACTGCCGCAGTTAGAGCAGAGTACATCTTCATAGGTTTGGGTATTGTTGCAGTGTGCGTTTCACTACTTCTGAAGGCCTCCTCCAACAAACACCCGGAACTGGAACTTGATTTGCCTAACAAGAGAAAATAACAGACAAACAAACATAGTATGAAACGTTTTTTTCTTCTATTCATCTTTGTCCTTCTGCCGCTGTTTGCTCTTTCACAAACAGTGACAGAACAGGATAAAGAGAAGATTTACGAAGCCATTAGAGAGATGGATTCAGGTAATGTCAATAAATCCATCGAGATACTTCAAGGACTTCAAAAAGTATATCCGAACGATTACGGTATAGGCTACGAGTTGTCTCTTGCCTATTACAGAAAGGAGAATTATGATTCTGCAATAGCAACACTCTCTTCTCTTAAAAATCATAAGGATGTGGAACCATATCTATATCAGGCTCTTGGCAATGCCTATGACTTGAAGGGAGATAGAGAGAAGGCAAAAGAGACTTATAATGAGGGGCTTAAACTCTTCCCTAAATCCGGATCTCTTTATCTGGAACTGGGCAACTGTGAGTTGATGGAAAAGAACTACATTGAAGCTTTGCTTCTATATGAGAAGGGAATAGAGGTAGATCCAGACTTTTCTTCCAACTATTACAGAGCTTCTCAAATTCTTATCCTTACAAATGAGCCGCTCTTTGCAGCTCTTTATGGTACAGTATACCGTTTTTTGGATCCTAACAGTGAGAGAAGTGATGAGATGGGTGCTTTGATTGAAGAAGTTTACAGAAAAAACATCTCTTTTATTCCCGCAACGGATTCCACAAAACGTCAGGTAAAAGTCACCCTTACAAATAAGAACAACATAAAAATATCTGAAGAGAATATGACTCCGGATATTTTGTTTGGCAAACTTGCAGCATTTGAACTGACTTATGAAAGGGGTGTACTTGCTTCACTAACTCCAGATAAAGATACTCTTACGTTTGAGGACCTAATTCAGTTAAGAGGTGATGCACTGGAGTTCTATCTCAACGAGAGAAAAGAGATGGGAGATGCTATCAAGACAGACGAACAGGTTGCCATTCTTAAATATGAGAAGAAGATTAAGGATGCAGGCTATTGGAGAGTCTATAACGCCTGGCTTATGGGTAATGAGTTTAACGGGGGCTATGATATCCTTGAAGCTGAATTAGATAAATTTAAAGAGTTTGCCAAGTGGCAGTCTGAACATAGGTTTGTTCCGTCACAAGACGGCCTAACCCTCAGGATGGAATAACTCACATTTTTTTTAAGAAAGGAGGTCATCCGTTGGGGTGGCCTCCTTGTTTGTTTGTGAGCGCAAACGGTGCGTTACTTACATCTTGATAGTTTGTGAACGGTCAGGGCCTACGGAAACGTAGGAGATTTTGACCTTGAGTTCCTTCTCTATGAAGGCAATGTAACGTTTGAAAGCTGCCGGTAATTCCTTGGCACTCTTGCATTTGGTAAGGTCTGTCTTCCAGCCCTTGAACTCCTTGTAAACAGGTTCAATCTTGCTGAAAGTGTCAAACGGAACGCGGTCCGTCTTCTTGCCGTCTACAATGTAACCCGTTGCAACTTTAATTGTATCAAAGGAATCCAGAACGTCTGCCTTCATCATGATGAGGTCTGTTGCACCGTCTACCATGATAGCAAACTTAAGAGCAGGAATGTCTAACCAGCCGGTTCTTCTTGGTCTTCCGGTAGTTGCACCAAACTCGTGACCCTTCTGGCGGATATCCTCTCCAACGCTGTCTAACAACTCGGTAGGGAACGGACCGCTGCCCACTCTTGTGCAGTAAGCTTTGAATACTCCGTAAACCTTACCAATCTTTGAAGGAGCAAGACCGAGACCTGTGCAGGCGCCGGCGCAGATTGTAGATGAGGAAGTTACAAATGGATATGCACCAAAGTCAACATCCAGCATTGTACCCTGAGCACCCTCTGCAAGAGCCTTCTTTGTCTTGAGCAGGTTGTTGAGTTCATACTCTCCGTCTACAATCTTGAACTTCTTAAGGTACTCAATTGCTTTCATCCACTCCTTCTCATTCTGTGAAGGATCGTATTGGAAATCAAACTGTTTGAGATACTCAATATGTTTTGCCTTAAGGGTGTTGAATCTCTTCTTGAAATCTTTTGCAAGAGCGTCTCCAACTCTGAGTCCGTTTCTTCCGGTCTTGTCCATATAAGTTGGACCAATACCTTTCAGAGTAGAACCAATCTTACCCTTGCCTTTTGAAGCCTCGCTGGCTGCGTCCATTATCCTGTGAGTAGGGAGGATAAGGTGTGCTCTCTTGGAAATTACAACGTTCTTTGTAGGGTCTACACCCATCTTTGCAATTGCCTCAGTCTCTTCCTTAAAGATTATAGGATCCAGTACAACGCCGTTACCGATTATGTTAACGGTATTCTTGCGGAAAACTCCGGCTGGAACTGAGTGGAGCACAAAACTTTTTTTAGAAAACTGCAGAGAGTGTCCGGCGTTTGGACCTCCTTGGAATCTGCAGATTACGGGGTAGTTCTTGGCAAGAACATCCACAATTTTACCCTTGCCCTCGTCACCCCATTGCAGGCCTAATACTACATCAACTTTCATAGTATGCTAATTAATTTGTATTCCGATAAAAGAGGCAGATTAGAACGGAAGATCGTTTGCATCTGTATCATTGAAGTCATCCATTGAAGGGAAGTCTGCGGTCTCCTGCGCCTGAGGTGCAGCAGGCTGAGGCCTCTGAACCTGAGGTTGTTGTGCCGGTGCCTGGTAACCGCCCTGTGCCGGAGCCTGATAGCCGCCTGCATTGTTTGCAGGATTATCGGACTTTCTTCCTACAAGCTGAAGATTATCTGCAAAAATCTCAGTAACGTATCTCTTCTGTCCGCTCTGGTCTGTGTAATCTCTTGTACGAATCTTACCCTCAATGAAAACCTGAGTTCCCTTCTTTACAAACTTTTCCGCAAACTCTGCCAACTGCCTCCAGCATACGATGTTATGCCACTCGGTTCTCTCCTGTCTGTTACCGTTGCGGTCTCTGAATACTTCTGAAGTTGCTACCGTGAAATTTGCAACTGCCGCTCCACCCTCGAGGTGTCTTACCTCCGGATCTCTCCCCGCGTTTCCTAAAATGAATACTTTATTGAAAGACATAATTCAAAAATTTAACGCGTAAAATTATTCAGAAAAACGGAAAACTGCAAGAAAAGATTCAGAATTGTTTTTGCAAACATAGCATATCAAACCGGACACTTCAGTTTATCTGTTGCTGATGCTATTGATAGTAATAAGTTATTTATAATTAGCTATTTATTGAAAGCTTCTTCTGTTTGATAACATCACTCATTGAGGTGAAGTCCGGCTCCATGCCTGTCATTAGGCGGAAACTCTCAATAGCTTGGTAAAGCAGCCATTTGCGTCCGGTAGTGGGATTGAGGCACGGGTCTTTGTAATTAGCTTCTATTATAGCTATTGAAGAATTTGCAACTCTTATGCTGCTGTGCATATTTGTGTTTCTGCTATGTGGAGAGTTTTCTGTGCTGGATTCTTGTTTGTATTTCTGGAGCAATGGATGGAGAAGCTCATCTTTTTGAGGCAGAGCGTAGATGACAAGAAGCCTGTTGCTGCAACTGTTGGTTTCTGTCTTAGTGCTGCAACTGTTGGTTTCTGTCTTAGTGCTGCAACTGTTGGTTTCTGTCTTAGTGCTGCAACTGTTGGTTTCTGTCTTAGTGCTGCAACTGTTGGTTTCTGTCTTAGT
>JAFZUX010000004.1 GCA_017618115.1 Bacteroidales bacterium | reverse complement strand
TTCACTTCTGTAAGAAATCTTACCCCTATTCCACCATGCCCCAATCCATCTAATAACCTCAAATCTTGCCCTTGAGCAAATCCCCAAATGAGTAATAAGTTAATGGTGAGCAAATAGAATCTCATAATCTGAGTTTTGTTAATTTGAAGCAAATACCGCATATATCGTTTGATTAAATTGAGGAGGCGGTTAGGATCATCTCCTTTCCCGTTGTTGTCTTTCTGACAAGATGGAACTGAAACAAAGCAAACAGAAAGGAAAAGAATTGTAAATAACTTCTTCATATTCTTTTTGTTTTGGTTTGAATACTGGTTTCAAAGTTAGGGTTTCCTTTTCAGAATATCAAACAACAATCAGATCATTTGAGGTTAAAGCGTTTGGAGACAAATTTACTTCTGGCGGAAGTAGATGTTGATGGGGCAGCCGGTGAAGTTGAACTTCTCTCTTAGTCTGTTCTCCAGGAAACGTCTGTATGGCTCCTTTATATATTGAGGGAGGTTGCAGAAGAAGGCAAAGGATGGAACAGAGGTGGAGAGCTGGGTTATGTACTTGATCTTTACCTCTTTGCCCTTGTACATTGGTGGCTGGTGCTCCTCAATGATTGGCATAAGGGCATCATTGAGTTCCTTCCAATCTACTTTCTGTGAGTAGTTTGCATAGACCTCCATTGCTTTTTGGAGAACATCATGGATTCTCTGTTTGTTGATGACGGAGGTAAATACAATGGGAACGTCTGTAAACGGAGCAATCTTCTGCAGAATCTCCTGTGTGAAGTTCTTCATTGTAAGGGTCTCTTTCTCAATGAGATCCCATTTATTTACAACAATGACGCAACCCTTTCCGTTCTTTTGGATTAGGTTGAAGATGTTCATATCCTGAGCCTGAACTCCCTCCGTTGCATCTATCATAAGTATGCAGACATCTGAACTCTCTATACTTCTGATAGCCCTCATAACGGAGTAGAACTCAAGGTTTTCTGAAACCTTGTTCTTCTTTCTCAAACCTGCGGTGTCTATGAGCAGGAAGTCATAACCAAACTTGTTGTAACGGGTGGAGATGGAATCTCTGGTTGTTCCGGCAACCGGAGTTACAATATTTCTCTCCTGGTCCAGCAGGGCGTTGGTCATGGAGGATTTGCCCACATTAGGGCGTCCTACTATTGTGATTTTAGGAAGATTAAGCTCCTCCTGGTTGGCATTAAGACGCTGGCACTTTTTAAGTTCCTCCACAATGCGGTCCATAAGGTCTCCGGTACCGCCGCCGCTTGCAGATGCAATGGAGATTGGGTCTCCCAAACCCAGGCGTGCAAACTCGTAGGTTCCATAAATCTTGGCTCCAGTATCTACCTTGTTAACAGCAAGAATGACCGGCTTGTCACATCTTCTGAGAATCTTTGCAATACCCATATCGTAATCTGTGATACCGGTTGCAACGTCACACATAAAGAGGATTACATCTGCCTCCTCTATTGCAGCCAGAACCTGCTTACGTATCTCATTTTCAAAGACATCATCTGAATTGGTGGTGTAACCTCCCGTATCTATTACTGAGAAGATGCTGCCGCACCATTCGCACTTTCCGTAGTGGCGGTCTCTGGTTACTCCGGCCGTCTCATCTACAATGGCTTTTCTCTGCCCCACCATCCTGTTAAAGAGAGTGGACTTACCTACGTTTGGTCTTCCTACTATTGCTACAATTCCCATAACTCTTTCTGTTTTAGTTTATTTTCCGATGAGTTCTTTTAGAGAACAGTTTTGAGTGCAGCCAATGCACTCCTCATCCGGCTCTCTCTTAACCCTTGAGCCTCTTTTGGTTACACGTATGTGGGCAGATTTGCCCCATATCTTTTCATCCTCTTCCCTCATACAGATGATGCCCCTTTTGCGGAGCTCTTTGTTGCGCCCAATCTCTCCGTCCGGAAACTTGCCGTCCTTCTTAAAGATTATGTTGAAGCACATTCCAAATATGCAAACTCCCAAAATGAGAACGGCTATAAGAACGGTATAGAGGGTGCTCATCTGTGGTTTGTAATTACTTTTTAATAAGGCACTTCTGAGGGTAAACCAGAGGTGCGCTGCTTATGTTGAGTATAGGCGGAATCTGATGAATCTTAAAGGAGGACTTTCCCATAAGAGAGGTGATTCTGCTTAATAACTCTTTGTCAACTCCCTCTTTTTCAAGTTCCTCCGGAGTCTTGCCTCCCTCGTTGAGAGAGTAGAGGATAGGATCCATATCTTCATAATCAGGCAGGGAATCTGAATCTAACTGACCTGGATGAAGTTCTGCGGAAGGGGCCTTGGTTAGGGTGTTGATTGGTATGATTTCAGAATCTTTGTTAATGTCGTATGCAAGCTCGTAAACGTCTCCTTTATAGAGATCTGCAATGACCATAATGGCTCCGGCAAGGTCTCCGTAAAGGGTGCCGTATCCGGTACATAGTTCACTTTTGTTGGAGGTGTTGAGCAGCAGCGCGTTGAACTTGTTGGAGTAGGCCATAAGAAGCGTGCCTCTAATTCTGGCCTGAAGGTTTTCCTCTGTAACGCTCCACTCTTTTTTATCTTTGAACACCTCTTCCAACCCCTTCATCATCTTGTTGTAGATCTCCGATATGGCAACCACGTGGTAACCTATGCCCAGGTTATCTGCCAGATCTACAGCATCTTGTATGGAGTGGAGAGTTGAGAATTCACTTGGAAGCATAAGACCGTGCACGTTCTCTTTGCCGAGTGCCTCAACTGCAAGAGCCGCTACCACAGCGGAATCTATACCGCCGCTCAGTCCCAGAACCGCCTTGGTCATATTGCATTTTTGGAAGTAATCTTTAATGCCTTTAACCAGCAGAGCGTGGATTTCTTCTATTGTGAATTCTGTGTGTATGAGCATATTAGTAAAGTATTGAATTGCCAAAGGATTTATCTCTGTAAACCTTGTCAATTACATCTCCAAAGAGTTCTGCAACAGAGATAACCTTAATCTTGCTGGTATCTGCCCCTTCCGGTGCTCTGAGCGGAATGGTATCTGTTACAACCAGTTCCGTAAGAGGAGAAGCGGCAATGTTTTCGTATGCACAGCCTGAGAGAACAGGGTGGGTGGCAACGGCTCTTACAGATGTAGCACCCTTGTCTATAAGCATTTTAGCGGCTTTGCAAAGAGTGCCGGCAGTATCTACCATATCATCTACAATTACAATGTTGCGCCCCTCTACGTCTCCGATAGCTGTCATAGAACCTACAACGTTTGCTCTCTCTCTACTCTTATGACAGATAATCATAGGGCAGCCGATTATTCTGGAGTAAGCGTTTACTCTCTTTGCGCTACCCATATCCGGGGCGGCAATGGAGAGGTTGTCTATCTTGAGTCCTCTCAGATAAGGAAGGAAGATGGAACTTGCATATATGTGATCTACAGGGAAATCAAAGAATCCCTGAATCTGATCTGCGTGCAAATCTGCTGTCATTACGCGGTCACATCCGGCAGCCTCCAAAAGGTTGGCAACCAACTTGGCACCGATGGAAACTCTCGGACGGTCTTTGCGGTCCTGGCGTGCCCAGCCAAAGTAAGGCATAACGGCAACTACCTTGTATGCAGAGGCCCTCTTTGCTGCATCTATCATAAGCATAAGTTCCATAAGGTTCTCCATAGGAGGGAAGGTTGAGCAGACAATAAATACCGCTACGCCTCTTACGCTCTCCAGATAGATTGGTTGGAATTCGCCGTCGCTGAAGACGGTAACGTCACATTTTCCGAGCTCCATGTTGAGAGATTTTGCAATGTTCTCAGCCAAATATCTGGAGTTCCTTGTTGAGAAGATTTTAATAGGATGTTCCATATTGTTTGTTTTTATTATCTATTATTTTTCTTTATTCTGTTTTTTAACCGTCTCCAAAACCTCTGCAATATAGTCAGTTATCTCATCTTTGCCTCTTTTGTCTTCAGAGGAGCTTACAAAAATGGGCGGGAGGGTTTCCCACCAGTTGAGCAGAGTCTTTTTGGTTGTGGAGATATTCTTCTCTAGTTCGCTCTTCTTGGATTTGTCTGCCTTTGTGAAGATTATGGCAAAGGGAATTCCACCCTCTCCCAGTTGGAGGATGAAGTCCAAATCTATCTTCTGAAGTTCATGACGGGAATCCAGCAGTACGAAGAGTATGGCCAGTTCCTCAGATTTGCTTATGAACTCGTTGTTCATCCGTGCCAGCTCATCTCTCTGTTTTTGAGAGAGTTTGGCATAGCCGTAACCCGGCAGATCTACCAGATACCAACTGTCATTTATGAGGAAGTGATTGATTGCCACCGTCTTGCCCGGAGAGGCACTGGTGCGGGCCAGCTCTTTGCCCTTTGTTTCTTTCTGAGCGTCAAAGCAGAGCATATTGATTAGGGAAGATTTGCCAACGTTGGAACGGCCAATAAAAGCTATCTCCGGCCTTTTGAAGGCAGGTTTCCCCCTGAGTGTTGTGCAACTGGATACGAATGCCGCCTTCTTGATTTTCATATACTCTCTGCTTTGCGGGCAAATTTAAGAAAAAAACGGGATTTTGTTTGTACCTTGCACCCCGGATGAAAGAGATTTTATCATATATGGATGATGTGAGGGAGGGTTATATGAAACTTTCCGAGTACCTGGACGGTGTACGTGAGGTACTTGAAGATGCTTTCGGAGCGCCCGAATGGGTTGTATGCGAGATTGCCTCCGTAAGCTGGAGCAAAGGGCACTGCTACCTTGAATTGGTGGAAAACGACCAAATGGGGAGCATGGTGGCAAAGGCCCGAGGTACTATTTGGAGCAGCCGTGCCAGGGTTCTGGCACCGATGTTTGAGGAGAAGACCGGCGGGACGCTGAGGGCCGGTATAAAGGTTTTACTGAATGTAATGGTGAGTTACTCCGCACTCTGGGGTTTCTCACTGAATGTGATTGGGATAGACCCTTCTTATACTCTGGGTGATATGGAGGCTCAGAGGCTGGCTACTTTAAAGAGGCTTGAGAAAGAGGGGCTTATGGAGAGGAACAAGGAACTGGCCATACCCGTTCTGCCCTGCAGGATTGCACTTGTCTCCGCAAAGGGGGCGGCCGGATATGGAGATTTTCTAAAGCACCTGAAGGATTCCGGCATCAATTTTAAGGTGGAGCTCTTTGAGGCCCCTATGCAGGGAAGTGAGGCTCCCGATGGAATCTCCGAGGCCTTTGAGAGAATCAACCTTTGCAGCCGGGAGTTTGACGTTGTGGTCTTTATAAGGGGCGGCGGCAGCAATTTGGATTTGGCCTGCTTTGACGATTACCTGGTGGCCAGAGCCATCGCGATGTGTAACCTGCCCGTTATAAGCGGAATAGGGCACGAGCGGGACAACCATATCTGCGATGACGTGGCGGCTGTTAGGGTGAAGACTCCTACCGGTGCGGCGGACTATCTGATTGAGATGTTTGCAGCGGCCGCAGAAGAGCTGGCGGATTTGAGCGAGAGACTGGACGAGGCTGTAAGGGAGATTTTGGAGGAGGCAAAGAGCCGTCTGGATTCACTGCACCTGAGAATATCCTCAGTTATAGGGAATTATGTAGAGAGTAGGTTTGAAAAACTGAGTGACGTTAAGTTCCGGCTGCTGGGGGCCATGAAGGAGAGGATTTCTTCAGATGAGAGGCTGCTGGAGATGCTCCTGCAGAGGTTTTTGGGAGCAGACCCATCGCGAATACTGGAGAAAGGGTACGGCATAATACTCATAGATGGAGAGAAAGTATCTGAGATAGAGTCAATTAAAGAAGGGGGGAGAGTTCGGATTGTGATGAAGGACGGAGAGGCGGAGTTTACGGCTAATAATGTAGTAATCAACAAAAAGTAAAGAATATGGCAGAGAAAAATGAAGAGCTTTCTTATGAGAAGGCAATGCAAGAGCTTCAGACGCTGGTAGATAGAGTGGAAGAAAAAGACGCTCCGTTTGACCGCATAGAGAAAGATATCAAAAGGGCAACCACCCTTATAGCCTTTTGCAAAGAGCAGTTAAAGGGTTATAAGGATAGGTTTGCAGCACTGCAAAAAGAGGTGGAAGAGAAGAAATGAGTGTAGCTGCTACAGGATTTTTTGACGGGGTTCACCGCGGACACCGCTCGGTGGTAAATGAGGTGATTCGTCTGGCTAAGGAGAAAAACCTTAAGAGTCAGATAGTTACTTTTTGGCCGCATCCAAGGGGCGTGCTTCAGCAGGAGGCTTACAAGCTGAGGCTGCTTACCTCTTTGGAGGAGAAGAAGGAGCTCTTTTACTCTATGGGAATATCTGACGTTACGGTGTTGGAGTTTACCAAGGAGTTCAGCCGTCTTACTACGGAGGAGTTTGTAAAAGAGTATCTTATAGGAAGATGCGGGGTTAAGGTTCTGGTTGTGGGATATGACCACAAGATTGGATGTGACGTTAACGAGACTCAGGAACAGATGATTGCAACCTGCCGCCGCTGTGGTCTGGAGGTTGTAAGAGTAGGAGAGTTCAATATGGACGGCATTGTTGTAAGTTCCACAAAGATAAGACGTTGTTTAGAGACAGGGGATGTCTCTTCTGCCTCTTCTCTTTTGGGATATAACTACTCATTGAAGGGAGTTGTTGTCAGCGGCAACCATCTTGGAAGAACCATTGGTTTTCCAACCGCCAACCTCAAACTCTATGATCCGCTCAAACTTATTCCTGGCGGTGGAGTTTATGCGGTTGAGGTTTTGCTCAGGCATGAGACTTACAAGGGTATATGCAACATTGGGGTAAGGCCTACCGTTTCCGAGGGGAAGGTTATGACCATTGAGACGCATATCCTTGATTTTGACGAGGATATCTACGGCCTGGATTTGGGAATCCGTTTTGTTTCCAGAATCAGGGATGAGATAAAATTCAACTCTTTGAAGGAGCTTAAACTCCAGTTGGAAAAGGACAAAGAGAGCGCAAATAAGATTTTTTGCTAAATTTGCAGTGACCAAGTGGGGAACTCTACCAAGAGTTCTTCTTAATTTTTTTATTATGGCAAAAGGACAATATTTAACACAAGAGGGACTCGAGAAACTAAGAGAGGAACTTAATCACATGATCTCCGTGGAGAGACCCGCTATATCTAAAGCTATCGCCGAGGCAAGAGATAAGGGAGACCTTTCAGAGAATGCGGAGTACGATGCGGCAAGAGAGGCTCAGGGGCTTCTGGAGCTTAAGATTTCCAAGCTTCAGGATCTGATTGCCAATGCCAAAATCATAGATGAGAGCAAGATAAGCACGGAGCAGGTTGGTATGCTTAACAAGGTAACCGTCAAGAACTTAAAGACTGGCGCCAAGATGGTCTTCACGCTTGTGGGAGAGAGTGAGGCTAACCTTGCGGAGGGCAAACTGGCTGTCTCTACTCCTATCGGAAAGGCGCTTTTTGGACGCAAGAAGGGTGAGGTTGTGGATGTTAACGCTCCGGCCGGCATCATCAAATTTGAGATTTTGGAGATTTCCATCTAGAAACTTTAAACATTTATACAATGGCTTCAATTTTTTCCAGGATTATAGCGGGAGAGATTCCTTGCTATAAGATTGCAGAAGATGAGAACTACTTTGCCTTCTTGGATATCAATCCGGTTCAGAAGGGACACACTTTGGTAATTCCTAAGGATGAGAAGGATTATATCTTTGATTATGATCCGGAGTACTATGCAGGTCTTTGGAAGTTTGCGATGAAGATTGCAAAGGCTCAGAAGAAGGCCATCCCTTGCAAGAAGATAGGCATTGCTGTTATTGGTTTGGAAGTGCCTCACGCTCATATACATCTGGTTCCTATGAACAGAGAGGGTGATTTGGATTTTGACAGTGCAAAGAAGCTTACTCTCCCTGCTGAGGAGATGCAACAGATTGCAGACAAGATAGTTAAGGAACTCTAATATGAAAAAGATACTCTTTATTCTGCTCTCAGTTCTGCTTGTTGCAGGGTGCGGAAAGAGCAAAAAGGCAACCCTTAAACTTAACGTAGATAACCTGCAGGAGGGGAAAGTAGTTGTAAGTGTTCTGGATATCAACAAGATGAACGTAGTGGATACCCTTACTTTAAAGAAGGGTGGGGCGAGCGTTAAGTTGGATCTTCCAGACGAATCTCCAAACTTTTACTACGTATCCTACAACGGAGTTCAGATTGCATCACTCATTCTTGCTCCGGGAGATAAGGTTAAGGTTTCCGTAGATACTCTTGGTAAGAACCTTAAGATAAGCGGCTCAGAGGAGTCTGTTCTTTTGCAGCAGGTTAATTCGGATATTGAGAAGGGACAGAAACAGTTTGATTCTCTTACGGTTCAGCTTCTGGCTTGTGACCAGATAGGGGATACCGAGGGCTCAAAACGTTTAAGATATGAGTTGGGACGTCTCTATGTAAATCAGAAGCAGGGCGCGGTTAAACATTTGGTTACCAATCCCTTCTCCTTTACCAACATTCCTAATCTCTACCGCAGGTTCAACGCCAACTTCCCGCTCTTTGCTCAGTTGGAAGACGGTGTTTACTACAAGCAGCTCTCAGACTCTTTAAAGAGCAAATATCCTGAGTCTGCATACGTAAAGGTATTGGACAAGGAGGTTGCAGAGTTCTACAATCAGATGGAACTCTCCGGCAGATTCAATAATGTGAAAGAGAGTTCTTTCCCGGATATAGAACTTCCGGACAATAAGGCTCAGATGCAGAAACTCTCTCAGCTTGAGGGCCGTCCGTTTATGCTTATTTTCTGGGATCCTACAGACAACGCACAGAAGATGCTCAACGCAGAGATTGAATCCATTTACAATCAGTACAAAGGAAAGGGATTTGAGATCTATTCCGTTTGCATCTCCACAGATAAGGCTTATTGGAATGCAATTACCAACCGCTTCCCGTGGATTAACGTTTGTGACGGAAACGGTGCAAACTGCGTAGCCCTTCAGACTTATAACGTTACAGCACTTCCCGCTCTCTTCCTTTTTGACAAGAAGGGAACCATTGTAAGTAAAAACGTTTTTGAAACTGCAAGACTTTCTAAAGCAGTTTCTTCTGTTTGCCAGGAATAAATTCTTTTAGATATTCAGGCTGGAAGTAGGCAAGGTCTGCAAGATCTCCTGCTTCCAGTTTTTTTGTTGCCTCAACTCTAAGGCCGCAAGCCTTTGGCATTTGATTCATAAAGAGCGTGTTGGAAAGATCAACGCCCTCGTTCTCAAGCAGTTTCTGAAACTTTTCAACTCCGTTGCCGGCAAATAAAACTTTGTGGTTTGCTATCTCTTCTGAGAAACTCTCTTTGGTAAGAATCTTTGCCTCAGTCTTGGTGAGTTGTTCTCCTACGGAGTTGAAGGTTGCCGTATAGACCTCCATTCTTCCGGCATCTATCATAGGAACAATAAGATCAGCATTGAATGAAGTGTTGTCCAAAGCACATCTTGCAATGGCTGCCAAAGTGCTCACTCCTATAATTTTACAGCCGCCTGCGTATGCAATTCCCTTGGCCAGTGAGACACCTATTCTAAGCCCCATATAACTTCCCGGCCCCTGGCTTACGGCAACGGCCGCAAGGTCTGAAACCTTTACGTTGTTCTCTTTGAGAATCTCATCTATGAAGGGAGCCATTAGGGTATCGTGAGCCTTACCCACAAAGGAGCACTTCTCTGCAATAAGAGTCTTCCCCTTTGAAAGGGCTACGGAGCAACTGTCCGTTGCAGACTCCAATAGAAGAATAAGACTCTCTGAACTCATTGTTACTTACTGATTTTAACCTTGGTGCCGTTTTTCAAAGTTTTGGATATTGCGGTGAACGGACCTGTTACAACCTTTGAGGAATCTGAGAGTCCCTCAGTAATCTCTATGTTGCTGAGGTCTTGGATTCCGGTCTTTACTACAGATGTCTGAACGCTCTGAGTTTTCTTGTCATAGAGGAATACAAACTGTTTGGTCTCATTTGAGTTAACATCCTGGAGGTCTGATCTTGTGGTGATTGCAGAGATAGGAAGGGTGAGAACGTTCTCCACCTTGCAGGTGTTTATCTGAACGGATGCACTCATTCCCGGACGGAAAGGATTGGTTCCCGCCTCTCTTAAATCTGCGTATGACTGAGGAAGAATTCTCACCTTGACCTCAAATGTTGTTGCCTGATCTATTGAAGTGGATGAGGAGTTCTTTGAGGAGTTTGCAACCTCCGTTACTACTCCGTCAAATTTACGCCCCGGATATGCATCTACGCTTATCTGCGCGCTGTCAGATGCGTTGAGGCGTATAATATCGTTCTCGTTTACATCTACAAGCACCTCCATCTGGTCAAAGTTTGCAACTCTAAGCATCTCTGTTCCTGCCATTTGGCTGGTTCCAACAACTCTCTCTCCAAGTTCCACGCTCAGTTTGGAGACTACGCCGTCCATCGGGGAGTAAATGGTGGTTTTAAGAAGGTTTTCTCTGGCCTCCTTAAGATGTGCCTCCGCGCTGGAGATGTTGTAGCGGGCTCCGTCCAGCATCTGCTGAGCCACGTCCCAATCTGCGCAGGCGCTCTCATATTCAGCCTTTGAGATGGTCTTCAGTTCATACAATTTTACTGCACGGTCATAGTTCTGTTTTGACTTAAGCGTCTGAGCCTGCTGCTGCTTGTATGAAGATTTAACTGAATTCAGAGAGGCCATAGCCTGGTCTACGGCAGAGAGATAGATGTCCTGCTTAATCTTTATAAGCAGCTGCCCTTTCTTTACAAAGTCACCCTCTTTAACATGGAGTTCTATAATCTCACCGGATACGTCAGGAGATATCTTCACCTCTGTAACAGGCTGAATCTTACCGTTTGCCGGAATTGTCTCCACAATGGTTTTCCTTTCCGGAGAGGAGATGGTTACAAAGGTTCCCTTCTCTTTTCCGCACTTCTTGGACGCAATCATCAGTACCACAATAAGTACGGCACTGAGAATCCACCAAATCTTTCCGCCCTTTTTCTTTTTTGCAGTTGTAGTCATATTAAAGAGTTATTGCTTTTCCTTTATAAAAATCTAAAATCTTGAGTTCGAACAGATACTGGTATTTTGCCTGATAGTAGGAAGATACAGCCTTAAAGAGGTTGGACTTTGCAAGGTTGTAATCTGTTGCGTTCATCATTCCGACGTTGAACTTATTCTCCGTATAGGTGAATGATTCCTGTATGGATTTCATATTCTCTTCCGCCGCCCTCATCCTCTCAAGTGCGGAGAAAGCCTCGTTGTATGCGCTCTGAATCTCCTTATAGAGAGACTGTTTCTGCATCTGAAGGGTGAGACGGTTTCTCTCAATCTCATCCTTTGCATTGCGTGCGCTCATTCTATAGGAGAGTGCATTGAAGATAGGTATGCTGAGTGAAAATCCCAGTGAAGGGTTTCTGTTGTGATCAAACTGAGAGAAGAAGGCGCCGCTCTGACTGTCTGAATAGTAAGAGCCGTAACCCGCTTGAACTGAGATGGAAGGGTAGAGCCTGCCGCGAGCCGCCTTGTAGTCATAGTTGCTCTTCTGAAGGTCATACTCTGCAATCTTTATCTGCGGAAGTGAGAGAGCCCTCTCATAGATGGAATTCATAGTCTCCGTTGGATAGACGTTTGCGGCAAGGTCTCTGTCCGGTGCCACAACGTCAAACGTTTCCCACATATCTGAAGGCAGATCAAGAAGTTGCATAAGATTCAGGCGGTTGCTTCTTACATCGTTTCTTGCGGAAACAAGCTGGCTCTTCTCGTTTGCCAGCTGAGCCTTTACCTCAAGCAGGGTGCTGTATGCCTGGCTTCCCGCGTCTACCAGTTTTGCGGTGCGGTCCACCTGCTCCTCCATACTCTTGCAACTCTCCTCTGCGGAGCGCTCAATCTCCTTGCTAAGAAGCAGTTGCAGATATGCCTGAGTTATCTGAATTGTGATGTCGTTCTTTATCTTCTCCACCTGTTCAGATGCAATCAGAAGAGAGGTCCTGTTTGCCTTAATGGAATTCTGCTTAGAGAGTCCGCCAAATACGGTTGCGGAGGCGCTTAAACTTCCGCTGGTGGACATAGTCCTCTTATTCTTTATAATCTCCAGAGTCTGAAGGTTAACGCTTCTTCCCCAACTCATATTGTGGCTCATCCCCGCACTGAGTGATGGAGCCATAGACCACTTGCTCTCATTGAGCACCCTTTGAGACTGCTCAACGCCAATCTCCCCAATCTTTACCTGTAAGTTGTTTTCTCTTGCGTATGAGATGCAATCTTCCAATCTCCATTGAGATGACTTCTGCCCCCAAACAAGAGTGAAGGAAGAGAAGAGAAACAACGTTATTACCACTAACTTTTTCATAGACGACAAATATATGAAATATTACACTATAATCTATTATTAAAAAGAAAGGTGGGGCGCACCCCACCCTTCAAAAATCTAAGGTTCAACAGAATATTAAATCATAATAAGTTGCATACTCTGTTTTTTCCTGTTTTCTCTGAAATTCTTGATTGCTCTTACTAAGGCACCGATTCCGTATCCTATAAGTTCAACCACTCTTGCTACTTCAGAATCTTTGCCTCCTACAACATAAGAGCACTCACTCTTTGAAACTTCAACAAATCCTTTCATCTCAACCTCCTATCTTACTGCTGTTGGCATCAGTTGAAAAAACGGCTTGCCCTCAAGCCCCTTCTTGTAGCCTTTGTTGAAATCGGAACTGTAACTGGAGATGAAATCCAAAACAAATCCGATAATTCTGGCAATCTTCTTGATTGTCTCCGGTGAAATTCCTCCGGAGAGCTGAAGCTCTTCATCGTTTACACTAATAAAGCCCCTCAGCATTAACCTCTTGTCTTCCATATTATTAGCTTTTAGGTTCCGGCAGAATTGGCGCGCCGGATTCCGCCTTTGTTAGTTGACCGGTCTTTTTATTACAAAGTTCTATTGCACGGTCTGCGATGGAGAGAGTATCTCTGTTATGAGAAATCAAGACAATACAACATCCCGTTTGTTTCAGTTTTTGTAGTGTATCATATACTTTTAATCTGCTTTCACTGTCCATAAAAGAGGTGGTCTCATCCAGGATGAGAATCTTTGGGTTGCGGTACAACGCTCTGGCCAGCAGCACTTTTTGCGTCTCTCCTCCCGATAGTTGAACTCCTCCCTTTCCCACCTGTGTCATAATTCCGCTCTGAAGTCTGTTAATCATCTTTTCCATCCCAATCTGCTCCGAAATTGAGGCTATCTTTCTTAAAGACTCATCATCTATCTCTTTATGAGAGCTTCCCAGCTCCATAGTAATGTTTTCAAGAATGGTGGCATTGAATAAGTGAGAATATTGAGGTGCGGCAGAAATAATTTTCCTCCAGCTTGTAGGATTGTAAAAATAGATATCAATACCACCATATAGAATTTTGCCCTCAGTAGGTTTCCAATCTCTCATAAACAGTGAAACCAGAGTGCTCTTTCCCGAGCCGCTTGCGCCATAAATTGCAGTTATTGAGCCGTTTGGCAAAGAACAGCTGAAGTTCTCTATAAGCGTTTCTCTTCCCGGATATCTGAAACTTACATTCTGCAGTTCCAGTCCCCTCTGATTTACTTTGTTTTTTACGGAGTCTGTAACGATTCCTTCATATACCGGTTGGGAGGAGGTAATGTCATACACTCTGTCAGATGCCGTAAGTGCCTCGTTCAACGCTGAGTTTAATTGGAGTAGCTCGTTCAAGGGGGAGATGAAGAACGTACTGAGTGTAAAAAATGAAACGAGTTCGCCCACGCTCATCTTTGAGTAGAGAACGGCCGTACCTCCTCCAATCAGTATAACCGCCATAATAAGTTGAGAGATTCCGCTGCCCATAAGCTGCAGAGCGCTGGAGATTTTTCCGGCTCTGTAACTCTCCAGGGCCAGCGTAGCATAACTTCCGTTATATCTGAGAGTTGACGGGTCTATGTTAAAATGTCTTATCTGGTCCGCTCCCTCTATGGTATCTATTATATCCGCTTCATAGAGAGAGGCTGAAGACATTATTTTTTTACTGATTTTCTTGTTTGCTCTGTGTGAAAGAATAAGCATAACGATATAGGCGGGGATAGTGAGTATGAGAAATAGTGCAAGTTTTTGATAGAAGGTAAAAAGTAATATTAAGACGATTAATAAGGTTGTGATGCAGACCCCCGCCTGTACCGTACCCTCATTTACGAGTGCTCTTATTTTATAACTGTCTGATAATCTGGATTCCAACTCTCCCTTGGGGTAATCTCTGAAAAAGCGTGCATCCATAGAGAGTATTCTTCTC
Source organism: Bacteroidales bacterium (assembly GCA_017618115.1). Classification (GTDB taxonomy): domain Bacteria; phylum Bacteroidota; class Bacteroidia; order Bacteroidales; family UBA932; genus Egerieousia. The sequence continues at coordinate 88,851 of JAFZUX010000004.1, read as the reverse complement.
ATAAACCCGGTATTCAGCCTTGTATCCAGCGCCACCCCGCAACTGATCATATAGAGGTTTCTTATGTAACTCACCGCCAGTGATAGCGGCATCAATGCCAGTATGGCCGCAGATATAATAACCAGAAGTGACCTATTTCCCGATGGGATAACGTCATCTATAAGTAACTGAAGCAGAAGGGAGTTGCAGACTCCCACCGCGGAGAGAGCAACAGACCCTGCCAAAGAGAGGATTACCTCTCTCTTGTGGAACTTCAGGAGTTTTATAATTCTTCCAAATCTCCCCTCCGCTTCATCTCTCTTTGCAAACCCTTCCCCCGGTGAACACAGAATTACATATCCGCTCCATTGTTGTGCAAACTCACCAATCAATCTCTTCTCAATCCTCCCCTTAGCCGGATCCATAATGTGTATGCGTTTTCCTACGCACTTTGTCATAACCACAAAGTGAAGCATTCCTTTGTCCGATGTAATGTGCAGAATTACAGGGGCCTTGAGAACATTTAAGGAACGGAGTCTATTTATCTTCTCCTCTTTGGAGAGTTTCTCTTTCTCCTCAACCTTCAGAGCTTTGGCACTTAGGCCAACCGCTCTGGCTCCGTCTATTATCCCCTGAATTGTGACACCCTCTTTGCTGCAGCCGCACTCTCTTCTGAAGCGGCTGAGCGGAAGATATACTCCCCACCATCCCGCAACGCTCGCCAAAGATGCTGCTCCACAGTCATAAGAGTCTGTCTGCTTTATATTTAGAATACTTCTCATAATTTCCAACGAGTACCGGGAAAGCCCCAAATAATCTCAATTATATCCCGGTACCCTCCTATACTAAATTAGGATAACAACAGGCACAGGGTGCCTATGCATATTGCAAAGCAGAGGAGAATGAGAAGAAAGTAGAGTGCGGTAACTCTCCCCCTCATAGGGACAATCCCGTACGATTCAGGCGTGAATCTTTGGAATGTTTTTTCTCTCTCTTGTCTCAGTTTTCCCATTGCCTCTTTTTTGTTGCAAAGTTGGGTGTAAAAGACTTCCCCTCAAAGCATTCGCGTAAATACTTTGAGGGGAAAATCTTGTAATTATCCAAAATTTTGGGATGATTGCAGAATTATCCCAAAAAACGGAAGAAAACTAAACGACGCAGGCGAACAAACTCTTGATGAACGGGAAGAACAATTCTGCCTGATGAACCAAAATAGGGTAGATCTTGCTCTCCTTAATAAATTCAAGTTTGCTAATTCCCAATGACTCAGGTGATTGGTCAATTATGGAAGCAATAATCATGGCAACCACAACTGCCTTCAGGAGAGAAAATACCGCTCCAAGCACTTTGTTTAATCCTCCTAATATGGTGAGATTCATCACTTTCTCAAGGAGTCTGCCCAACCAGTTGAAGAGAATAATAAAGAGAACGGCCAGTATTATGTAGATGACTATTCTCACCGTACCCTCCGGAACGCTAGGCCCCAAAAGAGGCATAATCTTGGAGGTGATTGGAACCGTAAGTTTAGAGGCGCCCCAAAGACCGAATATCAGTCCTATAAGGGACATAAGCTGTCCCACAAATCCTTTTCTGATTCCCCAGAGAAAGGAAATGACAGCTATTGCAACAATTATAAAATCCAATATTGACATAGCGGTGCAAATATAGGGGATTTATTGTAAATTTGCCCCCCTAAACAACTCAACGTATCAATTATGGGTTTTGAAGAGTATAAGAAATTTGACCTTGTAGAACTGGGACGGGAAGTCCTTAAGAAATGGAAGGAAGAAAAGTGCTTTGAGAATGTGAGCAAAGCAAGGGAGGGGGCACCTAAGTTTGTCTTCTTTGAGGGTCCGCCATCCGCAAACGGAATGCCTGGTATTCACCACGTTATGGCTAGATCCATTAAGGATGTTTACTGCCGTTACAAGACTCAGACCGGTTACAGGGTAGACCGTAAGGCCGGTTGGGACACTCACGGCCTTCCTGTGGAGTTGGGTGTGGAGAAGATGTTGGGTATCACCAAGGAGGATATTGGTAAGAAAATCTCTGTAGATGAGTACAATATGGCCTGCCGCAAGGAGGTTATGAAGTATACCAAAGAGTGGGTTAACCTTACCGAGCAGATTGGCTACTGGGTAGATATGGATAACCCATATATCACATACGACAATAGATACATTGAGACCCTGTGGTACCTTCTTAAAGATTTGTACAACAAGGGGTTGCTTTATAAGGGTTATACCATTCAGCCTTACTCTCCGGCTGCAGGAACGGGTTTGAGTTCTCACGAGCTCAATCAGCCGGGTTGCTACAGAGACGTTAAGGATACTACGGCAACCGTTCAGTTTGAGGTGGTTAGAGATGCCAAGAGTGAATTTTTGTTCAACGATGTTAATGAGGGTGAACTCTTCTTCATTGCCTGGACAACCACTCCGTGGACTCTTCCTTCAAACGTTGCACTCTGCGTAGGCCCTAATATTGAATACGTTAAGGTTCGCTCTGTCAACCCTTACAGCGGAAAGGAGGCAACTTACATTGTAGCCAAGGAACTTCTGGCTGCCAACTTCAACCCTAAGGTTCCTTACAAGGTGCTTGAATCTTTCAAAGGACGAGACCTTGAGGGTATAAGATACCGTCAGCTTCTGCCTTGGATTAAGCCTGAGGAGAACACTATGAGAGTTATTACCGGAGACTTTGTCTCTACCGAGGAAGGTACCGGTATAGTTCATATTGCTCCAACCTTTGGTGCGGATGATGACAAAGTTGGTAAACAGAACAACATTGCTCCATTCACACTCAAAGACAAAGAGGGTCTCTGGAGACCTATGGTAGACCGTACGGGTAAATTTTACAAAGTTGAAGACCTGGATGAAGAGTTTGTAAAAGAGAGAGTTACAGAGGAGTACAAAAAGTGGGCGGGCCGTTATGTAAAGAACGCCTACGATTCCTCTCTGGCTCCGGACGCAGAGACTCTGGATGTTGATATCTGCGTTCAGATGAAGATGGAGGGCAAGGCCTTCAAGATTGAGAAACACGTTCACTCATATCCTCACTGCTGGAGAACGGACAAGCCTGTACTTTACTATCCTTTAGACAGTTGGTTCATCCGTGCTACCGCAGTTAGAGATGAGATGATAGAACTCAACAAGCAGATTAACTGGAAGCCTGAGAGCACCGGCAGCGGCCGCTTTGGCAAATGGCTTGAGAATCTGCAGGATTGGAACCTCTCCCGCAGCAGATATTGGGGCACTCCGCTTCCAATATGGAGAACGGAAGATAAGAAAGAGGAGAAGTGCATAGGATCCATCGCGGAGCTTTACAGTGAAATAGATAAGGCTGTTGCGGCGGGCGTTATGGCTTTCAACCCTCTGAAAGAGAAGGGGTTTGTTCCAAACGACTTCTCAGATGAGAACTACAACAAGATAGATATTCACAAGCCTTACATAGATCAGATTGTTCTTGTTTCTGATTCCGGTAAACCAATGAGAAGGGAAAGTGATTTGATTGACGTTTGGTTTGATTCAGGTGCCATGCCTTACGCTCAGGAGTGGCTGGCAAAGCTTGGAACTGAGGAGTTTGGACAAACTGCAGACTTTATTGCAGAGGGTGTGGATCAGACTCGCGGATGGTTCTATACGCTCCATGCAATTCACACTATGGTTTCTCATACCCCTGCATTCAAGACGGTGGTTTCCAACGGTTTGGTGCTGGATAAGAAGGGTGAGAAGATGAGTAAGAGACTGGGCAATGCGGTAGATCCGTTCGGCCAGATAAACACTTACGGTGCGGATGCTCTGAGATGGTATATGCTTACCAACGCTCAGCCTTGGGATAATCTCAAGTTTGACGAGGCCGGTGTTGATGAGGTCAGAAGAAAGTTCTTTGGAACCCTCTACAACACATACTCCTTCTTTGCTCTCTATGCAAATGTGGACAAGTTTACCAATGATGCTCCGCAAATTCCTGTAAAAGAGCGTCCTGAGATAGATCGCTGGATTATTTCATACCTCAACTCTTTAATCAGAGACGTTAAGGAGCGTTATGAAGATTATGACGTAACTACCGCAGGCCGTCTGATTCAGGAGTTTGTATGTGACCACCTGAGCAACTGGTATGTTCGTCTTAACCGCAAGAGATTCTGGGGCGGTACTATGAACAGTGATAAACTGGCTGCTTATCAGACACTTTACTCCTGCCTGGAGACGGTTGCCATACTTGCGGCTCCTATTGCGCCGTTCTATATGGAGCGTCTCTTCCTGGATCTGAATGCAGTTTCCAAGATTCATACTGAACCTTCCGTTCACATGACTATGATGCCTATGGCAGATGAGAGCCTGATAGATAAAGACTTGGAGGAGAGAATGGCTTTGGCGCAGAAGAGCACCTCCATGGTTCTGGCTCTCAGAAGAAAAGTCAATATCAAAGTACGTCAGCCGCTTGCAAAGATTATGATTCCTGTAATTGATCCTAAGGTTAAGGAGCAGCTGCAGAAAGTGGAGAGCATAATCCTGAGCGAGGTTAACGTAAAACAGATAGAGTACATTACGGATACTGAAGGTTTGATTACCAAAAAGATAAAGCCAAACTTCAAATCTCTTGGTAAAAAATATGGCAAACAGATGAAGGAAATATCTGCATCTTTTGCTAACTTTACACAGAAAGAGATTTCCGCAATAGAGAGAAGTGACGAGTACAAGCTGGCTCTTCCGCTTGGAGAGGTAGTGCTGCAAAAGGGTGATTATGAGATATCTTCAGAGGATATGCCGGGTTGGCTCGTAGCAACTGAGGGAACTCTTACAGTGGCGTTGGATATTCAGCTTACAGATGAATTGAAGAGAGAAGGTGTTGCACGTGAGCTGGTTAACCGTATTCAGAACCTGAGAAAAGATTCCGGTTTTGAGGTTACGGACAGAATTTCCATCGCTCTGGAAAACAGAAATGAAGTGGTAGATGCTATAGGAGGAGAAGCCAACAAGGCTCTGTGCGAATATGTTTGCGCTCAGACACTTGCAAACAGCATCAAGTTGGTTGACGCCAACTCTCCTGAGCTTCAGGGAGCCTCCGAGGCTGAGTGGGAAGAGGGCTCCACAATTAAGATAAAAGTTGAGAGATAAAATAAGTATAACTTAAAACAAACACTGTTATGGCAACAAAAGTTAAGAAAGCGGCTAAGACCGTGAAGAAAGTTGCTTCCCCCGTTAAAAAGAGTGTAGCAAAGAAGCCTGCTGCTAAGGCTCCTGCAAAGAAGGCGGTAGCAAAGAAAGCACCTGCTAAGAAAGTAGTTGCAAAGAAACCTGTAGCAAAGAAAGCTCCTGCTAAGAAGGTAGTTGCAAAGAAGCCTGCTGCAAAGAAAGCTCCTGCAAAGAAAGCTCCTGCAAAGAAAGTTGTAGTTAAGAAGGCTGCCCCAAAGAAGGTTGCCCCAAAGAAGGCGGTAGTTAAGAAAGCTCCCGTTAAAAAGGTAGTTGCTAAGAAACCGGTAGCAAAGAAAGCTCCAGTAAAGAAGGTAGTTGTTAAGGCTCCTGTAAAGAAGGTGGTTGCTAAAAAGCCTGAGGTTAAGAAGGTTGCACCAAAACCGGTTGTAAAACCAGTTCCTGCACCGGCTCCAAAGCCTGTATCAAAGCCTGTAGCAGCTCCTGCTCCAAAACCTGTAGTTAAGCCTGTGGTACAGCCTATTGAAAAGACCAAAACTCCTGAGCCCCCAAAAGTTCGCTACAGCGATGCTGATTTAAAAATGTTTAAAGAACTTATTCTCGACAAACTTGCAAAGGCAAAGGATGAGTACGAGATGCTCCGTAGCGCGATTACTCATAGTTCCAGCAATGGTGTGGAAGATACCTCTCCATCATTTACTGTTATTGAAGAGGGTGCTTCAGCTCTTTCAAAGGAGGAAAGTGCTCAGTTTGCTAGTAGGTTATACAAATTTATCCAAAACCTTGAGGCAGCGCTTGTTAGAATTGAAAACAAGACCTATGGAATCAGTCGTAAAACGGGTAAATTGATACCAAAAGAAAGACTAAAACTGGTGCCTCATGCAACTTTGAACGTTGAGGATAAAGAGAGCAGATAGCATTAGATGAGCATTAAAGGCAAGAAGTGGACGGTAGTTCTCCTATTTCTGATACTGTTGGCAACAGATCAGCTGATAAAGTTTTATGTAAAGCTGAACTTTGCTTACGGTGGGGGATTTGAGATGTTCGGCAGCGGAAAGTGGGCCCAGTTCCTGTTCATTGAGAACAACGGAATGGCCTTTGGAATGCAACTTGGGGGAGTTGCAGGAAAGATACTGCTGAGTTCTCTGCGTCTGGTTCTTATTGCCGCTCTCATCTGGTATATCCATCGTTTGATAAAGAGGGGGAAGGCCCCTATAGGAGTTCTTGTTGGAATGACAATGATTCTTGTGGGAGCGGTGGGCAACATGGTAGACAGTGCCTTTTACGGCCTCATATTCAGCGAGTCCACACATGAAACCGTTGCACACCTGGTCCCGTTTGGCCAGGGCTATGCACCGTTTATGTGCGGTAAGGTTGTGGATATGTTCTATTTCCCAATCATTCACGGCACCCTCCCTTCCTGGTTCCCATTCCACGGAGGCGAGCCGTTTGAGTTCTTCCGTCCTATCTTCAACTTTGCGGACTCCTGCATAACCTGCGGAGTCTTTTACCTGATTCTTTTCCACTGGAAAGATTTTGGTAAGAAGGAGCAAAAGGATAAAGTATAACAGGTTGCAGAGAAACTTTTTTTGCAGATATTGGAAAAAGGTCTATCTTTGCAACCCAATTCGGAGAGATGGCAGAGTGGTCGATTGCGGCAGTCTTGAAAACTGTTGAGGTGAATAGCCTCCCGGGGTTCGAATCCCTGTCTCTCCGCAAATAGGTAGAAAAAAGGCGCATCAAGTTTACTTGAATGCGCTTTTTTGATAGCTATTTGCACTGCCCCGCCGCAGGCGGGCAGGGAAGCCGGAGGGCTTTAGCCCGACGGAATCCCGGAGAGGCAGGGGTTTCCCCGTGGCTTACATCTTCCTATTTTTGCTTGGGCCCCTGCGGCGAGCAGATAGGGATGCAGCCAATCCCTGAAGCCGGAGGGCTTTAACCGAGGATAACCCTCATGGCATCCAATCTTATTTCTATAGCCGTGCAACGGAAGTTGCTGATGCTTAGCTATTTAATGATTTGCCTGGTGGCGTTTTTGCGGAGAGGGAAGTGCTTAAAATGCACATTGTCAGCTATATATGTTGCACGGTATTTGGGAGAAAAAATTGTTGATTATTGTTGTGTGTCTAACTGAAATCAATTACCTTCGTACCTAGAATAAATAATTAGAAGGGGCGATTATGAAGGGTTGTTTCTATAATTCTGATAATAAAAAGATTCCATCATCTTTTGCCGGCTATCATATCTATCAACGTAGTATTGATAAGAGTCTCATTTTTCGTAATTCTTATGACGCTATCGTACTACTTTCAATTTTGAGTATTAAAGCAAAGAAGTTTGGTGTCAAGATTTTTGCACTTTGTTTTATGAAGAATCACATTCATATATTTGTGAAATCAAGACACATAGATATTATATCCTCATTTGTCCAAGAATATTCTTCAACCTTTTCTATCATATACAACAAAGAGTATGAGAGGAGTGGCTCGCTGTTCAGCAAATCATACGGAAGGGCTTTCAAGTATACTGATAAATATGTAAGGAACTGTATTTCTTATATTTGTAACAACCCTGTTGAGGCTAAGATGTGTAGAAATCTTGAGGAGTATGTGTGGAACTTTATCGCTTTCTATAAATCTAGGTATCCTTTTTCAAAACCATTAGTGTTGGCTAAATCAAGAAACTGTCTTAGAAAGACCGTAAAACAAGTAAAAGATATCTACACTTCAGATAATTATCTGACTTATCCTCTTCTGAAATCTTTGTTTTCTAGCGTTAATAGGGAAGAGGCTTTGCAATTAAAAGATTTCATTATAAATACTTATAACCCTCTAGACTACGAAGCTATTGTTTCTTTGTTCGGAAACATAGATCAAGCGGTTCTGGCTATGAATTCATATACCGGATCTGAACACGACATCAAAGAAGACGATCACCGATAAAATAGCCGTGCAACGGAAGTACTTGATACTTAGTTGTTTAATGATTTGCCTGGTGGCGTTTTTGCGGAGAGGGAAGTGCTTAAAATGCACATTGTCAGCTATATATGTTGCACGGCATCTTGGGAACTGCTGCGGGTTATCTCCCGGCAGGGCTTGCGGGGAGCTATTGAGGGCTCTCCTCAACCTGCCGAGGATAACCCGGTTTCCACGGGGGCATATTGTTATTCTGCCGTTAATTTGCTATAATTGTACTTGCTGTAATTGTCAAGATAATAGAATAATATTAATCAATCAGAATATGAAAAAAGTTGTTTTAGCATCGTTTGCCATTGTTTCAATGTGCTTACTTCTCTTCTCCTGCAAGAATCCTAAGAACGCTGAGATTGAAGAGGAGGCATTTGTCCTTACGGAAGTTGAGGATGTGTGCACTGTAATGGAAGATTCTTCATTCATAGCATTATGCAAGAAGAATTTTGATACCAATTCAGACGGCAAGATTTCTATGGAAGAAGCCGCTGCCGTGACCGAACTTGTGTTTGAGTCTCCTTATGCGAGTGAAGAATCAGACTCAAAATGGGAATATGAGCAGCCGCTGCAATCTTTAAAGGGTCTTGAATACTTTACGAATCTGGAGAAACTGGTTTTAGAATATCATCAGGTTACAAGCCTGGACGTACGTAACAATACCAAACTCAAGCAATTATTTTGCAGTAGCAATAAGATTGGCACTCTTGATGTAAGCAAGAATACTCTCCTTGAAGAACTTGTATGCTCATCTTGTGAATTGACCTCTTTGGATGTAAGCAAGAACACAAAGCTGATTAATCTATCCTGCAACGATAATCAAATCCCGAGTCTGGATGTAAGCAAGTGCATTGATCTTACGAATCTTGCATGCTCTACAAATCAGATTTCAACTCTGGATGTAAGCAATAACACTAAACTGGAGCATCTGTTTTGCGTTAACAACCTGCTGACAACTCTGGATGTTACAAAACTGCCTGAACTTAACGACCTGAATTGCGAGGGCAACCAGCTTACTTCTCTGGATGTTAGTAAGAATCCTAAACTGCAATGGCTAATGTGCAACAGAAATAAGCTTACCAGCGTGGATTTGACAAATAATCCAAAAATTAGTTTGGCGTTGGCAGATAAAGATGTGGAGCTTATCGGTTACACTAAGCGATAGCCGGTTAAACGCCTCTTCAAAGTTCTAGTATGAAACGTTCAATTTTTCTCCTATCTGTGCTGATGGCATTTGTGCTAAGTGCTAACGGTCAGCAGAATAAGTATATGCTAAAGCCGTTTGATTGGTCTATGCACAATTACGGTGATTATCAGCTGCAGTACATGAGAAAAACTCCGCAGGGTAATCCGGTGGAGTTTATAATAGCCAACACAAAGACAAGGCAAAGAATTTTTCCATTGCTTGACAAAGCGAATGATTTGCAAAAGGTGGAGGGCAACTTTAGTATAGCACTTTGGCATGATTGCATATTTATCAAAGCATCAGATGGTTATGCAAAGGAGTTTGACGGGTTGGTTTGGATGGTGCCGCAAAAGGGTAAACTGTTCAGATACTATCGGGATAAAAAGTGGGTTTCATCATATAATGACAAGAGTACTTGCTTCTCAGGTGTTTATAAGATAGAAAAGAACAAAAAGGGTAAGGAGGAGCTGGTTCCTCTGGTAATGGATATAGAAGAGAATGGTTACTCCGCTGTTTATCCGTTGGGAAGGCTGCCATATATTGTTAAGTTTAAAAACGGGGAATCTTTTGTTTACAATTCTGAGTTTCAGCTTATTAATACATATAAAGGAGAGCTGCTTGCCGGTTCGGAAGGGGTGATTCTTTATAGGGATGGCGGCTTTACGGAGTTTAATGAGGATCTGTCACAGGCTGCAACATTTAAAACGGAAGCGGATGGTTATGCGGTCTTTTGCAAAGAGGGGTTTGTGGTATGGAGAAATAAAGCTGAGAACAGGGTAAAGGTTTATGACAAAAAGGGAAACGAACTCTGGGCTAAGGTTTTTGAGAAGGTGCTGCTTTTTAACGGAGGTCCGTTTGCTCGCTATCTTGCTGTTAAAGAGAATGGTAAGTGGGGTGCTTACTTGCTTGATAACACTTATTTGCTGCCTTGTACGTGGAACTCTGCAAAGGATCTTTCAGCTGTGGTAAACGATTTTAAGAGTTGGTCTTACAGTTCATACGTGAAAAATTTTGTGAGCAAGAAGGGGGAGTTTGAGACCACTCAGCAGTTTAATGAGAGGCAGAATAATCCGGAAAAGCAGAAAGAGTATCTTATTAAGCATGAAGTTCCTAAAAAGTTTTTGGAATCTTTTAATGGCTACACTGTTATTCTTGGGCCATACGATGCAGATAATGAGGAGTTTGCGCTTATTCCAACTATGGCAATGTGGAACGGATTTAAGATAAAGGTTCCGCTTAATGAGGCTGAGGCCTTTAAGAATGCATTCATGCAGATGAGAGGGGATGCGCTTAAGGGTGCTAAGTACGGAATTAAGTATGACTCAATTGCAATTGAGGAGATAACCTTCACAATGCCGGATGGCGGGAAAAGTTATACGTTCTTTAACAAATAGCTGAGCGCTATTCAGTATTATTAGATTTATCCTCCTCAAAGGGTAATGCTCCAAGGAACTTGTCGAAGTCGCTTTGGAACAGGCGGTCTTGTATGATGCGATACTTCTCAAACTCTGTTTCTGCGTATTCCTTAGCTTCTTTTGTGCTCACCCTTCCTGGGTTTTGCAGGACTTCGTTGCCGCCAGCTGCTAAGATAGTGTCTATCTTCTTGGCCCAATCTTCCATTGTCATTGGGATATGGCGTTTCGCCATTCGTTCTGCCAAATCAAGCACACCATTCACCAGCTGTCCCATATCAGCCAACTCAACTTCCTTCAAATAGTTCTTGGCAATTGACACGTCTGTTTTCACAATCTTTCCACCTGGTGCATTCTCCCAGGTAGTCAGTCCCATGTGCTCCTTGTCTGCATCTGCTCGTTCCATAATCAGTTCTGCCGCAGTGTGGCCATGTACGGCATAATGCATTTTGTTTTGCATCATTTTGAAAAACAGCTGTGTGGTGGGAGCATCGCGGTTATAGTCCACTGCCGTGGCGTAGATGTCGGTAAGTTTCTGGTAGAAACGCCGTTCAGACAAGCGAATCTCACGGATCTCGGCCAGCAAATGCTCGAAGTAGTCCTCACCTAAGAAGGAGCCGTTCTCCATGCGTTTTTTGTCTAGCACATAGCCTCGAATGGCGAACTGACGAAGAACTGCTGTAGCCCATTGCCGGAACTGGGTGGCACGGATGCTGTTTACTCGATAACCAACCCCAATGATAGCATCAAGGGAATAGAACTGTAGCGTACGATTAACATTACGATTACCCTCGAGACGAACTACCGAGATTTTCTCGGCAGTTGCCTCATAAACTAGCTCCCTAGTATCGTATATGTTCTTAAGGTGTAAACTAACATTATCAGTAGAACAGTCGAACAGAGTTGCCATGGCCTTTTGCGTTGCCCAAATGTTCTCATCTTTGTAATACACCTCAACGCCTTGTTCCTTCCCCTCAATCTGGAAAATTAGGAACTCCGCAGTGCTGTTTCTTATTTCATATTTCTTTGCCATAATCGGTTACACAAATTTAATAATTTAATCTTGACACTCCCTAAGCTTTTCTTTACTTTTGTGAAAAGAATCTTGTTTTATGAAAAAAATCTTTGCCTTTATAGTTGTTGCTACTTTATTTGCTGTATCTTGTAACTTCCATGGGGACAGGGAGGTTATACGCGTTGGAATGTTGGACGGAATAGGGAGCGGGGATATCAATATGCCTGAGGCTTTTGCGGCCTGTGCTCTGGATCCGGTAATTAAGGCAAGGTATGTTACTACTGCAGATATTGCATCCGGAGTGCTTGATTCTCTGGATGTTCTGATATTTCCGGGTGGGGCTGGTTCCGCTCACACCTTCTCTTTGGGAGAGACCAACACTCAGAAGGTTAAGGAGTTTGCAAAGAACGGCGGCGGAATACTTGCCATCTGTGCGGGAGGTTATGCCCTCTCTCACACTCCGGATTATGCCTGCATAGCAATGAACGGAGCCTCTGTTTATGACCTTGACCACTCTTCCAGAGGGCAGGGGCGGGTTGCCGTTAAGCTTACTCCCGATGGGGAAGCTATCTTCCCGGAACTCAAGGGGCTGGACACTCTTTACCTTCTCTATGAAAACGGCCCTCTACTGGAGCCGGCAGATAGTTCACTTCTTGGAGATGCAACCCCGTATACTTCTTTTGTAGAGATGATTAGCGATGTCTACGGAATGGGTGGCGGAGAGAGCGGAGCCTCACCCGGCAAGCCTTTTATTCTTGGAAACAACTACGGCAGGGGAAGAATCTGCACCTCTATAGGCCATCCGGAGAGTACTGCCGGTATGATGTGGATGATACCGAGGCTCATAAGATGGTGTGCCGGAAAGAGTTACATCTCATATCCCGATTCTTTGTGTGATCCTTCACTTTCACAAGGTGAGAAGATTTTGACGGAAGAGGATTTGATGAAAGAGGCATCACTCTACCGTACCTTTGTCTACGGCACTGCAGATGAGAAGATTGAGGGGATTAAGTGGATGAAGGATCATCCATCGTGGAGTATGAAGAAATGGGTGGCGAGCCTTCTGTTTGACAAAGATGCAAGGGTTAGAATGGCTGCGGCGGATTATATAGCTGAAAATCAGGTGATACGCTGGAGAAACTATGTAAAAGGGGCGCTTAAAGTTGAATTAGATTCTCTGGCAAAGAGAGAAATTATGGCCGTAGATGAATACTTAGACGGACTCTTTTTGTAAATTTGTGTAGAATAGCGTTGGCGGGATATGAAAAGGTTGTATAAAATATTGCTGGCCGTTCTGGCGGTAATTATTGTGGTACTGGCAGTTACCTGTCCGGGAAGGAGGGCTCACAAGGATGCTGTCATAAACAAGTACCAGAGCGGTATCATCAAAGATCTTGGAATTGACGCAAATGATCCCCAAAATCAGAAGAACCTGAAGATAGGCGAGGAGTTTATGGAGAGGGTTATTAACCCTAACCTCAAGGTTTTAGGATACGGGGTCTGCAGTATAGGCTATCTGGAGACGGTTAAGGGAAGAAAGAGAATCTCATTCGGAATTCTGGGACACGTCTATCTGTTGGATCCGGAACATCTTCACGCAAGGCTCTTTGAGATGGGGAAACCACAAACCGAAAAACAAAAAAACTAGTTATATGAAAAAGCTTCTGCTACTCAGTCTATTTTGTTTTCTAGCCCTATCTATGAAGGCTCCGTCTTCGGAAATGGCTGCTGCTAACGGGTTTGTGAACCTGGGACTGCCGTCCGGAACACTCTGGAAAGCTAAGAATGAAACGGGTTATTTTACTTACGATCAGGCAATGGCGCGCTTTGGAAAAAGTCTTCCTACAAAGGAACAGTGGGAGGAACTTATTGTGCGTTGTACCTGGACCTGGACGGGCAAGGGTTACCGTGTTAAGGGTAAAAACGGAAACTCCATAGAACTCTTGGCACAAGGCTATTCTCATAATGATTCCCTTATGAGAGTTGGGGCGTTGGGCTACTACTGGTCTTCCACTCCGGACGACAGTGACGGCGGCTGGGGCCTCTATTTCAACGCAAAGAATCACGCAGTTTTCGGATTCGTACGCAACTTTGGGCGTTCCGTACGTCTGGTTTCCAAATAATTAAATCAATAATCAGTTTTTATGAAAAGGGTTTTAGCACTTTCTCTTTTGTTGCTTCTTGCTATTGGAGCATACTCACAGAAATCTAAAAACGCAGCAGACCGCTCCGGCTTTGTTGTTCTTTCTGAGGCGGTTCCGGATGTAATTCTGGAAATCAGATACTACTCAACATACAACTTTGTGGGCACCCGCATAGACGGTTACAAGGAACCTGTGGCGCTTATTACAAGAGAGGCCGCTGCAGCACTCAAGAAGGTGAGTGACTACGTAATGACAAAGGGCTACCGTCTAAAAATCTATGACGCATACCGTCCGCAATGTGCTGTATCTCACTTTTGTAGATGGGCTAAAGATGCAGACACCTCAATGAAGCGTTATTTTTATCCGAACCTGGAGAAAGACCGTCTCTTTAAGGAGGATTACATAGCAACCAAGTCCGGTCACAGCCGCGGAAGTACCGTGGATCTCACCCTCTTTGATATGAAGACCGGTAAGGAGGTTGATATGGGAGGAACCTTTGATATGCTGGACCCTTCCGCCCATCCCGATTATGTCGGCAATCTTACCAAAGAGCAGATAGCCAACCGTATGAAACTCAGGGAGGCTATGCTAAAGTTTGGTTTTAAGCCGCTTTACTCAGAGTGGTGGCACTTCACTTTAAGGAACGAGCCGTATCCAACCACTTACTTTACCTTCCCTGTAACCTTTGAATAATTACTCCGCGACAGTTACTCTTACTGAGGCTGTATGTGCTGAGAATTCAGGTGCATACGCGCACTGCAGTGATGCCAGACCAATCTCGTACTCTCCTGCGCGGGAGACTCTGTAGTTGACCTCCATAACGTAAGTTCCCTTTGTAAGGTTGTAGAAGAAGAAGTTGGTTGAGGCATCCTTAATCTCCTCATAGTACCAGGTGCCGCCGCCCCACTTGTAACCTGAGAGTTGCTTGAGCGGCTCAAGACAACTGCCTCTCATCTCCTTGAGCTGCATAAACTGCATCTCTCTGTCTACCTTTATAATCATTCTGGCGGTTACTATATCTCCAACCTTAATCTGATCTCTGTCCTTGATAGGAATGAGTTTGTCATCCTTCTTGATATAGAGCTCTTTAGAGATACTTAACTCCTTAATTCCATTCTGCTGAACGTTGGCTAGTTTTTCACTGAATGTAGCATAAACCGCACCCCAACCAATGCCTGCATCTTTCTTCTCCACCTTAATGGAAGTGGCGTTTACGGTGTTGTCATCCGTATAGCAGCTCTTAATGTAACCCAATCCGGTAACAGGAGCCTTACCGCTCTCATCTCTCTCCGTAGTGCTGAGGGTTCTGTCTGCAAATGAGAGAATTACCTCACCCTTGTTGTTGAGTAAATTTGTACCTCTTGCAAGGAGAGCATAGATGGCGTCTGCAGTGAAGGTGTTGCTCTTCCACATCTGAGTCTGCTTCTGCTTAAGCAGCCATATCTTCATCTCCTCAACTGCGGCGGAATCTTTAGCCACCTTGTCAAATGCCTCCATAGCAGCAATCTGCGCACTCAGATGACTTGAAGACCAGCGGTATGGATTGTCGTCAAAGTCAAAGAACATACCCAGTTCATCTGAGTAGGTGAGGTACTCCTTAATAGATTTGAGATAATCACCGGCATCCTTGCTCTTTCCGTTGGCGTTGAGAACTACAGCCGTAATTGCCTTCTCCTGAATATCCTGGTGGCGAGGAACCTCGTTCACCTTCTTAAGGAAGTAGTTGTATGCCTTGCGGTATCTCTGAGGAACAATATCAAGCGGACTCTTACCCTCAGCTTCAGCCTCCAAAGCAACCAGGTATAAGTATCTGAGAGTGAAGTAACTTACTCCCTTGCTCTTATTCTTGTGCTTTATAATCCAATCATAATCTTCCTGCATTTCTGAGTGCATGAATTCCAATCCCTTTGAGTGCATTGCCTTTAAGGTCTCATCCATCTTCTCTCCTGTAAGAACCATTGCTCTGATGTTTTGAGTAAGAACATACTCCGTCATCCAAGGAGAACTATCCATTCCCTTAAACCAACTCCATCCTCCGTCCGGTTTCTGGAGTTCCTGCAACTTCTTAATAGCCTTCTCGTTAGAAACCTTAATGTTGTTCAAGTCAAAGAGCGTAGCAATTCTCTCTCTTGCCTGCTCTTCGTTCCTTGCCTCCAGAACCCAAGGTGCCTCATTCAAAAGGATGTTCTTGAGTTCCTGATTCTTGGAGAGGTTGCTAAGCATACTTTCCTTATTCTCTCCGCTCTTCTTCCAACTCTCAAATACCTCCTTAATCTTAGGAGTAGAGTTGGCAATAAAAGATGAGAGAGTATTGGTGTAAAGTACGTTAGACCAGCAGATAACATTATCTGATTCCGGCTGCTGCAAAGACGGAAGCGCCTGAACCGCATACCAGGCAGGGTTGCCGGTAAACTCAACGGTCATACTCTTCTTGGTTGCAGTAGGTGAGTGATGGTTGAAGAGTTTTTCCAGAGAGAACGTGCGTGTCTGATTGCCTCTTATTGGCATTGGTACGCTCTCAATGAGAGGAGTTCTGTCTGAAAGAACTGCCAAAAGATGCTGCTCGCCGTCTGAGAACTTACCTCCGTCTGCCACAACTCTTACTCCTACAACATCCCATTCACTGCTTACGTCAAAACCGAATGAAACCTTTCCGCTTCTCTCTCCGGCAACTTTAATGCTCTTGCTCTGAGTCTGATATACCTTCTCCGTTGCAGGGTCAAAGAGTTCAAACTTAACGTTTGCCTCAACCTCCTTATCCGTAAGGTTAGTGATTGTAGAGGCAATCACTGTATGGTCTCCAACCCTTAAGAAACGAGGCATATAAGGAGCCACCATAAAGTCTTTCTGTGCCACAATCTCATCCTCCAGAATTCCAACATCCATACTCTTTGTATGAGCCAACGCTTGGAACTTCCACCTTGTAAGACTCTCAGGCAGAGTGAAACTGAGCGTTACCATTCCATCCTTATCCGTTCTGAGTTGAGGATAGAAGAATGCAGTCTCATCAAAGTTGGTTCTTATCTGAACTTTCTTTGGCTGTATATCCGGCTGATTCTCTTCAACAGAAGGACTCTTACCGGAGTCTTCTAAATGCATATAATCCACTTCCATATCCTCTACAACATCATTTGACATAACGGCAGATGTCTTATAAACAGCACTTCCCACAACACCTCTGATTCTACCACTGTATTCGAATGACATCATGTAGTCAAAGCGGTCATACTCCAACGGTATGGATAAATGACCCTGGCTGGTTCTGACCGGTATGCCTAACCGTCTATATGACTGAAGGTTAATCATTCTCCAGTTCGGATCAAATATCCATCTAGAAAATCTTACGCTTCCTTTAATTCTGTGAGGAATAATCAGATCCAAAGAGGCGTCATACATATAGGCCAGAAGTTCTGAAGCAGCCGGCTTGCCGTCCTTATCTAAAATTGAGAGTTTCCACTCCTCCTTCTGGCCAGGATAGAGTTTGTTTCTGAAGACGCTCCATTTAAGATTTAAGTTTTTGTTAGGCAGAGGTTTTACAACGGTTGCCGTCTCAATGTAGAATTTGTCATCTCTTACCATACAGACGGAGAGAAAGGCTCCGTCTCCGTATGAAGGAAGATACTCAAACTTTATCTTGTTTATTGAATTTGAAACAGGTACAACCTTTGAGGAGACCTTCTTTTCTCCTGCAAAAATGTCTACGTATATGGTTGCATTATTATATGATGTTCCGTAGTAGATATACTCTTTGTCTCTGTAGAACCAGAGTTTGGTTTCCGGTATTGGAGTCTTGTCAAGCGTTGAAAACAATGTAAAGTCACTCTTTGCGGTGCACTCTCTGCCCTTATCATCCAATGCACTCATCTCCAGAGTATAATAGCCGGAAGGAATGCTCTTCCAACTCTCCATAAATGTCTTGGTGTTGGAGGTAACTTTTCCGCTGTCTACTGCAATCTTTTTCCCATCCTTCTTTGTAAAGAGCTTATATGAAATCTCTTTGTTTACCGGAACCGCTTTAAGGTTATAGGCCTTGAATGTTACGGAGAGGTCTCCGTTCTTATCTAAGAGTTTGTTTCCGGAAAACGAGAGAACAACCCCTTTGTTTGAGGCGTAGATAGCAGTGCTTGTACTCTGGGTCTCTCCGGAAATACTTGTAACGGAGGCCTCTACAACAAAGCAGTATGGATAGTCTCCGTAATAACTTGGTCCGTTCTCCGGCTTTTTGAGTATAACTGGAATGGTGAATTCTCCCTTTTCATCCGTTACAGTCTCACCGGAAGAGACATTGTTTACTGAAGCGCTTACTCCCCAGAATCTTGATACGGAAGAGATTACCTTGTACTGTACCTTGGCCTCCGCAGTTGCCGCTCCGGAGAAGGCCTTTGCAAATCCCTTAATATCTACGGTGTCATTCAAAGAGAAGGTCTGTGTAGGTTCCTGAAGTTCAACTTCAAAGGAAGGTCTCTTATACTCTTCAACCCTTATTGTTTCAGAGGCTCTTACAACGTTACCGCTTTGGGCTGTAATATAATATTCGCCATTAAGAGCGGAGGTTGGCAGAGTGAAAGAGGTTGTAAAAGAACCGAATTCATTGGTCCTTATCTTTTCTGTGTAAACGGTTTTGTTGTTGCCTCTTACAGTAATCTCAAAGCCTCTATCCGGCTGAACGGAAGTTTCATCGTGATATCTGTAATAAAAAATACCTTTCAGATGGACGGTCTGCCCCGGACGGTAGATGGAACGGTCTGTAAAGAGCCAGACGTTATTGCTCCAGGAATCCGGACGGTAACTGTCCTGCAGATACATAGAGTGTTCTCCGTAATTGGAATCGTCACCCTTTGTGGCCGTAATTTCATAGTAGTAATTCTGATCATATTTGAGAAAGACCTTTCCGTTTTTGTCTGTTAATCCGCTCGCCTCCACAGTATCCGTACTGTTTCTACTGCCATTTATGGTAACCTTGGCTCCGCTTATTGGGTTTCCGGAGAGTCTGTCTACCACAATGGCTTCCAGAGTCTCCTTATAACGGTTTACAAGAACCGCCATCTTTCCTGCGGTTATAACATTCTTACAGGTATCAATTCTGTTGTTATAGTTGATTGCAATAAGGTACTGCCCGCAGGTTGGAAACTCTATCTTCTCTTTTATGTAATCTCTCTGATAGTTCTTTGGTTTATTCAATTTCATCTGATAGCGCTTGGCAACCTCATACTCCTTTTTTTTGCTATCTTTAATACGGTACAGAAGAAGTTCATACTCATCTACATTAACATGATTTACAGAGATTTCCGTCTCTACACCCGGATAAACGTAACCCGGACAGGAGATATTTACGGAAGGAGCAAGAATATACGCTATCTGATCTTCAAAGTACTTTTTGCCACGTTTGTATTTTGGATACTCCGCCAATCCTTTTCTGCACAGAGCAAGAGTCTCAACCTTGTCTCCTCTGCTGTAGACGGTCTGAGCCAGACGGGCAATAATCTCCCCGCATAGTTCGTTGGCCGGATTAGACTCAGATAGAAGGGCACGCAGTTTCTCCTCCTTGTTTTCAAGCTCTTCTATCTTAAAGAGAGTTGCAAGTATTACCGCATCCTCCATCTGAGCCTCTTTATAGAACCCTATTTCAGACTCTATAATCTCCATCTTCTTTGCTCTGATCTCTTCCGCCCCAATGAACTCAATTATCTTTAAGCTCTTAACGGCGTTGTTTACAACAACATGGAGCAGATCGTGATTAAAATAGCGGCTGTTATCATTTGTAATAGTAAACGGTATGAATTCTTTTGAAGAGGTATTGTGAAGCAGGAAGAAATCCTTTAAAGACTCATCTATATGGCTAAATATCACCTTTTTGAAATTCTCTTTGTCCCACTCTTTAATATCTTTGCTATCATTTCCCTCCAGCACGGTTCTTTTGCTCAGCGCCCAGTAGTTGTTTCTGGCATAATTTGCATAGATGCTGCCTAGAAGTGAGTGAATCACCATTTTCTCTGCCGGAACGGTGCTCTCTTCCGCCATATTTTCAAGCTCCTGAATGTCTCTGTAGAGTGAGTCAGAAGAAACGGCTCTTCTGTATTCACTTTTAGTAACATACGCTTTTAGCAGCTGGCCGGAGTTGTTCTCCTGTTTGGCAAAGAAGATAATCTGATCACAGAGTTGAATAACCGTTTTGGGCAAATCCTTTTCCTGGGCCTTCTTTATTTCATGCCAAAGGCTGTTGTATGACTGAGCAAAAGCATTGCAGTTCAGTAAAATAGCTAATGTGATAAAAGCAAAGAGAGTAAAAAGTCTTTTCATACCAAATTGTTTGAGTCTTTACAAAGTTAATCAGTTAGCAACAATTATGCTAAATTTTCTAAATTTGCTCCCCCCCTCTACGGGTAATGGGTAAATGAAGTTATTTAAGAGATTCATAGTTTTAGGGTGTTTTTGTTCACTTTTCAGCTCCGCGATGGTTTCTGCGCAGAGCCGGGACTCTCTTTATACCCTGGATACCAGCCGTTATAATACCCTCTCTACAGTGAAAGTTGTGGCGGAGAGGATGGTAAAGGAGGTTATGCCCGTACAGGTTTTAAGCGGAGCGCAGCTTCAAAAACTTAGCGCTTACTCCGTAGCGGATGCCGTAAGGTATTTTGCGGGAGTGCAGATTAAGGACTACGGCGGAATAGGCGGCCTTAAGACGGTGAATATCAGAAGTCTGGGAAGCCAGCACGTAGGAGTCTTCTATGACGGTATAGAACTGGGTAACGCCCAGAACGGAGTGGTGGATTTGGGCCGATTCTCTTTGGACAATATGGAGGCAATCTCCCTCTACAACGGACAGAAGAGTGCTATCTTCCAGCCTGCCAAGGATTTTGCCAGTGCTAACGCCGTCTATATGCAGACAAAGGTTCCGCTTTTTGCCCCCGGCAAACGGAGCAATTTTAACTTTGGAGTTAAGGGCGGCTCCTTTGGAACAATTAACCCATCTCTGCTTTGGGAGCAAAAACTCAGCGACAGGGTCTCTCTTTCCGCCAGCACGGAGTATATGTACACCAACGGCCGCTTCAAATTTACCTACCAAACCAAGGGAGGATATGACACCACCCAAAGGCGTCATAACGGAGACGTTAGGATGGAGAGGGCGGAGGTGGCTCTCTTTGGCGTTACAAATGACGGCGAATGGAGGGTAAAGGGCTACTTCTATGACTCTGAGAGGGGTTATCCGGGAGCCTCCGTAAGGGAGGAGCCGGGCAAGTTCCGCCATCAGGACCGCCAGTGGGATGACAACTTCTTCCTACAGGCCTCCTGGAGAGAGCAAATCTCTGATTTCTACTCTCTTATGCTGAACGGAAAGTATGCCTACGATTACCTCCATTACCTCTCGGACCCGCGTGAAGATGTCTCCACAATGTACGTTAACAACCACTACCGTCAGCAGGAGGGGTACTTTTCTCTGGCCAATCTCTTCAATTTTACCAAGTGGTGGAGCGCCTCACTTTCAAACGATTTCCAGTGGAACAAACTCAATGCGGACCTTGCAGATTTTGTCTATCCAAACAGATACTCTCTCTACTCCGCCGCCTCCACCTCTTTATCTTTAAACAGGTTAAAACTTCAGGCGAGTCTGCTTCACACTTTCATAAAGGACAAAACTAACTTGGAATCTTCCAACAGAAGTAAATTTACCCCTTCCGCAGTGCTCTCCTACAGGCCGTTAAAGGGTGTAGATCTGGAGTTTAGGGGTTTCTACAAGAAGGTTTTCCGTATGCCTACCTTCAACGATTTGTACTACACCACAATAGGAAACAAGAGTCTAAAACCGGAGAAGGCAACTCAGTATGATATAGGAGTCATTTATCGTAAATCCTTTAAGGAGGGATGGCTGAGTGGCCTGGAGGCTCAACTGGACGGCTACTACAACACTATTGAGGATAAAATTGTAGCACTTCCAACCTCCAACCAGTTCCGTTGGACAATGCTCAACTTTGGAAAGGTAAAGATAAAGGGATTGGATGCACTGCTTCAGACCATGGTTAAAACGGGAGAGGTGGATTGGACTTTAAGAGCCTCTTACACCTTCCAAAGGGCTGAAGATGTGACGGATAAGACAAGCCAATGGTACAAAGGGCAGATACCATACATACCGCGTCACAGCGGAACGGCCGTTGTATCTGTAGATTACAGAGGTTGGAACTTCAACTACAGTTTCATCTACACCGGAGAGAGGTATGATTCCGTAGCCAATATCCCTGAAAACTACCAACTTCCGTGGTATACCTCAGATATAGGAGTAAGCAAGAGTTTCTACTTTGGTACAAAAGGTGTAGAGAGTAAAGTGCTTAGGGTTACATTGGAGGTTAACAACATTTTCAACCAGCAGTATGAGGTTGTTCAATGTTATCCTATGCCGGGAACAAACTTTAAGATAAAATTGAATTTCATTTTATGATAACGGGTTGCAAAACGGTAAAATTTATCCTTTTGACGGCAGTTGCATTGCTTCTTTTCTCCTGCCGTCATCTGCCAGATATTCAAAAGGCAACGGATATTCCTGTTACCGGCGGAGAGGCGGGAGATATTAAGGGCTTCTTCCTTTTGAATGAGGGAAATATGGGAAGCAACAAGGCAACCCTGGATTACTTTGACTACGGCAGCGGAGTATATATGAGAAATATCTTTGCCACTCTGAACCCGGGAGTTACACGTGAGTTGGGAGATGTGGGAAACGATATAAAGATTTACGGCGGCAAACTCTATGCAGTGATCAACTGCTCCAATCTTGTTGAGGTAATGGATCTTAGAAGCGGCAAACACATTGCCCAGATTTCCATTCCCAACTGCCGTTACATCACATTTGACAGTGGCTACGCATACGTCTCCTCTTACGCCGGGCCGGTGGAATTGGATCCTACCTCACGCAAAGGATACGTTGCAAAGATAGATACTCTAACACTCTCTGAGGTTGCAACTTGTGTGGTCGGCTATCAGCCTGAGGAGATGGTTGTAAACAAGGGTAAACTCTATGTTGCAAACTCCGGCGGCTACCGTGTTCCAAACTATGACCATACTGTAAGCGTTATAGACCTCTCCACATTCCAGGTAGTAAAGAACATAGATGTTGCAATCAATCTTCACAGAATGGAAATTGATAAATATGGCTACATATATGTCTCATCCAGAGGAGATTACTATGATATACCTTCTACCGTTTCAGTTATAAATTCCGCAACGGACGAGGTGGTGGATTTCCTTGAACTTCTCCCTTGCACGGATATGACAATCTGCGGAGATTCCCTCTATGTTTACAGTACATCCTGGAATAACTTTACTCAGTCTAACACAGTCTCTTACGCCATCTATGACGTTAAGCGGAAGATGGTGGTTTCACGTAACTTCATAACGGACGGAACAGAGAAAGAGATAACGGTTCCATCCGGCATTGCAGTAAATCCGGAAACCAAAGAGATTTTCATTGCAGACGCAAAAGATTATGTAACACCCGGAATGTTATACTGTTTTACTAAGGATGGCAAAAAGAAGTGGCAGGTTTCAACCGGAGACATACCTGCCCATATAGCATTTACAACTAAAGAACTTAAGTAGAGATGAAACATATTTTTAGAATATTGCCTCTGTTTGCGGCATTGGTTATTGCCTCTTGTTCAGGCTCTTCCAACCAGGTGGTACCTGAGAAGACAGATCCGCCAACAGTCTCATTTGACAAGGTTTCCTATACGGTTAAGTTGGGGAAGAGCATAACCATAACTCCTACATACAAGAATGTTGAGGGTGCAACTTACTCCTGGGTAATGAACGGCAGCGTAATCTCTACCTCTTCCAATCTAACCTTTCAGGGAAAGGAGATAAGTGAAAACTACATAACTCTCACTGTCACCACAAAGTTTGGTTCCGCCAGCAAGGAGATTAAAATAACCGTGGCTGCCCAACTTCTTCCTAAGGTGCTTGTTGCTGTCCCCGATGGAGGTTTTACTATATTGAAAGATAGTGAGTTGAAACTCACTCCTACCGTAGAAAACGAAACAGGAGCCTCATACGTCTGGTATGTGGATAATGCTCAGGTTGCAACCACAAAAGATTATACTTACAAATCATCTTCAAAGGGAACTCACGCTCTTAAAGTTGTGATGACCAATGAGGACGGCTCTGATACCTTCTCCTTTAACGTTAAGGTGTGTGATGAGAGCGATATGCCTTTCAACTGGAACTTTGAGAGTGATACCTATAACTACTCCACCGGACGTACCGTAAGAATATTAATACGCAAAGTTGAAAACGCCTTTGACGCAACCTATAAATGGGTGCTGGACGGAGTGGAAAAACAGAACTCAAATCAAAACTACTTCCTCTGTAGTGAGACGGCTGTAGGTGCTCATACTCTTATAGTTACAATGACAAATAAATACGGAAGCCTCTCCAAGACGCTTACCGTAAACGTATGCCCTAAAGAGGGTACATACAAGAGAGAGGGAGGTACTGCTCCTTGCAATAAAGTGTATGAGTTTACTCCTGCACCGGGTCAATTCATTAACGAGGGTTACACCGCAACAACTCAGGCAGAGGCCTGCAAGTTTGCTGAGGATAAATTTAAAACGGCGGGCATTGTATCTCTCGGAGCCTGGGGAGGTTACATAGTTGTAGGTTTTGACCACAGCGTAGTAAATGACGGCGGTTACAATATTGCCGTTACCGGAAACTCCTTTACCAACTCCTCCGAGCCGGGCATAGTTTGGGTTATGCAGGATGAGAACGGCAACGGACTGCCGGACGATACCTGGTATGAACTAAAGGGCAGTGACTACTCTACGGAGACCAGGGATTACTCCATAACCTACTACAAGCCAACCTCTTCCAAGAGTCCGGTTCTATGGACCTCATCTGACGGAAAGAGCGGCAGCATAGATTATCTCTCCGCATATCATACACAAAACAGTTACTTCCCTGCCTGGGTATCCTCAACATATACACTCTACGGATCTTCACTTATTTCCAAGACTGTGGAGGTATCTAAAGATGTCTGGTACAACAGAGATTTTGAGTGGGGTTATGCAGATAATTTCAGCAATATAGACCGCCTCTCATCAGACAGCAACTCCTCCGGCGGAGCAAACGACAACCACTTTAAGATTTCAGACGCAGTGCGTTGGGACGGAAGTGCCGCAAACCTGCAATACGTAGATTTTGTGAAGGTTCAGACAGGCGTATGTTCCAAGGCCGGATGGATAGGGGAACTCTCCACAGAAGTTCTGGGTGTAAAAGATTATAATCTGCTGAAATAGATATGAAGTTTAGGAGTGCATTTGCTATTTGTTTTGCCGCTGTAGTTCTCTTTTCAAACAGCGGTTTCAGTTATGACGGATATCAGAAGGATACCATAAAAGAGTATTTAATTGAAAGTTTGTGGGTTGTGGGAGATACCAAAGAGAGCAGAACTCTGAAAGATCAGCCTCTCTCCTCTTCAATTATTACCAATGACAGAATGGTAAGAGAGGGTATAATCTCTATGAAGAGTCTTACCGGAGTTGTGCCCAATCTCTATATACCAAACTACGGAACAAAACTCACCTCCTCAATTTATGTAAGAGGTGTGGGCTCCCGTATAAATAACTCTGCAGTAGGTATGTACGTAGACGGTATTCCTTACTGGGACAAATCCGCCTTTGATTTTGACTATGCAGATATTGAGCGTGTTGAGGTATTGAGAGGTCCCCAGGGAACTCTCTACGGAAGAAACACAATGGGCGGTCTTATTAACGTAAGTACCAAATCTCCATTTGATTACAGCGGAACAGATTTTATGATGAGTGCAGCCACCAAAAACGGCTACCGTTTTTCACTGGCTCATTATCACAGAATTAGCAGTAAGTTTGCTTTCTCCGCATCCGGCTTCGGAACCTATAGCGGCGGCTTTTACAGAAACACTTTTGACGGAAAGAAGATAGACAAGGGAATGAGCGGCGGCGGAAGAATGCACGGTATTCTGCGTCCGAATAAAAACCTGAGTTTTGATCTCAACGTAAGTTACGAGTACTGTGATGACGGAGGCTATCCTTACGGAGAGTATAACAAGGCAACCGGAGAGTACACAAACCCCAACTATAACTTTAAGAGTTCATACTACCGTAACCTGCTGAATACCGGCCTGGTAACAAAGTATACTCCGGAGAATCTGGGTATATCAATCACTTCCGTAAGCGGTTGGCAATACCTCAGAGACCGTATGAGTATGGACCAGGATTACACACCTGAAGACAGATATACAATGGTGCAGATGCAGAAGCAGAACACCATAAGCCAGGAGGTTATAGTTAAGGGATGCTGGGATGAGATATGGGGCGGAATGGACTTTTCTACAGGCGTTTCCGGCTTCTACAACTGGAACCGCAATCAGACTCCGCTTACATTCGGTCACGATTTTATATCTGATCTTCAGGCAACTATGGATGCCGCAATGGCCCGCTCTCCAATTAAGGTTACTCTCCTGGATGAGTATATGGCGGTACCGGGTCTCTTCCACCTTCCAACATCGGGCGCGGCTCTCTTCCATCAGAGCGTTTTCAAAGATATCTTCGGTGCAAAAGGTCTCTCCGCAACACTTGCCTTAAGATTTGATTACGAGAAGGTTAAGATTAAGTACGATACCGGTACGGAGATGAACTACCAGATGTCTATGAGGGGAAAGGTTACAGGTGAGGGAACATACAAAGTGAACTACATAGGTAAGCAGTATGACGAGTCTATGCCGCTTCTTCCTCGTCTTGCACTCAAGTATGACTTCAATCCAAGAAACAACATCTACTTTCTTGCAAGCAAAGGTTACCGCGGAGGAGGATTCAACATTCAGATGCTCTCTGATTATATGCAGACAGATCTTACAAAGAATGTGGGAACTCTGGAGAATGACGAGACTATAAACACAGCACTCCGTTACCGCCCGGAGTACTCCTGGAACTATGAACTGGGCTCTCACCTTACAATGAGCAATGGCCGCATCAGTTTGGATATGAGCCTCTTCTGGATGAACATAAAAGACCAGCAGGTATCCCGTTTTGTTGAGAGCGGAATGGGAAGATATACTTCCAACGCCGGCGAGAGCCGCAGCCGCGGAGCGGAAATCTCCTTTATTGCAAACCCTCTATACAACCTTACGCTCTCTGCAGATTACGGTTTTACGGATGCCAAGTTTGTAAAGAATCTCACTCAGGTTGTAGTAAACGAGGGAGGCAAGAGGACGCTGGTAGATAGAGACTTCAAAGACAAGAGGGTACCGTTTGCTCCAAAGCACACCCTCCATCTTGCAGCCTGCTACAAGGCGGAACTATCAGGAGGTCATGCACTTACCTTCTATGCAGATTACACCGGTATGGGCAGAATCTACTTTACTGAGGTCAATGATGTTTATCAGAATTTCTACGGCCTTCTGGACGGCAGAATAGCATACTCTTTTGGCAGGAGCAACTCTCTAAAGAGCGGATACTCAGCGCTTGAGGTAGCCCTCTGGTGCAGGAATATTCTGAACAAAGATTACGCTCTATTCTACTTTGATACCACCTCCTCCGGCTTTATGCAGAAGGGCAGAGGTATACAGGCCGGTATTGATTTGAGAATAAAGTTCTAACAAAGTTGAACATAAAAAAGAGCACCGATTAGCGTAAACTAACCGGTGCTTTTTTTTGACTGACTTGCACATTTACTTGTACAATCACTTGTACAATTACTTGTACAGTATTCTTGTTAACTACTTTATTTTCTGTATAGTAGCTTATACACTGTTATTTAACGATGTGTTCTGTCAGGCATCTGCGGCCGCTGTAGTTAATCTGTTTCTTTTCCGTGAGGAATTTTATCAGAAGGTCTGAACTTATGGAACCGAACTCGCGTCCCTCATCCTCTCTTGGTGAGTCAGAGACGGTTACGGCGTAAGCGTTTCCTGCAACCTTGTACTTCTTGTTAGGATCCAGAGGTTTGCCGTCATCTGTTGTAAGTGTAAGTTTTACAACCTTTTCCGGTTCGTTATTCTTGTTGGCTGTGTACTCAACGTCACACTTGATTCCGGAGGTGTAAGGGAAGCGGTTGCGGTCTGCATAGAAGCAGGCAATTAACATATCCTCAATCTCTTTTGGAGTGAGTTCCATTATTACTACACCGTTGCCGAACGGATCAAGACGAAGGACGTCATCTACGGTAAAGTCTCCTTTTGGATGGGTGTCATATCTTACGCCTCCCATATTGGTAAAACCAATCTCACTGTGTGTCATCTCTTTGAGAGCGTCACACATAAGAAGTCCAAGCTCTTCGTATGTGGAGAAAGGTGCGGTGGCAACGGCCAGAACTCTTTGAAGTTCAGGGTTGTCGCTGAACTTTTCAACTATCTGTGCTACAAACGGATTCTTATTTTTGGAGGAGGCAATCTCTATATTCTCCGCTCTCTTGCCGGTAACCTTTCCGTTTTCAACGGTTAATATGGTGTGGGTTACTCTTTGAAGCTTATTTACGTTCTGGGTAATGAGCACTCCGTTGTGGAGTTCACCGCCCTCAATCTGAGTATGGGTGTGACCGCCTACAATTAGGTCAAACTGAGGGAATTTCTCCGCCATTGCGCAGTCATCTTCATAACCTATGTGAGAGAGAAGGATGAAGACGTCACACTGATCTCTGAGGTAGAGATATTTATTTATGGTCTCCTCAACGCCCTCAAAGCGGATGCCCTTAAGATGATCCGGGTTGCTGTCAGGAGTTCCCTGAATACCAAGCTGTACCACGCCCAGAACACAAACCTTCACTCCCTTTACGTCAAAGAATTTGTAAGGGATGTTCTGAATTCCAAGTTCCGCATCGGGAAAAACATTTGCACAGATGTAAGGGAAGTTGGAGAGGTTTATAAGTTTTGCAAGCAGCGGCTCTTCCGAGTCAAACTCGTGATTTCCAAAGGTAGAGGCATCAAAGCCAATGTAGTTCATAAGGGCAACCATCGGGAAAGCGGGGATGGTATAGAGGTCATTGAGAGGGTTGCCGGTACGGTTGTCTCCTGCAGAGAGTACCAAAAGGGACTTGTCAATAGCCCTGAGAGAGTCTACGGCGGCGGCGAGCATTGGCATATTCTCAATTGCCCCGTGAATATCGTTGCCGGAAACAATATGGATATCAGTCTTATAAGAGGCTCTTACATAGTTGTTTTCCTTTGTCCGGTTGCAACCTACACAGATAAATGAGAGGATTGCAATAAAGTAGAGTATCCTTTTCATCTCTTATAGATTTACGGTTATTGAATCTCCCTCCTTAAGCGGAGCATCCTGGTCCAGTTGATGCCCTTTGCGGTCTTTTACCTGCAGTTTCTCAATATTTGAGACATCTGCCTTAACTCTTAGGATATACCTTAAAAGGGCGTGCTTTACGCTGGCACCCTTGAATATCCTTACCTCTTGGTTGTTGACTTTTACAATCATATTTTAAATGTTTAGAATTATTCTTAAGAAACCGAGACCGAATTTAGTCAAAATCCTTACAATTCTCGCTTAATTTTGTTAAATTCGTACCTCAAATATTTTTTATATGCAACAGACAAAAGGCAGAATTGCCCAGATAGTGGGACCGGTGGTGGACGTCTCTTTTCAGCTTGCTGAGAATGAAACTCTCCCTTCTATTCACGATGCGCTCAAGGTAATGCGCCCTAACGGCAGGGAACTTACACTGGAGGTGCAGCAGCATATTGGGGAGGATACGGTAAGATGTGTGGCTATGGACTCTACGGACGGTCTCAGAAGAGGGCTGGATGCAATTGCAACGGGAGCACCTATCTCAATGCCTATAGGAGAGCAGATTAAGGGGCGTCTTATGAATGTGGTGGGAGAGACTATAGACGGAATGGCTCCTCTTAAGGTTAAGGAGTCTTATCCTATTCACCGCCAGCCGCCTAAATTTGAGGATCTTACAACGGTTCAGGAGATTCTTCCTACGGGAATAAAAGTCATTGACCTTATTGAGCCTTACAGTAAAGGAGGAAAGATTGGTCTCTTTGGCGGTGCGGGCGTTGGAAAGACAGTGCTCATTATGGAGCTCATTAACAACATTGCTAAGAAGCATAACGGATTCTCCGTCTTTACAGGAGTGGGTGAGCGTACCCGTGAGGGTAACGATCTTCTGCGTGAGATGATAGAGAGCGGAGTTATCAAATACGGAGAGGAGTTCAAGAGGGGTATGGAAGAGGGGAAGTGGGACCTCTCAAAGGTTGATTACGAGGAGGTTAAAAAGAGTCAGGCAACGCTTATCTTCGGACAGATGAACGAGCCGCCGGGAGCGAGAAGTTCAGTTGCTCTCTCCGGTCTTACAGTTGCGGAGTCTTTCAGAGACGCCGGCAAAGAGAGCGGACAGAAGAACGATATCCTTCTATTCGTAGACAACATCTTCCGTTTCACTCAGGCGGGAAGTGAGGTGAGCGCCCTCTTGGGACGTATGCCTTCTGCGGTAGGATATCAGCCGACTCTGGCTTCTGAAATGGGAACCATGCAGGAGAGAATCACCTCCACCAAGTATGGTTCAATTACCTCCGTACAAGCGGTTTACGTGCCTGCAGACGACTTTACGGATCCTGCACCTGCAACCACTTTCTCACACCTGGACGCAACCACGGAATTGAGCCGTAAGATTGCCTCACTGGGTATCTACCCTGCTGTTGACCCTCTTACTTCTACCTCCAGAATATTGGATCCTAGAATTGTGGGACAGGAGCATTATGATGTGGCTCAGAGAGTTAAGCAGATTCTTCAGAGAAATAAGGAACTCCAGGATATCATCTCCATCCTCGGAATGGAGGAGCTTTCCGAGGAGGATAAACTGGTTGTTAACCGTGCACGTAGAGTGCAGAGGTTTATGTCTCAGCCGTTTACGGTTGCAGAACAGTTTACCGGAATGCCGGGCGTGATGGTAGATCTGAAGGATACAATTAAGGGATTCAAGATGATTTTGGACGGAGAGTGTGACTACCTTCCTGAGCAGGCCTTTATGAGTGTGGGAACAATTGAGGAGGCTATTGAGAAGGGTAAGAAACTTTTGGCTGCCGCTAACGCTTAAGATTATGAAACTTCTTCATCTTAATATAATATCTCCGGAAAGCTCTCTGTTTAAGGGAGATGTAAAGGAGGTTACCCTCCCTGGAACATTGGGTCCTTTCACCATTCTGCCAACTCACGCACCTATCATCTCCTCTTTGGAGAAGGGAGTGATAGCATTTGAGACGGAGAAGGGTGAGACACAAAACGTGGAGATCGGAGGCGGCTTTGTTGAGATGAGTGACGATAACGTAACTGTTTGTATCTGCTAGATGAATTCAGTTAGAAAATATATAACGGGAAACTTTATTGCAATGGCTGTTACATTGCTCCTCTGCCTGGTGATATCTTATTGGTTTAAACCGGCTTGGAGCAATCTGAGAGTTGTAACTGCAGTTCTCTTTTTTGTAATCTCAGTACTTTCTTTTTTATGGCTTCAGAGATTTGCAAAGGGGAGTCAGAGAAAGTATATCTCCGGTTATATGTTGGTAAAGAGTGTGCGCCTGCTGCTGTTGATTGTCTTTGCAATCATAGTATGCGCATGCCGCCTGGAGGAGCCAAAGTGGTTTCTGCTCTTCTTCGGACTTTTCTATCTGGTTCTTTTAGTGACGGATACAATATTCTTTTATAATAGGGAGAAGAGAACTAAATGAGACGGTTCAGATACATACTTCTGCTTTTGGCCTTGCTGCTTTCCCCGCAAATGATATTTGCAGAGGAGGAGAAGCATGAGGAACTCAACGTGCAGGAGATAATATTTGAACACATGCTGGACTCCTACTCCTGGCACGTAACAAAGATCGGCGATAAAGATATTGTGATATATCTGCCTGTTATACTCTACAGTAAAACAAGCGGTTGGCACGTTTTCTCCTCCCGCCGTCTTC
Organism: Bacteroidales bacterium; assembly: GCA_017618115.1. Taxonomy (GTDB): domain Bacteria; phylum Bacteroidota; class Bacteroidia; order Bacteroidales; family UBA932; genus Egerieousia. Next base: position 57,058 of record JAFZUX010000004.1, on the reverse strand, counting down.
ACGAGAACGGAGGAAGTTATGAAGGTTTCTTCCCTGCAGACCAGGAGAGCGCTCACGCCGGAAAACTCATGGAGAAGATGGAGGACGGAACTATGGTTCGCCCGATAGATCTTTCACTTACCAAGATGGCGCTTGCCCTTCTTATAAACGGAGCGCTGGTGCTGCTTCTCTTCCTTCCTGCCGCAAGGTGGTACAGAAAACACGAGGATGATTGTGAGGCTGTTCCGGGCAAGTATGTAAGTTTTGTGGAGATGATTGTAACGCTGGTGGAAGACAGTATTGTAAAACCTTGTGTTGGAAAGAATTACAAGAAGTTCTCTCCATATCTTCTTACCGCCTTCTTCTTCATCTTCACCTGCAACCTTATGAGCCTTATTCCTTTCTTCCCTGGCGGAGTGGGAGTTACGGCCAATATGAGTATAACCCTCTTCCTTGCACTCTGTACCTTTATTGCTGTAAACATCTTTGGTTCAAGGGAGTACTGGAAAGAGATAGTTTGGCCGGATGTCCCTACATGGTTAAAGGTTCCTATTCCAATTATGCCTTTTATAGAGTTCATAGGTATATTCACAAAACCTATTGCTCTGATGATAAGGCTCTTTGCAAACATGCTTGGCGGGCACATGGCTATGCTTGTGCTTACGGTTTTGATTTTCATAGGATTCAGCGCGGGTAAGGTGTTGGGAGGTTCAATGACTTTCCTTTCAGTCCTCTTCAACATCTTTATGAATGCGTTGGAGGTTCTGGTTGCTTTCATCCAGGCTTACGTATTCACTTTGCTGAGTTCGGTATTTATAGGATCCGCTCAGGTGGAGCATCACAAAAAGGAGTTGAAAACAGATAAAGAATAATATAAACAATTAAAATTTAATAGATTATGTTAACAGTTCTTTCAGTTATTTTGGAGTACACAATGGCGTTGGCAGTAAGCAAAGCCGCCGCTGCAATTGGAGCGGGTATAGTTGTTTTGGGTGCCGCTATGGGAATCGGTAAGATTGGTTCCAACGCAATGGACGCCATTGCACGTCAGCCTCAGGCAGCAGGTGATGTAAGAAGCTCTATGATTCTTTCCGCAGCACTCATTGAGGGAGTTGCTCTTATTGCGGTAATCGTATGTATGCTTTCTTACTTTGTTCAGCAGGGCTAAAAAGTATTAAAAATCAATAGATTATGTCATTACTTGTTCCCGACAGCGGATTGTTGTTCTGGATGCTGATCTCCTTTGGCGTGGTATTCTTCATACTGGCCAAGTTCGGCTTTCCTATTATAACCAAATCTGTCGAGAAGAGAAGAGGATATATTGAGGACTCGCTGGAAGATGCCCGCAAGGCCAAGATTCAGCTTGCAAAGGTGGAGGAGGATTCCAAAGCCATTGTGGCTGAGGCTAATAAAGAGCAGGGGCGTGTTCTGAACGAGGCGGTTGAGCAGAGAGACAGGATTCTTGCCAACGCCAAGGAGGAGGCCTCAAAAATATCTCAAAAAGAGCTGGATACGGCAAAGGCACAGATTCAGAAAGAGAAGGAGGAGGCAATGCTCTCAATAAGAAGAGAGGTTGCCGCTCTCTCCTGCGATATCGCGGAGAAAGTTATCCGTCAGAAACTCTCAACAGAGGAGGCGCAGATGGATATGATTGAAAAAATGCTGGATGAAGTATCTACTCTGACTAAAGCGGAAAAAACGGCATAAAGATTCTATATGGACGTTGGAGTATTGGCGGTAAGGTATGCTAAGGCATTGTTAGACTACGCTTTAGAGAAAGGCGTAGAAGAGGAGGTTTATTCCCAGATGGGCCTTCTTTTGGAGTGTCTTAAACAGAATCCGGCACTTACACGTACATTGGAAGACCCTCTTCTCTCCCGGCAGGATAAATTGTCTCTGCTCTCATCAACACTTACGGGTGATGATAAGGCAAACGATACGGTGCAAAGATTTTACAGCATCATTATTGAGAATCGCAGAGAAAATTATTTGAGAGCTTCCGCGCTCAACTATCAGACTCTCTACCGTGAGAAGAAGAACATTGCCGTGGTAAGGATTACTACGGCTATACCTTTAAGCAAGGAGATGGAGGAGAAAATTATCTCCAAAACATCCTCCGTGCTGGGTAAGAAAATAGAGCTGTACAAGTGTGTAAACCCTTCTATAGAAGGAGGTTTCATAATTGATGTAGATGACTTCAGAATGGATGCGAGCATTGCCAGCAAACTTCGTCAGATACGTCAGCAGCTACTGGATAAAAACAGAAGAATAGTTTAATTATGGCAGTTAATATTAAAGCAAGTGAAGTTTCCGATGTTTTGCGTAAACAGTTGGAGGGGATTGAGGGAAAGGTTCAACTGGATGAGGTTGGAACCGTTCTTCAGGTAAGTGACGGAGTGGTACGTATTTACGGCTTGCGCAATGCGGAAGCGAGTGAACTTCTGGAGTTTGAAAACGGAGAGATGGCCGTTGTGATGAACCTGGAGGAGGACAATGTGGGAGCCGTGCTCCTTGGTCCTACTGATAACATCAAAGAGGGCTTTTCCGTTAAGAGAACTAAGAGAATTGCATCTATAAGAGTAGGTGAGAGTATGCTGGGCAGAGTTATTAACCCGCTTGGCCAACCACTTGACGGTAAGGGAAGTATAGAGGGTGAACTCTTTGAGATGCCTCTGGAGAGAAAGGCTCCGGGAGTTGTTTTCCGTCAGCCGGTGAACCAGCCGCTTCAGACCGGTATAAAGGCTATAGACTCTATGATTCCTATTGGAAGAGGACAGAGAGAGCTTATAATCGGAGACCGTCAGACCGGAAAGACTGCAATTGCAATTGATACCATCATCAACCAGCAGAACGCTCACAAAGAGGGCAAGCCGGTCTATTGCATCTATGTTGCAATAGGTCAGAAGGGTTCTACGGTAGCCTCATTGGTTGAGACACTTAGAGAGAAGGGTGCTATGGACTACACCATAGTTGTCTGCGCTACCGCTGCAGATCCTGCCGCACTTCAGTACTTTGCACCGTTCGCCGGAGCTGCCATAGGCGAATACTTCAGAGATACCGGAAGAGATGCGCTGGTTGTCTATGATGACCTTTCAAAACAGGCGGTTTCATATCGTGAGGTTTCACTTATTCTGCGCCGTCCTTCAGGACGTGAGGCATACCCGGGAGATATCTTCTACCTCCACTCAAGACTTTTGGAAAGAGCTGCAAAAATAATTGATCAACAGGAGGTTGCAGAGCAGATGAATGACCTGCCGGATTCTTTAAAGGGTAAAGTTAAAGGAGGCGGTTCGCTTACTGCGCTTCCTATTATTGAGACTCAGGAGGGTGACGTTTCCGCTTATATTCCAACCAACGTAATTTCTATTACGGACGGACAGATCTTCCTGGATACGGATCTCTTCAACCAGGGTAACCGTCCCGCTATCAACGTAGGTATCTCCGTTTCCCGTGTAGGCGGTAACGCTCAGATAAAATCTATGAAGAAGGTTGCCGGTACGCTTAAGATAGACCAGGCGCAGTATCAAGAACTTGAGGCCTTTACAAAGTTCGGCGGTGAGATGGATAAGGTTACTGCTCAGGCAATAGACAAGGGAAGAAAGAACACCCGTCTGCTTATTCAGCCTCAGTACTCGCCTATGCCTGTTGAGGAGCAGGTTGCAATTCTTTACTGCGGAACTCACGGACTCTTTAAGGATATAGATATAAACGATATACAGAAGTTTGAAAAGACCTTCATTGAACATCTGCGCCTTAATAACCAGAAGGATGTTTTGGATGAACTCCGCAAGGGTGTCATTAATGACGATATTACCCAGAAAATTGAGAAGGTTGCACAAATGACGGTAAATCAGTTTGTTCAGTAACAGAGTATGGCTTCACTCAAGGAGATAAAGACAAGGATTGGTTCTGTTCAGGGAACACGTAAGGTGACCTCCGCAATGAAGATGGTTTCATCCGCCAAGCTTCATAAGGCGCAGTCCATCATTACTGCTATGGTTCCTTACCAGCAGAATCTGGATAAAATTGTCTCCAACTTTTTGGCCGGAAAGACAGTATTCTCATCTCCGTATGTTCTTAAAGAAGAGGAAGATGCAAAGAAGAGTGTAAGTAAGGTTGCAGTTGTGGCCTTCTCTTCCAACTCCTCTTTGTGCGGTGCTTTCAACTACAACGTCTTAAGAGAGTTCACCTCTTTGATTTTGGATCTTCATATAGATGACAAGTTTTTAACCGTTTATCCTATCGGGAAAAAGATAGAGGAGGCGGCAAAGAAGATGGCGCTCAGCTGCATCACTTCAGTTAAAGTAGAGGGGGAGGAGTTTACGCTTCAGTCCCTGGCGGCAAAGCCGGATTACAAAAAGATTTTTGCACTCGCTTCAGAGTTGATGGATAAGTACAAAGCGGGAGAGTACGATAAGGTTTACGTTGTTTACCAGCATTTCAAATCTCCTGCTGTTCAGAAGGTTGAGAGGATTGGCTATCTGCCTGTGGATCTCTCTTCTTACAAGGCGGAGGAGTCTCTCTCTCCGGAAGGATTCTTCCACAACTACATTGTTGAGCCTTCCGTTTCTGAGGTGATTACCTCTCTGATTCCGCAGGTGCTTAAGCAAAAACTCTACACCTGTCTGGCAGATTCTTACGCAAGCGAGCATGCCGCAAGAACTGTGGCTATGCAGGTTGCAACTGATAACGCTGAAGATTTGATTCAGGAACTCACAGTTCTTTACAACAAATCCCGCCAGCAGGCCATTACCGCAGAACTTCTGGATATTGTTGCCGGCAGCGTGCAATAACTTGATACAATGGCACATGCAGTTTTCAAATATAGAAAAGGAGAGGCTTATCCCTGGGTATATAAATATCCGCAGACGGCCTTGACCGCAGACTGCATTGTTTTCTCTTTTTCCCCGGACGGAAAAGAGAGTCCTTTGAAGGTGTTGCTCATCAAAAGAGGTGCAGATCCTTATAAAGATTATTGGGCTTTTCCGGGCGGTTTTGTAAATCCCGATGAGACTGCAGAGCAGGGAGCCGTAAGAGAACTGCAAGAGGAGACAGGCCTGCAAGCTCTTTATCTTGAGCAGATTGAAGTCTTTTCCACTCCAAACAGAGATCCCCGTCAAAGGGTCGTAACGGTTCCATTCATTGTTCTTACAAGAGATGTGAATGCTGTTGCCGCAGATGATGCCGCAGAGGCAAAATGGTTCTCCGTAGATGACCTTCCTTCACTGGCCTTTGACCACAAGGAGATATTTGAAAAGGCAATGGAGGCTCTGCGTAAATCTTTGGTCTTTAATCCGTTGTGGCGTTTCCTTCTGCCTGAAGAGTTTACCATGTCACAACTCCAGACTCTTTATGAAGCCGTCTATTGCAAGAAGTTTGACCGCCGCAACTTTGCCCGCAAGATGCTCTCCACCGGTTTTCTAAATGACGGCGGCCTCAACAGAACCAACCTCCCTTCCCGCCATCCCACCGTCTATACATTCCGCTCCATTATAAATGATAATATAAACCAAAGTCTATGATAACTTTTGTTATATGCCTTGCGGCACTGGTAATTGCATACTTTACCTACGGAAGATTTCTGGAGAAGGTATGCGGTATTAAAAATGACATTCAAGTTCCGTCAAAAAATCTTTATGACGGCGTGGACTACATTCCAATGCCGCGCTGGAAAACCTTTCTGATTCAGCTACTTAACATTGCAGGTCTAGGTCCTATCTTTGGTGCCGTACTGGGTGCAACCTACGGACCTGCTGCCTTTCTGTGGATTACACTAGGAGGCATATTTATGGGTGCAATGCATGACTTTGTTGCAGGCGTAATCTCACTTAACCACAACGGAATGAGCCTGCCGGAGATTATAGGTAAGTATCTGGGTCTTACCACAAAACAGGTGATGAGACTCTTTACCGTGGTAATGATGATGATGGTTGGTGCAGTCTTTATGCTGGGCCCTGCCGGCATACTTTCAACTATGACCGGATGGGACAAGAGCATCTGGCTCTACATTGTCTTTGCATACTATATTATAGCTACTCTTCTCCCGATAGATAAGATAATTGGCAATGTCTATCCTATCTTTGGAATTGCCCTCATTTTCATGGCATTGGGAATACTGGTAGTTCTCTTTACCGGTAACCTTCAGATACCGGAAATCAACGGTTGGGACTCCTTATCCAACTTTAAAACCAACGCAAAAGATTTCCCAATCATTCCAACAATGTTCATTACCATAGCCTGCGGAGCAATCTCCGGATTCCACGCAACGCAGTCTCCTATGATGGCACGCTGTCTTAGAAACAAAAAGGAGAGCCGCCCTGTTTTCTACGGAGCAATGATTTCAGAGAGTATAATTGCTCTTATCTGGGCAGCCGCTGCAATGGCATTCTTCAAGGGCTATAACGGTCTGGAAAACAGCCTTTCAGGACTGAACGCTGCATTGGCGGATCACGGACAGGATGCCTCCTGGGTAGTGAATGAAATCACCAACACAACACTCGGAAAGTTTGGAGCAATACTGGCACTTTTGGGAGTTGTTGCAGCACCTATAACATCCGGAGATACAGCCTTCAGAAGTTCAAGACTTATTATTGCAGACTTCCTGCATTTGGAACAGAAGAGCATACTCAAGCGTCTTTATATCTGTATCCCGATGTTCATAATCGGCTATGCCATAACGCTTATGAAGTATGACATACTCTGGAGATACTTTGCCTGGGCAAACCAAACTCTTGCAGTATTTACACTCTGGACAATAACTGTATTCCTCTATTTAAGACACTGCAAAGTTCAGAAGGGCGGAGTGCCGTACTACTTTGTCTCTCTGATACCTGCAATCTTTATGACCTTCATCTGCTCAGACTTCTTGTTCTTCTCAAAACAGATGATAGGTTTGGACTATACAACCGGAGCAATCTGTGCAGCAGCCCTTACCGTGCTCATTACCACGGCGGTATGCATCCACATGAAACTCTACGGAAAGAAGCACCTGGAGGATTTTACCTTATAGGATAGGGCTATCCGTGCACATACTGAATTGGGTTATCCTCGGCAGGCAGAGGAGAGCCCCTCAATAGCTCCCCGCAGGCCTGCCGGGAGATAACCCTCGTTTCTCTTTATCCGACCTAGAATGTCGTGCAACGTATGTTGCTGGTAATGTGCATTTTATGTAATTACCTCTCCGCAAAAACGCTACCAGGCAAATTGCTAAATAATTGGCTATCAGGAATTTCCGTTGCACGGATTAATGATGGGATTGTGCTCGCTGCGCTGCGCATTCCCTTACTGCTCGCCGCAGCGGCCCTTGCAAAAATTGGAAGATGTAAGCCACAAGCATGCTTGTGGCTTACATCTTCTTTATTTTTGCGGAGAGATAGGGATTCGAACCCTAGTGACGGTTACCCGCCAACCCGCCCTCCAAACGGGCGCTTTAGACCACTCAGCCATCTCTCCAAAACGCATGTAACGGGATGCGAATATAGCAATTTTTTTTAAAGTTGATATCCTAAGTTGATAAATTATTTTGTAACAACTTAAGTGGCAATTTTACAGACAGTTAGGTAAATTGTTAGCAACTTGTTCATTTCTTTATATTCATCTTTTGCACGCCACTTTTCTTAATTCTTATTTTTGTACAGCGCAATTCTTTTTTAATTGCGAAACGAGACAAACCTAAAAATTAAATATAAGAAAGAGTTCACACTATGTCAGCTAGTCAGATTAGTATTGTTAAGAGGGACGGAAAACAAGAGCTGTTTTCAATTGAGAAGATTAAGAATGCAATCAGAAAAGCTTTCCTGGCAACAGGTAGTTTTGCATCGGATGAGGATTTAACAATCATTCTATCTCACGTGGGAATTCGCAACGGTATGAGCGTTGAAGATATCCAGAACCAGGTAGAGGTAGCATTGATGAAAGAGAAATACTATCAGATTGCAAAATCATACATGCTTTATCGTCAAAAGCATACGGAGGATCGTGATGTTAGAGACAGATTGGATTTCCTTGTAAATTACTGCAAAGCAGATAACGCAGCAACCGGAAGTAAGTATGATGCCAACGCAAACGTTGAGCACAAGAATATTGCAACCCTTATTGGTGAGATTCCAAAGGCGGGATTCATTCGTCTGAACCGTCGTCTGCTTACGGACCGTCTGAAGGATATGTACGGTAAAGACTTTGCAGATAAGTACTTAAAGCTTCTGTCACAGCACTTCATTTACAAGAATGACGAGACATCTCTTGCAAACTACTGTGCAAGTATCACAATGTACCCTTGGCTTCTGAACGGAACTTTGAGCATTGGCGGTAACTCTACAAAACCAACCAACCTCAAATCTTTCTGCGGAGGTTTTGTTAACCTGGTGTTCATTGTATCATCTATGCTTAGCGGTGCTTGTGCAACTCCTGAGTTCCTGATGTACATGAACTACTTCCTTCAGAAGGAGTACGGCGAGGATTACTACAAGAGAGGTGATGAGGTTGTAGATCTTTCTATAAAGAAAAGAACTATAGAGAAGGTAATCACAGATTGCTTTGAGCAGGTAGTTTACTCAATCAACCAGCCGACCGGAGCAAGAAACTTCCAGGCAGTGTTCTGGAATGTAGCATATTACGACAAGTACTACTTTGAGAGCCTCTTTGGAGAATTCCGCTTCCCGGACGGAACGGCACCTTATTGGCCGTCTCTCTCCTGGTTGCAGAAACTCTTTATGAAGTGGTTCAACGCAGAGCGTCTGAAGACTCCTCTTACATTCCCTGTTGAGACTATGGCTCTCCTTTCAGAGAACGGAGATATCAAAGATAAGGAGTGGGGAGATTTCACAGCTGAGATGTACAGTGAAGGTCACTCATTCTTCACTTACCTTTCAGACAATGCAGACTCACTTTCAAGCTGCTGCCGTCTGCGTAACGAGATACAGGACAACGGTTTCAGTTACACACTGGGAGCCGGCGGAGTATCTACAGGTTCAAAGAGCGTTCTTACCATCAACCTCAACCGTTGCATTCAGTATGCGGTTAAGCACAAGATGGATTACATGGAGTTCCTGGGTGAGGTAATTGATCTCGTACACAAGGTACAACTTGCTTACAACGAGAACCTTAAAGACCTCCAGGCAAAGGGAATGCTTCCTCTGTTCGATGCAGGTTACATCAACATTGGACGTCAGTATCTGACAGTAGGTATCAACGGTTTGGTAGAAGCTGCTGAGTTCCTGGGAATTAAGATAGACGATAACCCTGAGTACGCTAAGTATGTTCAGGACGTTCTGGGTCTGGTAGAGAAGTACAACAAGAAGTACCGTACAAAGGAGACAATGTTCAACTGCGAGATGATACCTGCAGAAAACGTTGGTGTTAAGCACGCTAAGTGGGACAGAGAGGACGGTTACTATGTACCAAGAGACTGCTACAACAGTTACTTCTACATTGTAGAGGATAAGACTCTGAATATAGTAGACAAGTTCAAACTTCACGGGAGCAAATACATTGAGCACCTTACCGGTGGTAGCGCACTCCACATGAATCTGGAGGAGCACCTTAGCAAGACACAATACCGTCAGTTGCTCAAGGTTGCTGCTAAAGAGGGATGTAACTACTTCACATTCAACATTCCAAATACAATCTGCAATGATTGCGGACACATAGACAAACGTTATCTTAAAGAGTGTCCTCACTGCCACAGCAAGAATGTAGATTACCTCACACGTATCATCGGATACATGAAGAGAGTAAGCAACTTCTCAGCTCCACGTCAGAAAGAGGCAGAGAGACGTTTCTATGCAAAGGATCACGGCGAGATTGCACAGGCTCTTACTGATACAGACGTTGACGCGATTGCGAAAGCGGCTGAGGCCGAGAGAGTTTACGTGGAGGAAAAGGCCAAGGTAGAGGCTTAATTTACAACAGTGATCAAGTGTTATAATTTTGATGTGGTATGTCAGGAAATTCCTGACGAGGTAACTCTTGCACTCAACATCTCCGGTTGTCCTAACCATTGCAAGGGGTGCCATAGCCCTTGGCTTTGGAAGGACGAAGGAGTTTTGTTGGATGAAAAGTTTCTCTCCATCTTAGTTGAGAGATACAAATCAGATATAACCTGCATCTGTTTTATGGGCGGAGACCAGGAGCCTGCTACGGTCAATTCTCTGGCCGCCTTCATAAAGAACAATTTTAAGGAGATAAAAACCGCCTGGTATTCAGGTCTTGAAGAGATTCATCCAAGCATCTCACTGAGCAATTTTGACTTCATTAAGATAGGTCCTTACATTGAGGAGAAGGGGCCTCTGCGCTCTCCAAACACCAACCAGAAGTTTTTCTTTGTTGGTAAGGATAAATCCCTCACAGAATACCATTTCCCTCCTAAAAACGGCTAAAAAGGGGCCGGTTTTCCCGTTTAGCATAATTTTTGCTCATAACTGTTTGAACTAAAACTTATGGTTATGAAGAGATTGTTTTTACTTGCAGCAACTATACTTCTGACGCTCTCCTTCGGATATTCTCAGAAGGCGGATACAACTTACGCCGGAATCTATTACTACAACTCATCTTCATACGGCGTAATGAGCAGAGATTCTGCAAATTACTACAGAGTAGTGGAGAAGAACAACTCCTTTAACGATTACTATGCCTCTGATAATACGCTGAGAGCCAGCGGAACGGTTAAATACGTAGATCCTTCAGATGACGGAAATACCATCTTTGACGGCTCATTTATAGCCTATTATCCGAGCGGAAGAGTTTGGATAAAGCAATTCTTCAAAGAGGGGCAGAACGACGGAGAATTCACGGAATATTACGAGAACGGACTTATGAAACAGCATGAGTTTTATAAGGACGGAGTTCTCAACGGAGTGAAGACAACTTTTGACGAGAAAGGAGAGACCTGCACACAGTGGGAGTACAAAGACGGCGTTCTTGTAAATGACTATTACACAAAGTCCGGCAACGGTTACTCAGTGGATTACGATACAACATCCAACGCTCCAAAGTGGAGAGACGTTACAACTTCAGATTTGAAGGTGGTTGTAGATAAGAACGGAAAGGCTTGGAAAACGTATGCAATCAACGGACTATACGTCTCCATAGATCTCAAGTACAGAAAGTTTTACGGACGTTACTACGTGTTGGAACTCTTCATCCAGAATAACTCTCAGGAGAAGGCATTCTTCAATTTCTCACAGAGCACAATAAACTCCAACAAGGGAGACGAGAAGTTCTTTACTGAGAATGAATTCTATCGCCGAGTAAGAAACAGACAGGGCTGGGCAAACTTTGGAATTCAGGCGGCGGGAGTTGCAACGGCAATAACTTTGGATGTGGCTCTTAACAGCAACCCTCATTACGGCCGTCATCCTCATTCCCGTCATCACTGGGAAAGAGACCTGGTTTACGATATGTCATCCTTCTTAATCCACCAATCTGCAATAGTTGGAAGTATCTTGGTATCCGGCTTTTACGCAGATCAGAGGGAGAAGATACTTAACACCAACATAGGTTATCTGCGCAACTACTCAATTGAGCCAAAGAGCTCAATTACGGGATATGCATACGCAAAGTATTCACCTAATACTAAAAGCGTACTGGTAAACCTCTTCATTAACGGAAAGGTTTACCAGTTCCCTATGGATGTATCTCACCTTGAGGCTATTGACTAGCCTTAAGCTTATTCCATCAGCTTGTTGATAGAGCTCATCAGATCCGGAATTGCCAGATGCTGAGGGCATTTGCTAAGACATTCTCCGCACGCAACGCACTGAGAAGGAGCGCCGCCTGCTGAGAATTTCTCTCTGAAGGCCTTGGTGAATTCTGCCTTTCTTCTCTTGTAATCCTCCTCTCTCTGATCATCCTTACTTGGGATGTTGCTCTCCATAACCATCTTATTATAAGTAGTAAAGACGGATGGAATCTCAACCTCAAACGGGCAAGGCATACAGTAACGGCAGGAGGTGCAGTTGATTCTCTTAAACTTCTGATACTCTATGATGGCCTTCTGAAGAGTAGCCTGCTCATCTGCACTAAGAGGCTTGAAGTTGGTGAAAGTCTTAACGTTATCTTCCAGATGCTCCATATAGGTCATACCGCTGAGAGAAACCAGAACTCCGGGAAGCGTTCCTAAGTATCTGAAAGCCCAGGATGCTACGGTGTTGTTAGGGTTCTTCTCCAGGAGCATGTTGTTTGCCGCTCTGGAAAGAGAAGCCAGTCTTCCGCCCAGCAGCGGCTCCATAACAATGCAAGGTATCTTATGCTCTACCAGTGAGTTATAGAGGTACTCGCCATCTATTGCCCAATCTATATAGTTGAGCTGAATCTGAACAAAGTCCCAATCGTGTTTATCTATGAAGTAGTCCCAACCCTTTCTGTCTCCGTGGAATGAGAAGCCTAGGTTCTTGATGCGTCCCTTTTTCTTCTGCTCCAGAAGATAGTTGTATCCTCCGAATTCTTCATATACTCTGTCATAGTCACTTACCTTCCCGAGAGTGTGAAGCAGGTAGTAATCAAAGTAATCCACGCCGCAACGCTGAAGCTGCTCCTCAAAGATTCTTGGAATATCCTCTTTCTGTTTTACATAGTAACCTGGCATTTTATCTGCCAAATAGTAACTGTTTCTAGGATATTTTTTGAGTGCATTTCCAATAACTCCCTCACTCTTTCCGCCGTGATAAACGTACGCAGTATCATAGTAGTTAATACCGTGAGCGTAAGCGTAATCTACCAGTTTCTGAGTCTGTTCCACATCAATAGGGGCGTTTCTGCCTTTGCCGTTAGTAGGGAATCTCATACAGCCGAATCCAAGCATAGAGATCATATCTCCGTTCTTGATATTGCGGCGTTTGTCTACCGGAGTAATCTCTCCGTTAAGTGCTTTTGCCTGGAGGTTGCTGACAAACGGGTTGTTTTTGAAACTCATTGCAGAAACGGTTGCTACAGCTCCCAGCCCCAATAGTTTAAGCGCTTTGCGGCGGCTGATGTTTTTATCTTCCATAAAGTATTACATTTGAACAGGTTGTGGTCTCTCTCCCTGTCCCATTCTAGGACCTCTTCCAAAACTCCTTGATAATCCTTTCTTAAATTCGCTCTCATCATAAATCTGATACTGTTCCTCAGTGAGAACCTTCTTCAGTTTCTTCTCTCTCTTTTCCTGTATCTCCTTGATTTTCTCAGGGATGCTCTTCATCTGGCCGTTTGGTCCTCCCATCATTTGTCCCTGTCCCATTGGAGGTCTCCCTCCACCGCCGCCGTTGTAGCCGCCCATAGGAGCTCTTCCGCCGCCACCGCCGCTAAAGCCGCCGGGTCTGCCGCCACCCATAGGAGGTCTCTGGCCGCCTCCTCTATTAGGGAACAAATCACTCATGGAGTTAGCCTCCTCAAGGAAAATCTTGTAAACTTTCTTGTACTGTTTTTCATCCAGTTGAACCAAAGCGTTGAGAGAATCTGCGTTTGCCTGAGCTCTTTCCTTTGGTTTAAGCTGTTGACGCTGAGGTCTTTCTCCCTTCATATCCTGAGGGTTCTGCTCCTGTGCATTCGCTGCTGCAAAAGAAATCAGCAGCGCGGCTGCAAATAAAATAACCTTTTTCATACAACTAATTATTAACGTTTTTTTAGACTAAAAAAAATCTCTTTTGTCAATCCTTATGAGTAAGTCCCAGCTCCGCCCCTTTCTGCTTCATTAGTTCAAAGGCCTGCTCATAGTTGTTCTCAATCTGCCCGTCCAAAATGGCGTTCTTCACATACTCCTTAATCTCTCCTATCTCTCTGGACGGCTCAATACCAAAGTATTCCATAACCATCTCACCCGTAACCGGATTTTTAAAGTTGCGGATGGCATCCTTTGCCTCCACCTCCACCAGTTTCTCTCTTACCAGCAGAAAGTTCTGTTTGTGGCGGCGCACTTTTGCCTCGTTCTTTGAGGTTATATCCGCCTCGCAGAGCGTCATCAAATCATCAATATCATCTCCAGCATCAAAGAGTAAACGCCTTACTGCCGAATCAGTTACGGTATCCTCCACCAGCGCTATAGGTCTTAGATGCAGCGCCACAAGTTTCTGAACGTATTTCATCTTCTCGTTCAGCGGCATCTTCATCTTCTTAAAAATACCGGGCACCATTTTGGCTCCCACAACCTCATGGCCGTGGAAGGTCCAACCCGTTCCCGGTTCATATTTTTTGGTGAGAGGTTTGCCGATATCGTGAAGCAGCGCGGCCCATCTAAGCCACAGATTATCTGTGTTCTGCGATATGTTATCTACAACCTTGAGAGTGTGTGCAAAGTTATCCTTATGCCCCTTACCCTCCAGAGTTTCAACTCCTTGCAGCGCACTTATCTGCGGCAGAAACTCCTCCATAAGCCCCGTCTCCTGCAAAAGGGAGAGCCCTATGGAAGGTTTTTCTGACATCAAAATCTTATTCATCTCCTCTGCAATCCTCTCTCTGCTAAGGATTTCCAGCCTCTTAACATTTCTCTTTATACTCTCGATGGATTCCGGCACAATTGTAAAGTTGAGCTGGCTTGCAAACCTCACGGCGCGAATCATTCTCAGAGGATCGTCACTGTAGGTGACATCCGGATCAAGAGGAGTTCTCAACAACCCTTTCTGCAAATCTGCCACTCCTCCGAACGGATCTACCAGGTTACCGTAATCCTCTCTCTGTAAGGAGAATGCCAGAGCATTCACGGTAAAGTCTCTTCTCTTCTGGTCATCTTCCAATGTGCCGTCCTCAACAATAGGCTTACGTGAATTTCTGTTGTAAGACTCCCTTCTTGCTCCCACAAACTCTATCTCCACTCCCTTGAATTTGAGCATTGCGGTTCCAAAGTTTTTGAAAACGGAGACCTTGCTTTTTACCTTCAAACCCACCGCCTTGGCCAAATCTATTCCGCTTCCCTCAACAACCACGTCTATATCATTACGCTCTCTCTGAAGGAAACAGTCTCTTACATAACCGCCAATTACAAAACATCTTACGCCTTGCTCTTCTGCGGTCTCCGAGATGATGTGAAAGATTTCGTCATTAAGGAATGGATTATCCGGAAACTCTCTTTTCTGATTGTATGAAGGGATATCCTCTATGAAATCATACTTGTGCTCGTTTCTGTTGTAACGGCAGCAGTAACTCTTTTTCCCGTTGGTTGCAACAATGTAATCCACCTTGAGAATGAGAGCGTAGTTCCAGAGTTGCTCAAAAGTCTTTGAGGTAATCTTTACGGTAGGTCTCTTGCACTCAACAATCATCTTAGGCTTAAGCTCTTTGTCATAGCAGACAATGTCACACCTAAGACGGACCTCTCCAATCTTTATCTCCGTTTCACTCATCATAAGATGCAGCGGCCACCCCCTCTTTTCATTAAGATAGGTGATCATCTGTTGCCGCACATTCTCCTCCGGTGTCAGCGCCACATATTTCTTCCTCAACGGGTCAAAGACTTCTTCCATATCACAAAGATATCAAATTTTTTATCTAATTTTGAAGAGCAAAACCAGTTGAGTTTTTTATGGCACAAAAGGCAGATAAAGAGGGGAGTCAGAGGAAATTCCAGCAGATAATGGAGGATATCCGGCAGAGAAGATTTGCAAAAATCTACGTTCTTGCCGGCGAGGAGCCTTACTATGCGGACGTCATCATTGAGGCCCTCTCTTCTACAGTGCTTTCAGAGAGCCAGAAAGACTTCAACTTCAGCGTTGTATACGGAAACGACACTGACGCGGGGCAGATTGTCTGCCTTTGCAGAAGATACCCTGTGGAGTCAGAGTTTCAGCTCATTATTGTGAAGGAGGCGCAGCAACTCTCTTCTCTGCAGGCTTTTGAGTATTATCTGGCCTCTCCCGCTCCCGATACGATTTTAGTTCTCTCCTTTACCGGTAAATCTCTGGACAAACGTACCGGCTTTTATAAGAAACTGAAAGACAAGGCGGAGGTACTGGAATCTTTTGCTCTGGACGAATGGAAGGTGCCGCAGTGGATAACTGATTACGTGGCGGAGAAGGGGTACAGAATTGAGCAGGATGCAGCCCAGCTGTTAAGCCAGAGCACGGGTTCTTCTCTGAGGAAGATAGTTCTGGAGATAGACAAACTCTTTAAGGGTATAGACGGTAAGGTTATCACCGCCAAGGATGTGGAGGTAAACGTTGGAATCTCAAGAGATTACAATCCGTTTGAACTCTGCAAGGCAATAGGGGAGAAGAACCGCCTGAGGTGTTTTGAAATTGCAGAGGTCTTTGCAAACAACTCCAAGAAATATCCGATACAGGCAACCCTGGGCGCAATGTTCTTCTACTTCAATCAGTTGCTGGTTATTCAGGCAACCATAATGGGCGGAGAGAGAGATTTCTACCAGGCCTCAATGAAGGCGGGAGTCTTTGGTACTATGAGAGTTAGGGAGTACCAGACGGCAGCCAGAAACTACCCTCTCTTTAAGACAATGAACATAATCTCCCTTATAAAGGATTGTGACTTAAGGAGTAAGAGCAACTACGGAGGAAGCTCCGATGACGGAGCCCTCCTCAACGAACTGCTCTCAAAAATTCTGATTTAATTACTTAACAACCACTCTCTTTACCCTCTTTGCTATTGAGGTGTAAATCTCGTAAGGTATGGTTCCCAGCACCTTAGCCTGGTCTATTGCGGTAGGTTTATCTCCGAATACGGTAACGATATCTCCCACTTTAACATCCTTAACTCCGGTAACGTCTATCATACACATATCCATGCAGATGTTACCGATTGTAGGAACCAGTTTGCCGTTGACGCAGAACTTGGCCGCACCTCTTCCCATGTGGCGGTTGATACCGTCTGCATAGCCAAGAGGCAGGGTTGCAATCTTTGAAGGCTTATCTATCTTTCCGTGACGTCCGTAACCTACGGTTCCGTCTGCAGGAGAGAGTTCCTTAATCTGAAGGATTCTGCACTTGAGAGAGGCAACCGGCTTAACAAGAGACTGATCCACAGCACTTACGCCGTAAATTCCGATGCCCAGGCGTACCATATCCTTCTGATACTGTGTAAAGCGCTCAATACCTGCAGAGTTGAGTATGTGGTGGATAGGGTGGTATCCCACAGCCTTATCAATCTGTGGAGCCATCTTATCATAAAGTGCTATCTGTGATAGAGTAAACTTGTCCCACTTCTTCTCGTCCGAAGCGGCAAGGTGAGAGTAGATGCTCTGAACGTGAATCTCCTTATGGAACTTTAAGAATTCCAGAAGTTCCGGCAGTTCCTTCTCCATAAATCCGAGGCGGTGCATACCGGTATCCAGCTTAATGTGAACGGGATAACTCTTAACGCCCATCTTCTTAACCACCTGGTCAAACTTCTTTAAAGAGTACATATTAGGAATGCCCGGCTCCAGTTTGTTCTCAATAATCTCCTTGTAATAATCCGTTCCGGTAGTGAGAACAATTATAGGGTTCTTAATTCCTCCCTTGCGGAGTTCAACTCCCTCAACCGGGTGAGCCACAGCAAAATAATCTGCTCCGGCCTTTTCCATCAGTTTGGCAAAATCTACCGCTCCGTGGCCGTAAGAGTTGGCTTTGATGAGGATTAGAAGTTTAGTGCTCTTATTGAGTTTGCTTCTGAAATACTTGTAGTTATGGAGAGCGCTGCGAGTGCTTATCTCCATCTGAGCAAAAGTCTCTTTTTCCATTTTAATCTATTTTGTAAAATGCTTTGTACCAGTTATAAAACTCATCTATGCCCTTCTGAAGCGGAGTGTTGGGGGCAAAGCCGTAATCCTCCTTCAGATGGGAAACGGAGGCAAATGTAGTATAAACATCTCCCCGTTGCATTGCAACCATCCGTTTTTTTGCCTTTTTGCCCGTGCTCTTCTCAATACACCCTATAAAATCCATCAGAGCCACAGGTGAACTGTTTCCTATGTTGTAGACCTCTCTCTTTGAGTGGTTAGGCCCTTCAAGAACCTTTACAACTCCCTTCACAATGTCATCTATGTAACTGAAATCTCTGCTGAGGTTTCCGTGGTTGTAAACCTGAATTGTCTCCCCCTCAATAATCATCTTCATAAACTTGAACGGCGCCATATCCGGCCTTCCCCACGGACCGTAAACCGTAAAGAAGCGCAGTCCGGTGGTGTTAAGGTGATGCTGCTGACAGTAGACGTGAGCCATCAATTCATTGGATTTCTTGGTTGCGGCATAGAGGCTCTGAGGATCATCCGTACGGTCATCCTCTGAGAAAGGAACCTTTGCGTTGTTGCCGTAAACGCTTGAGGAACTCGCATATACAAGATGCTTAACCTTGTATTTTACGGAGAGTTCCAGTATGTTGAAAAAACCAATCAAATTGCTCTTTATGTATGAAGCGGGGTTCTCAAAGGAGTATCTAACTCCCGCCTGAGCCGCCAGGTTGCAAACCTTGTCAAACTTCTCTTTGCGGAAAATCTTCTCCATGCTCTCTCCGTCCGCGATATCTTTTACGGTAAAGGAGAACTTTCCTTTCAACTCCTTTGCAACTTTGCGTATGTGGCTCACCCTGGCCTTTTTAAGGTTGACGTCATAGTAGTCGTTCATGTTGTCCAGACCCACTACGGTATGCCCTTTTTTCAGAAGTTCTACGCAGGTGTGAGATGCGATGAATCCTGCCGCGCCGGTTACAAGTATCTTCATATCAGTCATCTATGATTATAAAGCAGATGCCGTCTCCCGTACTTACCTTCTCTCTGCCCTCTGCAAAATTCTTAATATCAGTATCTTTCATTGCCCTCTTCTCTCTGAGGAACAAAATGGTATGCTTTAACGGGAACACATCTTCCTTCTCCAACCTCTTAATACTCAGAGAGTCATTCTTAAAATAATAATCCAAATTGGAGGCAACGCTGAGGTCGTATGATGCCAACTGATAGCCCTTCTCCTTTGCAAGATTCAAAGCTGTAACGCAACCCTCTTTTGGCGTCAGCATCCGGTTCAGACTCTTCATTGAGAGGGAGCCCAAAAAGATTGTGACAAAGATACTTGCAGCAATTGCACTTATTGCGCAAGGTGTTCTCTTTGCCTTAAGAGCCATAAGTGATACTATGCCTCCTATCATGATAGGTAGCAGCACAACCCAATAAGGAGCCCAGAGCTTCGGAAGGGTTGCCGAAGGGGCGAATTTTGCCACCAGAATGGAGGTGAAAGTGGATGATACAAAGAGAATTAGAAGAATCACCGCTACAAGGCCGATCATTGCCTTTACAAGTTTGTCCTCTCCAAAATAGGGGAGGGTAAGAGCGGCGCTGTAAACTATAAACGGCAGTGCCGGAAGTAGGTAGATGGCAATCTTAGAGCTTACAAGTGAGAGCATTACAAAGATTGTAATGAAGGTGCAGGCTATAAGTTTTGCTCTGGTTCCGGAAATGTATCTGTGGGTAAAGCCCTTAATTATCAGCACAATATTGAGCAGGCACCACGGTGCGGCTATCCACCAGTAGGAGAGAAGGTAGAAGGCAATGCTCTTTTTGTGATGGAAGGAGTTTACTCCGCGGTCTATCGTTTGGTGGAAGAGGAGGTTGTTGAGATACTCCTTTCCTCCGTCGAGATATACCATACCCCACCAGGCGGCGCAAAGAAGAATTAAAACCGTCCAAAAGCGCCAGCCCAGGTATTTCCAAATTCTGAAATCGCGGTCGGAAATGAGGAAGACTATGATGCATAAAACGGGTGCCAGAAAACCTACCGCACCCTTGGAAAAGATTGCAAGAAAGACAAATAGAGGAAGCAGCAGGCGGTCCCTTTTAAACTGCCGGGCCTCGTGAGTTCTCTCTCTCATCTTGGCCTCTCTTGCTCCTTTCTTGTTGCTGTACATCTTTGCAAAGGTGTAGAGTGAGAGTACAATGAACATTGTCATAAGCATATCCATCCTCATAAAGATGGCTCCTATGACAAAGAGCATAGAACTCAGAAGCATAAAGGTTGAGGCGGTGCTATAGGCACAGCCGTGAACGGCGCACTTGAGTTTCTCTTCCGTCCAACGGTCCATAATCCAGCAGATTACAAAGGCCGGCAGAAGTGAGAGAACAAAAGTAAGAAGGAACATGGAGTGGCATCCGGCAACCTTTTTCAGAACCATTGCAACCCAGAAATAGAGAGGCGGTTTGTCTGCGTAAGGAATGCCGTGATCATAGAATGCAAAGAAGTGGCCGCTCTCAATGGCATTGTCTACAATGTTCAGATATCTCAGTTCGTTAGCGGCAGTGTACTCTCTCATTATCATCAGAGGGAGCAGCATTGCAAACACAAAGAGAAATATCAGCGCTCTTCTTTTCATCTAACTGCTAACGTTTTTGTTCATTTTGCATTTGCTCCCGGTGCTTTTTGTGTCTTGCCAGTAGCATAAGGTTTCTGGAGTATGAAACAAAGCCTATGCTCTGCCCCAGAGCCAGCACAGGGTCCTTCCTAATTATTGCGTATGAGACAATTACAGCACATCCTACAAGGCTTATGATCCAGAATCCTGCTGGCAGATGGCTCTCGTTGCGGCTCTTGGAATAGAAGAACTGGTAGATGAATCTCAGGGTAAAGATTATCTGTCCCAAAGAGCCGTAAATCACAAGCAGGATTGGAATGTTGTCATTCTGCAGACACTGTCTTTTAAACTCCCCAAAGTCTGAAAGAATATAGCCCACGCCCAGCACGGGAGTGATAAGCAGTATTACCTGCAGAACGTTCTTCCAGATAGGGTTTGGAACCTTGTTGCCATCGGGATCCAAAGTGGTCCATACTCCCTTGATTCTCAGGTTCCACATATAGATGTAGTAGGAGATGACCTGCCCCAGCATTATGGCAAAATCATTCCTTAAAAATCCGTAAACAAAGAAGAGATAGGAACCTGCAATTGAAAATACCCAGAAGAGTACGGGTGAAACAACTCTCTTTTCTCTCTCGGAGATTATCCACTGCACAATAATTCTGGCGGAGAAGAATCCCTGAGCAAGAAATCCCAGGGCAAAAATTATCCATTTGGCCAGAGAGTGTTCCATTTCAAGGTCTATTTCAGATTGTTCTCACCAACTTCATAGTTGAGGTAACGCTTTTTCATCCAGCGATATGCAAAGCAATCCTTCATTGGACCCAGCATACGGTTGAGTGCGTTGTATTTGGAGACGCCGGCGGTTCTTGGGAAGTGTCTTACGGGCACCTGCATCATCTTTCCGCCCTTCTGAAGTTGAATGAGAGCGGGGAAGAAGCGGTGCATTCCGGTGAACATAGGGACTCTCTTGGCGTAGGCGGTCTGAAGTATCTTCAGAGGGCAGCCGGTATCCAGTGCTCCATCGTGAGTAAACATCTTGCGGAAGCCGTTTCCAAACTTTGATTGGAACCTCTTCCAAGGGGTGTCTTTGCGGTTTGCACGGATGCCCATAACAAGCGGATACTCATCTGCGTATGGGAGCAGAAGGTCAAAGTCTTCCGGCGTGGTCTGAAGGTCTGCATCTATGTAGCCCACAAGAGGGGAGAAGGTGTTGTCAAAGCCCGCCTTAATGGCTCCGCTGAGTCCGGTGCGCTCCTTAAGGGAGATGAAGAAAAATCGCTCCCTGGATGCACACTCTTTCTCTATAAGTTCCAACGAACGGTCAGATGAGCCGTCGTTAACAAAGAGAACGCAGATTGATTTCTCAGAAGCCTTCTCCAAATATTCACCCAGCGTCTTTGCAAGGCGCTCAATATTACCCTCTTCGTTATATACCGGAGAGATGATTGTAAATCTGTATTCTGAAGTCTTATTCATACCCTACAAATGTAATGAAAATATCAAAAGGCCGGGGGTGAAACGGTTAAAAAAACGGGAAGACCTCATGGCCTCCCCGTTCTCCTTTTCTAGGGCTCTTTTCAATTATTTCTTTGGAGCCTTAGCAGCCTCAACTGAAGCTTTTCTGAACTCTTTCATCAGTTTGCTAATCTCAAGGGCAGCCTTTCTAGCGCGTGTTCCAGCAGCTTTGTTACCTTTTACTACCTGAGCCTCAGCGTCTTTTGCAAAAGCCTCAACCTGAGCCTGAATTTTTGCAAGTAATGCTTTCATTTTAAATCTGTTTTTTAAAGTTAGTTGTTATTGTGTTTATTACAGTTTCGTATCATAAAAGTAGGAAGTTTTATTCCCAAATCCAAATAAAACGCCCTAAAAGAGCACTTTTTTCCAAAAATTACCTCACGATGTATGCTCCCGCCTTCTTAGGATTCTTTTCAACCAAAACAGGGCCTGAGGCGGCCTTGGTGGCTGAATTTACGGTGTAAAGCTCGTTTTCCAGAGGATAACTGCCCGTTGCAATGTACTGAAGGCAAGCGGCTATCATTCCCTCCTGGGCGGAGAAATCCTTGTATACGTCATCATATCTCAGATTCTCCGGATTGATTCCGTTCTCATAATTTGCCTCGTCATTGCAGTTGAGAGTGTAGAAACAGATAGGAAGGAAGCCGTAAAGAACCTTAGAGTACTCGCTCTCGTTCTTTAGATTAATTGTAGGATATGCAAACAGGTACATTCCATTAGGCTTTCCGTAAGAGATGCGTCCCACGTTATGAACTTCCATATATGGTGACAGACAGTTGATTACAACCTCGCTGGCAGAAGCTGTGCCCTTGCTTTGGATTACAAAGAGGCGTTTTAGATCCAAAGACTTGGAGTCTCTCTTAATCTTGTAACTCTCGTTTAGTGCCTTGTTTGCCTTGCTGTGAGTAAGCGTGCAGAGTTTCTTTCCGTTTGCAGATGCGGGAGCGAGTGCCGAGCAGATAGTCTCACAGAGTTCCAAATCTCCGCCGCCGTTATATCTGAGGTCCAGAATCAAATCTGTAACTCCCTCGTCCTTCATCTGTTGCAATGCGTTAATAATCTCACTCTTAAGAGACTCTGAGAAATCTACGTAGTTGATGTAGCCCACCTTTGCCGCTGCACTCAGAGTAGGAAAGTCCGCCTTTGTGAATAGAGCCGTTTTAACAACGCTGCTAGATTTGTATGAGGCCTGAGAGAGTGTAAACTCTTTTGTCTCATTGTTAGGAGTCTGGAACTTGAAGGAGTTACTGCTCTTATCAAGCTCAGTGTAGAACGTGTTGTTCTTTATGCAATCCTCTACAGGCGTGTTGTTTATGTGAGTCATACGCCATCCTCTCCCAATTCCGGCTTTACCAACGGGAGAGTTAGCTTCTACGTATGTGACATATACGCCGTAATCCTTAAAGTGATCTATTGGCTGACCAAGGTGAAAACCGTATGAAGATGTGGAGACTCCGGTCATAAGTTCTCTGAAGTAATCTCCGTCCATCATCCAGCTCCAGTGGTCTTTTGCAATAAGTTTAGACTTGAAGTAATCCTCTACATTGGTGGCGTTTGCATTGCCTGCAGGCATTTCATCCGCCCAATAGTAGTAATTCTCCATCATATCATTCACGTAGTTCTTCAGGGTTTTAAGATCATCCTCACCGTCTGCATACTTTTCCAGAGGATCACAAGATGTAAGAGTGAACATAGCGGCAACACTCGCAATCAGCAGAGTATAAGCCATTGAAAAAAATCTTTTCTTCATAACCAAAAATTTACCCTCATTACCTTTTTTGTATTACAAATTTGGTAACTTTGGATATTCAATACAAGAATTATGCAAAACTTAGGTGAAATAGTTGCAAAAGTGAGTTCATTCATTTGGGGATGGCCAATGATTATCCTCCTTCTTGGAACTCACATCTTCCTGACAATCAGGTTAAGATTCCCTCAAAAATCCATTTTCAAAGCTATCGGGATATCCTTTAGAAAGGACAAGGGAGCATCCGGAGACGTGAGCCAGTTTGGAGCCCTTACCACCTCTCTGGCCGCCACAATAGGTACAGGCAATATTATAGGAGTGGCAACGGCGGTTTCTTTGGGAGGCCCGGGTGCTGTGCTATGGTGCTGGATTACAGGCCTCTTAGGCATAGCCACAAAATACAGCGAGGGACTTTTAGCAATTAAGTACCGAGTTAAGACAGAGAAGGGAACCATGCTCGGCGGCCCTATGTACGCCCTTGAAAGGGGAGTCAAAAGCAAGTTTCTGGCGGTTCTCTTCTGCATTTTTGCCGCATTGGCAGCCTTTGGAATCGGGGATACCGTGCAGTCCAACGCCATCTCCAATCTTCTGGATCAGGAGGGGCTCTTCGGCGCCGGATTCCAGGGCATTCCAAAGAATATAACCGGCCTTGTTTTGGCCTTTTTGGTGATGCTGGTAACCTTCTTCGGCATTAAGGGAATTGCAAAGGTCTGCACCTTTTTAGTACCGTTTATGGCAGTTTTCTATGTGGTAGGATGCTTTATAATACTCGCGATGAATTGGAGCGTTTTGGGCCAGACCATCTCTCTTATTGTCAACTCTGCCTTCTCCGCCAAAGCGGGATTGGGCGGACTTGCCGGCGCAACTATCATGATGGCTTGCCGTTACGGTATTGCGAGAGGTCTCTTCTCTAACGAGTCCGGTATGGGTAGCGCTCCTATTGCAGCCGCTGCAGCACAGACTAAAAACCCTGTACGCCAGGCGCTTGTATCATCTACAGGAACCTTCTGGGACACAGTGGTAGTATGTGCTCTCACTGGTATTGTGTTGGTTTCCAGTATTATATCCAATCCTAACATTGATTATCACGATGGTGCAAAACTCACTCAGCTTGCCTTTGGCCAGATACCTTACGTAGGCTCGCTAGTGCTTACCTTCAGCCTTGTAACTTTTGCATTCTCAACTATTTTGGGCTGGAGTTACTATGGAGAGCGCTCCATTGAATATCTTGCCGGAAGACGTACGGTATTCATTTACAGAATTGCCTGGATAGTGCTCGTTTATGTAGGAGCCGTTGCCAACCTTGCAGTTGTGTGGGACTTTGCAGACATACTAAACGCAATGATGGTTTTGCCTAACGTTATCTCCCTGATTGTACTCAGCGGAGTAATAGTTGCAGAAACCCGTAAATACCTATGGAACAAACAGCTGGATATGGCCTCCAACGAGGAGATTCCAACAATCCACGGCTCCCGCTCCAAAGATGCAGAAATGACGGATATTGTTTAACTCAAACGGAAAACAGAAAGGCCAAACGCTACCTGAAAACGTAAAAGCAAACGTAAAGGCAAACTGAACAAAAACTGATTATTTAGAAACTGAAATAATTGAATTAAATAAAACATACAGGTATGAAAAAGATCCTTGTAACACTCTCATTGTTAGTTGTATTCGGCGTAGCAGCAATGGCTCAGAACAGCACAGCGGCCTCAAATGCAGACTCCGTAATCATAAAGATTACTCATGACAATATCTTTTCTAAGTGCTTTACAAACGTAGACACTAACCAGGACGGCAACGTTACCGTTGCAGAAGCTGCTGCTGCAGAGGAACTTGTACTTGGTAGAGGCGGCAGAAAGAACATAATCTCCAATTATGATTTCCTAAAGTTCTTCCCAAATCTCAAACGTTTGGAGATTGGCAACACACCAAATGAGGAGGTGGATTTAAGAAAGAACTGGAAGCTGGAAGTCTTGGACTTACGGGTAGGCATCTTTCTAAAGAAGATAACCCTTTCCGTAGGCTGTTATCCAAAAATCATCTATCCGAAGGGCACCGGAGACTTCACTGTAACCCGCGTCTCCAACCCTGATGATCCTAATTCTATCTGGTTGGAATAGAGGAACTAGCAACAGCTCAGGCAATGGTACTTTAGCAACGTAAGCTTTGAAAATTGTTTAATTGGAGTATGGGCAATGTGCATAAAATGAGGAGTTTGCTTTTCTTTATAACAATTTGTGGGGCGTTCTTTACAGGTTGTACAAAGGAAGATAAACTGGTTGAAGATTTAGTAGGGGCGGGAGACAAACTCCCTGCCTTTACGGTAGTTATGGAGGACGGCTCTACTTTCAACTCTGCAAACCTTTCCGGTAAACCTCTGGTTTTAACCTTCTTTACAACAACTTGCACAGATTGCCAGAGAACTCTTCCTATTGTTCAGCAGGCGTATGAAAACTTTTCTGATGTAACATTCATATCTATCTCCAGGGCGGAAGAGAAGGGGAGTATACGTAACTATTGGAATGACAACGGTTTAACGTTGCCATTCTCCGCACAGAAAGACAGAAAAGTCTATAATCTCTTTGCTACCAGCCGAATACCACGCATCTACATAGTAAAATCTGACGGCATTGTCTCCTCATTTTTTACAGACAATCCCACTCCGGACTATCAAACCCTATCTTCCGCCATTCAAAAGGCAAAATAATTACCCCTCTCAGAAGGGCCTCTGAGGCCGATTTTGAAAAAATTTTAAAAATATTTACAAAATAATTTGGTCTATAAAATAAACTGGTTTATCTTTGCATCGGATTTGAGGGAGAACGAGTGCGCAATCGGGATTCCGCAAATCCAAAAATGAACATTTATTTAAAAAGTATTAAACAATGGAAACTATCGAGAAAAGAGAGAATATGACAACAGAAAATTCTCTTCGTATTATTTCAGAGACAATGGAGCGTAGCAGAATGGCTATTGCAAAGAACTCCGGCAAAACTATCCTAATGTGGGGTGTGCTGGTTGCTGTTACTTCTATAGTAGTGTATTTCTTGTGGAGCAAAACCGGTAATCCGGCTTGGAATCTGCTCTGGTTTGCAATGGGTGCAATAGGGGGTGTGTTTACCGCCGTTAATGCACGCAACAGAGAGAAAGTTCCTGTAAATGAGATTAGCAGAGTTGTTGGAAAGACCTGGATGTGGTACGGTTTGTTGACCACCGCCTTCTTTGCTCTGATTTGGGTTGCCGCTTTAATTAGAAGCAAATGGGAGCAGCCAGGCGTAATTAACGTTAATCTAACAATGATTATAGTGATGATGATGGGCTTAGCAAGTGTTGTATCTGGTGTTGTTATGAGGATGAAGTCTATTGTGGCATGCAGCGTGATTGCTACACTGCTCTCCGTAATGTTTGCTTTTCTGGTAAACGGTCCCGAGCAGATTCTTGTATTTGTGATTTTAGGTGTTGTAGGACTTGTTATCCCTGGACTCATTCTTCAGAATAAAGGTAAAAGCTTAAAGAAGTAGGTTATGGCAGAGAATGTTAAACAATTCAAACCGTTGGATCCGCTGCTCCATTCGGAATTGCGATTAGCGGTGATGTCTATCCTGGTTGGAGTGGAAGATGCTGACTTTGTGTACATTAAAGCACAAACGGGTTCCACGTCCGGTAACCTCAGCGTCCAGATAGACAAGCTTTCCTCTGCCGGCTACATTGAGGTTGAAAAGACCTTTAAGGGAAAGAAACCTTGCACCATCTGCCGTATAACAGAAAAGGGCAGAGATGCGTTTGCCGAGTATGTAGATACCCTGAAGCAGTATCTGGCTATGTAAGATGCGGAACCGGCAGTCCTAGATTCGGAATCCGGTTTCAGAAGCCCTTGAGTTAGATAAGAGGTTCTAGTATAAGTGATTAAGTATTAAAAATAATATGGGGATGACCAAAGGTATTTTGCTCATCCCCATATCTTATTTAACCCCAGCCTTCCCCCCTCTGTATATTGATGATTAGCTAATTGAAATGTGCTTAACTTTCTTGCTACTGCTTGAGGTGTCCGGAATTCCGGGACACCTCAAGCGTTTTTGGGGTGTTTTTGCTTGAGGTGTCCGTGTTTTAGGGACACCTCAAGCACTTCCAATTAGTTCTCTCCTCTCAGTTCTTCTATCTGTGCAAGGGTCTCATCGGACTTGTTGAGCAGGGACCTCCTCATCACCAGACCTATTGCACCTCCAATCACAATTCCTACCCCGAGTCCCAAAATCATTGTGGTTCTGGCTCCTGCTGGGAAGAAATCATTGTGCATAATCTCATAGCACATACCCGCTACCCAGATGATAACCAGCGGTATACCAATCCAGAGCCAGTCTCTGTATCCCTTCTTGAATCTTCTTACTCCCTCCGCAGCGGTGATAAGGTCTGTGTCCATTTTCGGCAACCTGCTGTTTATCACTATAGTTGCAACAAGGCAGAAGGCCAGCATAATTTCAGTGGCAACTACAAAGATGGTGGAGAAGCCAATATTGATGAGGCTGAGGCAGAGAACCATCGCGATAATGCCAATTATGGTCTGGCGTAAAGCTCTTATCTGTAGGCCATTCAGAGTCTTGCGGTATGCGTTGCGGAGAAGGCGGTCATTGACAATCTTCTCGCCGTCCAGTTTCTCTTTAAGCTGTGAGAGCTGCATCTGCATCTCTTTGAGGATGTTATCATTGTTTTCCATAATCACTTCATGTTTTTAAGTTGTTCTTTAATCCTGACAAGACGGACGGAGACATTCTTGGAACTGATTCCGATGATTTGTCCAATCTCCTCGTAGCTAAGGTTTTCCAACCACAGCAGTACGATTGCTCTGTCAAACGGTCCAAGTTTGCTGATTCTCTCTTTGAGCATTGTGGCCTGAATGGTTGCAGGGTCTCTGTCTTCAAACAGGTTGATGTTCATTGAGAGAGGCTCGGTTCTTGGTCTGACTTTTTTCTTTCTGTCAGATGAGATACAGGTGTTCAGGGCAACCCTCCAGATCCAGGAGTTCAGAGAGCTCTCTCCACGGAAAGTTCCGGATCCTTTCCACAGATTTATCAGAATCTCCTGAAAGAGGTCTGCCACCTCATCCTTGTCTTGAGAGAACATATAGCAGACAGTGTAAATTGTCCCCTTGTGTTCTCTGACCATCTTTTCAAATTCTCTTTCTGTCATTGTCTGTCTTGTTTTTCATGTTTCTGCCCATTAGACGCAGAACAACTTCAAAAACTACACAAAGTTCCACTTTTTTTTGAAACTCACTCATTTGTTTCGTAAGGCGGTTTTTGGGGGCTGAAATTCCGTGCAACGGATGTGCTTGTAAATCAGTGAATTGGTGGTTTGCCTGGTGCTGTTTTTGGGGAGAGGGCTTTGCTTAAGTAATTGAATTTTAGCGCTTAACTTTGCACGGGCTTTGGGGCAGGCTATGACCGTTCCTGGTGTCCGTGTTTTAGGGACACTGGGAACACTTTTGCCCACTTTTCGTTCCTGGTGTCCGTGTTTTAGGGACACTGGGAACACTTTTGCCCACTTTTCGTTCCTGGTGTCCGTGTTTTGGGGACACCTGAAGCATTTGCGGTGTTAAAGTGTGCAAGGTGGTGTTGGAAATGGGACACCTTGCACGTTTAGGGGGTGATAGTGTGCAAGGTGGTGCTTAAAATGGGACACCTTGCACGTTTAGGGGGTGATAGTGTGTAAGGTGGTGCTGAAATTGGGACACCTTGCACGTTTTACCTATGACGTTTATCTTTGTTGTATGAAAAATGTTTTGCTCACAAAGATGATGGCTCTGAGAGATGAGAGCCAGGTGGAAGGGCTGATGCGCTTCTTCAAGACCGGGAAAGGAGAATACGGCTACGGAGATAAGTTCCTGGGAATCAAAGTGCCAGTGACGCGCTCCGTTGTAAAGGAATGTTGGCAGGACGTCACAAGAGAAAACTTGGAGGAGTGCGTAACCTCTGAGTTCCATGAAGTTAGGCTGGCGGCTCTGCTCTGCCTGGTGGAGATTTTCTCCCACACCAAAAAGGCTCCCGCCCTCCAAAAGCAGGCCGTAGACTTCTACCTCTCTCATACAAAGTACATTAACAACTGGGACCTTGTAGACCTCTCCTGCTACAAACTCCTTGGCGAGTACCTCAAAAACAAAGACCGCAAACTCCTATATAATCTTGCCAAGAATGGTAAAACCCTGTGGGAACAGAGAATAGGGATGGTCTCCACAATGGCCTTCATCAGAGGCGGAGAAACACAGGACACCTTCAATATTGCCCTCATTCTTCTCAACCATCCTCACGACCTGATTCACAAGGCGGTAGGTTGGCTCCTAAGAGAGGCCGGCAAGAAAGACGAGAAGGCCCTCCTTGCCTTTTTGGACCTCCATGCCTCCTCAATGCCTCGCACCATGCTCCGTTACGCCATCGAGAAACTCACCCCCGCCCAACGGCAGCACTACATGCAATAAAGAATGAGAGATTTTGCTGCGATAGATTTTGAAACTGCTAATAATGAGCGCTCTTCAGTGTGCTCTGTGGGCGTTGTGATAGTACGAGGAGGAGAGATAGTAGATTCCTTCTACTCGTTAATTCAGCCGGAGCCAAACTATTACAACTTTTGGTGTTCGCAGGTTCATGGTCTATGCTGTGAGGATACAGATGATGCACCTGTGTTTCCGCACGTTTGGCAAAAGATAGAGCCGTTGATTGAAGGGTTGCCTTTAGTTGCTCATAATAAGCAGTTTGATGAGGGGTGTCTTAAAGCTGTTTTTAGAGTCTACCAGATGGACTATCCGGATTACGAGTTCTATGACACTCTTGCAGCCGCTAGGAAGTTGCTCCCTCACTTGTCAAACCATCAACTTCATACCGTAGCCTCCTCCTGTGGCTACAACCTTCAAAATCACCATCATGCACTGGCAGATGCCGAGGCTTGCGCATACATAGCCTTGCAAATTCTCTGATAAAGAGTATCTTTGCAGCGAGAAATAAATCGTGATAGGGATGGGTAATCGAGTAGTGCAAAGTCCCCGCCCGCGAGGCCCTCGCTTTTTGAAGTAATTCCCGCATGTTTCTTGGGGCAAAGTTAACGGATGGTTTATGCCATCCGTTTTTCTTTTTATTCGTTTTGTTTTCTGTGAATTGCTAGTTAAAACAGCAAGCAGGGGGTGGCGTGGGTGGCGGTGAGGAGGTCTTGAGGGGTGAGGCGGAACTGGAGGCCTCGGATGCCGGCGCTCACGTAGATGTGCTCCTGTTCCAGGGCGCTGGAGTGGATGTAGGTGGGGAAGGTCTTCTTCATGCCGATGGGGGAACAACCTCCTCTGATATAGCCGGTTGTGGGGAGGAGCTCTTTCATGTGGATGAGGTTGCAGCTCTTGTTGCCGGAGGCTTTGGCGGCCATCTTGAGGTCTATTTCTTTATCTGCAGGAACAACGCATACGAAGAATCCTGTACGGTCTCCCTTGAGTACCAGGGTTTTGAACACGGCAGAGCAGTCTTCTCCCAGCTGCTCTGCCACATGTACGGCATCCAGATGTTCCTCATCTACCTGATAGGGAATCAGGGTGTACGGGATATTTTCCCGGTCCAGGATTCTTGCAGCATTGGTTTTTTGAATCTTCATTTCCTTCTTGTTTTTAAGACGGCTTTATTTCTTTCTTATTCTACAGTCTGCCTTTATCAAATATGACTGTTTGATCTTTGTTGGCCTGCCGGGCAGACTGCTTCTTCAGTTAACGGAAAAGGCTGACTCTCTTTCAGTTGAAGCCAGCCCTTTCTGTCAAAGTCTGCTTCTCAAAAACTATTCAAATGAATATTTTTTGCCGTAGTCCAGCATCTGCTGGAGGTAATCGTTGTTGTAAACTATCTTGTAGTCAACCACTTTGCCCTTCTCCATAACCGGTACTATATCCGGGTTGATGAAGCCTTTGTAAGGCTTGAGGTTGAGTGCGGCGTAGCGCTCAAGTACCTCTTTGTGGAGGGTAGGGTCTATGTCAACTGCATAAGTCTCAATGAGTTTCTTGCCGGCAGCATAATCTCCCTCTGACTTGATTCTCTGAATCTCTTTGAGCAGTTCTCCAAAGAGTGTGCGGAGTTTCTCAAAGTCATTGATTACAAAGTAGGTCTTGCCCTCTCTGGTCCTCTTCTCAATGACGTTATCTTTTGCTCCCTTCTCAAACACCCACTCTGCTATGAGTTTACGGTCCTGCATGTGGGCTTCGGTGTTCTTTTTGCCGAGTTCAATTCTGGTGAACTGGGTGAAGAGACCGTTGCGTATATAACTCATATACTCAGCTTTATAGGCGTCCCTATCCGGAACCAGACCCATCTCAAAGAGTTTAGGATCCGCCAGGTAGTAGAGGGCAAAGAGGTCTGCGCGAGCCTCCTCCAGTGCGGAGTTGAACTCTTTTAACGCGTTCTCCTTAACGCCCTTAAGCAGCTGACCTGAAGCGTGTCCTAGGCACTCGTGAAGGTCTGTATGGAGGTTGTCTGTAATCACGCCGTACTTTTTGCACATATCAATCTCATCCTGATCCCACGCAAACTCAGTAAGAACGCTCTTTGGCATCTCGTCTGCCGCTTTATCGTAAGCCTCTGTAATGTTGTTGATAGTCACAGACTTGGAACCGTACTCCTTTCTAATCCAATTGGCATTCGGCAGGTTTATCCCGATAGGTGTAGCAGGGTAGCAAGCACCTCCCAGCGCGGTAACGTTAATCACCTTTGCGCTCACACCCTTGACGTTCTCTTTCTTGAAGCGTTTGTCTACCGGAGAGTTATCTTCAAACCACTGAGCCTCAGAACTTATGGCCTCTGTACGGCGGCTGGCGCCGAGGTCTTTGAAGTTGGCAATGCCCTCCCAGGTTGCCTTTCTTCCAAGAGGATCATCATAGTCCTCAATGAAGCCGTTGGTGAAATCCACAACCTTTGCTCCGTCATTCACCCACTGGATGTTGTATGCATCCCAATCTCTGAGATCTCCTGTGGTATAGTACTTTACAAGGAGTTCAATTGTCTTTTTCTGCCCCTCTGTCTCTGCAAACTCTTTTGCCTTATTGAGGTTCTCTATTATCTTCTCGATAGATTTACTGTACAATCCTCCCACTTTCCAAACCTTCTCCTCAATGGTGCCGTCTTCTTCCATAACCAGTTTGCTGTTAAGGCCGTAGGAGATTGGATGAGGGTCTGTAGGATCTTCCATCTTGTCATAGAAGTTGTTGACCAAAGCATCTGTAAGGTTGCCCTCATAGAAGTTTACAGCGGAGTTGCCAACAAGATCTACGTGGGTGTCCGTGCACCTTCTAAACGGCAGAATCTCAGGGGTAAAGATAACGCCCAGCAACTCTTTGCAAAGCTCTCCCTGGCCGCTCTTTTCCATCAGAGATTTGAAATAATCAAACGAGCACTCAGGCAGGAACTTCTCCTCTGCGTAGTGGTGATAGATACCGTTGGAGAAGAATACTCTCTTTGCATAAACGAGGAACTTATCCCACTCCTCTCCCTTCTTCTCAATCTTCTTGCACTCAATGATTTTCTCCAACATCTTGCGAATCTTGAGGTTATATTTTCCCATCTGGTCAAACATAATGTCTCTTCCGCATTTTGCTGCCTCAGATGTGTAATAGAGGAAGGCTTTGTTGTTGAAACTCAGCGAGTCCCAATCCGGAATCTGATATCTCAAAATCTGCAAATCTGCAAACTCGTCCACGATGTATGTGAACTTTTCCTCCGCATTTTCCTTTTTATTATCCGTGCAACCCGTCATTGCCAGTGCTGCCATTGAAATGATAATCATTGTCTTAAACCTTTTCATATATCTCTTTACCATTGTTTTTCCTGATAGTTATCGCCCTTTTTGTGTGACGAGCCTTCACTCTTTTTCTCTTTGTGCTCTTCCCTGTGATGTTCTTTTGGAGCGCTTTCTTCTTTCTTGTTATGTTCCGCTGCTTTTCTTGGAGCATCTTCCTTCTCTTCTTCCTTGGCGGTTTTTTTTCCTGCAAAGTATTCCTTTATGGAGTTAACCCAGTTCTTTGGATTTACCATGCTCTTAAATGAGTTATACTCAGCAATAATCACTTCTTCTTTGCTCTCTATTCTGGCACTGATTAATTCCTCTTTATGCTTGAGTTCATCCATATTCATTGTCTTCTCATCGCCCAGCAGCAGTTTGGTGTACATTTTAGCCATTCGGTTGGCAAAGAGCCTCTTTCTGAGTAAGTAAACTATCGCGATGAAAATAACTACAATACCTGAGGTACAAAGGAAGCCCAGAGCGGTGCTGCCCAAAAGTTCTCCAAAGTAGTAGGAGAGGGCAAAGCAGAGCGTTAGGAAGAGAACCATTGCGGAGACAATGTAAATTACTGTAACTATGACTTTGCTGGTAAACCAGGAGATTCTCTCTGCTCCTCTGAGGGCGAGCCTGTCTACCTGCATGTTTACGTATTGTCTTACATTTGAGCCTATTGTCTCTTCTGGGGATTTGGATGTTTTTTTCTGTTCCATAGTATTCCTGTTTCTAAAATGGGCCTTTGGGGCTAACAGAGACAAATTTAATAAATAAAAAAATAGTATTTTTGTTCTTTGGTTATGAGGAAGATTTATTTTAACACGGCTGTTGGGCTTTGCATTCTTTCAATGTTTGCAATTCTCTCCTGTAAAAAGGTGACGCCTAAAGATCCGGTTTTTCCTACTAAGGCAAAGACCATACTCTTCTATTTTGCAAGCAATAACAATCTTTCTACAGATGCAGCGGCCAACATTAAGAAGATAATTAACGGGTATGTTCCTTCTGACGGAAATCTTCTTCTCTACTGCAACAACTTCAATCTGGATACTTATGTTATGAAGGATACCCTTCCGCTGCTTGTAAACGTTTACAAGGATGAGGGCGGAAAGGTCTGTGTTGATACCATTTACAGGTTCGGGTATATGAATTCCTGCACCAAAAATGCTATGACTTCCGTAATGAAGATTGCCAAGACTATGACTCCGGCAAACGAGTGGGGACTGGTTTTGTGGTCTCACGGATCTGGCTGGCTTCCTGTTGGTTACTACAGCACTGTGGAGTCAACTGATGAGGCTCCTATGCAAAACGGTGCAGTGAGGAGGCCTTACCCGTGGAGTGCGGCTCCGGGGGGCGTAGATCCTTATGCTCACATGGTTAAATCCTTTGGTGAGGAGAAGAATGTGGAAATGAGCATCTTTGACATTGAGGAGGCAATCAAGGCGGCGGAGATGCACTTTAACTTCATAGCCTTTGACGCCTGTCTTATGGGTGACATTGAGGTGGTTTATCAGCTGAGAAATTACTGCGATTACTTCATAGCCTCTGCGGCTGAGATACTTACGGACGGTTTCCCTTACTCAACCGTTGTGGAGAAGATGTGCTCCTTTGATTACAACGGCATAGCAAAGAATATCTTTGATTACTACAATTCTAAAACGGGAGATTTCCACTCCGTTACAATTGCAACCGTCAAAACCTCTGAACTTACGGCAGTTGCGGCGGAGGCCAAGAAACTCTTTGCAGAGCATAGGGGTGAGATTGCCTCATTGGATTTGGAAAAGATTCAGCGTTACTTCCGTTATGACAGACACTGGTTCTGGGATTTGAATGATTACCTGGTTAATCTTTGCGGTGCAGGGGAGACGGCTGCTTTTACCGCTGCGTTGGAGAAGGCGGTAACCGCCAAGTATACGACGGGCCAGATAATAGACCTTGTGATTGACCCTGCAAAGTTCTCAGGACTTGGAACTTATATTCCTAAGCCGGCCAACACCACGCTGGACACCTACTATCTCAAGTACGATTGGAATACGGCCGTGGAAATGATTTTGCCGGCTGCCAGTGAGTAGGTAAAAGAAAAGGGCTGACACTTTTGATGTCGGCCCTTTGTCAGTTAAACGTCAAGGCGTTCGTTTTTACTTCTTAAAAAATCTGTTATACAGACCTTCAAAGCCCTGTCCGTGACGTGCCTCGTCCTTGCACATCTCGTGAACGGTGTCATGAATGGCATCAAGATTGAGCTGCTTTGCTTTGGTAGCAATCTTCTTCTTGCCCTCGCAAGCGCCTCTTTCTGCCTCAATTCTCTTCTCAAGGTTGGTCTTGGTATCCCATACCATCTCGCCGATGAGTTCGCAGAATCTTGCAGCGTGGTCTGCCTCTTCAAAAGCATATCTGCGGAAAGCCTCTGCAACCTCAGGATAACCCTCGCGATGTGCCTGGCGGCTCATGGCCAGATACATACCAACCTCCGAGCATTCGCCCATAAAGTTGGCCTTAAGGCCCTCCCAAATTTCCGGATCGCAACCCTTAGCAACGCCAATCACGTGCTCGTCTGCCCATCCTTTGTTTGCCTCTGCAACAACCTCTACGAATTTCTCCCTAGGAGCTTTGCACTGAGGGCATCTCTCAGGAGCCTCATTGCCTTCGTGGATATATCCACATACTGTACATCTGAATTTCTTAACCATAATTCTCTGTTTTTGGTGCTTAACAAAGATAACCTATTTTTTTGTAATCCCAATTTAATTTCTATATTTGCGCCGCTAAAAGTCCAACGGGTTTGGACTCGGTGCAATGGGGTCCGGAAAGTCCGGACTGAGTAACACTTAAAAAGTATTAAAATGCAGACAATTACACTTAAGGCCGAGGCTAGAACTATCGGCACAAAGCAGGATCTTAAGAAGATTCGCAGAGCAGGAAACGTTCCTTGCATCATTTACGGAAACGGTACCCAGCATCTGGATATCGCAATTCCACTTTCAGATATCAAGAAGATAACTGATACCCCTAAGTCTTATATCATCCACATTGAGCTTAACGGCGAGGTTCATCCTTGCATTCTTCACGATGCTCAGTATGACCCAATTACAGACAACGCAATTCACATTGACTTCCTGGCTATTTCTGAGAACAAGCCGGTAGAGATTGCTGTTCCTGTAAACGTATTCGGTAACGCTGAGGGTGTTAAGCAGGGTGGACGTCTTAGAATAGGCGTTAGAAAGGTTAAGATTTGCGGTCCTATGGATAAGCTTCCGGATCAGATAGATGTAGACATTACCAATCTTTCTGTAGGTAAGGCCATCTACGCCGGTGAACTTAACGTTGAGGGTTGCAAGATTGCTTCTCCTAAGAAGTTGATGGTTTGCGAGATTAAGCATACTCGCGCCGTTGCTGCAGCTACTGCAGCTGCCGCTACTGAGACAGCAGCAGCAGAGAAACCTGCAGAGGAGAAGAAGTAACATTCTAACAGCTTCATTATGGCGGGCAAATACCTCATAGTAGGCCTTGGAAACATAGGCGCTGAGTATAAGGGAACTCGCCATAATATCGGCTTTATGGTGCTGGACTCACTTGCTGAGGAGTCCGGCACCTTTTTTTCTTCAGACAGGTTGGGAAGTACGGCGGAAATAACCTACAGAGGCAGTCATCTTTTGCTTTTAAAACCTTCCACCTATATGAATCTCAGCGGAAAGGCCGTAAACTACTGGATGCAGGCGGAGAACATTCCTTTGGATCACGTAGTTATCATCTGTGATGACCTTGCTCTCCCTGTGGGTACAGTACGTATGCGCAAGAAGGGGAGCGACGGTGGTCACAATGGTCTGGCCAATATCAATGAAATTCTCGGCACCTCAGAATATTGCCGCATAAGAGTGGGCATAGGACACGGATTCCCTAAAGGCGGCCAGATAGATTACGTTCTGGGGGAGTTTGAAAAAGAGGAGCTTGAGATACTCCCGGAGGTTCTTAAGAGAGCCGCTCAGGGCGTTAAGGATTTCACCTTCATGGGCGCAGACCGCGCTATGAACATCTGCAACACAGACCCAAAGAAAGCCACTGATTAGAAGCCGTCCATGAGACGGTCAATTTCTCTGCGCTCACGTTTGGTAGGGCGCCCGCTTCCGCGTTCTCTCTTTAGGAAGATTGTCTCTACGGGAGCCACCAGTTTGTCCAGTTCGCTCTGTGGAGTAACGTTTGTGGCATACTGCTCTACCAGCTTGGCTCCCTGGCGTTTATCTATAGGCTCTACTACCAGATATTTGTAGTGGACAGCACCCTTACGCACCTCTATGGAGTCAGATTTTTTGACGTCTCTGGATGATTTTGCCTGTGCGCCGTTTACATAGACCTTTCCGCTGCGGCATGCTTCCGCCGCCTCGCTCCTGGTTTTAAAGACCCTGATGGCCCACAAGTATTTATCTATTCTAACGCTCTCCATAATTAGTTGTAATGATGATGCCCGCAGCCACAGTCGCAATCGTGGTCGTGGTCGTGGTCGTGTTCCTCCTCTTCCTCTTCCTCTTCCTTTGGAGGGGCGGGGATGTTGCTCATATAGATTCTTAGGAATGAGCTGGTTGGGTTCTCTCCCTCCTGGGCCGGAGCAATTACCAGTTCTGAAATATCGTGAGGAATAAGAGCAATATCGTTGTTCTCCAGTAGCAGCCAGTTCTCCGGAGTGTTCTCCTTAGGGCCCTGCAACTCTCTAGTCTTGAGCGAGGTCTGATTGTCCAAGTTTACAACCAGCATGAAGCTTTCAGTCTGGTCCGGAGCAATGGTCTGCGGTTTTGTGATGGCAACTCTTTCCATTCTGAAGAGGCAATCCTCCGGTGCAATATACTCAGGAACAGCAGCTTCCAGTTTAATGAAATCCAAAGCCTCCACCATCTGCTCCATATTCTCTATATTGAACTCAACGGGTGAATTCTGTGAGAGTTCCAAGTAGCTGATTCCCGGACCAATAGAGAAAGGAACGCCGGGACGGATGTAGAAGGTTTCTCCCTCCTCAGGCTCAATCTCGTTCATTGCTCCAAGGATGATTCCCTTCTGGCACTTCTCATATAACTCTGTGGCGGTGAGGCTTTTCTGGAAGCCTATGTACATGGAGGAATCCTTCTTGGCGGAGATTATGTAGATCATTCTCTCCTTGCCCCAGCACTCATATCTCTGGAGAGAAAGATCGTTACCAGGAGAGACCTTTATTGGAGTTCTCTGCATCTCACGCTTTATCTCCACGGAGATTGGGAAGTTGCCCTGGAAGAAGGAGAAAACGTTGTCTCCCAACAGGTTGCCAAGGTAAGTCTCTATGATTTCATCCAGGGTGTTATCCTTCAGAAATCCATTGAGTGCAACGCTGTTTTCTGTGCAGCTCTCCTTAAAGAGCAGTGGATATATCTTTTTCATACTTAAAACTATCGGGATGCTTAGGGAGATATTTGTTCAAAAGCCAGATGCAAAGCAGGGTTACAACTCCGCCCAAAGCAACTAATAACCAGTAGTATAGGGTGCTTCCGGTCATTGCGGCAATGTTCTCTCTGGAGGAGAGGTTCAGGTCATAGTTAGGGTAGAGCTTCATACTGATCACTGAGAAGAAGTTGTTTACAAAGTGAATGAATATGGCTGCCCAAATACTGTGAGTTCTGTAGTAAACCCAGCCCAGTAGAAGGCCTATGAAGAAGGCTGCAAAGAACTGCCACGGGTTGAGGTGTATAAGGCCGAATATGAAGGAAGTCAGCAGGATAGCTACAAGAGGTGACTTCTTGGAGAGAAGGCCTCTTTCCATTGTTCCTCTTATTATGAACTCCTCGCAAAGAGGGGCCAGAATTGCAGTGGAGATAACGGTATCCCCAAACTTATCTCCCATATTCTCAAAGAGTTGCTTAAAGTAGTCCGGCATCTTAAAGAGATCCGTTATTGGATCCAGAAAGTAACCGAGAGCAATAGTTAGGAACAAAAGAGTTATTCCCAAAGTTACTACGTTGAACTTTCCTATGTGAGGCTGGTCTATCTTAACCGGCTGAACCATAGGGTCTTTGCTGCTTATATGGCCCATCCACCAGATGAAGAGAATTGGGATAATCATCTGAACCATATAAGTAAGGGAGAGACAGTAAGTTGCTGCGTTTGTTCCCTTCATTGCAGGAACCATTGCTCCAAGCATCAACAATATGGCACCTCCCAAAAGTCCTCCGCCAAAGATAACTACAAGGGTAATCAGCCAGGTTTGGCCAACGGACGGAACGTAGTATTTTGGTTTGCTGAAAATGTTAGCCATATACTATCTGAGCGGACTTCTATTTGAACAGAGGAGAAGGATAGATTCCCTCATTGGTCATTTCCTTCAGTTTCTCCACAACCTTTTCTCTGTCCTCATGGTAAGTTACTCCAAACCAAGCAGATGGAGTAGGTATAACCTTAACGTTTGCCTTTCCTTCATCTATCATGTGGCTCACTGCGGAAGGAACGTAAAACTCCTTTTTAGGATCCTCCAGATTGTGGCGGAGGAATTCCTTGAACTGCTTCTCTGAATCCTGCATATAATCCAGGGTAAAGCCCCACATATTCATTGAGGTACAACTGTTTTGAGGAAGTTCCTTCTCTACGCCGTCCATTCCCTCTCCCAGGATTTTGTCTCCCTCTCTGCGGATGTTGGAATGCTCCTCAACTTTTGTCAGATGACCGTAACTGTCTGTAGAACAGATTCCTCTGGAAACGCTTCCGGAATCTGAAAGGGTATTGTTAAGGTAAAAACCTATCATACAGAAGTTTCCCTTATCCTTTGGAGTAAGTTTGCTCAGGTGGTCCGCCAGGCACTTGAAGGCGTCTCTGCCGTAGAAATCGTCTGAGTTGATTACTGCAAACGGCTTTGTAATCACGTCTTTAGCAGCCAGAACAGCCTGACCTGTTCCCCAAGGCTTTTCTCTCTTCTGCTTAGGCATGAAGACTACGGGAAGATCATCCGGTTCCTGAGTAACTATGGTGTATTTGATTTTTCCGTTATACTTGGATGCAACCTTCTGTTCAAACTCCTCCTGGAATTTCTTTCTGACTACAAAGACTACATCTCCAAACCCGCTCTCAATGGCGTCGTAAATGGAAAAATCCATAATAGTTTCACCTTTAGGGCCAACTCCGTCCAATTGTTTGAGTCCGCCGTATCTGCTGCCCATTCCCGCAGCCATGATAAGAAGTGTCGGTTTCATTTTATTTTATAAATTTGTGCAGTTTTAACGCGCAAAAGTACAAAAAAATCACACAGTGAGCATATTTAAAAACATATCTGAGAAGCCTGTTTTTAAACAAATTTTCAAGGTTGTAAAGAATAAGTACTTTCTGGTTACTGTTGCTTTTCTTGTGTGGATATTCTTTCTGGATACCAACAACCTGATTGTCTGGTACAAAGACCTGAGGCAGCTGGCAGATCAGAACCGCCAGAAGGTCTACCTCCAGAATGAGATAAAGCAGACTGAGGAGAAGCTTAAAGAGCTCACTTCCAACAAAGACTCATTGGAAAAATTTGCACGTGAAGAGTACCTCTTCCACGAGAGCGGAGAGGATATTTATGTTATTGAGTAATTATCTGCCCGTGTAATTCTGTGGGGTGATCTTAAGAAGCTCTTTCTTAATCTTTTCTGAAACGTTGAGGCCTTTTATGAACTCCGCGATGGATTCTCTTGTGACCTTGGTGTTAACTCTTGTAAGTTCCTTAAGTGCCTCATACGGATGAGGATAGCCCTCTCTGCGGAGGACTGTCTGGATACCCTCTGCAACAACTGCCCAGTTATCTTCCAGGTCTTTTTCCAACTTCTCCCTGTTGAGAATGAGTTTGCCAAGACCTTTCTTAAGGGAAGCTAATGCTATGATTGAGTGGGCGATAGGTACGCCAACGTTTCTCATTACGGTGGAGTCTGTAAGGTCTCTCTGCATTCTGGAGATTGGGAGTTTAGCGCTCAGGTGAGTGAAGACGGCGTTTGCAACTCCCAGGTTACCCTCTGCGTTTTCAAAGTCTATTGGGTTGACTTTGTGAGGCATAGCGGATGAACCAACCTCTCCCGCCTTAATCTTCTGTTTGAAGTACTCCATTGAGATGTAAGTCCATACATCGCGAGAAAAATCAATGAGTATAGTGTTGATTCTCTTGAGGTTGTCAAAGAGAGCGGCAAGGTTGTCATAGTGCTCTATCTGGGTGGTAGGGTATGATCTCTTAAGACCAAAGCTCTTCATCTGGAACTCCTTGGCAAATTTATTCCAGTCTATGTCAGGGTAGGCAACGGTATGGGCGTTGAAGTTGCCGGTAGCGCCTCCGAATTTGGATGAGTAAGGCACTGTAGATAAGAGTCTTAGCTGCTCCTTCAGGCGGGCGGTAAAGACCTTTATCTCCTTGCCCAGGCGGGTAGGGGAAGCCGGCTGTCCGTGAGTGTGAGCCAGCATCGGGACATCTTTCCACTCCTTGGCGTAGCCTTCCATAATGTTTATAACCTCCATTAACTGAGGCATATATACCTTCTCAACGCCCTCTTTAAGAGAGAGTGGGGTTGCGGTGTTGTTTATATCCTGAGAGGTGAGGCCAAAGTGAACGAACTCGCTGAACTTGCTGATTTTCAGTTTCTCAAACTCCTCCTTAATGAAATACTCAACGGCTTTTACATCGTGATTTGTAATCTTCTCAATATCCTTAATCCTGGCAGCCTGCTCAACGGTGAGCTCCTCGTAAATCTTGCGGAGTTTTGGGAAGTTGCTCTTGCTGAAGCCCTTAAGCTGAGGAAGAGGGATGTTGCAGAGTGCTATGAAATACTCAATTTCAACTCTTACGCGGTATCTGATAAGCGCATACTCTGAAAAATAGTCACTCAATTCCGATACTTTGTTGCGATATCTGCCGTCTATAGGTGAAACGGCTGTAAGTGCTGAATAGTTCTCTCTGGTTGATTCTGTCTTTGAGTTTTTCATAACGTGGATTTTAAATTGCCGCCGCAAATTTAGCAAATCTGATTATACATTTTAACGCATTGAACGGCCTCTTTTACATCGTGAACCCGGAGTATGTCCGCCCCCTTGGTAAGGGCCATAAAATTTAGGGCGCAGGTTGCCGGCAGGGCCTCCTCGGGAGTGATGTCCAAAAGTTTGTAAATCATAGATTTACGTGAGATTCCTACAAGAACTTTCTTGCCCGGTGCCTTGAATTTTTCCAGTGAAGAGAGCAGCTGATAATTCTGCTCTATTGTCTTTGCAAAGCCGAATCCCGGGTCCAGAATCCACTCCTTTATGCCCGCTTTCTCCGCTTTTTTTGAGAAGGCTTTGAAGTAGTCAAGTACCTCGTTTACAACGCCGTTAGGGTAGTCTGTGAGCCCTCCCATTGTGGAAGGAGTGCCTCTTTTATGCATCGCGATGTAGGGCAGGTTCAACTCCGAAACGGTCTTAAGCATCTGAGTGTCATCCTCTCCGGCAGATATGTCGTTCACCGTAAAGGGGCCGATAAGCGAGTAGGCCATTCTAACCACACTGCTTCTGAACGTGTCTATGGAGATCTGCGGGAGGTTTTCTCTTCCCTTCTCTTTTATAAGCTCCGCGATGAGTTTTAAGGGTTTTTGAAGGTACTCAATCTCCTGAGCCTCAGAGACCGGCGTGCTGCCAGGCTTTGTAGAACAGGCCCCAAAATCTATATAATCCGCCCCCTCCTTTGCCATCTGCAAG
The DNA here is from genome assembly GCA_017618115.1 of Bacteroidales bacterium. Classification (GTDB taxonomy): domain Bacteria; phylum Bacteroidota; class Bacteroidia; order Bacteroidales; family UBA932; genus Egerieousia. The sequence continues at coordinate 14,097 of JAFZUX010000004.1, read as the reverse complement.
AAGCGCTCTGCCACCTTTTTAGGGGAGAGAACCCTGCTTTTTGAGAAGAAGGATTCGTTATTTATGTTGATGATCCCCATCACTTGGGGCCGTTGTTGTTCCATAATTTGTTAAATTTGCCTTGTGAGGCAAATATAAGGATTGTCTCTTTTAGTTGTATTTTTATGCTGATAGTTATAGAAGGACTGGACGGTGCCGGAAAAAGCACCCAGGTTAAGATGCTTAAAGAGTTCATTCTTAAGAGTGGACATTCTCTTGAATATCTTCATTTTCCGCGTTATGAGGCTCCCGTTTACGGAGATCTGATTGCAAGTTTCTTAAGGGGAGATTTCGGGGACCTCAATCAGGTTCACCCGCAACTGGTGGCTCTTCTCTATGCCCTTGACCGTAAGGACGCTGCAGAGGAGATTAAGCGTAAAATGGAGAGCGGTGCTGTAGTTCTTTTAGACCGTTACGTCTACTCCAACATTGCCTATCAGTGCTCAAAGGTTGAGGATGAGAAGAAGAGGGAGGAGCTCAGAGACTGGATACTGAACCTCGAGTTTGAGTTTTACAAGATTCCTAAACCGGATGTAAATATTTTCCTGGATGTCCCGATAGATTTTGTGGCTCAGCGTCTTGCCTCTTCCCGCGCGGAAGACAGCGGCAGAGACTATCTGGAGGGGAAGAGAGATATTCATGAGGAGAAAATCTCCTTCCAGGAAGGTGTCAGAAATGTCTATCTCTCAGAGTGTAAGAGAGATTCAAGCTTTAAGAGGGTAGATTGCAAAGGAGCAGACGGAAAGATGCTTTCACCGGAAGAAATCTTTGAGCGCATAAAGGCACAGATAACTCTATAATGAAGGCTGTTAGGTTCATAGCAAGATACATTGTAGGAATCGTATTCATAGTTTCCGGATTCCTAAAGGCTGTGGACCCTGTCGGTACCGCTCTGAAAGTCAACGAGTACTCTCAGGCCTATCTTGGAACCGGCTTTGGTAGTTACGCCACCTGGATTGCCGTAGCGCTCTGTGCAGTAGAGTTTTTGACCGGTGTATGCGTCCTCAAGGTAATCAAGTTCCGCTTCTTCTCTCTGATTGCGCTTCTGCTCTCTCTCTTCTTTTTGATTGTGACCTTTGTCTCCGCTCTAACGGGAAAGGTCTCTGACTGCGGCTGTTTTGGAGAGGTCATTAAACTTGAGCCTTGGCCGTCATTCTTTAAGAACGTAGTGCTCAGCGTATTGGCGCTATTCCTCTATCTGAATAGAAAGAAGGCCCGTCCAATTGCCAACCGCTTTTGGGAGATTACATACATCTTTGCCTATACCGTTGCAATAGTTGCCCTTTCAGTTTACGCACTAAAGAGACTCCCTCCTGCAGACCTTACGGATTTCCGTCCGGGAAGAGACCTTATGGTGTCAGATACTACTGCTCTGGTTAAGTACAAAACGGAGATTCTCTACTCCAAGGATGGCAAGATGCAAAAGTTTGATTTAAAGCATCTTCCTGACTCCACCTGGAAGTATGAAAAGACCATTTCCACCGTCATTGAGGGAAGCGAGAAGTATGCAAAACGGATGAGTTTCCTTCTAAAGGATGCTTCAGGAGAAGATGTTACAAAGAGCGTTCTCTCTCTTCCTAATCCAATTATAATGGTCTCTGTTTATGACGCTTCCACCATCACGGAAGAGGATTTGAGCAAACTGAAAAACCTGGCGGATTCACTGGATACTGAACTCCACAAGGCGGAGGTCTTTCTGGTAAGCGCACTTACTGAGGAGCAGACTCTTGCTCTTGTGAAACCGATTGCAGATGCCGTTGAACATGAGAAACTTTCAGACATCTATGCAACCCATTATGATGAGACAAAGGTGCTGCCGTTTGATATCGTCTACTCTGATTATAAAACCGTAATCACCTTTAACCGTTCCAACGGCGGAGCAACATACATCAAAAACGCTCAGATACTCCGTAAATGGAGTGCCTCCGCCTACAACAACAAGAAGATAATTAAAGCTCTTTCAGAGGATTACACCCTTGTGGCAGTACGCAGTGCAGCGGCCTCCCGTATCTTTTTGATTGTCTCACTGATTGTAATTATCCTTTTGGTAATCATACTGCGAGTTATCTCCAAACTGCTTTACAAAGCCGTTGTAAACCTGGAGGAGATAACAGAATAAGCCCCAGCTCAGACACTTTAAAGCCTATAAAATATTCTGCTAAAGAGATTGATTTAAAGTATGTTATTGAGGGTAAGGAAAAGAATTTAGATAAAATTAAATAAGAAAAATGAGCATAAGAAGATTTCGTTTTTTGTTGGCAGGGTTGGTGGGGTTGCTGCTGGTATCCTGCGGAGTAGCCTCACACACTGCAAGTTATTACACCTCTTCTAACAAGGCAACAAGAGAGGTTCTCTCTGAGGGTATGGTTTGTTACACCATAAAAGATTCTCTCTTTGGGGCACCGCAGAGTATCTCAATCCTGGAGTTTAACCCCTCAAAGTACACCTTTAAGCTGCTGAGCCATAACGGAATGGCAAAGACAGACAAGATGGCTGAGGAACTGGGTGCAGTTGCCGCAATCAACGGAACATTCTACAATATGAGGAAGGGAAACTCCGTATGCTACATGCAGATAGATGGCGTAGTTGCAGATACTACCGTTGGAAATGATATGCAGAGAAGAGCCACCGGAGCGGTTCTCATTAAGAAGGGCAAACTCTCTACCATCCCTTGGAACAAGGAGTTAGAGAACCAATATAAAGCGACTGCCGTCAATTCAGACGGAGTCTCAGTTATGGCTGCAATGCCTGTTCTGATAGATAACGGAAAGGCCGTTGAGATGGAACTTTACAAAGGCTTCTCCAACAAACGCCATCCAAGAAGCGTAGTGTTTGTAACTAATGAAGGGCTTGTATGTCTGATGGTTATAGACGGCCGCCACAAGGGCAACGCTGAGGGTATGACCCTGGATGAGGTTCAGCAGTTCCTCCTCTCCATAAACAACGGCAAGGGTTGCCGTTCCGCAGTCAACCTGGATGGCGGCGGCTCCTCCACGCTCTGGACTGCAAAAGAGGGTGTAATCAATTATCCGTCAGATAACAGCAAATTTGATCACAAAGGCACCCGCAAAGTCGCAAACAGCATAATAGTGATGGCAAAATAAAAAGGCCGGCCATTGGAATGACCAGCCTTGATGTTACCTGTTATTGAGGGACTTACAGCGTACGCTTTATCTCCTCAATCTTGTAAGCCTCAATAACGTCACCCTCTTTAATATCGTTGAAGTTCTCAATGCCTACACCGCAATCGTAGCCTGCGGAGACATCCTTAACGTCATCCTTACCTCTCTTAAGTGAGGCAAGGACGCCCTCCTTAACAACGATACCGTCTCTGATGACTCTGATCTTGGAGGTTCTGGTAATCTTACCCTCTTTAACCATACATCCTGCAATGGTTCCAACCTTGGAGATCTTGAAGGTCTGTCTAACCTCCAGAGTTGAGGTAACAACCTCTTTCTCTACAGGAGCAAGCATACCCTCAATACCGCTCTTAACCTCGTTGATAGCATCGTAGATGACTGAGTACAAGCGGATTTCTATCTCCTCTTTCTCCGCCATCTTGCGAGCGTTCATAGATGGTCTTACCTGGAATCCTACGATGATGGCCTCTGATGCCTCTGCAAGCAGAACGTCAGATTCTGAAATCTCTCCAACTGCCTTGTGGATGACGTTCACTCTAACCTCCTCAGTAGAGAGTTTGATGAGTGAATCTGAGAGCGCCTCTATTGAGCCGTCTACGTCTCCCTTTACAATTATATTGAGTTCCTTGAAGTTGCCAATTGCAATACGTCTTCCCAACTCCTCCAGAGTAATGTGCTTCTGGGTTCTGAGGCCCTGAATTCTAAGGAGTTGCTCTCTCTTGTTTGCAAGCTCGCGGGCATCTCTCTCGTTATCAAAGATGTTGAATGTATCACCTGCCTGAGGAGCACCGTTAAGTCCCAATACTGAAACCGGAACGGAAGGGCCTGCGCTCTGAATCTTCTGACCTCTCTCGTTGAACATTGCCTTAACCTTTCCGGTATACATTCCTGAGAGCATGATATCTCCGGTGTGGAGAGTACCTCCCTGAACCAGAAGTGTAGCAAGATATCCTCTACCTTTATCCAGTGAGGACTCAATTACGGTACCCACGGCCTTCTTGTTAGGGTTTGCCTTAAGTTCCAGCATATCAGCCTCCAGAAGCACTTTGTCCAAAAGGTCTGCAACACCGATACCTTTCTTTGCGGAGATTTCCTGGCACTGGAATTTTCCTCCCCAGTCCTCTACCAGGATGTTCATCTGGCTGAGCTGCTCACGGATCTTATCCGGCATAGCGCCCGGCTTATCTATCTTGTTAATAGCAAAGATCATAGGAACGCCTGCAGCCTGTGCGTGGTTGATAGCCTCAACGGTCTGCGGCATCACGGCATCATCTGCTGCAACTATGATAATTGCAAGGTCAGTCATCTTGGCTCCGCGGGCACGCATTGCGGTAAATGCCTCGTGACCAGGCGTATCCAGGAACGTAATCTGTCTTCCGTTAGGAAGTTTTACGTTGTATGCACCAATGTGCTGGGTAATTCCGCCGGCCTCACCTGCAATGACATTAGACTGACGGATGTAGTCCAAAAGTGAAGTCTTACCGTGGTCTACGTGTCCCATAACTGTAACGATAGGGGCTCTTGGAACCAGATCCTCAGGCTTGTCCTCCTCAGTCTCCTCCTTTATAGCCTCCTGAATCTCAGCACTTACGAACTCAATCTTGTAACCAAAATCCTCTGCAACCAGTGAGAGCGCATCCGCATCCAGTCTCTGGTTTATGGATACCATAAGACCCAGATTCATGCAGGCGCCAATAACCTTGGTAACCGGCTGGTCTATCATCACAGCCAAATCGTTAACGGTAACAAACTCGGTCACTTTGAGGATGTTGCTGCTGGCCTCTCTCTTCTGAATCTCCTCCTCCTGTCTCTCTGCAGCAATCTCTCTCTTTTCTCTTCTGTACTTGGAGCCCTTTGTCTTACCCTTACCCTCAACCATTCTCTGGTAGGTCTCCTTTATCTGCTTTTGTACCTCGTCCTCATCTACCTCATTTCTAATAGGTTTGAAGCCTTTCTTGCCTTTCTTCTTCTCCTGTTTTTCCTTAGCGCGATTGTTCTGAGTCTCCTTGTTGATATCAACCTTTTCTTTGGTATGCTTACCAATTCTCTCTCTCTTTCCTCTCTCAGGACTCTTCTTTTTGCCGCTCTCAAGTTTGGAAATGTCTATTCTAAGTCCCGTATCCTTAGGACCTTGGAGCTGCTCAACTTTTGTTTCTATGAAGTTGCTCTCTTCCGCTTTCTTCTCGATAGGTTTTTCCTCAGCCTTCTTCTCTTCCTTCTTCTCCTCTTTCTTTGGAGCCTCTTTTTTCTCCTCAACTTTCTTTACCTCCTTCTTCTCTTCCTCCTTCTTTGGAGCCTCTTTAGCACTCTCTTTCTTAGGCTCTTCTACAACCGGCTCCTCTTTCTTCTCAACAACCTCCTCAACTTTTTTCTCCTCCTCTTTTGCAGCAGCCTTTGGCTTCTTCTCAAACTTTGAGAGGTCTATCTTACCTACAACAGTAGGGTTCTTCTCCTCTACGGAGGTCTTTATAAAGTTCTCACCGGCAGATGTTTCCTTCTTGAGCTCGTATGATTTGTTATTGCTCTCTGATATCTTCTTCTCATTCTGCTTTGCCACTTTCTTGGCATCCTCCTTCACCTGCTGCTGAGTCTGGAACTCCTTGCTTACCAGCGCATATACCTCGTCAGACAACTTTGCATTTGGGTTGGCGTCCACCTCAACTCCCTTCTTTTCCAGGAAGTTGACCAGGGTGCTCAATCCAATGTTGAAGTCTGTGAGTACTTTTTTAATTCTGATACCTGCCATATAATTATTTACCTCCGTTTCTAATTGTTAATTTTCCATTGGGTCCTCAAACTCAGCCTGAAGAATCTTCTTAACATCCTCCACGGTCTCCTGGTCTAAGTCCGCTCTCTCCATAATCTCCTCAGTAGGACGTGAAAGCACATCCTTTGCAGTGTCAAAGCCAACGTTTCTAAGTGCGTCAATAACCCACTGGTCTATCTCATCGTTGAATGCGCTAAGAAGAACGTCCTCGTCATCGTTGCTCTGAACATCGCGGAAGATTTCAATGTCCATACCTACCAACATTCCTGCAAGACGGATGTTGCTTCCGTTCTTTCCAACAGCAAGAGAAACCTGTGAAGAGTCCATGGTGATAAGCACCTTACCCTCCTCTTCGTTAATCTTAATAGTGGTAATCTTTGCAGGTGAAAGGGCTCTCTGAATGAGCAGCTGAGTGTTTGAAGTCCAGTTGATTACATCAATGTTCTCATTTCTGAGCTCTCTTACTATGCCGTGGATTCTGCTGCCCTTTACTCCAACGCATGCTCCTACAGGATCAATTCTGTCATCGTAAGATTCAACAGCAACCTTTGCTCTCTCGCCAGGCATTCTGACAATCTTCTTAATGGTGATAAGACCGTCAAAAATCTCAGGAACCTCCTGCTCAAAGAGTCTCTCAAGGAATACGCTTGCCGTTCTGGAGAGGATGATAGAAGGGGTGTTGTTCTTCATCTCAACCTTAGCTACTACCGCCTTAACGGAATCTCCCTTGCGGAAGTAGTCTGACGGAATCTGCTCACTCTTAGGGAGAATGAGCTCGTTATCAGCCTCGTCTCTTACCAAAACTTCTTTCTTCCAAACCTGGTAAACTTCTCCAACTACAATCTCTCCAATCTTATCCTTGTAACGGTTAAAGAGGTTGGCCTTGTCTATATCCATAATTCTGCCGGAGAGGTTCTGACGCAGATTCAAAACCGCTCTTCTGCCAAAGCTCTTAAGCGGAACCTCCTCTGAATAATCCTCACCTATCTCAAAATCGTTATCCGGCTCAATCTGATCTACCTCCTTCTTTGAAATCTCCAACATAGGATCTTCTACCTCCTCTACAATCTTGCGGTTACGCCAGATCTGAAGGTCTCCCTTGTCTATGTTGATGATAATGTCAAAGTTATCGGCAGTGCCGTATGTCTTGGCAAGCTGGGTTCTGAAGATATCCTCCAGAACGCTCATAAGTGTTGCCCTGTCAATTCCTTTACCCTCTTTGAATTCGGTAAAGAACTGTGCTAAATTTAAACCTTCCATATTGTAACTTTTTTAACTTTCAATTGAACTTTGAGCACAAAAGAAGGGGCCTTGTGGGTCCCCTTTCTCTCTCTCTTATCTGCGTGCAAAAGTATGTAAAGTATCTCTTAAATCCAAATTTGGCTATTATTTATTAAATTTGCGCTTACATAAATCACGAGTTATGGAAGTATCAGCAGAAGTTATTGCACAGCATTTCAACGGTGAAATTATAGGAGACCCTTCCGTAAAGGTCTCATCCGTACAGAAAATAGAGTATGGTAAACCACACAATATCTGTTTTTTGGCCAATCCAAAATATACTCATTATCTTCTTCAGTCAAACGCCGGAGTGGTTATAGTGAGCCGCAATCTTGTTCCCGAGCAGCCTGTTAAGCCAACTATTATTGTGGTTGAGAACGCATACGAGGCCGTACCTGTTCTTTTGGATTTGCTCAACTCGCTTAAGAAAAGCAAGAAGAGCGGCCGTGCATTTCTTTCATACAGAGCGCTTTCCTGCAAGATAGGGAAGGGGGTTTATGTTGGTCGTTTCAGTTACGTAGGCGCCAAGACTAAGATTGGAAACGGTACTCAGATTTATCCGCAAGTCTATATAGGTAAGGATGTTACAATTGGAGAAAACGTTATTCTCTACCCCGGCGTAAAGATTTATGACGGCTGTATTGTAGGTAACAACTGCATACTCCATGCAAACGTGGTTATTGGTTCGGACGGATTCGGTTTTGCTCCGCAACCGGACGGCTCCTACAAGAAGATTCCGCAGACCGGAAACGTTGTAATTGAGGACGATGTGGAGATAGGCTCCAACACCACGGTAGACCGTGCCACAATGGGTTCAACCATCGTGAAGAAGGGGGTAAAACTGGATAACCTCATCCAAATTGCTCACAATGTTGAGGTTGGAGAGAATACGGTTATTGCCGCTCAGACCGGTATTGCAGGTAGCACAAAGATTGGAAAGAACTGCAAGTTTGGAGGTCAGGTTGGCATAAGCGGCCATGTTACAATAGGTGACGGAACTATGATTAACGCAAAGAGCGGCATCTTTGGCAACATCTCATCTGCTGAAGGCCAAAAAGGACTCCAGGGTATCCCTGCCTTTAACATGCGCAGCTTCCTCCGTTGCCACGTTATGTTCAAACATCTTGCAGACCCACCTAAAAAATAATCAGTTTTAGTACTTAACTCTCTGTTTGTTTATTCTGTACAGCTATTCTTAATAGAGGGAATAACGTTGTATTATAACGTCAGGTTTATTCTTGTCGTTTTCTTTAATGTAATTGCTGATGGTCAGATTGTTTCCGTTAACTTTATAGTTAATGTCGAAAGGGATTAGATCAACTTCTGAACCATTGAAAATGTGAAGAAATGAGTAGGGCCCTCCCCCTTCTGAATACTTGCATAGAAAAGCATCTGCCTCTATTCCGTTAGATTGAATAATGTATAAAAGCCATCCATCATTTACTTTGGTCTTTATAGCTCCTAAGATGTTATATGGATGATCTCTCATGGGATTGTGAGAAAAGAGGTGAAAGAGGTGTCTATTTGGAATTGTCTTGGAACATTTAAGTGCTTCTTCAAAGGAAGGTATGGATGCTCTAGTTACAAAATAATCAAATAGATCGGATTCAGAGTTCTCGTCCTCATATGCATTGTAAGAATAGTTATCATAATAATCCGTTTCCGTATGATCTCCTATAAAAACAAAAGTATTTGTATATGTGAGATTATTATCCAGTTTGTATTTGTCTGTATGATAAGATACTAATGGCTCAACATTGCCGGGAGTTCTTCTATCATCAACAACTATGTACACATCGTTAAGGCTTTTGGAGTTTTGTGCTTCTATTATGTATGAGACAAGAGAAGTGCCTTGAATCACATCTTTTACCAGAAGTTCTTTAGTTATACGCTTCTCCTTTTCCGAGAATATAGAAAAGACTGTCTTTTGCTCGGAACAATCGGAAGAGTAATAGGCAATCAGCCAATACCCGATCCCTTTTACCTTGAAAAGAGGAAAGTATTTGATTGGCTGACCGTTATAACGGTTAAAAAGGTTGTCATTTTTTACAAACAACAACTGATTTACAACAACATTATCAGGTAGAGCCAAAAGGTCTTTTTCCAGAGGTCTTGGTGCATTATTGTGAATGAATTCCTCAAATGATACCTCCTGGAAATAGGATAAGAGAGGGAACTCTTTTGTACACCCCTTGAATAAACAGATTGTTGTTATAGTGAGGAGTAGAGTTAAAAATCTTTTATCACTTTTCATTTTGTCTTACTTCTGTTACATAATAGTAATCTCTATTCATTATTACATTTGTGTCAATTAGATACCAATTCCCATTTTTCTTTCCGAAGTAGAATCTATTCTCTTTTATATTTCTCGCTTTTTTTTCATTGCTAGTTGCGTTATCGTAAGCTGTCAAATAAAACGAGATTTTTATTGTTTATTTAAAAACTTAAATGATGAGTATTATGTTTTTGATCTTCTTAATTGGCAATTTCTAGGTGTAGTCCATTTAAATCTAAGGCTTTATAGACCATATAATGATTTCTCTCCAATCCAAAATAAAAGCGTTCAGGCCAATAGCAGCTAATGTGTCTGTTCTCGTTTTCTTGAGGGTAATCATCCGGATACAATTTCTTTATTTTAATATCATAAGAATGACCACATTTTATGGTTTTACTTCCTTCAATGTGCTGCCATCCGTCTAGACTGAAGATAAGGAAGGTGGAATCATTTCTTGCCGCTTCAATTAGGTAAAGATCGGCTCTGCATCTAGTTATTTTGTTTATCTTGAAATGTTTACTTTTATTTTCTTCGTATAGACCCGGTCTTGTTTTTTCAACAGCTCTGTGCAACTCAATGGTATTATCTTTTTTCCACCAGTAGGTAAGGTCTATTTCCCTATCTATAGCTTTCATCTGATCAAAACTAAGAGCGTTAAGAACCTTTAAACTGTTAAAAATCTTATTATATCTTGAAAAGTGTTTTCGTTTTATATTGTAGTACTCAATGCAAAACTTATCATCGCTGATTTTGTAATTGTATCTCCACGGCCTTAGCCACATTCCCTTCAAAGTGTGATTGTGTTTTTTCTCATAAGAAACACCAACATAATTTCCCCAATCATTGTCTTCTATATCCTCACGTTCGACCCACTCTATCTTGGGTGCGGTTGGGCCGCTGGAAGTTGTGTCTCTATCTTTATTTAAACTACGAATTATTAATACTTCGCCTGATTTTGAAATGTATGGCCATTGTTCGTCTCGATTACGAAAGAAATATATATCTTCAGGCAGCTCCATATAGATTAAATCGTCAAAGTCAACCCTTTTTGAACCAGCGTATGCTGAATAAGGATAGGTTACATAGATTTTGCTTTTTTGATTTGAATAGGGAGTTTCTATAACTGGGTATCCAGGAAGAACAGACATATAACTCTTATATCTCATATACCAATTCTCAATCCTATGCTTCATATACCAACTTTCTACACTACAGCTCGTAGTTAATACTAGAGTGATAAGCAAACAAAACAAATAAGGACTTCTTCTTATCATGTGATAATATGTTTTCATCGTTTATTATTCATTTTGCGAATTGCCTCAGATAATTCAGAAAAACGGACCATCCTTCCATGTCCATCAATCTTAAAGGAGTTTTCTGATTGTGTCTTATCATTATAGAAACTCACGAATCTAACATTTTCCCCATTATTTTTCGTGACATCCACACCTCCAAAAGGTATAGTGGTACGATAAAAACAGACCATGGGTATTATTAATAAAGTTGTTAAGCTGCATATTCATACCATTCTCTTGGTTTGCAGTTATTTATTCCTTGATGAGGCCTTTCGTTGTTGTAGTACTGAATATATTCATTAATACCTCTTCTTAGAGCCTCAACATCGTCTTGAGGGTTTGTAGTGGTCCGTTTTTCTGGGACCACTATACTCAATCACTATTATAATTATAAACCGTATTGTGAAATAATTGAATCAGGTGGGTGTTTTATCCTATTTTGGGGCTTAATTAAGTAACGACCAAAAAGGTTATTTGCTCTATAGATAGAGTAGTGTACATTTCTTTTTGGTACTATTTCTTCATTATTAGGAAGACCAATTCCAACAACACCAAGATTCCAAATCATAGGCACTCCAAAAATGGAATCGTGAGGAAATACTTTCTTGAGTTCAAAATTATAATAATGTCCAACTTTAATCCTTGTAGCATCCTGGTTTATAGGGGGATTATCCTTTGAACTCATTATCAAATAAGTAGAATCTCCTTTTTCAGCGTATATGAGATATACAGATTTTTTCTCCTTTATGCGTATTACTTTGTAATGACTTTTGAGAAATACTCTAAAATTACTTCTCGTAAAAAACGAACAAGATCCTAATAAGATGATTAATAATGAAAAAACGATTGATAGACCTCTCATACTATTATTATTTTCTAGGATAAGTTTGTATAATTGTTATATCCTTACCATTTTCTATATACCATTCAACTTGATTTGCCTCATACATATTATCCGTTATTTCTCCATTGTTGTAATATCGATCTTTGATAGTGTGTTGTTTTCCGGCTTTTCTGTGGGCTTCTTTGAAAGTTCTATTGTTTGATTCGGAATAGGCCGGGGAAGCATCTTGTTTAGTACTTTTTGAAATCTCTGCTCCAATAAAGGCTTCAGTAAGTTCATGCCATATTGATTGTCCAGGTGTTTCAAAAAATTCATCAATTGTATCTAAAATTCTTGTATTAACAAGCTGAAAAGCATCTACAACGGTCTCTCCTAATTGATTGGTTGAAACTCTATTCCCCATGAATGCTCCACCAATGAATATATTACCTTCAGGTGTTTTTTCTTCATCAGTAGTTCCCATTACAACAAATACGTCATTTCTATCAATCATTTTGGCCATTCTTTTAGCAATCCCCCTTAGCTTTTCTCTATTCTTCTCATAAGAGACTTTTCCTTCTGGATTTATGGATAACGTTATTGACTTACCAACTTTTTCCTGCAACTGCAAGAGAGCTTCAAAAGAGTACTCCCCAATTATTGTCAAAGAGTCACCGATTATATCTGTGAATAATACAGGATCCCCGCTGCAGTAGTTGTACGGTGTGAGTGTCAGATATTTCTCTGCTTTTGGATCTATAGCCATCCACCTAGCTGTAACGGGATCATATTGCCTGAACCCGTAATCCAGGTAATCTGTCCCTGCCACGTTCTGGATCTCTTTCCCGTTGTAAAGAACTCTTTTTGCCTGTGTTGCAGAGACTCTGTTTGGATAGAGCGCATTCAGTGAAGTGTTTATTGTAGGGTAGCTTTCTCCCTGGTTTGTTTGCAGTCCGAACGGATAGTAGCTGTTCCTCTCCAGTATGTGTCCCTGGCAGTCACTTACTGCTCTTGTGCTTCCCAGATGATCCTTTACCAGGAATAGAGTTGTGTAAGAAGTATTTGTGGAAGCTCCGCTCATCTGCCTTACAGCTAAAATCCTTCCGCATTCAGCCTCAGCACTTTCCAAGTATTCTTTTGTTGTGTTGTTTGAAGCGTCTACCTCCAATGTGAACGGTCCTATGTAAACCCTCCCGTTTCCGTTTTTGTCAATGACCTTGTACTTTGTTCCGTCTGCCAGGTAAGAGTAGCAGGAGAGCAATGTGTCGTTCCTTGCAACTGTTTTTACCTGGTTGTTCAGGTCATAAGTCATTGCAATGTGTCTCAAGGCATCATAAGTCATGTTCCCGTTTCCGTCATAGAGATACTCTTCTGTCCCGTCCAGCTGCCTTATCCTGTTCCCCGTGTATGAGTAAGTGAAGTCATCCTTAGGAGAAGTGTTTTCTGCGAACCTCCTGAGTGAAAGTATGTTCCCGTTCTTATCATAAGAAATGTTCTTCTCCGAGAAGGTGTCTGAGGATGAGGAGTTGTTTCCAACGTATCTTACGCTCTGCGTTAACCGTCCCTGACTGTCATAAGAGAAAGCATAGCAGCTCTTGCTCTCCGTCTGTCCCGGCTGCATGAAGTCGTTGCCATAGAACTGACATGTCTCCCATTCGGTTATCCTCCCGTCAAAAGAAGGTGTTGTACCCTTTACCGGGTCAAAGTATCTGAGACTCTGGGAAAACAGACTCTTGTGAGTTGATATGTTCAGCCCCTTCTTTACTTTGTCACTTTGGTTAGTTATCCATCCCTGTATGTTGTAAGAAATGTTGTTCTCCATGACAGGCGTTGTGGTGGAGGGTGATAGCAGCGTTGATTCTTCCGCTGCTGTCTTTCCCCTCTGCGCTGTTATGAGCCTTCCTATGTTGTCATAAGCGTAGTTTACTGCAGAGAATGTCTCTGCGTTGCTGTTCAGTGCCGCGGTAGCTGCGAGTTTCCTTGCTCTGCTGTCAAAGGTGAAAGTCTGTGAAAGAGTGTTGCTACTCTCCTGCATGGCTGCGTTTGTTCCCTGCGATAATGAAGAGACACTTTTTAAGGTGTTTCCTACAAAGTCATAAAGGAGAGATTGCCTTAACATCTCTCCGTCCGGCATCTTTGTTACCGTCTGTATGACCCTTGCTTTCTTGTCATAGAAGTATGCCTCTTCTTTGTACCGTCTCAGACTCTCTGCGAGGGCGGCTGTTGTCAGATCCAGCACTTTGGAATAAGTTACCATCCCCTTAGTTCTGGAATCCAGATCGTTTATCGTCACTGTCCCTGTTACAGGAGCAAAAGCCAACGCTGGCGGCGCCGCTTTCCCGTACTCGGAGTAAGAGAGGAGGGTGTTCTGCTGGTCGTTAAAGATCTGCGGGTAAGGTGTTTGGAAAGCTGTCTCTACCTCCGCTCTTGTCTTCTGTGCAGATAGGTATGTAGCCGTCACTCTGGAAAGTGAGTCA
>JAFZUX010000026.1 GCA_017618115.1 Bacteroidales bacterium | reverse complement strand
TGACTCACTTTCCAGAGTGACGGCTACATACCTATCTGCACAGAAGACAAGAGCGGAGGTAGAGACAGCTTTCCAAACACCTTACCCGCAGATCTTTAACGACCAGCAGAACACCCTCCTCTCTTACTCCGAGTACGGGAAGACGGCACCGGCAGCGCTGGCATTCTCGCCGGTAACGGGCACAGTTACAAGTAATGACGTGGACGGCAGGGTAAAAGGACTTTTAACATATTCAAAAGTATTGGATCTCTCTTCAAGCAGCATGACACCGAGCCTGAGAAGATACAGGGAAGAGAGTTACTTCTATGACAAAAAAGGAAGGACAGTTCAGACGGTCACAAAGATGCCGGACGGAGAACTTCTGAGAAGTTCCGCTTCTTATGACTTTGTAGGAAACAACTTAAGGAGCGTGCAGACTCTCTCTGTGGGAACCAATGCAACTCTCCAGGAGAGCGAGAACACGCTCACTCAGACATTTACTTACGACTCACGGGCAAGAAAACTCACAGCTACGGCAGATCTGAACAACAGTTCTGACACATACGCCGCAGTAAATTACAGCTATGACAACCTCGGAAGGTTGGTTAACACAAAAAGAGGAAAGACAGCTGCGCAGGGTTCCGCTTCACTTAATCCGTCTACGGCAACACCCGTACTGGAGAACAGCCTCACTTACAACATACAAGGCTGGATAAACTCTCAGAGTGACATCTTAAAGAAAGGAAGTGAACCGGCGTACAGTTATAACATCTACTCTCAGACGCTACGTTATCATGATGCAGTAAAAACATCTACTGCAAAATCGTATGACGGGCTCATAACGGAGTGGGAGGCAAGTCAGTGGAAAGACGCAAGTGACTGGACAAACCCGGGTAGCACGGAGAGCAGAAGCTCTTATGCTTTCTCCTATGACAATCAGGGACGACTCACGCAGGGAGAAAGATATATCGGAACATATACCACATCTTCAGACACCTTCACAGAGAAAAACCTCTCTTATGACCGTAACGGAAACATACTTACGCTCAGAAGGTTCGGGGAGAACGCATCCAGCCCTAAAGATGACTTCACTTACTCTTACACGGGAAACAGGATAAGACATCTGGCTGGGACCGGGGAGTATCTCTATGACGGAAACGGGAACATGACAAAGGATGCTTTAAGAAACGTTGTTATGACATACGACATCAACAACCAGGTCAAAAGCGTTTCCAGAAACGACACTCTCCTTTCAAATTACACCTACCTGGCAGACGGAACAAAGTACAAGATCATAGACAGGAACGGTAACGGAAGAGCATACGTAGGACCGTTCACACTGGCCATCCAGACGGAGAACACAGTCAAAGAATACTTGGAAAACGCTGACGCTGAAAGCGGAAGAATAATGAAGATAAGGCAGCAGAATGGGGGGAACACTGTAACGTCATACACAACGCTATTCCTGGTAAAAGACCATTTAGGAAGCGTAAGAGCGGTAACGGACAGCCAGGGACACGTCCTGGAGAGAAATAGCTACTATCCGTTCGGACTGCAGACAAACCAGGGAGAAAGCTACCCTATCCTCTCAGGCACCTTAACAACGCTCTATCCGAACATAATCTCTGCAACATCCGTAAAACGAGACCTGTACAACGGGAAAGAAATTCAGACCGTAGCCGGAACTGACTACCTGGACTACGGATTCAGGCAATATGATCCAGTGACAGCAAGGTGGATGGCAGTAGATCCGAAGGCTGAAAAAGATTATGCCATTGGAGTATTTGTTTTCTGTAATAACTCTCCTATTTTGAATATCGACGAGAAAGGAGATATATTTGATACAATATGGGATTTAGCTAATCTTGTCTACGATGTAGGAGGAGCTGTATATCAGCATATTAAAGGCAATAACAAGAAAGCCAAAGAACATTGGGTAGATGCTGGGGCAGATGCCGTTGCGGCATTAATACCATTTGTGCCCGCAGGGATTTCAAAGGGAGCTAAAGTCGTAAAAACTATAGCAAAAACCAGTAAAGCTGGAAAGATTGCAGACAAAGCTTCTGATGGGAAGAAAATAATGAAGAATGCAAGCGAAATTCTTGAAGGGAAGGAATTCGAAAAAGAGATGCTTAATAAAAGCATACAAAAAGGAGAAAATGTTAAAGAACATGTAAAGCTTATTCCACAAAATGGGCGTGGCTATATAAAAGGGAATAGTACAATAGTTGATCAATTAATTAAAAATAAGGATGGTTCTTATAGGATTATAGAAGTAAAAAGAACTAGCAAAACCCCTTATTCGGAAGGACAAACAAGAGCTCGTACTAACATAGTTTCTGGTAATCAAAAATTTGAATCAAGAAGTAACGTTAAGGATTTAGGATTGAAAAAAGGACAAATAATAGAAATATCAGAATATGAAAGAATCAACAAATATGAAGTCCAGTAAAGAAGTACTCAGTATTATAGTAGAACGGCTGAAATCTGAGGATTTCCTTAAATTTTTTGAATACCATATAAGTAGTAAAGCCTTTGTATATAAGACTCCAGGAGAAAAACTAATTGTTGAGTTGGATCCTTATACAACCGATTATATAATTTCTTATGACGATGATAAGCCAACTGTGAAGGATATACCCAAAAGCATTGTCATAAGACCTTGTGTTGGCAAGCGATTTGAAATTATCCATAAATGGTTTGAGAAATTTACGTTTCATTATTCTATCCGTGATCAGAGATCATGGGATTCTGTAGGATTTAGTGGAGGAATGTTGGGATTTGAACGGGAGCATTTTTTTCATTTGGATTTATCTAATTTTGAAGAACCATACAAAAAAATTGTTTATATCATAGAGTACATGTGTTCGTTTATAAATACATATTTTCGAACTCTTGAACAGTTATACGAATACAACGTTAAAAAAGTAATAGACGGAGAAAAATCATTTCCAAATTCTGGAGATGTTTGGATCTATGATTATTTAGCCATGACTAGAGTAATTGCTCCCAAAAACTATAATCTTGTAAAAAAGAGAGTTCTAGAACATGTTGAACAAATGAAATATTCTCATGAACCAAATATTGAAATTTGTTATCCTCATTTAAATGAGATAATAAGTTATTTAGAAAGCTACAAGTTCAAATAAAATGGATCAAATTGAGCAATATAGAAAATCTTTCAAAGATATTGTTTATCAACTTTTTACATGGGGTATTACAACTCTATCTTTTCTTTCTTTGCCCAATTACCTCTCTGCCCAGAGCTCTCAATTTGAGATAACCATAAGCATAGATTATATTGACGAGCAGGAGATTTATCTCAGCCCCAACGGAGAGACGGCGGTAATACATATTCTCAGCAATAACGGATTCAATGCCGCAACACTCATATCCTCTATTGAAAATCAGATAGCTTATCACGGTGCAGAGGACTGGATCACAGAGGTTTTCCTTACTAACCAAGAAGGAATATTTGAGGCGGACCTCAACCTGACATTTGCAGCAAATGACGGAACAGAGATGCGGGAGGTAACCATCACGGCAAGTAACGCCTCAGCTGTCATTTACCAGGACATTCACACTCCAAACGTATATACGCTGCTGCCGAACGTATCAGCACTCTATCTTCTCCACGGAGGAAAGAACGCTCTGATTCTCAGCAGTTCGGACGGATTCGCCTCTTACAGGCTCCTGAAAGACTCGCTGGGCTACACGATTACAGTTGCAGATGTAAACGGAAAGAGCGAGGGAAACCGTCAGCTGAAATTCCCAATCACACTCCCCGGAGCATACTACTGCATGGCTTATTACCCTACGGAAGTGCAGATGAACGGAACAAGAACGGTAGATTGGCATCCGTTCTACTCTGAAAACAGAAGCTGCTCCCTCTCCCCTAACCCCTACACCTTCAGCAAAGACGGAGGGAAAATATCCTTCACTTATGCCGTAACAGCCGCACAGGACAGCGTTCTGAACCGCATAATAAACTTCTATAACAGCGGAAAGGCCACAACGTGGGACAGCACAATAAACCTCTCGTATCAAAGAGCTTATCCGAATGACTCATACGTCACCATCACAGCTGAGTGCGGGCCGAACATATCTTACAACACAATAAACAATAACACCTACTTTAAGAATCAGAATGCATCGGAGATAATCTTCTCTCAGCCCGGAGGAGGAGCGCTTAACGCTTTCAACGTAACGTTCCCGGAGGGAAACGTAACACCAGGGTTTATCATTCTTGAAGGCTCACAGTCCAGGGTACGTTATACGCTTTTAAAAGACGGCGTTCCGTACGGAAGAACCAGGATGGGAAACGGAGACACGCTGCACTTCAACATACCGGACGCCTCCGGAAAATACGCCGTCTCAGCTTCTTATAAAGGACTACAAAAACTTATGAAGGGAAGCCTCACGGTAAACGAAGGGGTGGCGGTGCTGGGAGAAAACTGGATTTTAAAGCAGACTTTCACAGCTGCCAATGCACAGTCATACATCTTGGACGTAACTTACTATGACGGGTTGGGATATCCCGCTCAGACGGTAAATGTGGCAGCAGCACCTAACGGGAAGAACATAGTAACACCTATCTGGTATGACGTGATGAGAAGAGAGGATGCAAAAAGCTTTCTGCCTTTGGTCTCTTCCTTTGCTTCACCAAGGCCGGAAGAGACGCCACTGGCCTCACAGCAAGCGTTTTATACATCCCTATACGGAAGCAGCGATGCCGCCTTTGCCTTTACAGAAAAAGAGTATGAATCCTCTCCACTCAACAGGGTAAAGAAGCAATATACTCCGGGAGCGGCGTTCAGAGCTGTAAGCACGGGGGTAAACCACTATTCCGCTTTCAGTTATGACGCCAACGCAAGTAACGAGGTTTTAGATTTAAGGTGTGATAATACGGGAACGCTC
>JAFZUX010000025.1 GCA_017618115.1 Bacteroidales bacterium | reverse complement strand
GGAATACTTGGTTTCTGAACTTGTGCCATCTCTCAATAATTTTGCCTGCAAAGTTAATATCTTTCTTTAATGTAGCGGTCTATCGCTTTGGCTGCCCTTCTCCCCTCTCCCATAGCCAGAATAACCGTAGCCGCACCGGTAACAACATCACCTCCGGCAAAGACTCCGGCGCGGGAAGTTGCTGTTTCTCCGCTGGTTACAAGCCTACCCTTCTTATCAGTCTCAAGGTTAGGAGTGGTATCTGCAATAAGACGGTTAATCTTGGTACCCAGCGCAACTATCAGAGCATCAGTATCTATCACGAATTCCGAACCTGCAACCGGCTGAGGAGAACGCCTGCCGCTTTCATCC
This sequence comes from Bacteroidales bacterium, assembly GCA_017618115.1. Taxonomy (GTDB): domain Bacteria; phylum Bacteroidota; class Bacteroidia; order Bacteroidales; family UBA932; genus Egerieousia. Next base: position 22,211 of record JAFZUX010000025.1, on the reverse strand, counting down.
GGTTCACCCAACTCCATACGGATGCACTCAACCCCTTTCACCCAACCGTTTTCATCCCCGATAACCTTTGTAGGGTTGGTGAGCAATTGAAACTTAACTCCCTCTTCCTTAGCGTGATGCACCTCTTCTGCTCTTGCCGGCAGTTCCTTTTCGCTTCTGCGATAGATTATAGTCACATCCGCTCCCAAACGAAGCGCAGTTCTTGCCGCATCCATTGCAACATTACCGCCTCCAACAACGCATACTCTCTTTGCGTGGAAGATTGGAGTGTCACTCTTCTGATCAAAAGCCTGCATAAGGTTGTTGCGTGTAAGGTACTCATTTGCAGAGAATACGCCGTTCAGGTTCTCTCCCGGTATGTTCAAAAAGAGAGGAAGTCCTGCACCCGTTCCAACAAAGACGGCTTTGAATCCCTCCTTGTTTAAAAGGTCATCTATGGTAACTGTAAGGCCGACAAAAACATTGGTCTCTATCTTTACTCCCAAATCAAATAATGACTGTAACTCCTTCTCTACCACCTTCTTCTTAGGAAGACGGAACTCCGGAATGCCGTAGGTTAAAACGCCGCCCGCCTTGTGAAGGCTCTCAAAGATTGTAACGCTGTAGCCCATCTTAGCAAGATCGCTTGCACAAGCCAAACCGCTTGGTCCGCTGCCAATTACAGCAACCTTATGGCCATTTGACTGAGGAGATTCTACAGGCTTTTGGCCATCTGAGTTCTCTCTGTGGTGGTCTGCAACAAAGCGTTCCAGTTTGCCGATTGAAACCGGCTGGCCTTTAACTCCCAGAATGCAGGAGCCCTCACACTGAGTCTCTTGCGGGCACACCCTTCCGCAGATTGCAGGAAGAGAACTGTCCTCTGAGATTATTTCAAACGCCTTGTTAAAGTCTCCTTTAAAGACCTCGGCAATAAAGTTAGGAATCTTTATACCAACCGGACAGGAGGCAACACAACGAGGATTTTTACAGTTAAGACATCTGGATGCCTCCAACATCGCCTCCTCTGCGTTATAGCCGTAACATACTTCTTCAAAGTTAGTTGCGCGGACTTTAGGGTCCTGCTCTCTTACCGGAACTCTATCTATTTTGTTTGCCATAATTTCTCTTATTTGCGTACCAAAAAGTCCAGACCTGCCTCTGCATCCGCCTGCTGTTCCTCTTTTCTGTAAAGCGTCTGACGGCGCAGCGCCTCGTCAAAATCTACATCGTAACCGTTGAACTCAGGACCGTCTACGCAGGCAAACATTGTCTTTCCGCCAACGCTCACTCTGCAGGCTCCGCACATTCCGGTGCCGTCAACCATCAGAGTATTAAGACTTACAATGATTGGAAGGTTGCATTTCTTTGCCATAAGGGTTGCAAACTTCATCATAATCATAGGGCCTATTGCAACGCACATATCATATTTATTACCCTGAGCGTAAAGACGTTCCATAAGAACGGTTACATTACCTTTCTCTCCTTTGGAGCCGTCATCCGTACAGATGAATAGATTTGTGCAAACCTTTCTCATCTCCTCCTCCATGATTATCAAATCTTTATTGCGCGCTCCAATAATCACGTCCACCTTTGCTCCAAGAGAGTGGAGATATTTTGCCTGCGGGTAAACAGGTGCGGCACCCACTCCGCCCGCAACAAAAAGGTAGCGTAAGCTCTTTATCTTATCGGGAGTAAACTCCATAAAATCAGATGGCTTGCCAAGTGGGCCGGTTATATCCGTAAGGGAGTCTCCCTCGTTAAGAGAGCAAATTTTGTTAGAAGAGACTCCGGCAATCTGAATCACAATGCGTACGGTTCCCTTCTCCCTGTCAAAATCACAGATAGTAAGGGGAACCCTCTCCCCCATATCTCCGGTTCTAACTATCAGGAACTGACCTGGTTTAGCGCTCCGAGCAATTCTGGGAGCCTCCACCACCATAGAAAAGATGAGAGGAGTCAGTTGCTCTTTCTTTAAAATCTTATACATAATTACTGCAAGTCCTTGAAACTCTTGAATGTATAGCCTTTCTTCTTAAGGTATTGGATTATCTCTCTGAGACGGTTGTAGAGGCGCTCGCTCTCCGGACGGGTTGGCTCAATGCCCGGATGAATGAGTATGATTGCTCCGTTGAGAGAGTTCTTAAGTTCAAAATCGTAAAGACGGTTAATCAGAGTCTGGGCATCAACGTAACTCTTCATTGAAGGAATGGTGTAATCTGCAGGAGTTGCAGTACCGGAAGTGTAGTTGATAGGTATGTAACCCGCTCTGGAAAGGATGTTTACAGCCTCCGTGTTGTAGTGCTCGTAAGGAGGAAGGAACCATTTGGAATCTGCCTGAGAAACTCCAAAGCGCTCCAGTTCCTTGGCATTCAGACGGATATCTGCAAGAATACTATCCTTGGATATAAGCATGGAATCTCTGTTTCCGCCCCAAGGAGCGTAGAGAAGATGCTTATCAGAATGGCCGCTTACATAGTGCCCCTCCTCAATAATCTTCTTTATAATCTCCTCATGCTCAGGAAGTCTCAGCGCATTACCCGTAAAGAAGAATGAACCCTTTATCTTCTCCTTCTTAAGAGTCTGGAAGATTTTCTCTCCACCGTTGAACATACTGTCTGCGGAGAAAATCAGATAGATCTCCTTCTTTGATCTGTCCATACGGCGGATGGTTCCGTAACTGTCTTTTGTAACATTTGCAATAGATGGCTCAAACTCTCTCTTTTGACGGTTACCCTCCTGCTCCAGTGAAGCAAAGTAGTAGGTCAGAGAGGCCGTTCCGTCCATTGTAGGCTCGTTGGTTGCGTAATCTCCTATATCATTGTGATACACGGCAATACCGCGGTTGAGCGCCGGTGTCTGATCCGGCTTTCTCATACCCATTCCCGCACGTGACTTAAAGATGAAGTTGTAAACCGGACCGTCTATAAGACCTCCCGTTATCTCCCTGTTCAGTTGAGTGAAAGCGGAGTGAGGAAGCGTAGGAAGGTTGCCTCCCTTAGGGTAACCAATTATCATTGAGACTCCCCAAGGGTTACAGCCAAAGAGCCAGTCTCTGAGTGCCGCCTCCATCTCTATGAAGGTAGAGTCATTTGTAGCTCTGCGATAGAGCTGAGCCTGTGTAACTGCCGCAGAAGTGAGGTTGTTGGAGCACCACAGGTATGGAACGCCGTGCATGAACGGATCTCCCGCAGCACGGGTTCTGAGGTCTACCAAACCCTCCTTCATAAACTCTCTGTACTTAAGCGCAAGCTGCTCATCTTCAGATGTTGCCAAAAGGTAGTGACCAACATTGAGGAACGGATAGAACTGATAGTGACGTCCGCGTCCCAGTTCCATCCACGGAGAAATTGGCTCCTGCTCTCCGTAGTAATCTGCCTCCTGCTCGTATGCAGGATCTTTCAGAACCTTGTAAAGGGTTGCTGCAGCGCGCTCTACGTCATCTACCCAGGAGTCCTCCTCATAGAAGTAGCGGGAAACGTAGCAGGCAGTCTGGGTGTTGCCGGGTACCTCCTTTGCATACTCGTAAGCCAGAACGGCTTTGCCTCCAATCTCTTTTGCAAACTTAGGAGCAATCTTCTTAAAGACCTCAGAACCAAGTGCAAATGAGGAGGCAAACTTAGCAGCGGCGGAGGAGACTCCGGTAGTACGGTTCTTGCCAAACTTGCCCATTCCCTGAGGCTTGCCGGTAAGGAAGTAAACGGGACGTCCGTTACCCTCTCCCCAGCCGTAATCTGCGGTATCATACTGAGGAGGTTTGAAACCAATGTGATCTCTGTCATCCGCTATCTGAGTGAACATTACGCGGTCTTCCGGGTTCATCTTAACCAGCCAGTCCAACCCCCAGCGGGCCTGATCCAAAATATCGGGAACTCCGTTGGAACCCGGTTTACCGTCTGCCTTATAGTTGTCTGCAAAGACGGACTTGTCTTCCGTCATCATATATGCAAACATCATATCGTAGGTAGCGGTAGCGCTTGTAGTCTGATACTGAAGGTAATCGGAGGCGTCGTGCCAACCTCCGCGTACGTCTATCATCTCTCCGTTGCGGGTAGGATGGTCTACTATATAGCCGTCTTTCTGGTGGCACAGAGTGTCTGTAAACGGGTTATATCCACACTGTTGCTGGCGCATATACTTTAGAAGAACATCCGCCGCTCCGTCATAAACATCTGCACCTATCTTGAATACTGGACTTACAGCCCCCTTAAACTCAATGTAATATCCTCCCGGCTTTTCCAACTTGGAGAAGTCCAGACGGTAAGCCTCCAGCATAACCCACTTTGAAGGATCTGCCTGACTTCCTACGCCGCTGTAAACGGCCTCTTTTGTAACGGCATCATAAACCACAAACTCATCTCCGTCTCCGTTAGAGTGGGAGAAGATAAGGTTGTAAGTTGCCTGAGTTGGGCGCTTTACCCAGGCGGTCTGACCGGACGGAGCAACACTCAGCTGCTGCTTTTCCGCCTCGTTCAAAGGTTCCGTTACCGGCTTTTCCTGGAAATAAACCGCTACCTTCACGCTCTTAGGAAGATAGCCAACATAGTTTACCCTGATATATTTTTGCCCCAGGAGAGTGGCGCAAAAGAGGGTCATACAGAAGATAGATATAATCCTTTTCATACCTACAAATTTATTAAAATCTCCACACTTAGCCAATTTATTCATACCTTTGAGGCAAATAGAGAACAATATGAAAACATTTTGGAAAACCTTTTGGGCAGCATTTCTGGGCTGTATCTTAGCGTTAATTGTTAACGTATTACTAGTTTTCTTCCTGCTTGTCGGATTGGCATCCGCTTTCTCCTCTTCAGATTCGGAACTCCCGATGGTATCACCTAACACCATCCTTACCGTAGACCTTACCAACACCCTGGGAGAGAGAACTCAGGAGGGAATGAGTATGGATATGGGCGCTTTGAGCGGTCTTATAAGTATGCCTAAGGGAGGCCTTGGAATTTATGATGCAACCCGTGCCCTAAAAAAGGCTGCAAGTGACAAGAACATAAAAATGGTCCTCATTAAGGGAGGATTGGAATCCACCACCTCAATCCCTTTGCTTGAGGAACTTAGAGCGGCACTGGAGGAGTTTCACGATAGTGGCAAACCAATCATTTCATACTCAATGAACTACAGCCAGGGAGACTACTATGTTGCCAGCGTTGCAGACAGAGTTTACATGCACAAAGACGGACTCATCCAGTTCACCGGAATTGGAGCGGACATGCTCTTCTTTAAGGATTTGGGAGATATGCTGGGCGTTGAGGCACAGCTTATCCGCCACGGAAAGTTCAAGGCAGCCGCAGAGCAGTTTATCAAGAACGATATCAGCCCAGAAAACCGTCAGCAGAATATGGAGATGCTCTCCTCAATGTGGAACACAATGGCCGCTGCAATTTGTGAAAGCAGAGAGATTTCTCCGGAGGTTTTCAACGATGCGGTAGACAATCTCAAATTGGTGGACCCTGCCTCTTTAGTTGAAGCGGGTCTGATTGATAAAGCCGTTACAAGTAAGGAGATTACAGAGGAACTCTGCCAGCTTACTGGCGTAGAGAACGAGTCAAATCTCAAGTATATGTCACTTGCAAAATATGCCAAGACGGCACCTCTCTCCTACAAGGGAAAGAAGAAGGTTGCAGTTGTTTATGCAAACGGAGAGATTGCCACGGAGGGAGAGGGCCTCACTTCATCCAAGTATGTTCCTATCATAAAGAAGATAAGAAAGGATAATACCATAGATGCAGTTGTTCTCAGAGTAGACTCCCCGGGCGGAGACGCACAGGCTGCAGAACTTATAAGAGAGGAGCTGGAACTCCTTGCAAAAGAGAAACCTATAGTGGTTAGTTTTGGAGAGTATGCAGCCAGCGGCGGATACTGGATTAGCGCGGGAGGAAGTCATATCTTCTCAGACAACGCTACCCTCACCGGTTCAATCGGAGTCTTCTCACTTGCATTCAACTATGGCAAAGGACTTAAGAAGCACCTGAAGATTAACCCAGTCTCTTTGGGAACTCACAAACACTCCACGATGGGTACGGGAGTAAAACCTCTGGACGAGGCAGAAATTGCTTATATGCAGAAGTTTGTAGAGCAGGTTTACACTCAGTTTGTAGGCATAGTTGCAGACGGCAGAAAGATGAGCGTATCTCAGGTAGACTCAATTGGCCAGGGAAGAATCTGGACCGGAGAGCAGGGAGTAAACGTAGGTATTGTTGATGAGATTGGTACTCTGAACGATGCCATTGAGTGCGCCGCATTCCTTGCATACTCAAAGGATTATGAAGGTGAGACTCTTGATGTAGGAGCAGAGGCGCCTCAAGAGGGAGAGGAAACGGAGGGTGAGGTTCTTCCTCCAAATTATGTTAAGGTGAACAACTCAATTGCAGCATACAGGGCAATGAAGAGTGAAGGCTACAAAGTAGTTGAATATCCAAGAGTTAAGAGCCAGTATGAGAGCATAATTGAGATGATCTCCGGCACATCTTCAGACTCTGAGGCAATCCTCAAAAAGATCCTCACTGAGTTCAAAGATGCCAAAGGCGTAAAGACATACGCCCGTATGCCGTATACGTTTGTATTTAATTACTAAACCAATTTGGTTTCTATAACGGAGAGGGTGCTCTCTGTGATTTTGCAGCCGTCGGTTATCTCAACCGGCGGTATGCTTATTATAGTGCCGCAGGCATCTTCAACTACCGGTACAACAGATTTGAAGAGGGTATCTAACTTTTTGGAATTGAGGAAGTCTGCAACGCTCTTGCTTCCCTTTAGTCCGAACGGAGAGAAACGGTCTCCCTCTTTTGCAAAACGCAGCCGCAGCGGAAACTTTACCTTGGATTCATCCATAAGCAGAACTCCCTTCTCTCTCTTTATCTGCAAAGGTACCTGCTGCAACTTCCTAACACTCAATCTGTAAGGAGGGAGCTCAAACTCTCCTTCATCTGAAATCTCAACAGAGTCAGAAGCAGCATTCAAAAAAGAGTTGTCATACAGACGGAGTTCCCCGCGTTCTATTGTTACAGTGTAACCCTTTAAGATAAAGAACTTTGTGGTACCGGAATCTGAACTTACTGATTCTGCAATATCATTTACGTCTGCACCTGCAAAGGAGACGTTATACTTATGTAAAATCTCTGCTATCCAGAACTTTACGTTGCTCTTTGATTTTAAAAAGTTTACGGGAACAACCGCTTTGAGATATCTTTTTTTAAGGCCCAAAAGATCCGCCCCGCCATCTTTCAAATCAGACTCCGCTTCTGATAGTTCCTTTGATACAATGGAATCTATCTCTTCATTCTCCTCTCTGAATCTTTCAATGTCATCATTAAGAGTTGCAATAACGGAAGGATTAATCTCTTTAAGCAGCGGCAACACTTTGTTACGCACAAGGTTACGGGCGTAAACATTATCCGAGTTGGTGCGGTCATAGCGGAAACTCAGGTTATGCTCCTTTGCATAATTCTCAATCTCAGAACGCTCTACAGAAAGTAGCGGTCTTAAAACCACTAGGCTGCCGCCGTCTGCTCTCATTTGACGTATAGCGTTCAGACCGTGACGGCCGGTACCGCGTACCAGGTTGAGAATCAGAGTTTCCGCATTATCATTTGCATTATGGGCGGTAAGCAGATAAGCAAAGTCCTCCTTCTTGGCCAACTCCTTAAACCAATCATATCTAAGTTCCCTTGCCGCCATCTCAACGGAGAGTCCCCTCTCCTTGGCAAAAGAGAGAGTATCCACCCGCTTTGTAAAAAGAGCAAAGCCGTAAGTGTTGCAGAGCTCCTTCACAAAAGCCTCATCTCCTTCACTTTCCACTCCCCTTAGGCAAAAGTTCATGTGGGCAACAGAGAATCTGCCTTTATAACCATCGGGAGATGAAAGAGTTGCAAGGATATGCAGCAGCACTGTAGAGTCCACTCCGCCGCTTACTCCAACCAGAATTTTTCCGTCAGATGTAAGGTACCTTTTAAGAAAGGTCTCCACGGTTGCCACTATTCCTTGCCGCTGTAACATATTGAGAATAAGCCTCCTACTTCTTGAAGGTACCTATGGTGTAGGAGAAGTTTATGCCAAAGAGTTCCTTAAACTGAACCATTGTACGCTCCTTGCCGGATTTGCTGGTAATCTTAATCTTATCATCGTAGATAAGGTTGGTTCTGAGTGAGGCCTTGAAGTATTTATTGAATTGGTAATCTGCCTGTACATCCCAGTATATCACTATGTTGGTAGGAGTTCCCATATAATCTGAGAATGCGGAGAATTGGGTGGCAACTTTAAAGTTTTTGGTGAAACTCTTGGAAAAAGTGGCCTTGAACTGAGCACCTAACTCCCAACGCACAAACTTGTCATAATCGTTACCGTACCTTACTCTGATTGCGCTGTCCGCATTAACCATCACAATTCTTCCGGTAAGCGGGGAGAAGTTGAGTGAGAAGACTTTACCGTTACCCGGCTTCCAATCCAAACCGAGACCTATGTTGAGGTATGCCGGAGCAAAGAACTTGGACTTCATGGTAGCCTCGTTCTTGCTATTGTAGTCAAAGCCCGGAGAGAACTGGCTCCTAAAGTTCATAAATGCAGACATATAGACCTTGCGAAATGCCTGGTATCCCCATTTGCTGTCCAGGATAATTTTATCTTCGCTCTTGCGGTAGCCCACATCAAACTGACGCACAAAGCCGTACCCCAACTGTGCCCTGTTCTCCCAGTAGATTTTACCCTTCTGGTAGTTGGCCATTGCGTTGGTGTAAACGCTCAGCGCTACGGAACCGCTTCCGCCGGCCGCCCAGTTTTCCAGGTGAACCTGAGAGAAGATGAACTCATCAAGAATCCCTATGGTCCAGAACTTTGGCTTGCCCTGGCCGTAGTCTACATCCGGAACCGAATAGTTAAGACCAATGAGTCTTGCAACCTCCTGCTCCTTGTTCAATCCGCTGGTTGCAGGTACCTGTTTCTTCTGGCGGATGGTATCTCCCCAGAAGCCAATCTTAACCTGAGAATAAACCAGCGTTGAGGTTAGCAGGAATGAAAGTGCGAGAAGTATGGTCTTAATGGATCTCATTATTCAAGAACGTCATCCGTGTTGTAATCGTATCCGTTGCGCTTGCCGGTTTCAATCTTGTAATCGTCTGAGTCTTTGTCTCCTACGGTAATGCTCTTAACCTTCTCAAACGGCGGAACAAAAAGATCAAATGAGAGGGCGTAGAGCATTGCGCTCTCCACAAAATCTCTCAGTTCCTTCTTGTTCAACTTAATTTTACCAAACTCCCCAATCTTCTTTCTTGGCTGATTCTTTCCCTCTACAAAGAAGGCGCCCTCTCTGTTAACAAACAGACGTGCAACAAGATAGCCCGGGTCACAGTCTCTGTTGAGTTTAACGGACTCATAGAGGAAGTTATATACGGTAATTATTCCGCAATAGGTATTGAACTGATTCTCCGCAGCATACGGAACCTTCCATACAGGATGGTCAGGCTCAAACTGATAGATATCCGGTAACATACTGAAAACCAATACGTCATCTGCAAATCTGAGTTCCGCCTCCAGTCTTCCCTTATCTCTGTACTCCAACTTAACGCGTCTGCTCAGTTGAACTCCGCTCTCCTTAATCTCATCCAACGCCTCATCCAAATCATTGCTTATCTCTGCCAGCAACTCCTTGAGTTCGTTGAACATATCCAGGGTCCTGTCAAAGACCAAAGATTTAACGTTTGATTTTCCGCTAAGCGCCTCTACAATCTTTTTGTTGGGCGACAATGGCTGATCGGTTTCCATATTCTGTCTTTTTTAGTATGCTCTTGCAAAAATTACTCTACGTTTAGAAGGCTTGCCGCTGTAGATGCAACGTCCCTCCTCTTCACATACGAATGAGTCTGAAGGAATACAACGGATTGTAGCCTTTGTCTCCTCCTGAATCTTAGCCTCTGTCTCCGCTGTTCCGTCCCAGTGGCAAAGCAGGAATCCGCCCTTCTCAATCTGCTCCTTAAACTCATCCCAGGTATCAACTTTGTAAGTGTGTGCATCTCTGAATTCCAACGCCTTACGATAGATATTGCTCTCTATCTCCGTCAGCAGGGCTGCAACCTTCTCAACAACCGCATCACCGCCAACGCTCTCCTTTGTGAGAGTATCTCTGCGTGCAACCTCAACCGTATTGTTCTCCAAATCTCTTGGGCCAATAGCCAATCTTACCGGCACACCCTTCAATTCCCACTCCGCAAATTTGAAGCCGCTACGTACATTCTCTCTGTCATCTATCTTAACGCTGTAACCCTTCTTGTCCAGTTCCGCCTTAATCTGATTCATCTTCTCCAGAATAGCGCCCAGTTGCTCAGGCTTATTGAAGATAGGAACCATAACTACCTGAATAGGAGCCAGATTTGGAGGAAGAACCAAGCCGTTATCATCTCCGTGAGCCATAATCAGAGCGCCCATCAGACGGGTAGAAACGCCCCAGGATGTAGCCCATACATACTCCAGAGCACCCTCTTTAGATTGATACTTAACGTCAAACGCCTTGGCAAAATTTTGTCCCAGGAAGTGGGATGTACCTGCCTGCAGAGCCTTTCCGTCCTGCATCATAGCCTCAATACAGAGGGTATCCAAAGCACCGGCAAAACGCTCGCTCTCAGTCTTTTTACCCACAACAACCGGAATGGCCATATAGTTTCTTGCAAAATCTGCATAAACTCCAATCATCTTCTCCGCTTCCGCGATGGCTTCCTGCATAGTGGCGTGAGCGGTATGCCCCTCCTGCCACAGAAATTCTGCCGTACGCAGGAAAAGACGGGTTCTCATCTCCCACCTAACCACGTTGGCCCACTGGTTAACAAGGATTGGAAGGTCTCTGTATGAACTAATCCAATTCTTATATGTGTTCCATATAATTGTCTCCGATGTAGGCCTTACAACCAACTCCTCCTCCAACTTTGCATCCGGATCTACAACCACACCCGGCCCGTCCGGGTTAGTCATAAGACGGTGATGGGTTACAACCGCACACTCTTTAGCAAACCCCTCAACATGCTCAGCCTCACGGCTTAAGAAGGATTTTGGAATAAAGAGCGGGAAGTAGGCGTTCTCGTGCCCTGTATCTTTGAACATCTTATCCAGCTGACGCTGCATCTTCTCCCAGATGGCATAGCCGTAAGGCTTAATAACCATACAACCTCTAACTGCGGAATTCTCCGCCAAACCGGCCTTTACTACCAGGTCATTATACCACTGAGAATAATTCTCCTGCCTTGATGTTATCTGTTTTGACATCTTATCTACTTATTTGGAATAATTTTTGATGTAATTTTTTCAAAATTAAAGCGCACAAAAATACAAAAAACGCAGGAGGTAACAATGAAAAACATTACTTTATCTATCTTAGTTGTAGCTTGTGGGGCCCTAGTATCTTGTGGTCCAAGTAATTACGCTGCAAACGGCAACGGAGGATATGTTAACAGCATCTACTACACCTCCTCCGATGCGGGGACTTCTACATCTGAGCAACCTTATATTGCCCAGGATGTTACAAACCTAAAAGAGAAAACCAGTTCTGCCTATAAACCTGCAACGACAACCGTTGAGACGGTTAAGGTAGACACCATATACATGGGTGAAAATGACCTTGTACAAGTAGATTACCAACCCGGCACTCAGTACGTAGTTGTTGACGGAGAGGAGAGTTACGAGGTTCTTCTTAAGAAGTTCGACTCCCCTACTTACGTTGTAAACGTTAGCGTAGATCCTTGGGATTATGCCTGGTACGGAGCTTCTTCACTCTATTGGGGATGGCCTACCGTCTACGGTTCAAGATACGGCTGGCACAGCCCTATCTATTGGAGAGGTTACTGGGGCTGGAACTGGAGATGGTATGACCCTTGGTTCCTTGGATGGGGTTCCTGGTATGATCCGTGGTACTATAGTTGGAACTGGTATTCACCGTGGTATTATGGTTATTATGACCACTGGTACTGGGGACACAGAGATCCATGGCGTTATGACCACGGACGCGGTGGATATCATCCGGGCCACAGACCTGGCCATAGAGAGATTCGTCCGGGCGCTCACAGATCAGACCCCGGCAGATACTACACCAGAAGAAACGGCGTTAACTCTTCAAGACCGGGCAGACCTAACGTTGGCGTTGCATCTAAAGGCAATGTAAATCCAAGACCTACAGCAACTCAGAGCCGTGCAAACGGAAGTTCATATAGAAGAAACTCTGTAAATCAGGTAAGAGGAACCTCAATGGGCAGACCTAACGGAAGACCTCAATTTGACAACAACAGAAACAACGGCGGAAGAACCCCTTCATCCTCAGCCCGTACAAACGTTGTAGGAAGATCAAATTCTAATAATGTACGCCCTGCAACCTATAGCAGAGGCAACGTATCGTCAACCAGAGGCTCTTACACTCCTTCTTCAAGATCAAATTCCGGTAATAGGACAACCGTTACAAGACCGGGCTCTTCAGTTTCCAGACCTGGTTCTGCAAACCGTTCATCTTCAGGCGGCGGTGTTTACCGTCCAGCTTCAACCCGCACAACCTACTCATCCGGTTCCGGCTCCAGAGGAACCTACAGTGGCGGAAGAAGTTACAGCAGCGGAAGAAGTTACAGCACTTCCTCACCTAGAAGCAGCGGCTACTCTGGCGGAAATAGCGGCGGAGGTTACTCATCCTCTTCAAGCAGCGGCAGAAGCAGCGGCGGCAGTTATTCAGGCGGTGGTTCAAGCCACAGCTCATCTTCAGGCGGCGGCTCATCCAGCTCACGCAGCGGAGGTTCTTCCACAAGAAGATAAAACCAATTGCAAAATCTTAAAAATTAAATAAATATGAAAAGAGTTATTTCTTTCATTTCAGCGGTTATTTGCACATTTGCAATTACACCGTCCTTTGCACAGAGCTCATACGGAGCTTATCTGTTGGGAGACTACCAAAGGCAGGGAACGGCAAGAAGCGTGGCTATGGGTAACGCCATGACAGCACTTGGCGGAGACCTCGGTGCCATTGCCATAAACCCTGCTGCAACAGCTGTTTACAAGTACAACGAGGTATCAATCACCCCTGCGGTAACCAGCGTAAATACTTATTGCAACTACCTGGGAGCGCCAATGACTGACAAGCGCAGCACATTTGGAATTGCCAACATAGGAGGCGTCTCAGTTATCAATACCGGAGCAAATTACGGCATTAAAGCTATCTCAATTGGAGTATCTTACAATAAACAGAACAACTTCAACTACGGATTCAAGGCAGCCGCAAGCGGAGTGGATCATAGTTACTCAAAGTATCTTGCAAACCTTACGAACGCTTTGGGCTCTTACTACTCTCCAAAAATTTCCGGTTATGATTTGGATAAGAATGACTACACAGACCCTTACTCACTTGGTTCCGCTCTATGGCCTTCAATATTAGGATGGAACACCTCTCTGTTTGACACTTTGTCTACAGACCCTTGCAAGTTTATTCCTAACCAAAGTGCCGGAATGGGAAGTTACAGATCTACTCAGAGCATCAAAAGAAAATCTTACGGCTCCATTGGAGAGTATGATCTCAACTTTGGTCTCAACATAAGTGACAAATTCTATGTAGGTATGAATATGGGTCTCTTTACCGTATGGAACAAGATTGAGGAGACCTACACTGAAGATAACGAGATTTTAGGTTCCACAGATGACTTTGCATACGTAGATCAGATTTATAATCTGAGAACTACGGGAGCAGGTATCAACTTCAAGGTCGGTTTTATCTGGACACCTACTCCTTTCTTCAGATTGGGTGGAGCGGTTTCAACCCCTACATGGTATCAGCTCAAAGACAAGTACTACTGGGATATGGGCGTAGGATATAATGACGGTTACACCGCAATGGTCAGTTCACCTGAGGGAGAGTATGATTACCGCGTAAATACTCCGTTCCAGTACAACGTAGGTGTTGCGTTCGTTCTTCCTAAGGGAACAATAAGCCTTGATTATGAGGCAAATAACCTGGCACAGACACGCCTTCGCAACAGTGCGGATTTAGAGCCTTTTGAAAAATCGGATTTCTATAATGACAATTGGGATTTAAAGAACAGCTTTAAAAGCAGCCACAACTTCAGAGCCGGTGTAGAGATTAACCCAATTAATCTGCTCTCTCTTAGAGGCGGTTTCCAGTACACCAGAGCAGGTCTTAGGTCAGACTACTTCTTAAATTCTACAGAGAAATATATTGCCTCAGCAGGTATTGGAATCAATACCCCTAGCGGCTTCTTTGCAGACTTTGCATTTGCTGCAAACCTTAAGAAGTACAATGTGAATGTCTTTGATGATGAGCCTGCTTCAAAATACGTCCTCAACCAGGGATACACTTCTATAAAGAGAAACGGTTTCCAGGTTCTTGCAACCTTTGGATGGAGATTCTAAACTAAAAAAGATATGGAGTCCGGCCCCTCGTTAAAGAGGAGATCCACAACGGACAAACCGGATACAAAGCCCTGCTCGGCGAAAACCTGCCAGTGGGGCTTTTCCTTTATAAGACTCTCCCCCTTCCACTTAGGATGAATCCTCTCCCTCAAATCTACAACATCCTCGCAAACACCTGCTTCAGCAGAAGAAGGCATCAAATAATCTGTAGTAAAAGAGAGCTCCGCCTTAACTCCGCAGAACTGCAGCAACTGCTTTGTAAGCAGAGTGTTAAACTTTAAAAGGGAACGCTCTCCGGAGCGGAGAATCTTAAAGAGATCATCTTTGTAATAGACAAAGAAGGGAGAGTTCATATAGGCCGCCTCCAGAGCACGGGTATGCTTTATAACCCAATCTTCTGAGTAATCTATCTCAATCTCTGAAATTGGGACCTTATGGGTAAAGTTATCCCCGCCTCTGCTGACGGGGATATTAAGATTCATTTTTCCGCTGGCCGTAAGAATGGTGCAACGGTTTCTGTATGACTGCTTCTGATAGTTCTCGCATGCCTCAATGCTAACGTTCTTGTATTTTGCAATTGCTGCAAAATACTCAACCGGAGGAAGATACGCAGAACTAAGAAGACACTGCATTACTCCTCTGTGCTACCGGAACCGTACCTTACAATACCTCTCTTACTGCCTTCAATGAAGCTGAGAATTATATTCTTCTCTTCAGATTCCGGAAGGGTTTCATGTGCCTTCCTGCAAGCATCGGAAACGTTCAGTCCACTGTTGTAAATAACTCTGTAGACATCTTTTATGCGCTCTATCTGCTCCATTGTAAAGCCTCTTCTTCTAAGGCCAACAATGTTTATTCCGTAAACTGCTGTAGGACGTTTTCCTGCTATAGCATAAGGCGGAATGTCTTTACTGAAAGCAGAGGCTCCTGCAATCATAGCGTGGCAGCCTATATGAGTAAACTGGTGTACTACGGTAGCACCGCCTACTATTGCAAAGTCATCAACCTCAGCCTCTCCGGCCAAACCTGTGTAACTTACAAGAATAACGTTGTTTCCAACTTTGCAGTCATGAGCAACGTGAACGTATGCCATTAAGAAAGAGTTGTTTCCAATAACTGTTTTGTTCTTTCCGCTGGCAGCTGTACCGCGGCTTACGGTGCAGTACTCTCTAATCATTACGTTGTCACCTATTTCAACGTAAGACTCCTCTCCTTTGAACTTGAGATCTTGAGGAATTGCACCAATTACTGCTCCGTTAAAAATCTTGCAGTTGTTGCCTATTTTAACAAAATCGTTGATGCATGCATACGGACCAATCCAGCAGTTATCTCCAATCTCCACGTGCTCCGCAATAGTTGCGAACGGGCTGATAACCACGTTCTTACCAATCTTTGCATTAGGATGGACAAATGCGTTTTCCATTGTCTTAGTTTTTGAATAATTACTTGTTCTTTATAACCTGAGCCACCATGTCTCCCTCGCAGGCAACCTGATTGCCAACCCAAGCCTTTCCTCTCATACATACCAAAGAGTGTTCCAGAGGCTGAGTGATAACGAGTTTGAAAACTACAACATCTCCCGGAACCACCTTGCGGCGGAACTTGAATCCGTCAATCTTTGCAAAATATGTTGAGTATCTTTCAGGTTCGTCTACATTTCTAAGCACCAGAATTCCACCTACTTGCGCCATTGCCTCCACCAGAAGAACTCCGGGAACTACAGGCTCCGTTGGGAAGTGTCCTCTGAAGTAGTTCTCATTCACACCAATTGTCTTGATTCCGGTAATTGAATCTTCCTCAACACCAATGATTCTGTCCACCATCAAGAACGGAGGACGGTGAGGAAGAAGTTTCTGAATACCGAGAACATCATAAACCGGCTCTGCATCCGGATCATACTTTGGAGCAACAGACAATCTCTGCTTAACTTCCTTAATCTTTTCTATATCCATAATTCAAAACTAAATTCAAATCAAAATAGCACAACTACCTACGACCAAACTGTTTGATTGCCAGCGTTCTGAGTTCACGTGCAATGGTTGAGTTAATTGAGTGGCCGCTCTTATATGCTATAACTTTTCCCTTAATTGGATAACCCACCAGTGAGAAATCTCCCAGCACGTCCAGCAGTTTGTGTCTCGCACACTCGTTCTGGAAACGGATAGATGTGTGGCTGAGATACCCTTCCGGAACTCTCTCCAACCTCTTGACGTTGAAGACTCCCGCCAGACGGTCCAACTCCTCCTGAGGTACCGGATTCTCCACAATCACAAGCGCATTGTCCAAGTCTCCTCCCTTAATGAGGTTGTTCTTAAACAGCGGCTCCAACTCGTGGAAGAAAACAAAGGTTCTGCAAGGAGCAATCTCCGTTACGAAGTCTGTATCCTGCTCAAACCTTGCATATTGATTTCCAAGCACTTTGGAGTTAAAATCTATCATTACGTCTATGGAGAAATGGTCATCCGGAAGAACAACCATCTCGCTCCCCTTCTCATTGCGGCATACAACCTTGCGGTCTAGTACCAGATACTTTCTAGGAGCATTCTCCTCAACCAACCCGTCCTTGGAAAAGGCTTCTGCATAGTACTTTGCACTGCCGTCCAAAATAGGAACCTCCGGTGCATCCAGAGTAATGAGCGCATTGTCTATTCCCATTCCGTAGAGAGCACCCATAAGGTGTTCCAGAGTAAGAACCTTTACTCCGTCCTTATCCAATGTTGTTCCTCTGGAAGTTGCACTTACGTAATCCACGCAGGCCTCAACCAATGGCGCACTCTCGCCAAGGTCTGATCTTTTGAACTTTATACCAAAGTTTGCAGGTGCCGGTTCTACCATCATGTGAACCTTGAGCCCCGTATGGAGCCCCTTTCCCTCAAACTCATATTTATGTTTAAGCGTGTGCTGGTTGGTATACATTAGCGTAGCGGTTTTAGTAATCGTACAAATATACTAAAAATCCCTCAATTTATCCCTCTTTTTTTCTCTTTGGAAAATGCTAACTTTGTTAGTGTAAAAGCCATTTTATGAAAACAATCAATAAACTTTTCTATCTGATTCTCCTATCAATCAGCATTATACAGTACTCTTACGCCCAGCTCACCCTTGTAAACGAGCCGGATAAGCCTTCCGTTCAGGCAAGTGAGATGACCCGTTACGGCAAACTTACTCCGCAACTCTATACAGGTAAGGTATCCGTTACTGTTCCCATTTATACCTACCGCAACAGCCGTTTTACTCTTCCTATCTCTCTGGATTACAGCTATAACGGTCTGATTCCTAACCGACAGACCGGTATCCTGGGCCTGGGATGGACACTTAGCTGCGCCGGCAGCATAACAAGAGAAGTCAGAGGTATCCCAGATGAACTGCAAGGCTCTTTCAATTATTCAACCTCTACTTCCTGGAGTGCCAGAGATGTGCTCGGATTTGATTATCTACCTGTAGTCAGTTACTTACCTATGCCTACCTATGAGGTAGTCAACAGACCTACTCCGGGAAACGTGCTAAAGACAGCCTATGAATTGGAAGGGCCCAACAATCTTATGACTCTTTACGAGACTACGCCGGATATCTACCACTTCTCTTTTCCGGGGCACAGCGGCTCTTTCTACAGAAACACAGACGGCTCTTTTACAGTCTTTCACACATCCTCATTTGACGGCAATTACAAAATAGAGAAGATAAACACACCCTACGGTGACGGCAGCGGAAATGTCTCCTCTCAGTTCATCATCACCACATCTGACGGTTACCGTTATATCTTTGGAGGAGATGACACTCAAAGCCAGGGAACAGAGAGAAAGTTCAACTTTATTGAACGAAACATACCTCAGGGGTTTGATAAAGAGAATCCGGAAGCTCATACACCATACCGTGCTACCGCCTTCCTGCTCAATACTATAGAGAGTCCGGACGGCGCCTCCGCCTCCTTCAGATATAACACTCACGATGGTTATTCAGATATAGTCAGTTACAGCACAAACCTTTGGCTTTCATGGGAGACAAATGAAGACCCTGTTTCTATGCTCCAATATAACGAGGAGCATAACACAGCCAGTTATCTCAGCAGCATTGACTTCTCTAACGGAGAGTCTATTGAGTTCACTTACCTCTCCAAGCCTAACGGAAAGCAAGGGTCTTACATGAACGGCTCACAAAGAAGAGATATGAATGCTACACATTCCTACCTTCTTTTGGACAGCATAAAGACTCCCGCCGGCTCAATGGGTATAAGCTACACCTTTAACGCAATGGGAAACACATATCCTTTCATCTCAAGTGTCAACATAGAACAGGTAGGCAGATACACCTTTGATTATGAAGGGCTTGAAGAGAGCTTCTTCCCGGCCTTCGGCACTACGGCCACAGACCACTGGGGATTCCTCAATAGGAATGATTCAACGAACATGAATCATAACACCATAAGCCTCAATCAACTCGGCACACAGGAACCCAACAGCTTTGACGAGACGGTAAGTTCATACAGAAACGCAAACAGCGGATGCTCTTCCATCGGTATTATGAAAAAAATTACGTATCCTACAGGAGGAAGCACAGAACTGGTTTACGAGAGCAACACCGTAAGAAGGAACCTACGCAAGAAATCTTCTAACTTCTTCTCCCCTACCATGGATGCCTCGTCTCCAGGATTTCTAGCAACCGGACCGGGAAGCCGTATATCACAGATAATCAACATAGATGAAAACGGGATTCCTACAGATACCACTTCTTACCGTTATACCCTGGCAGCAAGCAGCACAACCAGCGGATCGCTCCTGGTATACCCGCGTTACGTACTGAACTACTCGGGTTATCTGACGAATCATACTATTTACGTCCAACTCGCCTCCTCTTCAGGTATATCCAACTACGAAGCTACACCGGTGGAATACAGCAGGGTAGAAGAGATACTGCCGGATAAATCCAAAGTGGTACACTTCTTTACTGACTGGGACGATTACCCGGATGATATAGTAGAAGGAGATTTTATGTCCATTCTGCATAGTTACAATGACGGTTTCCAAAATCAAGCCTCTTATATGCAGATCCGAGGAGCAAACGGAACCGGAAGCGGTGCAACGGCCGTTCATAACATACTCTGCCCTACTTCCAGCCAGCAGCATAAACGAGGAAGAGAAAAGAAATCAGAGATTTACAATTCAGAGGGGAACCTCCTTCATTCTTCTCAGACAACTTTTGCAGTAGAAGAAGGAAAGCCGGCATTCTATGAAAGCATTTACGTGGGAGAGGCTATAGCTCAGATTCAGAGGCAGACGGCCCAATTCCGCCCTTCACAGACATCGGAAAAAGACTTCTTCAATTCAGGAGAGCCAACATCCTACGTCTCATCCACTTATAACAGCAACGGACAAAAAATCCAGGAGACGAAAACCCTCTCCAACGGGGATATAATTACAACATCATATATCTTCATCTCGGAGATACCAGCAGCTGCCAGAACGGCCGTTCAGCAGGCAATGATCACAGCAAACCGTATAACCAGTCCGGTAAGAGTGACGGTGAAGGTAAGACAACATGACTCCCAGCAGGAGAAGATAATAAGTTGTGACTCCCTTACATTCAGCGCCATAGCTGGGACAGAGAACCGCACACTATATCTCCCTACACAATGGCTCAAGCGCAACGTAAATGACGGCAGCTGGAAAGTATATGCCACATACTCGTATGACAGCCAGGGAAATATCATTCAGAAGACAGATGCAAACGCCATTTCAACAACATTCATCTGGTATAACAACAATAAAGGGGTTGCCATGAGGATTGATAATGCCACTAATGAGCAGATAACGAACATCTTAGGAAGCACCTGTTTCAGTTCTACCACTGAGGAGAATGTAGAAGCAAGAGCGGCTTCTATAAAAAACGCAATTCCGCAATGTGAGGTATCGTGGTATAAATGGCATGCTTACGGACTACCGGCTCAGGTGACAGACCCTACAGGAAGGGTAACACATTATACATACGATCAGGCTCAGAGGCTGAACTACATCTTGGATGAAGACCTAAACCCGCTGGAGAGATATTATTATCAGACCGTTACAAGATAAGATAAGACAAGATAAGTTATTGTGAAGAAGACAAAATCATATAATTCCTTACTTATAAGAGCTTTCTTTTTGGTGATGGCTCTCTGGCTGTTCATGCCGGGAACAACCCTCTCTGCACAGAGCTCTCAGTTTGAGATAACTATAAGCATAGACTATATTGACGAGCAGGAGATCTATCTCAGCCCCAACGGAGAGACGGCGGTAATACATATACTCAGCAACAACGGATTCAATGCCGCAACACTCATCTCCTCTATTGAAAACCAGATAGCTTATAACGGTGCAGAGGACTGGATCACAGAGGTTTTCCTTACTAACCAAGAGGGAATCTATGAGGCGGACCTCAACCTGACTTTCGCAGCAAATAACAGCTCAGAGATGCGGGAAGTAACAATAACGGCAAGTAACGCCTCGGCTGTCATTTACCAGGACATTCATACGCCTAACGTATATACGCTGCTGCCGAACGTCTCAGCACTCTATCTTCTCCACGGAGGAAAGAACGCACTGATTCTCAGCAGTTCGGACGGATTCGCCTCTTACAGGCTCCTGAAAGACTCGCTGGGATACACTATTACAGTTGCAGACGTAAACGGAAAGAGCGAGGGAAACCGTCAGCTGAAATTCCCAATCACACTCCCCGGAGCATACTACTGCATAGCTTATTACCCAACGGAAGTGCAGATGAACGGAACCAGAACAGTAGATTGGCATCCGTTCTACTCTGAAAACAGAAACTGCTCTCTCTCCCCTAACCCCTACACTTTCAGCAAAGACGGAGGGAAAATATCCTTTACCTATGCCGTAACAGCCGCTCAGGACAGCATTCTAAACCGCATAATAAACTTCTATAACAGCGGAAAGGCCACAACGTGGGACAGCACAATAAACCTCTCCTATCAAAGAGCTTTTCCCAACGACTCTTATGTCACCATCACCGCCGAGTGCGGGCCGAACATATCTTACAACACAATAAACAATAACACCTACTTTAAGAATCAGAACGCATCGGAGATAATCTTCTCTCAGCCCGGAGGAGGAGCGCTCAGTTCCTTCAACGTAACATTCCCGGAGGGAAACACAACACCAGGGTTTATCATTCTAGAAGGTTCGCAGTGCAGGGTACGTTATACGCTCCTAAAAGACGGAGTTCCGTACGGGAACACCAGAGTGGGAAACGGAGATACCCTACGCTTCAACATACCGGACGCTTCCGGAAAATACGCCGTTGCAGCCTCTTATAAAGGGCTACAAAAGCTGATGAAGGGAAGCCTCACGGTAAACGAAGGGGTGGCGGTACTGGGAGAAAACTGGATACTAAAGCAGACATTTAACTCAGAAAACGGTTCTTCTTCTATTTTGGACATCACCTATTATGACGGCTTGGGATATCCCGCCCAGACGGTAAGTGTGGCAGCAGCACCTAACGGGAAGAACATAGTAACACCTATCTGGTTTGACGTGATGAGAAGAGAGGATGCAAAAAGCTATCTGCCTTTGGTCTCTTCCTTTGCTTCACCAAGGCCGGAAGAGACGCCACTTTCTTCACAGCAAGCGTTTTATAACTCACTCTACGGAAGCAGCGATGCCGCCTTTGCCTTTACAGAGAAAGAGTATGAATCATCTCCTCTGAACAGGGTAAAGAAGCAATATACTCCGGGAGCGGCGTTCAGAGCTGTAAGCACGGGGGTAAACCACTATTCCGCTTTCAGTTATGACGCCAACGCAAGTAACGAGGTTTTAGATTTAAGGTGTGATAATACGGGAACGCTC
>JAFZUX010000024.1 GCA_017618115.1 Bacteroidales bacterium | reverse complement strand
TCTAATTTGCTCAACTATCTGTGTACTACTTATATAGACGTTTGTTAATAATCCTGTTCATTTTTTTTGAGGCCATTACTTTTAAAATTCCCTTCTTTTTGCTTAATTTTGAGTTAAGAATGGGGTGTATTTAAAATGAACATTTATTATTCATAGTTTACATCCTTGATTTTTTGAGATAATAAATTGATACACAAACAAATTCAAACTTTAATTATATGAAAACAATCTTTTATGCGTCTCCCACTCGGAAAGAGTACTTTAGTCCCGAGTGTGACATCCTAGACCTCAAACCTGAGGGTATTATTTGTACAAGTGCTCCTGGTGATACAGAACCAGGTGACATTGTTGATGATTCATTTGGCGAGTTTTTCTTTAAGTTTTTTTAATTAGGAGGAGAAGTGAAAATGAAAAAGTTATACATGATTGGATTGGCTATTGTTACTGTAGTAGCTCTATCCGCTTGCACTAAAGATAATTCTACAACAAAACAAAAAGACGCCTCCGTCTCTATTATTGCATCATACGAACAGCCAACATTGGTTAATAGTGATGGGACCAAAGTCTCTATTTCTGAAAGTGGTTCAAAATTCAATCTTTTTTGGGAAGGAAATGAAACTATGAGTGTTGCAAATAGTAGCAAAACAGGAATTAAAGACGATTTTTCAACAACTGATGCTGGGACCACTTCTGCAACCTTCGTTGGGGCAACAGGTCTTCCGGCACCCGACGCTGAATATACAGGTGATAAAATCAACTATATTGGGGTTGTATCTTCATTCGCTTCCACAGCAACAAATACAGTACGTGGTGCCATACGTATAGAACAGATTTATGATCCCACTAACCCTGCTTCTATATCAAAAAATGCTTTTCTAGTTGCTCGCACAGATAATTGTGAAATTGGCTCCCTTTCTTCATTGAGTTTCAAAACAATGAATGCTTTTATGAAATTTTCTCTGACTAAGGGAGATCCTGCTAGCGGCTCATCCCATACATATCCAAAGATGTATGTTAAGAATATTGTTATAGAATCCATAAATGAGGAATATATATCAGGACGTTTTGGAATTAGTAAAACAGATCCAGACTGGACATCTTCCTATGCTGAAGAAATTGAAGCGAACTGTTCAAAAACAGTTACATTGGATTGCACAAACGGAAATACAACTAAGGGAGTAGAATTGGGCACCACTGCAAAGGATTTCTATATTGCTCTTGCTTCTAAAACTTATGCTAAAGGTTTAAAAATAACAATCAACGTCCAAAATGAGGATGGTGATCTCGGTAAGATGGATTGTTATTATAAACAAAATAATCCTGTTGATATAGGAAGAAATAAACTGATCCGCATGGCACCATTATCTGTAGAACCTGAAGATGTTTCATCAGAAATTATCTGTTGGAGCGAGAATTGGAATGGTGGTGTGGCAAATCAAACGCCAGAGGCGTATTTAGCTTCTCTCGAACACACCGGTACAGTTGTTTATGGTGGTTCTGCTATAAGTTATGGCCAAACAACAACAAGCACCAAACTGTATACAGGATCGATGAGTGCCGGTGGTATAGAGCCAGAATTACTGCTGTGCAAGAAAGCAAAAGCTGCTGACGCCCCTCACACATGGACAATTACAGGAATTCCGACTGCAGATGGAACTACATTATCACTGACCTATAAGACCAATAGTGCAACTAGAATTACAGTAACTTCCCCAACCACAGGAGTAACAATTACAGGTTCTTCTCCTGCATATACAATCACTCCAGGAACTAATTCAACAATAACACTTGTTTTTAGTAATACAACTACTTCTAATGTTAGAATTGACGATGTTGTTCTTAAGGTGGTGAATTAATTTTTTAAAAAAATAGAGTTTAAGGTGAAAGCGGTTTCAGTACAAATTGAAGCCGCTTTCAGTTTGTAACAATGTTACATTTTGAAACGGGGCGGGAATGGTGAGTGGATGTGAGGAAAAGTGGCTGTAAGGCAGTGCAAAGACGGCTTCCTAGCCGTATAGAGAGACATCGGAGAACTGTGGAAGGGCGGTGTTGGTTTAAAACTGGAAGTTTTGAGTAAATTGGTAAATTTAGGAACAATGTTGGTTGATTTGGCTTATATGAGCTAAATGGTTGATAATTTGTTGAGAAAAAAGGAGGAAAAGTTGGCGTTAACCTGAATTTTTCATATTTTTGCCCGAAATATTGGTTTCTACGGAAGGGCCAATAAAAGGGTAGAATATTACAAATATTAAGTATACTTATAACATGAAGAAAATCATTGCATTAGCTAGCGCAGCCTTTGTTATGTTTGCATTGGCAAATTGTGCTAAGAGCACTGGTCCTGTTACTGTTGATGACCCAGACAAGGGTGATATTACAACAACTGTAACTACCTATTCAGGAACTGCACAAATATCAGTTCCTTGCGGTACTAAGGTTGTTTATGTTCACTACAAGGGAAAGAATGGTGATAAGGTAATTGAAGTTCCTGTAACTCCTACAATTACAAAGCCTTCTAACGGTCGTGCTTTGGAGCCATTCGGAATTGTTCAATTAACATTTGAAGCGCCAAGCCCTACTGCAGTAAGCGTTTCCTTCAAGAGCCATCAGAAAGGTGACGATTACTACTGCCTGGAGAACTTTGCCGTAACTACTCCTAAGACAAAGAATCCGGCTGCAACTACTTGGACATCAGTACCTGATGCAAAAGTTAATTTGCCTGAGCCTGCATCTTACGTTACAGCGGATGGTGGCAGAACAAATTATCATTCAAGTGGTTGTGTGATGTTTGAGGACAGTTGGCCAACCAATAACCGTACAGCTTCAGGTGCATACGACACAGATTTCAATGACTGTGTTTTGGATTATGACCTCGAGGCAAGCGTAGTAGATGATGATAAACTTGAAGCAGAGGGTTGGAGAGAGCAGGTTAAGGTTGTTCTTCATCTTAGAGTTGTTGGTGGTTCAGATCCTCACCGCGTAGGTATGATTCTTGAGGGCTTCAATATGAATAACGTTGATTATATTGAGGAGTTTAAGACTTTGGATAGTTATAATAACCCTCACGGAACACTGCCTGAATGGACAAAGGTTACACTCCAGGAGAACTCACTTCACTATGACCCACTTCCAAACACTGAGTTCAAGTCAACCAACCCAGAGCGTCCTGCAGTTGAGATTGGTAGAATTGTTCTTATGAATGACAAGAATCGCGGTTCAGGTTCAGAAACTTACACTTATACCAACGGTAGTTTTACCAACACCACAGTATTCAATCCTAATGTGAATAAGTTCTGGCCAGCTCCTCATACAGAGCAGTATGATGCTAATCTTGCAGACCTTTACAAGACTACCACAAAATGGACATTGGCTTATGTTCAGAATCAGGGATTTTACAATGCACTTCCTGGTTATGTTAATGTAGCCGGCGGTCTTTACACTTACACAGTTATCTATCACATGAAGCCTCGTGCTGAAATGACTGCTGCTGAGAGTGCTGATGTTAAAGCTAATATGATTGAGGCTGTTAACAACACTACAAAACAGAACTTCTACATTATCAACAAGAACTACTATCCTGTACACCTGAGCGGTTATACACCTGGAGACTTTACTCCTAAAACTTCAAAACCGTACGTACAAGTCTACAATCAGGTAAAAGCAGCAAATGCAGATAAGTTGGATCCAGTTGTTCCTTACCTTTCTTCAACAGGTCTTGTATGGGGAGTTAAGTGCCCTGTTAACACAAAGCATGTATGGAACAAACTGAACTTCAGCGAGGCTTATCCTAACTTCTTCAAGTGGCTGGATGCCAACGGAGAAGAGTATCAGGACTGGTACATGAACCCAGAGCCAAAATATGTATCTTGCTGGTGGTAACAGAAAGTTGTAAAACACAGAGAAGGCATCCAATCCGTTTGGGTGCCTTTTTTGTTTGCCTATTGTGTTCCTAATCCGGTAATAGTAGGTGGGTGGATTAATAAGGCGCTTCAGCGCCCGTTGCAGAGCAACGTGATGCCCCTAGAGGGGCCGGCAAAGCCGGGGGTGAAATAGATAGGCTACAAAAAAGAACCAGGCAATCTTGTGATTGTCTGGCTCTTGTTTTGTAGCCCCGGGCGGAATCGAACCGCCATCTAAGGTTTAGGAAACCTCCATTCTATCCGTTGAACTACAGGGCCTATCTTCTAGTTTCTAGTTTCTAGTTTACTAGTAAGCCCACCTGTAATAGATTGCTCCCCAGGTGAATCCGGCTCCGAATGCAGAGAAGATGAGATTGTCTCCCTTCTTGAACTTGTCCTTGAAATACCAGATAGCCAACGGGATGGATGTTCCGGCAGTGTTACCGAACTTGTCAATGTTAATCAGAACCTTCTCCTTCTCCAGTCCCATTCTTCTGGCTGTAGCGTCAATGATTCTGAGGTTTGCCTGGTGAGGAACGAGGTATGCAATATCCTCAGCCTTAAGGTTGTGGCGCTTCATCATCTCCTCAGAGACATCCGCCATACCAACAACAGCGTGTTTGAAGACCTGCTGGCCCTCCTGGTGGATGAAGTGGAGACGTTTTGCAACTGTGTCTTCTCTGGCAGGATACAGAGATCCGCCTGCACTCTGGTAAAGGTATCTTCTGCCAATACCGTCTACGTGAAGGATAGAGTCCTGGAATCCAAGTGACTCATCCTCAGAAGGCTCAATCATAAGAGCAACCGCCGCATCTCCAAAGAGCGGGCAGGTTGAACGGTCCTGGTAATCAACAATACCGCTCATTCTCTCTCCGCATACAAGAACAATCTTCTTGTATTCTCCTGTCTCTATGAATCTTCTGATGGTCTCAAATGTGAAAAGGAAACCGCTGCAGCCGGCGTTGGTGTCATAACCCCAGGCGTTTTTAATACCCACCTTGTCTGAGATGATGTTAGCTGTTGCAGGAAACTGCATATCGGGCGTAACACAGTGACAGAGAAGCATCTGAACCTCAGATGGATCTGTATGTGTAGCCTTCAGCAGTCTCTCTACAGCTATAGCCCCCATGTAGGAGGTACCCAGACCGTCTTCCTTGAGGATGTGTCTCTCCTTGATACCGACTCTGGACATAATCCATTCGTCAGAGGTATCAACCATTGTGGAGAGTTCCTCGTTGGTAAGAACGTAATCCGGAATGTAGGCCTCAATGCCGGTAATTACGGCTTTTGGTTTGCTATGCATTTTCCTTTGCTATGATCAGACGTCCACGGTAGTAGCCACACTCAGGGCAAACGTGATGATACATAACAGTAGCACCGCAGTTAGAACATGTAGACAGGGTTGGAAGTGCAGCCTTGTCGTGAGTTCTTCTCTTGTCTCTCCTTTGCTTGGAGATCTTGTGTTTAGGATGTGCCATATTTAATAATTTAAATTTGTTTGTTCTATTTTTTCCTCTTATTGCTCTGATTGATAAGGTCTTTCAAAGCACTGAAAGGAGAATATACGTCACTGTCTTCTTTTCCTTTGCCCTCCTCCGCCTTAAGGCTTTGGAGCTTTTTAACCATCTCAGGGTTGCATTTGCCCTCCGGATGGACTCTCTTAAGCGGCATATTTACGCAGATTGAGTCATAAATGAACTGCTTAAGGTCTACTTCCGCCTCGGATGGATCCACAATAATGAACTCGTCGCTGGTCTCCGTCTCCTCACCCAACTTTGCGGTCCTAATGGCCAGATTGGCGGAAAATTCCACCGGAAGATCCAGCCTCTCCAGGCATCTGTCACACTCTACGGTAACTGTTCCTACTCCGCTGCAAACTGCGTTCATCCAGCCACTTCCCTTCTCCAGAGTCACCTTCACCAGAACATCGGAATCCAATACCTGAGTGTTGCCGAACTCTCTGAAAAGCTCCCCGTCCACCTTGAAGTCATAATCATACTTACCGCCGGCAAGTCCGCTTATGTGAATCTTGTAATCCATAGGGGGCGCAAATATAGTCACTTTTTATTAAAAAGCAATATTTTAGGACTGCATCTTATGTCTCTTTCTCTCGTTCTCATCCAGATAGATCTTGCGGATGCGCAAATGCTGCGGTGTAACCTCCACAAGTTCATCATCCTGAATGTATTCCAGCATCTCCTCCAGCGTGAACTGCATAGGCGGAGGAAGCACCGCCTTCTCGTCTGAACCAGAGGCTCTTACGTTGGTCAGTTTCTTCTTTATGCAGACGTTCACGTTAAGATCCATAGCCCTGGTGTACTCACCCACAACCTGTCCGGCGTAAACCTCCTCACCCGGGTTAATAATCCATCTTCCGCGGTCCAGAAGTTTCCACATAGAGTAGGCAATGGCCGTACCCGTCTCCAGCGCCACCAGAGAACCGTTTGTTCTCTTTTCAATCTCCCCTTTGTACGGCTCGTAATCTTTGAAACGGTGCGCCATAATAGCCTCGCCGCTAGTTGCGGTAATGAGGTTGCTGCGCAATCCAATGATACCTCTGGAAGGAATGTCAAAGTCCAGATGAACTCTGTCTCCGCGATGGTCCATGTGCAATAGCGCTCCTTTCCTTCTGGTAGTCATCTCAATAGCCCTGCCAACATACTCCTCCGGCACGTCAATGATCAGGTGCTCGATAGGCTCGCACCTTACACCGTTTATGTTCTTATCTATAACCTTTGGCTGGCCAATCTGAAGCTCAAATCCCTCTCTTCTCATTGTCTCGATGAGTATAGAAAGATGAAGCACGCCCCTACCATATACTATAAAGGAGTCTGAAGTCTTGCCCGGCTTAACCCTAAGTGCAAGGTTCTTCTCCAACTCTTTCTCAAGTCTCTCCTTTAAGTGTCTGGAAGTAACATACTTACCATCCTTTCCAAAGAAAGGAGAATCGTTGATGCAGAAGAGCATACTCATTGTAGGCTCGTCTATGGTGATAGGAGGAAGCGGCTCCGGATTCTCGTAATCTGCAATGGTATCTCCAATCTCAAACCCCTCAATGCCCACAACTGCACAGATATCACCGCTTTCCACGCTCTCCGCCTTTGTTTTCTCTATGCCGGTGAAGACCATAAGGTCTTTAATGCGCTGTTTTACAAGTGTTCCATCGCGATGGCAAAGGGTAATGTCCTGGCCTGCCTTAAGAACTCCCCTCTTCACTCTTCCCACTGCAATTCTGCCAACGTAAGGAGAGTATTCCAAAGAGGAGATAAGCATCTGAGGCGTGCCCTCCAAGTCCTGCTCAGGACCCGGGATTTCACTGATAATCAGATCCATCAGGGTAGTGAGGTCTGTAGTCGGTTTCCTCCAGTCCAGGCTCATCCAACCCTGCTTTGCACAGCCGTAAACGGTCTTGAAGTCCAGCTGCTCGTCTGTGGCGTTAAGGTTGAACATCAGTTCAAATACCTGATCGTTAACCTCTTCCGGACGGCAGTTCTGCTTGTCCACCTTGTTTATGACAACCAGAGGTTTCTTTCCCAGTTCCAGAGCCTTCTGGAGCACAAAACGGGTCTGAGGCATACACCCCTCAAAAGCGTCCACCAAAAGCAGAACTCCGTCTGCCATATTGAGGACTCTCTCCACCTCACCGCCAAAATCTGCGTGACCCGGAGTGTCTATAATGTTGATTTTGTAACCTTTGTAAGGTACGCTCACGTTCTTGGAGAGGATGGTTATACCGCGCTCTCTCTCAAGGTCATTGTTATCCAAAATAAGCTGGCCGTTGGTCTCCGTCTGACGGGTAACCTTGGCCTGCATAATCATCTTGTCCACCAGCGTTGTCTTGCCGTGGTCTACGTGAGCCACAATTGCTATATTTCTAATCTTCTGCATAACTGGCCGCAAAAGTAAAAAAAATTATATTTGCAGTCTAATATCCAAGATGATTTATGGAGAGAATTATTATCCTCGATTTCGGTTCTCAGGTAACTCAGGTTATCGGCCGCAGAGTAAGAGAACTCAACGTCTATTGTGAAATCTTCCCGTTTAACAAGTTCCCGTTTGAGGATGCTGAAACTAAGAGCATTCCAAAGGACGTTAAGGGAGTAATTTTCTCCGGAAGCCCCTACTCCGTAAGAGATGCTGGGAGTCCGTTTGCAGATGTCAATGACTTTGTGGGCAAACTCCCAATCCTGGGAATCTGCTACGGAGCGCAGCTCATTGCCCAGAACGGCGGAGGTCTTGTAGAGGCTTCACAGACAAGAGAATACGGAAGAGCTGAACTC
This sequence comes from Bacteroidales bacterium, assembly GCA_017618115.1. Lineage (GTDB taxonomy): Bacteria > Bacteroidota > Bacteroidia > Bacteroidales > UBA932 > Egerieousia. Next base: position 108,084 of record JAFZUX010000024.1, on the reverse strand, counting down.
ACAGTTGCCAACCCTTCCGAGCCAATCTTCAAAGATGTACCTCAGAAGTCTCAGGTTTGGATGAGCCACGGAGACTCCATCACCCGCCTGCCGGAGGGAGCGGAGTTAATTGCCTCCACGCCAACCGTTAAGAACGCAGCATACAAGATTCCGAGCCGCGGAATCTACGCCTTCCAGTTCCATCCGGAGGTCTTCCACACCCAGTTTGGCGGCACAATGCTCCGTAACTTTGTTATGGGAGTCTGCGGTTGCAAGGGAGACTGGACAACGGAGTCCTTTATTGAGACCACCGTTAAGCAACTCAAAGAGAAACTGGGAGAGGATGAGGTGATTCTTGGACTCAGCGGCGGAGTTGATTCCTCAGTTGCCGCCGTACTTTTGAACAAGGCTATAGGTCAGAGACTTCACTGCATATTTGTAGATAACGGACTACTCCGCAAGAACGAGTTTGAAGATGTTATGGCCCAGTATAAAGGTATGGGGCTCAACGTTATAGGAGTCAGAGCCGCAGACCGCTTCCTTGAGGCGCTCAAGGGAATCAGCGAGCCTGAGAAGAAACGCAAAGCCATAGGTAAAACATTCATAGAGGTCTTTGATGCAGAGGCTCAGAAGATTACCAACGCCAAATGGCTGGCTCAGGGAACCATCTATCCGGATGTCATTGAGTCCAGCAGCGTTAAGGGACCATCCGCCACCATCAAATCTCACCACAACGTGGGCGGCCTGCCGGAGAAGATGAACCTCAAGATTGTAGAGCCGCTGCGTTCACTCTTCAAGGATGAAGTAAGAAGAACCGGCAGAGCATTGGGCATAAAGAGAGAACTAATTTCACGCCATCCGTTCCCTGGTCCGGGTCTGGGAATCAGAGTCTTGGGAGAGGTTACCGCAGAGAAACTCCACATCCTCAAAGAGGCGGATGCAATCTTCATCAACAATCTCAGAACCTATATGACCGAACTCCCTCCCGCTTCAAACGGCTATGCAGCAGAAGATTACGCAGAAGGCAAGAAACTCATACCTCTGTATGACGCTATCTGGCAGGCCGGTACAATCCTCCTTCCTGTTCGCAGCGTAGGAGTTATGGGAGACGAGAGAACCTACGAGTACACAATTGCCCTCCGCGCTGTTGTCTCAAATGACGGTATGACAGCAGATTGGGTACACCTACCATACGACTTCCTAGCAAAAGTCTCCAATGAAATCATCAACAAAGTCAAGGGCGTCAACAGAGTCTGCTACGACATCTCCTCCAAACCCCCTGCAACAATAGAGTGGGAGTAACTAGCGTTGAGGATGATGATCTAAGATGTTTTTCATCCACTGGCGGGTGCTGACGTGGGTGTAGATTTCTGTGGTTAAGATACTTTCATGGCCCAGCATATCCTGGACTGCTCTGAGGTCCGCTCCGTTTTCTACAAGATGGGTGGCAAATGAGTGGCGGAAAGTGTGCGGATGAACCTCTTTATTTATCTCTGCAGCAGCCACTTGCTTTTGAATCATCATAAAGATCATCTGGCGGGTAAGCCTTCCTCCTCTGCGGTTTAAAAAGAGAGTATTTTCCGCCTCGGAGAGTTTTTCACTCTTTTTATGTTTGCCCAGTGTGGCCCCGGTTCCTCTGTCCTTTGCCTGAGAGAGGAATTTCTCTCTAATTGGAAGCCAGTTATTTACAGCGGCAATGGCATACTCCCCTATTGGAATCAATCTCTGTTTGTTGCCCTTGCCCACAACTCTTACAAACTGCTCCTTGAAGAAGAGATCTGAGACTTTAAGAGTGATAAGTTCACTTACTCTTAGGCCGCAGGAGTAGAGCAGTTCTATAATTGCACGGTTTCTAACACCCTCATCTGTAGACACATCCACTGAGTCTATGATTTTGTTTACCTCTTCTACGGAGAGAACATCCGGCAGAGTGCGGGTAAGTTTTGGAGTATCTATTCTCTCCATTGGGTTTTCCTGCTTTCCGTTCTCTATATGGTTGAACTTGTAAAAAGCTTTCAGAGAACTTATTATACGGCTCTGGGTTCTTTTGCTCGTTGCAGAAAAACGGGCAGAGAGGTAGTCATCTACATCCTGGGAAGAAGCCTCTGTAAAGGAGGATTTGCCCTTGGAATTCAGGAAAGAGGCAAACTGTGCAAGATCTTGAGTGTAAGCCAATACGGTATTCTTGGAGAGAGAACGCTCCAGCCTAAGATATCCCGCAAACGCTTTTATTTCACTCTCAAAATTTGCCATACTATTTCACTAGTTTACTGTTCTCCAGGAGTTTGGGGCAGAGGTGAGAGACTCCGCAGGTATCACACTTTGGTTTCTGGGCGGTGCAGATATAGCGGCCGTGGAGGATTAACCAATGGTGGGCTTTACCTCTTTCCTTCTCATCTATAAGCTTTTCCAGGTCCTGTTCAACATCATACGGGGTATCTCCCTTTGAGAATCCCAGGCGGTGGGCAACTCTGAAGACGTGAGTATCTACTGCAATCACAGGTTTGTCAAAGCAGATGGAAGCCACCACGTTAGCGGTCTTGCGGCCAACTCCCGGAAGGCGCATAAGATCATCCACTTCCGTTGGTACTTTACCGTTGAACTCCTTAACCAACATCTGAGACATCTGAACAAGATGTGCGCTCTTGCTGTTGGGGTAGGAAACAGATTTAACATATTCATATACCTCCTCTGCAGTTGCCTTTGCCATCTTTTGCGGTGTAGGATATTTCTTTAGCAGAGAGGGAGTTACAAGGTTCACTCTTTTGTCTGTGCACTGAGCGGAAAGTATTACGGCAACTATCAGTGAGAAGGGATCTTTGTACTGCAATTCACTCTTTGCACCCGCCGCATTCTCTCTGAACCAAGAGATTATATCCTTCTTACTCATGGTTAAGCGGGCATATCGCCATTAGGGTTCTCTGTAAAGTTGGAGGAGAGCTCATCTGTCACCTCTTTGCAATTGCCTTGGCTGCAGAGCAGTACACGGCCCGGGAACTTATCCAGAATGGTGCGGTTGTGAGTAACTATTATGATGGCGGGCTTGTAATCGTGATGAATCTTCATAAGGAGGTTCATTATGCCCTCTGCGGTCTCTGCGTCAAGGTTGCCGGTTGGCTCGTCTGCAAGTATGACGGATGGAGAGTTCAAAAGGGCTCTTGCAATGGCAACTCTCTGCTGCTCTCCTCCGCTGAGTTGGTGGGGCATCTTGTGAGCTTTGGTGCTAAGGCCCACCATATCAAGGACTTGGTTGCAACGGAACTCCATCTTGGTCTCGTCCTTCCAGCCGGTGGAACGGAGCACAAAGAGTAGGTTCTCCATTACGGTTCTATCTGTAAGGAGCTGGAAATCCTGGAATACCACGCCCAGGTTGCGCCTTAGGAAAGGAATCTGCTTTTTGCGTATTCTGGTGAGGTCATAGTCACCTACCCTAACCACCTTGCCCTCTGCAGGGAGTTCTGCGGTGAGGGTTTTGATGATGGAACTCTTGCCGCTTCCCACTCTTCCCACAATGTAGAGAAGTTCCCCGCTTTTGACGGTAAAGGATACGTCTGAGAGGATTAGGTTACCCTCATTTTTGATATCGGCAGCCTGAAGTTCTACCAAAGGTAGAGCGGATGCCGTAATAAATCCGTTTTCTCTATTTTGTGGCATAATTTTCTCAGCAAAAAATTGAATTTTTACAAAGTTAAACTTTTTTGGACAGATATGCGTACAACAAGATATGTTAAGGGGATTTTAAGTCTGTTTGTTTCTCTTTTGCTTTGCTCCGCAACTCTATTTGCTCAAGGGTATCAGGAGAGCCTGGGCGAGGCAATGCAGCTCTACCGCAACAAGATGTACCAAAATGCGTTGGGGGCCTTCAATAAAACCATCGGGATAATGGAAAAGGAAGGGGCGGTTTCACAGTTGGATAAGGCGCTGGGGTACAGGCTGCTTTGTTCTATCTACCTTAAGCATCAAAACCTTGAGAAACAGATTGAGGAGTATCTTCAGAAGTACCCTTCCTCCACCGTTGCTTCCAACGTGCGTCTTAAGGGGGCTTCATATATCTCAGACAAAGGGGATTACAACGGTGCGCTCAAATTGCTTGAGGGGATGGAATCTTCAGAGATAGAGAAGCAGGATAGAGACGAGTTCTATTACCGCAAGGGTGTCTGCCTTATGAAAGTGCCTGAGTATGATATGGCTATGGAGAATCTATCCAAGGTGAGCAGAAGCAGCGAGTATTACTATGAGAGCCGTTATTTTATGGGATACATAGAGTATACGGTAAAGGAGTTTGAGGAGGCAATGCCTTACTTTACAGAGAGTTCCAGGAGCAGTAAGTTTGCTCTGAGCAGCCAGTCATATATTCTTCAGTGCCGCTTTATGCTCAAAGATTACAAGTACGTAACTGAGTATGGGCCTGCACTTTACAACAAGTTGAGCGGAGAGGAGAAGATACGTGTTGCAAGAATAATCTCCGAGTCTTACTATGCCTTGGGAGAGAGCGCTCTGGCTGAGAAATACTTTAAGAGTTACTCCTCCGCTCTTAAGGGAGAGAGCCGTACGGATACGTTTTACTCCGCTCTAATATCCTATTCCCTAAAGAATTACGATGATGCGGCGGAGAAGTTTGAGAGGATGCTGACTGGAGGTGTGAAAGACTCTCTGGCTCAGAACGCCTACTACCGTCTGGCAAAGTGTTATCTGGAGAAGAAGGATAAAGTATCTGCATACGAGGCGTTTGAAAAGGCATCTGCGATGAACTGGAATGCAACCGTTAAGGAGGATGCCTCTTTTAACAGCGCAAAACTTGCCTTTGATCTCTACGGAAAGGGAAACAAGTTGTATGACTACATAGCAACCTACAACGTAAGTACGGAAAAGAGGGATGAAGTATACAGTTATATTGCAACCAACTCCCTGATAGACAGAAAGTATGATAAGGCAATTGAGGCGCTTTTGAAGATTACCAACATGACTGCTGCGGATATGGGTAACCTTAAGAAGGCCTACTTCTTCCGCGGAGTTGAACTACTTGAGGAGGGACGTTATCCTCTTGCAGAAGAGTATCTTGGAAACGCTACTGATGAGCGTGACGTTAACCGCCAACTTAGCAATCTTGCTAGTTTTTACCTTGCGGAGGCTCTCTTCCGCCAGGAGAAATACTCTCAGTCTCTGGGAATTCTGGAGCAGGTTAAGTCAGACGGACGCTTTAAGAGTTCTGCGGAGTACCCGGTCTCTTTCTTCAATTCCGGTTATGACAACTTCAGATTAAAGCAACTGGACAAGGCCGTAAGGGACTTTGAGAAATACCTTATACTTACTTCATCTAAAGGAGATTACGCCCTGGAGAGCAAACTGAGAATTGCAGACTGCAAGTTTATGCAGAGAGACTTTAAGGCGGCCTCCGCTTTGTATGACGAGGTGGCAAAATATACATCCGCTCAATCTCTTTATGCCCCTTTGCAATCCTCAATAGCACAGGGACTTTTACAGAACAACAAAAAGAAGATAGAGATTTTGAGCGGTATAACCTCCGTAAATTACAGTTCTGCAGAGCAGTACACGGAGGCACTCTATGAGTTGGGACGCACATATCTTCAGACCAATAACAACTCTTTGGCAAAGACCACCTTTAAGAGACTGCTCAATGACGCTCCGGACAACAGGTTCTATTACAAGGCATTACTGGAACTGGGAATGATGGCCTCCAACGAGAAGAACTTTGAAGAGGCAAAGGATTACTACAAAAAGGTTGTGGAGCAGAGCCCAATAAAGGAGGAGCAGCAGACCGCACTCAACGCTCTGGAGAATATCTATCAGGCGGAGAATAAACCGGAGGAGTTTCTGGCATACGCTGCAGATAAGGATGTTACGGGAGAGACTGAAGAGGAGAAGGAGAGGTTCATTTTCAACTCGGCAGAGCAGATTTACCTCTCTGAGAAGTACGAGGCGGCTGCCTCAGCTTTGGAGAAATTCATTGAGAGGTTCCCTCAGAGCAAGAATATGGATAGAGCAATCTTCTATCTGGCAGACAGTTACACCAAGTGCGGAGAATACGCCAAAGCGGCCGACATCTACGGAATGTTGGAGACTCTGGCTACGGATGTTGCTCATAAAGAGAGCTATGCAATGCGTAAGATAGAACTGCTTTACAAGGCGGAAGAGTTCAACAAAACCGTTTTGGAAGCGTCATCATTTATAGAGAAGTACTCTAATGAGGAGGCTCGTAGGAAGGCACTCTACTACAAGGGCAAATCTCTGTGGGAAGAGGGAGAGAGAAAAGATGCCGTAGAAGCGTTGGCGGATGTGGCGGAAAACCCTAAGGATGAGATGGGTGCAGAGGCCGCATACCTGCTCATTAAGGATGCGTTTGACAGCGGAAACTTTGATAAGGTGGAGACTCTGGTATTTGCTCTGAGTGAGCAGAAGACGGGTGAAAGGTTCTATCTGGCAAAGAGTTACCTGCTGCTGGGAGATTCCTACCTGGAGAAGGGAGATAAGGAGGGAGCAAAGCAGGTTTATCAGAGCATATACAAGTCCTACAACGGACAGGGAGATATTAAAGCGGTGGCAAAAAGTAAGATGGATGCCATCGGGAAAAATAAATAGAAAAATAAAGTTTTAAAGATATGAGAAAGAGCAAATTAACCACAAAGATTACGGGGACGTTGTTACTCCTCTTTTTATCCGCCTCTCTCCTTTGCGCACAGAACGGAAGGGTTGAGGTTACCAAAGACTTTAATACGGATCTTACCGGTGCAAAAAAAGGGACCATGAAGATTGATTTCTCAGACACGCTGAGAAACTTCAACCTCAATATGAAGTACAAAATTTTGGAGAGGCAGATGAGGGATCTCTACTCCTTCACCCCTACCCCTTCTGCAAATATCTCATCTACAAAGGCTGCGGAGACTCCGGAGTTTGCCGCTAAGGTTGGATTCGGACTTCCTACGGCTCCATCCATTGGATTCTACTACCAGCCTACCTTTGCCTCACTCAACACAGATGCCACCAACCTGCTGACCCTCAAGGCAAACTATGACGGCTACTTTGGAAAGGCCCGCCTTGCAGGCTCCCGTGAAGACGGCATGGTTCATACTTATAAGGATAAGGCTAAGGCCTACAGCAACAAGGCCGGAGTAAGTGCTGTCTACACTACTCTATGGGCTGACGGACAGGTAGATGCAGAAGCCTTCTATAACCGTGGGCATTACACCTATTACGGAGTTGACTTGTCATATTACATAGATACAAATGAGCCTGTCTCTCTGCTCAACAATAAGAGTTATTTGAAAGACAACCAGTCACATACATACAATCAGGCTGGAGTGAAAGTGGAGGCAAAATCCTCAGATGCTGAAGATTATGATGGCAAGTTCAGATACAACGCCAAACTTTCCGTAACATATACGGGAGACGATGCAAAGTTCGGACTGGTTTGGACAGGTACTAACTTCAAATATGGTCTGGACAGAAAGGAGAGCCTCATTAAGGCAAGCATTGAGGCGGGCCCTACAATTGGGAAATACTCTATGGTTACCATTGGAGTAAACTCTGAGAGTTCCTTATTCTCAGGTTCTTTTGGAGACAAATATAACTTCTCTCTGCTGGATGCCTCACTCAGTTATAAGCTCAGAAGAGACAAACTCTCTATGGATTTGGGAGCAAAAGTAAGTTTCAACTTTAACAACAAGAGCGGCACGGACAGGTACCATCACTATGTATTCCCTAAAGTCTCAATACTTTACGAGATGACGGAGGGTGCAACCTGGGGCTATCTGAACGCAGACGGCGGGAACGACATCAACAGTTACGCCTCACTTTTGGAAAGATGCCCATATATTTATCCGTTAATAGATATTAGAGAGAGCAGTACTCCTGTTGAGGTAAAAGCCGGAATTAAGGGCATTGAAGGGGGAAATTTCAGCTATAATTTCTATTTGGGAGGTGCATACCGCAAGGGACTGCTGCAGTTCTACGGAAATCCTATCAATGCAATCTACTCAAATCATGTAGAGTTCAACCTGGGATTCCAGACAGATTATAAGACCAGAGGTTTTGCTGCGGGAGCGGGAGCCAAGTACTCCTTCTACTCAGACGGAAAGATGTACCGTGGAGTAGACCAGAATTTGGACGGTTCAATCATAGCGGGTTCAGCGGTAGAAAACTTAATTGCAAAGGGCAAGCCTGCGGGCTATCCGCCGTTTGAAGCAAACCTTTATGCAGAGTGGAATTGGGATGAGAAATTATTTATTGGCGCAACCCTCTACGGAAGGAGCAAAACTATGGCCACTCCGTTCACTCATTGGGGCGGCAAAACCCAGAAGTATAAAGGATACGCAAACGTCTCATTATATGCTCAGTACGCTATAAATAACAACTTCACGGCATACGCCTTTGCAGGAAACCTTCTGAACAAGGATATCATCAACTACGGAATGTATGTAGAAAAGGGCATAAACGGGGGGCTCGGAGTCTTGATTAAGTTCTGATTTTTTCTTAAATTTGCTAGGATTTAAAATAAAGAAAAAATGAGCGAAAAAGAGATGAATGCGAATGCTGCCGCCGAGAATTACAACGCGGAAAGTATTCAGGTTTTGGAAGGATTGGAGGCCGTTAGAAAACGTCCTTCTATGTACATTGGAGATATTGGAGAGAGAGGTTTGCACCACCTGGTCTATGAGGTTGTAGATAATTCTATAGATGAGGCACTTGCAGGGTTCTGTAACAACATATCGGTTACAATTAATGAGGACAACTCAATTACCGTAAAGGATAACGGACGTGGAATTCCTACGGGAATGCACGAGAAAGAGCACCGCAGCGCCCTTGAGGTTGTGCTTACAATTCTCCACGCGGGAGGTAAGTTCAACAAGGGAAGTTACAAGGTATCAGGAGGTTTGCACGGTGTGGGCGTATCCTGCGTGAATGCCCTCTCCACCCATCTGAAGGCGGAGATTCATAGAGAGGGAAAGATCTTTGTTCAGGAATACTCTAAGGGAAAGCCAATTACGGATGTTAAGGTTATTGGCGAGGCTTCAGATACCGGAACAATTATTACCTTCTCACCTGATCCTGAGATATTTACACTTACCACCGTTTACAACTACGACACCCTTGCCGCAAGACTGCGCGAGCTTGCCTTCCTCAACAAGAGGGTACGCTTAAGCCTTACAGATAAGCGAGTTAAGGAGAAGGGAGATGACGGAGTTGAGAGGCCTGCAGAGAAGACTGAGGTATTCTACTCCGAGGAGGGTCTGAAGGAGTTTGTGGCATATCTGGACGGTAACCGCACCCACCTCACGGAGACCCCTATCTACCTTGAGACGGATAAGACCGGTGTACCTATCGAGATAGCAATGCAATACAATACGGAATACAGTGAGAACGTGCACTCTTATGTGAACAATATCAACACTATAGAGGGTGGTACTCACCTCACCGGCTTCCGCGGCGGTCTCACCTCTACCCTTAAGAGTTATGCAGAAAAGCAGGGGCTTTTGAAGAACGCCAAGGTTGAGATTTCTCCCGATGATTTCCGCGAGGGTCTTACGGCGGTTATCTCCGTAAAGGTAGCAGAGCCTCAGTTTGAGGGCCAGACCAAGACCAAGTTGGGAAATGCAGAGGTGCGCTCCGCTGTAAGTAAGGCGGTTAGCGAGGCTCTGGAGAACTATCTGGAGGAGAACCCTAAAGAGGCCAAGAAGATTGTAGATAAGGTTATTCTGGCCGCTCAGGCTCGCCAGGCCGCAAGAAAGGCTCGCGAGATGGTTCAGAGAAAGAGCGGTATGAGCGGAGTGGGAATGCCGGATAAACTGGCAGACTGCTCAGACAGAGATCCCGCTAAGTGTGAGTTATTCATCGTGGAGGGAGATTCTGCAGGCGGTACTGCAAAAGAGGGACGTAACCGTCAGTATCAGGCTGTCCTTCCGTTGAGAGGAAAGATTCTCAATGTGGAGAAGGCAATGGAACACAGGGTGTTTGACAGTGACACCATCCGCAACATCTACACCGCTCTGGGCGTCACGATAGGTACTGAGGAAGACAGTAAGGCTCTTAACCTCAGCAAGTTGAGATACCACAAGATTATCATTATGGCAGATGCTGATGTGGACGGTGCGCACATTACCACACTGATTCTCACCTTCTTCTTCCGTTATATGATAGATTTGATTAAGAACGGATACGTTTACTGCGCCGCTCCTCCATTGTATAAAATTGAGAAGAAGAGCCAGAAAGAGCCTAAACCTAACTACTGCTGGTCTGACGAGGAGAAAGATAAGATTGTTGAGGAGTTGGGCGGTATAAACGCCGTTAGAATACAGCGTTACAAAGGATTGGGTGAGATGAGTCAGGACCAGTTGGCAGATACCACTATGGATCCTGCAAACAGAGTTCTAAGAAAAGTTTACATTGAAAATGCAGCGGAGGCTGACAGAATATTCTCAATGCTTATGGGTGACGATGTTCCGCCGAGAAGAGAATTCATTGAGCAGCACGCTAAATACGCAAACATTGATGCATAGCAAACTTAAATATCTGATATTAGCCCTTTTCTCCCTATTGGTTCTTCTTCCGAGTGAAGCAGACGCCCAGTCAAAGTTGGGTAAACTCTTTGGAAAGAAACAGAAACCGGTTGTAGAAGAGGAGCCGGAGTATCAGGTACCACTCTATTTACTGCTGCCAAGGCAGTACCTTCAGAACACAGATTACCTTTCTACAACAGGTATCTCTCTGGATGAATTTTCCGGAGATATCTGGAATGAGATCGGCTATGTTCCGGAGATTACTATTCCCCTTCCAAAAGGCACAAAACCTGAGAGTTACGCTGGTAAGTTCAACCTTAAAGAATATACCAGGATGGTTCTTGAGGAGGAAAAACAGGATGATGACGAGGAGGATGACATAGACTACTCCGAGACTCCGGAGGAGTACAACATCTGGTCTAACGCCTCCATAAATCCTTATAACGTAAAGCTTTCTGAGATGAAAGATACGGTAAGGATAGATGTGAGCAGTTACACCTCACCGGGGTACAAGTATGTAACTTCCGAGTTTGGAGGACGTTGGGGGCGTCTGCATGCCGGAATAGACCTTAAAGTCTTTAAAGGTGATACAATCAGAAGCGCCTTTGACAAAGGTATTGTGAGGATTGTAAAGTTTGACAGAAGAGGCTACGGTAACTACGCCGTAATCAGGCATGAAAACGGCCTTGAGACTCTGTACGGCCACATGAGCAAAGTGCTTGTGGCAGAAGGAGATACACTGAAAGCCGGAGAGGCTGTGGGACTTGGCGGAAGTACCGGAAGATCTACGGGACCTCACCTCCATTTTGAGTTGCGTTATTTGGGCAACCCTATCAATCCTAGAGATGCTATAGATTTTGACAAGAACAAAGTTCTGGATAAAACATTGGTGCTCTGCCAGGATAACTTTCAATATCAGAACATTAAGTTCTCCAAGAAGTCTAAGAGAGGAAGAAAGGGAAGCGCAAACTATACTAAAGGCGCAAAGAGCGGCAAGGGTAAAACCAAGTTCCCTGCAGGCGCTAAGGTTATAACCGTCAAGAAGGGAGATACGCTGGGAGGTATAGCAAAGAGACACGGCACTACCGTTGCCAAATTAAAGAAACTCAACGGAATAAGAGGTACTATGATTCGTGCCGGCCAGAAACTAAGAGTTAGATAGAAAGATAAACAGTTAAAATACAACGTAATGGACATTTTTGAAAGAATACAACAGAACGAGGGCGGTCCTCTGGGGCAGTATCGTAAAAGAGCTAAAGGCTACTTCATGTTCCCTAAATTGGAGGGTGAAATTCAGCCATATATGACATTCCAGGGTAAGAAGATGCTTACATGGACATTCAACAACTATCTGGGGCTTGCAAACGATCCTGAGGTTAGAAAGGCAGATGCAGAGGCTGCTGCAAAGTGGGGACTTGCATATCCAATGGGCGCAAGAATGATGAGCGGCCACACCTCACTCCATGAGCAACTGGAGAAGGAATTGGCTGAGTTTGAGTGCAAAGAGGATGCTTTCCTCTTCAACTTCGGATATCAGGGAATGATTTCCACACTGGATGCTCTCCTTACCAGAAGAGACGTTGTTGTATATGATGAAGAGTGCCATGCCTGCATTATGGACGGACTGAGACTTCACATGGGTTACAGAATGAAGTATGCTCACAATGATATTGCAGACTGCGAGAAGGTTCTCAACCGCGCAACCAAGCGTGCAGAGGAGCAGGGAGGCGGCGTACTCCTTGTAACTGAGGGAGTTTACGGAATGACCGGTGCTCTGGGAATTCTGGATAAGATTGTAGAACTGAAGAAGAAATTCAAGTTCAGAATCCTTATTGACGATGCTCACGGATTCGGAGTTATGGGTGCTCACGGAAGAGGAACATCTGAGGAACTCCACTGCATGGATGGCATTGACCTCTACTTTGGCGCATTTGCAAAGGCAATGGCTTCCATCGGAGGTTTTGTTGCAGGTCCTAAAGATATCATCAACTACTTAAGATATAACCTTAGAAGTCAGATCTATGCAAAGAGTCTCCCTATGCCTTTCGTAGAGGGCAACCTCAAGAGACTTGATCTTATCCGTAAGGGTGACGACAGAAGAAAGCATCTGTTTGACGTAGCACGCGCACTGCAGAACGGTTTGAGAAAAATGGGATATGACATTGGTCCTGCAGAGGCTTGCATCACTCCTGTCTTCATCCACGGTACGGTTCCTGAGGCAACCAACATATTGGTAGATCTCAGAGAGAACTACAACATATTCTGTTCTGTAGTTGTATATCCTGTTGTTCCTCAGGGCGTTATTATGTTCCGTCTCATCTGCACCCAAATGCACCAGATGGAGCACGTGGAGTATACTCTCAAGGCATTTTCAGAGATTAAAGAGAAGCACGCCAAGGGACTCTACAGCGGAAGCACAGATATTCAGGACAGAGCCATTGACTAATGGGACGGTTTGACAATAAAGTAGTTATAGTTACAGGGGCCAGTTCGGGAATCGGACTGGCCGCTGCACGTCAGTTTGCAAGTGAAGGTGCAAGCGTTGTTCTTGCAGCCAGAAGTGCAGACAAACTCAAGCAGACTTTCTGTGAACTCTCACATAAGGGCCAGGAGGCCAATCGTTTCCTTGCAGTTCCAACGGACGTTACCAAGGAGGAAGATTGCAAGAGGCTGATAGAGGCCACAGTACAGAAGTTTGGAAAGATAGATGTTCTTGTAAACAACGCCGGCATCTCAATGAGGGCCATGTTCAAGGATTTGGATCTCTCCGTCATCAAATCTCTGATGGATGTAAACTTCTGGGGTACAGTTTACTGCACTAAGTACGCACTGCCTCACCTACTGGAAACTAAGGGAACCGTTGTAGGAGTAATCTCCATTGCCGGCTTTAAGGGACTCCCTGCAAGAACCGGTTACTCCTCATCCAAGTTTGCTATCTACGGATTCCTGGATACCCTTAGAGTTGAGCACCTTAAAGACGGTCTCAACGTCCTTGTATTTGCTCCGGGATTCACCGCCTCCAACGTCAGGTTTGCCGCTCTTACGGCAGACGGAACGCCTCAGGGTCAGACTCCTAGAGAGGAGGGCAAGATGATGAGTGCAGAGACCTGCGCCAAGAAACTCACCAATGCAGTTCACAAGAGAAAGTCCCAGGTGATCCTCACCCCTATCGGGAAACTCACCGTTTACCTCAACAAGTTCTTCCCACGTCTTGTAGACCGCCTGGAATACAACTACATGAAAAAGGAACCGGACTCCCCTTTGAAATAAGGAAAGGCATAAAAAATGGAGACCGTTTGGTCTCCGTTTTTTGTGCCCAGGACAAGAGTCGAACTTGCACACCATTGCTGGCACTAGTCCCTGAAACTAGCGTGTCTACCATTCCACCACCTGGGCAAAGGGAGTGCAAATATACAATTTTTGTTTTCATTTAGTAAATTTGCTGACAATTTTATGGATACATCCGGAATATTCAATAAAATATCAGGCAACTACGGGCAGTTCAACCACCTTTTCTCTATGAATATAGACAAGAGATGGAGGAGAATGGCGGCTCGTACCGCTGTCCGTCTTCTTAAGAGCAACAACGCACCTCAACCTCCCAAAGTTCTTGATTTGGCGTGCGGTACGGGGGACCTCTCTTTCCCGTTGGCTAAAAGAGGAATGGAGGTGATTGGCGTAGACCTCTCTGAGGGAATGTTGGAGGTTGGACGTCAGAGGATGGAGCATAAGTGGAAGAAAGAGATGGCCGGATATATCAAACCGGTTCTTCTGAAGGGAGACGGGGCTCATTTGAACTTTGAGGATGAAACTTTTGATTTGGTTACCATTGGTTACGGAATCCGCAATTTTGACGATAGGCCTACATCTCTTTCAGAGATTAAGCGAGTGCTCAAACCATCTGGTATTCTTTTGATTCTGGAGTTTGGAGAACCTCGTAACGCTCTCATTAGATGGTTCTACAAACCATACTTTAAATATGTGATTCCAGGTATGGCCTCCGCTCTAACTTTAGGAAAAGAGGGCTCCGCATACAGATACTTCATCAAATCAGTAGAAAAATTTCCTAAATTTGAGAGGTTTTGCGAGGAACTCACAAATGCGGGTTTCAAGCAGGCAAGTTACAGAAGCCAAAGCGGTGGTATTTCTGTCTTGTACACGGCCTTCAAAGAGAGGATATGATTCTTTTTTCTTGGCATAGCTTCTGGCCGATTCTATCGGCAATCCTATATGCAATGAATATGTGCATTGCTATATATGCCTCTGTTACAATGATTCTCCGCCGTCAGGATCCTATTAAGACACTCTCCTGGACTGCTGTAATGATTCTGCTCCCTTATCTGGGAATCATACTCTATCTTACGTTCGGTCAGAACTATAGAAAGAAGAAAATGTTCTCCCGCAAGGGTTTGGCAGATTACAGAATCAAGCAGGAACTCTCCGCAGAGGAGAGTAAGGCGTTGGAGACCACCCCGGAGATTCTTACCGGGGATTTGGAAGCCTATAAGAAACTGATTTGCCAGAATATGCGCAACAGTTACTCGCTGTTGGACTACAACAACGACATAGAGTTCTACTTCAACGGCAAGGATGCGCTGGATGCTATGTACCAGCAGATTGCAGAGGCAAAGAGCCACATTCACCTGCAGACCTACATTCTGGAGAATGACCGAATCGGGAGTAAGTTTATAGATCTGTTGAGGAAAAAGGCAAAGGAGGGTGTGGAGGTAAGATTGATGTATGACGATGTTGGCAGTCATCACATTAAGAAGAAGTTGGTCAAGCAGATGCAGGAGGACGGCATTGAGGTTCTGGTCTTCTCACCGGTTAAAATCTTTATGCCTATGTCTAAGATCAACTACCGTAACCACCGTAAAATATTGGTAGTTGACGGGGCGGTGGGATTCATAGGAGGAGTAAATATTGCAGACAGATACTATTACGGAATCTACGGCGGAGAGTGGCGTGATACTCAGATTAAGGTGACGGGAGAGAGCGTATTTTCATTCCAGGCAAGTTTCCTTCTGGACCGCTATTTTGTTCAGAATCACAAACTTCACATAAGCCGCAAGTACTATCCTCACATTGAGATGGGTAAGATGTCTCTTACCGGAAAGATGCAGGATGTGTACGCTCAGATAATCTCCTCCGGTCCGGACAGCGACTGGGCCGGTATTATGCAGTGCTACTTTACCGCCATAACTTCCGCGCAGTCACATATTTACATAGAGACCCCTTACTTCACTCCTAACGAGACTATTCTGAATGCCATAAAGACTGCGGCACTTGGAAACATAGACGTACGTCTGATGCTGCCCGAGCAGGGAGATTCCCTTATGGCAAGATACAGCACCCATTCCTTTGTAACTGAGCTGCTTGAGGCGGGAGTAAAGATTTATTTCTTCACAGAAGGGTTCAACCACTCTAAAGCAATCAGCGTAGACGGCAGGATGTGCATTATTGGTTCCGCAAATATGGATGCCAGAAGCTTTGAGCATAACTTTGAGATACTGAGCGTTTTATATGACAGAGAGTGTGCCGTTACCTTTGAGAAGAGATTTAAAAAGGATATAGAACTCTGCAAGAGGGTTGAACTGGAGAGCTGGAAGAAGAGAAGTATGGGACAGAAGATTAAGGAGAGCCTCTTCCGCCTCATCTCTCCTTTATTGTAATGAATTGTAAATTAATTAAATATAAGAACTATGAGTAAAGAATATGTAGTAGGTGTAGATATCGGAGGCCAGACAGCCAAGATAGGTATCGTAAACAGAAAGGGTGACATCCTTGCCAGAAAGGTGATTTCCACCAAGTTTGAAGATGCTAACGAGTTTATTACTCTTTTGGGTAAGACCATAAGAGAGATGGCTCAGGATGCAGGAATTGCAATGGATGACATTAACGGTGTGGGAGTTGGAGCTCCGGACGGAAACTATTACACCGGAGATATTGTTGAGGCAACCAACCTTATGTGGGCAAAGGGAAAAACCGTTCACTTTGCAAACGAACTTTCAAAGATGCTTGGAGGCCAGCCTGTTACAATAACCAACGATGCCAATGCCGCAGCCATTGGTGAGATGAAATACGGTGCCGCAAAAAAGATGAAGAACTTCATTGAGATAACACTCGGAACCGGAGTGGGCAGCGGTATTGTAGTAGACGGAAAACTTGTTTACGGTCACGATGGTTTTGCGGGAGAGTTGGGACACACCTGTGCAATCAAGAACGGAAGAGCCTGCGGTTGCGGACAGAAGGGATGTCTTGAGGCTTACTGCTCCGCTACCGGAGTTGCACGCACTGCAAAAGAGCTGTTGGAGAAGAGTGACAGACCTAGCTTACTCCGTGAGTACAAGGATATTACATCAAAGGATGTATTTGATGCAGCAGAGAAGGGAGATGAGATGGCAAAGGAGATTTTTGAGTATACCGGTAAGGTTATGGGTGAGAAGTTTGCAGACTTTATCCCGTTCTCCGCTCCTGAGGCAATCATACTCTTCGGCGGTCTGACTCACGCAAAGGATTACTTTATGGAGTACCTGGTAGACGCTATGAATGAGAACGTTGTATTCCTCTGGAAGGGCAAGGTAAAGGTGCTTGTAAGTGCGCTCAACGAGTCTGATGCTGCCATTTTGGGAGCCAGCGCTCTTGCTTGGTAAATCTTTAAACAATGGGAAAAATTAAAATTGTCTTTTTGGATGCCGCCTCAATAGGTGACGATGTTTCTTTGGACTCAATTGCCACCCTGGGTGAGCTGATTACCTATCCGTTTACCAAACCGGAAGAGGTCTTTGAAAGAGTAACGGATTGTGACGTACTTATTATCAATAAAGTACAGATAGGTAAGGAGCAGATAGATGCCGCAAAGAATCTTAAACTTATCTGTATTGCGGCAACCGGTACCAACAACGTGGATCTGGTTTATGCCGCCGGCAAAGGCATTCCGGTAAAGAACGTTGCTGGTTACTCAACGGAGAGCGTATCACAGGTAACTATGGCTATGATTCTCTCACTTGCCTGTCATATAGGATATTATGACAATATGGTAAAGAGCGGAGAGTACAGCCGTGGAAACGTTGTCTCAGACGTTTCCCGTTATTGGGGAGAACTCAAAGGACAACGCCTTGGAATTGTGGGACTTGGAACCATAGGAAGCAGAGTTGCTCAGCTTGCAGAGTGCTTTGGAATGGAAGTATGTTACTATTCCACCTCCGGAAAGCCTCATTCAGACAAGTATAAACATCTGCCGTTAAACGAGTTACTTTCTACATCAGATTTCATCTCAATTCACGCTCCTTTAAACGAGAATACAAAGAACCTTATAACTTTTGATAAACTGGCTCTTTGCAAAAAGACTGCAAAGGTTATAAACATTGGAAGAGGCGGAATCATCAATGAAGAGGACCTTGTAAAGGCGTTGAATGAGAACATTATAGAGGGCATAGGCATTGATGTATTTTCTAAGGAACCAATACCTGAATCATCTCCTTATCTGAAGATAAAAGATAAGACTAAGGCGGTGCTTTTGCCTCATATAGGTTGGACAAGCAAAGAGGCTCGCATTCTGCTGGTTAAGAAGATTGCAGATAACATTAAAACCACTACGTTATGAGTAAAAAATGCTCACCCAACTCCATCAAGGAGTTGAAACCCAATGAGATATTTGTGTTTGGAAGTAACCTTGGAGGAAAGCACGGAGGCGGTGCTGCCAGATACGCCTACGAGAACTTTGGTGCTGTATGGGGTGAAGGTGTAGGACTCCACGGTCAGACCTACGCCATTCCAACTATGCAGGGCGGCGTGGAGACCATCAAACCCTATGTAGATGAGTTCATTAAGTTTGCAAAGCAACACAAGGATCTTACCTTCCTTGTAACCCGTATAGGCTGCGGAATTGCAGGTTTCACAGATGAGGAGATTGCTCCGCTCTTTAAGAAAGCCCTTGAGGTAGAGAACATTCTCCTCCCCGGCTCCTTTATGAAATTCTTACAGTAACCAATGGCCAGTAACGCAGACTTTGTCCAATACATTGTAGATCAGTGCTCCCGCGCCGGAGATATTGCAGTCAGAAAGATGATGGGAGACTATTGCATTTACTGTGACAGTATCATCTTTGGCCTTATCTGTGACAGCAACCTCTACGTTAAAGTAACGGAACCAGGCAGAGCCGTTCTCAAAGAGGTAGACCTCCGCCCGCCATATCCTGGTGCCAAAAACTACTTCTATATCAGTGATGTAGACGACAGTGACTATCTGGTTGAGTTAATCAAGGCAACACTTCCTGCCCTGCCTCCGCCCAAGATCAAGTTCAAATAATAATGAAGGAGCCGAGTAATCAACTCTCATTGAATTACCCGGCTCCCATTACCGAGGGGATCGAGAAGACTAACACATTCGGTTAGTACCTACGATAGTGGGTCTTAACCTTTACAACTTTCCCATTGTAAACGCGCTTGTGCGCCCTTACCCTGGTGAGTCTGTATCTATCAACTCTGATAGTAACACAGACAATGCTAGGCATAACTCTATTTTTTGTCATATGTCGATATTATAGTTTGAAGAGTAAGCCCTCCTTGGCTTTGCTACCTCCCCACGGTTAAAAAACTAAGGGTGGCCATTTTTGATAGCCACCCTTTACTATAATACCGACAATTTGATGCAAAGATATAGATTTTTTCCAATGTCAAGAATCTTTTTGGTGACCTTTTCTTTGCAATGCAAAAATATAATTGGAAAATGCTTTTGTCAAGCATCCCCGTAAAAACTTGCAAAAGGTGATTTTAAATGAAGTATGAGCGGGATTTTTGCCGTGCAAAATGCTTAGTATCAAAAGAATAAATTTGTTGCAAATGAACAATTTTACGCTTTTGCACCCCTACTGTTCTTCCATAAAGAGCTCTCCTTTAAGGAATTCCAGGTTCTCCTGGGCAAATTTGTAACTCTTTGTTCCGGGACTGGCAACCTTAAGGTATCTTTCATACCATTTGACCGCCTGCTTGTAATCTTTCTTAATATGATAGCAATAGGCTATTGTAACAATGGCGGAAATCAGCTTTGGATTATAGCGTAAGGCCTCTTTGTAATGCTCAATGGCTTTGTCCCAGGAATCCTGTCTTTTATAATATCCCAAACCGTATTGCTGGTGAATACGTGAAACCATTGAAGAATCAGGTTGAATCATATCCCAAGCTTTGTCAAGCCACGGTTTTACATCTTCTCCAAACGGATATGTAAAATCTGCTTTAAGCGCAGCAATGGAGTATGCCAGATTCACATCTGAAGAATCAATTTCCCAGGCGGCAAGAAGCTCCTGCTCAGCCCTATACAGCGTTTGTGTATGCCAGTAGCATTGCCCCAGGAAAAAGTGCGTAGCGTAGGAGTCATTCCCTATATCTTCCTGATGCTGAAATACTTTAATAGCAGGTTCATATTCACTGTTTCTATAGAGAGCTATCCCTTTTAGAGTTGCAATGGTACTGTTGTCAGGATCTTCCTCAAGGAAAGGCTCACTGATTGCTATAGCGCCGTCATACTCTTTTTTGTCTATAAGAATACCCATGGCCTTGGATAGAACCGCCTCATTCATAGGCTTAAGTTCCAGAGCCTTACGGTAATAGCAAAGAGCGGAATCCGCCTGCTTCATCTGCTTGAAACTGTCTCCTATATAACTGAAAACTGCCGGAATGGAATCCAGTTGCAGAGCATCCTGAGCGGCCTTAATGCTCTGAGGATAAGCCTGAAGCCTGTAATAAACCTGCATCAGTCTTATCTTGTAAAGGAGGTTATTTGGTGCAAGTGAAGAGAGTATGAAATAGTTTCCTACGGCATTGTCATAGGCACCACTTTGGAAATGGCAGTCTGCCAACTCCGCCAGCACCCCCTCATCCATAGCCTCAGGCTGCACCAAAGTTGAGAGCAACTCAATTGCATCATCCGTGCGGAAAATACTTTTAAGATAACGTGCCTGATTAATAACGGAATCCCGATGAGTCTGCGCACCCAACTGCATACAGGACACAACCATCAGCACAATAAAAAGAACCTTTTTCATACCCCTATTTTTATTTTAGAGATTAAAGGTAATTTAAATTGTAACAAGTCACAAAAAAAGAGAAGACCAAATGGTCTTCTCTTTTTTTGTGACTCCGGCAGGGCTCAAACCTGCAACCTTCTGATCCGTAGTCAGATGCTCTATTCAATTGAGCTACGGAGCCAGATATAGAGGGAACTGATTACTCAGCCTCAGTTTTAGCCTCAGCTCCGCGAGCGAAACTCTTCTCTCTAATGCGGGCTTTCTTACCGGTGAGGTCACGCAGATAGAAGATTCTAGCTCTTCTTACCTTACCAACCTTATCTACAGAGATCTTATCTATGAAAGGTGAGAACAAAGGGAAAATTCTCTCAACGCCTACACCGTTGGAAATCTTTCTTACGGTGAATGTCTGAGTAGCACCCTCTCCACGTCTTTGAATGCAAACGCCTTTAAAGTTCTGGAGTCTCTCCTTGTCACCCTCTTTAATCTTGTAAGTGACTGTAATTGTGTCACCTGCCTTAAATGCAGGAAATTCTTTCTGCTCTCCGGCAAAAGCCTGCTGAGCTACTTTAATTAAATCCATTTCTCTCTAATTTTAATTCAGCAACATTGTACCAAAAGCACTACCAATCAATTTCTCAGTGTCTTACGGCCGCCTTGGCCTATACAAGAGGTTGCCTTCGGTTTTGGGACTGCAAAAATAGAAATTATTTCCAAACTTCCAAAATTAGCGCCCAACTATTTTCCTGCCTTGTACATAGCTCCTCCTATACAATCATAAGCGGCACCGGTAACGCTACTCATACAGTTAGGCTGATCTGCTATGTAAAGTGCTCCAAGGAAGGCAAATATAAGCGCCTCCTTAAACTTTACGGTAAGGGAGTCCGGCACAATGAAGGTGCAACCGGGTGCGTTAAAACGGATTCTCTCCATCAGGTACTTGTTAAAGGCACCGCCGCCGGTAACCAGAACCTTAGGGGTGTTGGCCCCTATCTGCTTGGTGTTGAGAGATATCTGATAAGCCGCATGCTCGGTAAAGGTGGCCAGTTTGTCTGCCATAGTGAGCGGCATTCCCTTCTCGTTCAAAGTGCTGTCTATAAGCGGAATAACCTCCTTCTCCACCCACTCTCTGCCAAGAGATTTAGGGCCGTCCTGGGAATAGAAAGGAAGAGCGTTGAGTTTAGATAGCAAATCGCGATGGATAGTGCCGCTTTTTGCCATCTCTCCGTCCTTATCATAATCCAGCCCTATCTGCCTGGTATAGTGGTTTAAAACGTAGTTTACAGGGGAAATATCGTGAGCCAGACGGGCGCTCTTTCCGTTGAGGAGTCCCTCGCAGGAGATGTTGGAAAAGCCGCCGATGTTTAGGCAGTAGTCATACGAGCCAAAGAGGTGACGGTCACCTATCGGGACAAGAGGAGCCCCCTGTCCTCCGAGTGCCACATCCGTTGTTCTGAAGTCACACACGGCATCAACTCCGGTAAGGGCTGCAATGGCCGCGCCGCACCCTATCTGCCCCGTAAAGAAGAGGTTAGGCTGGTGGAAGACGGTCTGACCGTGAGAGGCTATGATGGAGACCTCTCTCTTACTGTCTGAGCAGATGCCTGTTACGGGAATCAGCGAGTGGCGCTCCATAAAGGCCTTAACCCTCTCTCCCAGGAATCTGCCGTAGTCTGAATGGAGCAGCGCATACTCCTCAGCCGTCATCTTCTGAGCCCTGGCAAGGCGCTCTTTGAGTTCTGCGGGAAACGGCTCATCTTCAGCGTTTAAGGTCTCATAACTCCACTTCCCCTCTTTGAAGAAAAAACGAGCGTGACAGATATCAAGTCCGTCCAGAGAGGTTCCGCTCATAAGGCCAATGATGCCCACTCCGTTTTCAAAATCGTATATCCTTTTCATAATCAGATACTTTTACCACTTAAAACTGCGCTTTACAACCTGCTTGTTTCCAACGTTATCCTTAACGGTTACCGTCAGATGATGCATTCTTCCCTTGGAAAGATGGGCGTCATAGAGAGGA
This sequence comes from Bacteroidales bacterium, assembly GCA_017618115.1. Lineage (GTDB taxonomy): Bacteria > Bacteroidota > Bacteroidia > Bacteroidales > UBA932 > Egerieousia. The sequence continues at coordinate 85,544 of JAFZUX010000024.1, read as the reverse complement.
ATCTCCAGTGTGATTGTCTTTCCATCATGCTCAGCCACAACCCAATGGCCGTCTATCTCACAACTGAAACTATCTATACCGGACAGTTTATCCTTGATTGTAATCTTTATGGAAGAACCCTTAACCAGGGCCCCCTCTTTCACTCTTACCGTTACCTCCGGAGGGATGATATCTGCTGTAACACAGTACTTTCCAAAGCCGCCCACCTTTGCGGTCAGAATTCCGGTAAGGGCATTGTAACTGCCGCCCACGCCAGAAAGAGAGCCGTTTCTTCCAACTCTTGCCAGAAGCACCTTGTCCTTAATACCCACAGGCACAGAGGCTTTCATCTCTATCTCCATAGATTTATGGAGCGGAACGTTCTCATCTCCAATCTTCCAAAGAGCGCTCATTGCAGGAATATCTGCAGAACTTTTGTAGAGCTCTTTCTCCTTAACAATCTCTATGTAACCGTCTCTGTAGAGTGCCCCTTCAGGTATCTTAACCTTCAGATCTTCAAATGAATATACATTCTCCGTATTCCATCTCATAAACTCACCCTTAGGGGCAAAAGGAACGGCGGATGTAAAGAGCGAGTCAACTCTTTTTACGGTATAATCCGCAGAGGTAAGATTCCCGTAAACATCAGAAACCTTAACGGTAACAGTATGTGCTAAGGTATCTTGCAGCGTAATAACTCCGTCATTCTCAGCGGTTATCCTATCTGAAAGCTTATTGGCTGGATCTACCTGAGTCTTAACGTAGTAACGGGAGGTGCTTCTTCTGAGAGGAGTATCCAAAAGTGAAGCAATGTAACGGCCCGTTGAATATGGAATATTGCCCTCCGTAAATGAGAAAACCAAAGTGCTGTCCAACAGAACCTCATATTTGTAAACCGCTAGTTTTCCGTTGGTTCCCTCCATAAGATCGTATGCATCCACTGCAACATAGAATGAACGAGGAACCGCAGTGACGCTATCTTTGGCCGTAGGAACCGGGTATGTGTAGAGCGCTCCGTAAAGAGTGGCGCACCCCACAAAACGGACATCTCTTATTAGCGGAGAGGTTTTATCCGAGAGGTTGTAAATATCTGTAAGTTGCAGGTTTACCGGAGTTCCCTCCTCATCCAGGACTTCAAAGTGAAGATGCGGACCGCCGGAGGAGCCGCTGTTTCCGGAGTAAGCAATCAGTTCTCCGCGCTTTACCAAAAGTGAATCTTTAGGAAAATCAATGGCCTGGTTCCAGCTCTTCTCCTTATATTGTTTATCTCTTACAAGTTTCTGATACTTAGGGGCAAAACGCAGAAGGTGGCCGTAAATTGTTCTGTAGCCGGAGGGGTGCGTAACTTCAATCATATTGCCGAATCCCCAGGCGGAAACCGTTATGCGTGAGACATATCCGTCATCTGCAGCAAAGATTTTCTTACCGGTTACACCTGCGGTTCTCATATCCAGACCGCAGTGGAAGTGGTTGCCTCTCAGTTCCCCGTAGGTCCCGGCAAAGCCGTTGTAAGATTCTATCGGGAGAACAAAAGAGGAAACGGCCTCCCTCTGCCGGGAGAGGTTTTGGGAATAGAGTAAAGATGAAAAGAGTGTACAAAAAGCAAAAAGAGCGACTCTCATACAATTACCTGAAGAACCTCTTTATCTTATCTATAAAACTCTGACGGTCAGACTTTGACGGGATTGGAGTAAAGGACGGATACCCTTTGAGTTTCTCCACCAGCGCCTTCTCCTCAGCAGTGAGTTTGGTTGGAATCCACACCTGAACATAGACGTGGAGGTCTCCCTTTCCGTAACCGTTAACGTCAGGCACTCCTTTTCCTCTGATTCTTAGGTCTGTACCGCTCTGAGTTCCGGCCGGAATCTTTATCTTGAGTTTGCCGGTTACTGCCGGAATCTCCGCCTCGCAGCCGTTAATTGCATCCGGAATACTTATAAAGAGCGGATATATCAAGTCATTACCGTCTCTCTCAAAATCTTTGTGAGGTTCCTCCTCAATGGCAACAAAGAGGTCTCCGTTTATGCCTCCGTTGCGGGCTGCATTTCCCTTGCCCTGAACGGTAAGAGTCATACCCTGAGCAACGCCTGCAGGAACCTTAAATACAATCTCTTCCGGCGCTTTAACAAGTCCGCTTCCGCCGCATTTACGGCAAGGTTTTTCAATCACCTTACCGGTTCCGTTACAGCGAGGACAAGGAGACTGTGTCTGGGTAATTCCAAAGATTGAACGGGCAGTACGGACAACATATCCTGTTCCCTTACAATCCGGGCAGGTCTTTATATCCGCCTCACTGGCAGCACCTTTACCGCCGCAATCCGGGCAGGCAACCAGTTTTGTCACCTTAACTCTCTTCTCCACACCGGTCATTATCTCCTCCAGTGTCAGCTTCATACGGATACGGATATCGCTGCCACGCTCCACACGTCTTCCACCGCCGGAGCCGCCTCCGCCGAACATATCTCCGAATATATCTCCGAATCCGCCACCGCCGCCGAATCTGCCTCCGAATATATCTCCAAAGTTGCGGAAGATATCCTCTACAGAGAAGCCCTGTCCTCCGCCGAATCCGCCTGCACCTTCAGCTGCAAAGCCAAACTGGTCATAACGCTTTCTCTTTGCATCATCTGAGAGCACGTCGTATGCCTCCGCCGCCTCCTTAAACTTCTCCTCAGCCTCTTTGTTTCCCGGATTACGGTCCGGATGATACTGAAGCGCAAGTTTACGGTACGCCTTCTTAATATCCTCAGCAGAAGCGTCTTTGGAGACGCCCAACACCTCGTAATAATCTCTTTTTTCTGCCATCTTTATCCCCGATTAAATTCCAATAACAACTTTTGCAAAACGGATAACCTTGCCGCCCAGCTTGTAACCCTTCTGCACAACCTCAACTACCTTGCCTTTGAGCTTCTCCTCAGGAGCCGGAATCTGTGCAACCGCCTCGTGTTCGTCCGTATCAAACTCCTTACCTACAGCCTCTATCTCCTCCAGTCCCTTAGACTTGAGAGTGCCCACCAACTTCTTGTAAATGAGTTCCGTACCCTCTTTTGCAGCCTCGCTTCCCTCAGCCTTGGAAAGAGCCTCCAAAGCTCTCTCAAAGTCATCCACAACCGGAAGCAGATCCTTGATAACCCCCTTGGCGGCAGTATCTACCAGTTCCAACTTCTCCTGTGCGGAACGGCGGCGGAAATTGTCAAACTCTGCCATCAGATAATGATACTCCTTCTTCTGAGCCTCTACCGCCTCCTTCTGAGTATCCAAGGCAGCTTTAAGCTCATCTACAGCCTTTTGAAGGGTATTCTCTGCACTCTCTTCTGCGCTTTCGGCCTCCTTTGCAGCAGACTCTTCCTGCTCTGCAACAGTCTTGTTTTCTTCTACAACCTCCTCGGAGGTCATTTTCTTCTTATTTTTATGTGACATAATCCTAATTTTTGAACGCCCAAAGATAGGACAAATCTTTTGCCACTCCCACACTTATATATTGGGAGAGGACAATTTGTCATAGATTAACAATAATGGCTACATTTGTTGACGATTTGACACCCACAACAATGATTGAGCAGATTCAGACATTTCTTGCCACCACTCCCGTAACGGACTACAGGATGATAATCCTGCTCATCTCCGTGGGCATTTTTGTGGGCTTCATAAACACCATTGCTGGAATGGCAACCGCCCTCTCCTACGGCCTCTTTATGATGATGGGTCTGCCTATTAACGTAGCCAACGGTACAACCCGCGTAGGCGTTCTGCTTCAGTTCATTACAACAAGCGCCATCTTTAAGAAAAAGGGCTACCTCAATGTCAAGACCGGCTGGAAGGTGGGCATACCCGTAGGGCTGGGTGCCATCTTTGGAGCACTTTTGGCCGCCGTGCTGAAAGTAAAAGTGATTGAGATAGTTATGGCTATCCTCCTCCCGATAATTTGCCTGCTCCTTTTCATAGACAAGAGCCGTTTTGCCAGAATCAACACGGAATCAAAGAATTCAAACCTTCTCATCTTCCTGATATTTACCGTCATAGGAGTTTACGGCGGCTTTACTCACTCCGGAGTGGGACTGCTAATTATGTTCGGTAGTTTCTTCTTCCTGGGGCTGGATATGATTCGCTCAAACGCCATAAAGCAGTTTGCCGTAACCATCTATACCCCACTGGCTTTGGCGGTCTTCATCATTTACGGACAGGTTAACTGGACCATTGCACTGATCTATGCCATAGGCAACATAATCGGCGGCGTGGCAGGCTCTTACGCCTCCATAAAGGGCGGAGAGAAGTTCATAAAGGTCTTTGTGACAATAGTAATCGTGATAATGAGTACCTTCTTAATACTCAAACAGTTCAGATAGAACTACAGAATTCCGAGGCGTAGCAGGGCCTTTTCAACTCCGTCAGAATCAACATCTTCCGTAACATAGTCTGAGGCGGCGCGTACATCGTCTGTGGCATTGCCCATGCAGACGCTTATTCCGGTATGCTCAAGCATTGGGACGTCATTCCCGCCGTCTCCGAAGGAGAGCGTATCTTCAAGGTCTATCTTAAAGAGTTCCAGCATCTTGTCTATGCCGTAGGCCTTTGTTACTCCCGTCTCGTTCACATCTGCAAAGAGCGGATTCCAGACGCTGGCGGTGCAGCCCGTAAGCCAGTCTCTCATTAGTTCATCCAATTCTCTTCCCCTCAGATAGATACACATCTGGTACACATCCTTCTCAATTATCTCCTCCAAAGGCAGAACCACCGGAGGAGCAACCCCTACCACTCTTGCAATCTCCTCAGCCACATCAGACTGGCGGTTAAGATAGTAGTCATCCGAACACATAAAGGAGAGAGGGAATTGAGGCAAACTAGTATCTTTCAGGCGTTTATAGATAGCCTCAAGTTGGCTCTCAGGCAGCCTCCTTCCAAAGAGCATCTTTTTATCCTTGTCATAACAGGTTGCTCCGTTATTTGCTACGTAGCCGTCAAACTGCAACCCATCCAGAACACCGGTCATCTTAACCATTCGGCCGGTAGAAATGAAAACCTTGATTCCCTTTTCTCTCAGAGCCTTCAGAACGCGCACATTGCTCTCTGTAACTCTGTGAGTCTTAAAGGAAACCAAGGTTCCGTCTATATCAAAAAATATTGCTTTTACAGCCACTAAGCCTTACCGTCTGAACCAAGTACGTTTACAATCTTGTGCTCATAAAGCTTCTGCATCTCGTCTCTTGCAGGGCCCAGATATTTACGAGGGTCAAACTCGCCAGGTTTCTCATTGAATACCTTGCGGATCATAGCGGTCATAGCAAGACGTGAGTCTGAGTCAATGTTAATCTTGCAAACTGCACTCTTTGCCGCCTTTCTCAGCTGCTCCTCAGGAATACCTACCGCATCCGGAAGTTTACCGCCGTTCTCGTCAATAATCTTAACATACTCCTGTGGTACTGAAGAAGATCCGTGGAGTACGATTGGGAATCCAGGGAGTTTCTTCTCAATCTCCTCAAGTACGTCAAATGCCAATGGAGGTGGAACCAAAAGACCTGTCTTAGGGTCTCTTGTGCACTGCTCAGGTTTAAATTTGTAAGCACCGTGAGAAGTACCAATTGAGATAGCCAAAGAGTCACATCCGGTCTTGCTTGTGAAGTCTATAACCTCCTCAGGACGAGTGTAATGAGACTCCTCTGCAGCAACCTCATCCTCAACGCCTGCAAGCACTCCCAACTCAGCCTCAACGGTTACGTCATACTGATGAGCGTAATCTACAACCTTCTTTGTAAGTGCAACGTTCTCATCATAAGGAAGAGCGGAACCGTCAATCATAACGGATGAGAAGCCCATATCTACGCAGCTCTTGCAAAGCTCAAATGAATCACCGTGGTCCAGATGGAGAACAATCTGAGGATTCTCCCAACCCAGTTCCTTTGCATACTCAACTGCACCCTGAGCCATATATCTCAGAAGTGTCTGGTTTGCATAGTTTCTGGCTCCCTTACTAACCTGAAGAATAACAGGAGATCTCTTCTCTGCAGCAGCCTTAATAATGGCCTGCAACTGCTCCATATTGTTGAAATTGAAGGCCGGAATGGCATATCCGCCCTTTACTGCCTTTGCAAACATCTCTCTGGTGTTAACAAGACCTAACTCTTTGTAAGATACCATAATAATTGCTTTTATATATTTTTAATAATCAAAATTTCGTACTCTCAATAAAAAACCACACCCCTCCCTCCTTAAAACCGCCGCAAAAGTAGTAATTATTATTAACTTTGCACATAGTTATAAATTGTAATTATGAAGAACAAGGTAATGGTATTCTCTGCTCCGAGCGGGGCCGGCAAAACTACAATAGTAAGACATCTTTTGGAGAACTTTGACAACCTGGAGTTTTCCGTCTCTGCAACATCCAGAGCACCAAGAGGCAAGGAGGAGAACGGCAAGGATTACTACTTCCTCTCCGTTGAGGAGTTCAAACAGAGAATAGCCAACAAGGAATTTGTTGAATATGAGGAGGTTTACCCCGGTTCATTCTACGGAACGCTTAAGAGCGAGGTTGAGAGAATCTGGGCCAAGGGCAACGTAATTCTCTTTGACGTAGACGTTAAGGGAGGAGTTAACATTAAAAAGATATTCGGAGAAAAATCATACACCGTCTTTATCCAGCCGCCGTCACTGGAGGTTATGGAGCAGAGACTGAGAGCCAGAGGAACGGATACGGACCAGGCCATCCAGACAAGAGTTGCCAAGGCCGCTCAGGAGATGACCTACGCTCCTCAGTTTGACACCATTCTGGTAAATGACAAACTGGAAGACTCATTTGCCAAGGCAGATAAGATTGTGGAGGAGTTCACCGGATTCAGACCTAAAAACTCTAAGCGCCGCTGCCGTATCTGCGGAGCGGAAAAAGAGTGCCTCTTCTGCAAGTTTATTGCAAAAATCACAGGCAAGAAGTGAAACGGGTAGCTCTATATTTTGGCTCATTCAATCCCCTGCACTACGGGCATCTTGCGGTTGCGGAATATGTGATAACAAACTGCAATACAGACCGCTTTGAAATGGTGCTCAGTCCTCACAACCCCTTTAAAGAGAAGGGAATACTGGAAGACCCCTATCAAAGACTCAAAAGGCTGAAGAAAGAAATCAGAGAGTTCAACCGCACCCTGAAAGCCAAAGCCGAGGCATCAAACACCAAGTTCAAAAAGGTATATATCAATGATATAGAGTTCCACCTTAAGGAACCGCTCTACACCTACAACACAATGAACGAGCTTAAAAAGCTCCACCCTAACAACGAGTACACAATTGTTGTGGGAGCAGACAGTTTTGCAGCAATGCCACGCTGGTATCTGGGTGAGGAAATCTTAAAGAACTACCACGTAATAGTCTATCCAAGAAAAGGTTACAGAGTTAAGACGCTCTGCAGAAAATATAAGGCCACCTACCTGGAGAACGCCCCTCTGAACAACATATCTTCTACAGAGATTCGAAGCCGGCGTTAAATCTTCATTCTTTCCCAGATACAGTTAGGGATTAGTTTCCAGAAGAATACAAGGATTCTGTAACGCCAGTCAATGACCTTTACCCTCTTCTGTTTTTCAATTGCTCTTACAATTTTTCCGGCAACATAATCTACATCCATAAGCATTGGGTAGTGGTGCTTTACGGTGTCCAGAAGCGGAGTATCTACAAAGCCGGGGCGTATATCTGTAAACTTGATATGGAGTTTCTGTGAGTGGGCAAGTTGTGCAAGAGCCTGAATGTATGTGTTGTCAAAGCTCTTGGTGGCGGAGTATGAAGGAGCGTGGCTGAGTCCCTTAATACCTGCAATTGAACTGATTACGGCAAGATGGCCGTAGCCGTTGTTCTTCTCTTTAAAGTAGTTGAAGGCAGCGGTAACCATTCTGGTAAAACCCACAACGTTGGTCTGGGTAGTCATAATCTCTATCTGAGGCTCAAGCTCTCTGTTCTGCCTTCCTACTCCGCTTACGTGGAAGTAAAGATCCATACCTCCCAACTTATCTATGAGAGAAAGAAGGCGGCTCGGAGCCTCCTCTTCATTTATGTCTACAACCTCATAGACAACGTTTTGCGGAAACTTTTCCTGCAGCTCTTTTAAGTTTTCTTCTCTTCTTCCGGCAATGCCCAATCTCCATCCCTTCTCTGCCAAAAGGCAAGCAACTTTGCTTCCCATTCCGGAAGTAGCTCCCATTATAACCGCTCTTTTCATACTTCTATTGAATCATTTACAATATGTTGCATCTCCCCCATAAGAGGAGCCTCAACAGATATCACTTTCTCATTACCCGTACTGTTACCCTTAGCATCCTTAACCCCTATAGGATGTACAAACTCTATCTTTCTGGCGTGCAATGAGATAGAGCCGTCTCTATTGGAACGCCTGGCACCGTATTTAAGATCTCCCTTAATTGGCATACCAACGTTTGAGAGTTGGCAGCGTATCTGATGATGACGGCCGGTAAGCAGTTCCACCTCCGTAAGCAGGTAATTATCTGTCTCTTTTAAAACCCTGTACCTTAAAACCGCCTCTTTATAATCTTTTGGAGGAACTCCCTTACCTTTGAATATGAAGGACTTATTTGCCTTCTCATCTCTGCTCATAAAATCTCTGAGTTCTTTTTTCTCCCCGATAGATACCTGATAATCCGGCTTTTGAGTGAGTGCCCAGTAGGTCTTATGGAGTCTGCCCTCTCTTATCAGAGCGTTAATTCTCTCCAATCCTTTGGAGGTTTTTGCAAAGAGAACCGCTCCGCTCACAGGACGGTCCAGGCGGTGGGCAACTCCCATAAAGACATTCCCCGCTTTTTTATCTCTTTGAGCAATAAAGCATTTGAGAGTCTCGCTCAGAGGTTCGTCATTGGTTTTGTCTCCCTGCACAATCTCCCCACTCCTCTTATTTACAATAAGATAGTGATTGTCTTCATAGAGGATTCTGGAGGAGATGTCATTAAACTCCTCAACCTCTAAAACTCTGTATTTACTCTGAATTCCCTCCATTGTTCGCTCCACAAATTTATACTTTTTACCACTATTATTATGGATATGCAACCAATAATCTTATCTTTGTAAGGTACAAACAGTAAAACTATGAAAGGTATTATCAAACTCTCAGCAATTGCACTCTTGCTGCTTTGCGCACTTCCATCGGCTCTTTTTGCTCAGGATGATGATGCAGATTTGGCACAAATGGAGGTAAAATCCAATGTCAATCCGGATAGAAATCACATGATCAATGTATTCATTGGTGACTTTACATACACTCCTCAGTCACACAACACCTCTGCAGGTTCAAAGGTTTTGGATGTTATTGCCGCTGTTGCTACCGGAGAAGTAACTCAGTATCACGATGGTAGAGCAGAATCTGTAAGATCCAACCTGGTAAGGGGAATGAGCTGGTCTTTCAGACTGAGAGTTATGGACCGTCCGTTTGAGCCTGATGTGGATAATCCTAAATACGCCATTCTTGTAGACGGCACAATAGGAACCATATCAACTACCTCAAAGGTTGAGACTTACGAGGTTCAGGATCCTAAAGACAAGAAAAAGAAGATTAAGAAGACAAGAGAGCTCTACCGTGCAGACGTTACCGTTTTGGTAAATATCAAATCTATAACTGACGGACACATTATAAATACCGTAACTTTCAGAAGCACAGACTCTCAGAACTCTTACTGGTACAACACAAGAGACGAGTCTCTGAATAAGGCCATTGAAAGATTACCTGGTCAGGTAAGAAGATATTTTGACTCCTGCTACCCTCTCTATGCAACTATCATTGAGAGAGCCGGAGAGAGAAACAACCGTCAGAAAGAGGTTTACATTGACCTCGGCTCGGCTCACAGACTCTATGAAGGTCTTACCTTTGGCGTCTACAAGAGAAAGATTGTAGCCGGCAGAGAGGCCCACACCTATCTTGGCAGAATCAAAGTGAAGAAGATTGAGGGAGCGGACGTTACATTCTGTAAGGTTGTAAGCGGAGGCAAGGATATCAAAAACTGCCTGGATATTGGAGATGAGCTGACAATAGTTTCAAGACACTAAGCATATTGTTCCGAATGCTTAAAGGGTGGCCTGGCGGCCACCCTTTTTTATTTTTGTCAAAATGGCAGAAAATTGTCGGTTATTTGGAGTGGCACAGAAATGGAGTATATCCATCGCGGAGCAAAAAAAAGAAAAAACAAAAAAAGGAGATATAATTATGGGAAAAATTATCGGAATCGACTTGGGAACAACTAACAGTTGTGTCTCAGTAATGGAAGGCAGCGAGCCTACCGTTATCATCAACAGCGAGGGTAAAAGAACTACCCCATCTGTTGTGGCATTTACACAGGGCGGCGAGAGAAAGATTGGAGATCCTGCTAAACGTCAGGCAATTACTAACCCTACCAAGACCATCTACTCCATAAAGAGATTTATGGGTGAGACTTATGACAGGGTTCAGACAGAGATAGCAAGAGTACCGTATAAGGTTGCAAAGGGTGATAACAACACTCCTAGAATTGATATTGACGGAAGACTCTACTCACCGCAGGAGATTTCTGCAATGATTCTTCAGAAGATGAAGAAGACCGCAGAAGACTATCTGGGACAGACAGTTACAGAGGCTGTCATTACAGTTCCTGCTTACTTTACAGACTCTCAGCGTCAGGCAACCAAAGAGGCCGGAGAGATTGCAGGTCTTAACGTAAAGAGAATCATCAACGAGCCTACCGCAGCGGCACTTGCATACGGTCTGGACAAGAAGGAGAAGGATGCTAAAGTGGCTGTGTTTGACCTTGGTGGAGGTACATTTGATATCTCTATCCTTGAACTCGGTGACGGCGTGTTTGAGGTTAAATCTACCAACGGTGATACCCACCTGGGAGGTGATGACTTTGACCACGTTATCATTGACTGGTTGGTTGAGGAGTTTAAGAATGACCACTCCGGCGCAGATCTCAGCAAAGATCCTATGGCTCTTCAGAGACTTAAAGAGGCTGCAGAAAAGGCTAAGATTGAGCTCTCTAGCCAGACTACTACAGAGATCAACCTTCCTTACATCATGCCAATTGACGGCGTTCCTCAGCACCTTGTAAAGACTCTCACAAGAGCTAAGTTTGAGGCACTTGCAGACCCTTACTTCCAGAAGTGCATTGAGCCTTGCCGCAAAGCTTTGGCAGACGCTCACCTCAGCGCATCCGACATTAACGAGGTTCTTTTGGTTGGCGGTTCAAGCCGTATTCCAAAAGTACAGCAGATGGTTAAGGATTTCTTTGGAAAAGAGCCTAATAAGAGCGTTAACCCGGATGAGGTTGTTGCAATTGGCGCATCTATCCAGGGCGGAGTTTTGGCAGGTGACGTTAAGGATGTCCTTCTGTTGGATGTAACTCCTCTGTCATTGGGTATTGAGACCTTTGGCGGCGTATTTACAAAACTGATTGAGGCCAACACCACCATCCCTACCCGCAAGAGTCAGATCTTCTCTACTGCATCTGATAATCAGCCATCTGTAGAGGTTCACGTACTCCAGGGCGAGCGTCCTATGGCTTCAGGTAACAAGTCTATCGGAAGATTCCACCTGGACGGCATTATGCCTGCACCAAGAGGTGTCCCTCAGATTGAAGTTACCTTTGATATTGATGCCAACGGTATTCTTAACGTATCTGCAAAGGATAAGGGAACCGGTAAGGAGCAGCAGATCAGAATTGAGGCTTCCAGCGGACTTAGCGAGGCTGAGATTAAGAGAATGAGAGACGAGGCAAAGGCCAACGAGCAGGCAGATAAGGCTGAGAGAGAGAAGGCAGACAAACTCAACAATGCAGATGCTCAGGTATTTGCAAGTGAGAAGAACCTCAAGGATTACGGAGACAAGATTCCTGCAGACAAGAAGGCTAAGATTGAGGAGGCTACCAAGAAACTGAAGGAGGCTCACCAGGCTAAGAACTTTGCAGAACTGGATAACCTTATGAATCAGCTTAATGAGGCATGGCACGCTGCAAGCGAGGATATGGCTAAGGCTGCCGGTGCTCAGCAGGGCCCTAACCCGGGAACTCAGGGTGGTTATGACCCTAACGCCAATGCCGGTTCATCCAATCAGGGTGGAAGCAAAGACGGTGAGGTAACAGATGTAGACTTTGAGGAGGTCAAATAAGCCCAACCCTAAAGCAAGAGAAGGGAGGTAACCGAAAGGTTGCCTCCCTTTTTTCTGCTTTCTTATTAAAATTATTATGGGAAAAGGAGAAAATTTCTTATATTTGGGAATTGAACTCAAAGTTTTACGATTAAATTAAAAGACAAACAATATGGATTGGTTAGAAAAATACAAAGACCGTATCGTTACGCCTGACGTAGCAGCGAGTGCTATTCAGAGTGGAATGAATATAGTATTGGGTCACTCTGCAGCAGCGCCTCAGGAGATTCCTCTTGCAATGATGGATCAGAGAGACAGGCTTACAGATGTTGACATCTATCACATGGTAACGCTTCACCCTGCAACTTACATGCAGCCTGAGGGTTACGGACACTTCCGTCACATCACAAACTTTGCTCACGGTAATACCAGAGAGGGTCTTAATGATGACCGCGGAGATTTTGTTCCTTACTATTACCATCAGATTGGTGACTGGTTTGATACAAAATATCCTATTGATGTAGCAATGGTTACAGTAACCCCTCCTAATGAGGACGGTTATTGCTCCCTCGGTATCTCTGTAGATTACACCAAGTTGGCTGTAGACCGTGCAAAGATTATTATGGCAGAGATGAATGATCAGATGCCGTTCCTCGGATACGGAGACTGCCTTGTTCACATCTCAAAGATAGATTACATTGTACCTACCTCAAAGCCTATGTTCCAGCTTCCTAAGCCAAACATAGGACCTGTTGAGGAGAAGATTGGAGAGTACTGTGCTTCATTGGTTGAAGACGGTGCAACACTTCAGTTGGGTATTGGTGCCATACCGGATGCAGCACTCCATTTTATGACCAACAAGAAGGATCTTGGTATTCATACCGAGATGTTCTCAGACGGTGTGGTTGAGCTGGTTAAGAAGGGTGTCATTACCAATGCTAAGAAGAAATTACATCCCGGTAAACTGGTTACCGGCTTCCTTATGGGATCACAGATGTTGTATGACTTTGTAGACCATAACCCGGATGTTTTGATGTACCCTGTTAGTTATTGCAATGACCCAAGAACTATCTGCCAGATGGATCACTTTGTATCTATCAACTCCGCTCTTGAGATGGACCTCCAGGGCCAGAGCACCGCAGAAACCATTGGTCTTAAGATATATAGCGGAACAGGCGGACAGGTAGACTTCATAAGAGGCGCTTCATGGAACAAGACCAGCAAGGCAATTCTTGCATTCCCTTCTACTGCAAAACACGGAGAGATGTCTCGTATTAAGCCGTTCCTTACAGAGGGTGCAGGAATTACAACTCCAAGAGATGACATTGATTATGTTATCACTGAGTATGGTATTGCTCACCTTAAGGGTGCAAGTCTCAGAGACAGAGCAAGAATGCTTATTGGTCTGTCACATCCTAAGTTCAGAGATGAACTCATAAAAGAGTTTGAGAGAAGATTCCCACGCACGCCATACAAGCCTTGGGATTTCTCTGCAAAAGAGTTTATTTACTAGTTTCAATTCAAATATGTACGACAAAGAACGCGGGCTTTATATAGCTCATTCAGACAACGGTCCAATCTCCATGATTGGAAAGATGGCTAACCGCCACGGCCTCATCTCCGGAGCCACGGGTACCGGAAAGACTGTCACTCTGCAAGTTATAGCGGAGAGTTTCTGCCAGGCAGGTGTTCCTTGCTTTATGGCGGATATGAAGGGAGACCTCTCAGGTATAAGCCAAAGCGGTAAGATGAGCGGCTTTATTGAGAAGAGAAAAGATGAGTTCGGCATTCCTGAACCAAATTTCCAACCTTGCCCCGTTCGCTTCTTTGACGTCTTTGGAGAAGAGGGCCATCCTATGAGATCCACCATCTCTAAGATGGGTCCTCAACTGCTCTCCAGAATTTTGGAACTTAATGATACTCAGGAGGGTGTACTGAACGTGCTCTTTAAGGTTGCAGACCAGAAGGGACTCCTTTTGGATGACATTAAAGATTTGCGTTCAATGCTCAACTACCTTTCTCAGCATTCCGCAGAGTATACTACCACATACGGAAACATTGCTCCTCAAAGTATAGGTGCAATTCAGAGATCTCTGTTAACTCTTGAGAACCAGGGTGGTGACAACTTCTTTGCAGAGCCTTCATTTGACATTATGGATCTTCTGCAGACAGATGCCGCAACCGGAAAGGGAATAATGAACGTGCTTGCAGCGGATAAACTGATGCACCGTCCTAAACTCTATTCTACCTTCCTACTCTGGTTGCTCTCAGAGCTTTACACCAACCTGCCTGAGGTTGGAGATATGGATTTTCCTCGTCTGGTATTCTTCTTTGACGAGGCTCACATGCTCTTTGAGGGTACTTCCAAGTCATTGACAGACAAGATTGAGCAGGTAATCAGACTCATCCGCAGCAAGGGCGTTGGAGTATACTTTATCTCTCAGCTTCCTACAGATATTCCGGAAGTAATTCTTGGTCAGCTGGGTAACCGAGTACAGCACGCCTTAAGAGCATATACTCCTAAGGATCAGAGAGCTGTAAAGGTTGCAGCAGAGACCTTCAGAGCAAATCCTGCATTCAAGACTGAAGATGCAATTATGAACCTCGGAACGGGAGAGGCACTGGTCTCATTCCTGGATGAAAAGGGTGCTCCTTCCATTGTTGAGAAGGCAAAGATTCTCTTCCCAATGAGCCAGATTGGAGCAATAGATGAAAGCCAGAGAAGACAGATTATCAACTCTTCACGCATACTTGGAAAATATGATAAGGTGCATGACAGAGAGTCTGCATTTGAGGTTCTTCTGGAGAATGCAAAGAGAGAAGAGGAGGAACGCAAAAAGGCGGAAGAGGCTCTTGCAATTCAGAAACAGCAGGAACTGGAGGAGAAGGAGAAAGCAAAGAAGAAGGGTAAATCCACTATAAGTAAGGTATTTAAGGCTGTCATCACCGCAGTTACCGCAGCCATTGCCACTATGGCGGGCAACGCATTAACCGGGAGAAAGAGCAAGGGCACAGGCAAGAGAATTGTAAAGAATGCAACCTCTGCTGCAACCCGTACCATTACAAGAGATATTCTGGGAAGTATTATTAAATAAGACTCTGCTCAAGAGTCTCAATTACAGATAGATCTGCGGGGAGCCAGTTGACGCTCCGCAGATCTTTTTTTGTAAGCCATCTGGCAGATTCGTGTTCTTTTAGAATAAAATCAGATTTCAAAGAGCAGAGAAAGCAGTGCATCTTAAGATGAAAAGCGGGATAATCATACTCCACAACACTAATCAAATCCCCTACTGCAATTTCTGCATCCAATTCCTCTCTAATCTCCCTAACCAGAGCATCTTGAGGCGTCTCACCACTCTCCATTTTGCCGCCCGGGAATTCCCACATATCTTTAAAATCCCCGTAACCTCTCTGAGTTGCAAAGATGCAACCGTCACGTACAATTACGGCAGCAACAACCTCTATGCTCTTAAGCATTACCAGTCGTATTTCAAGTGTTTAACGGTCTTCTTCTCATCAATAATCATCTTAAGGGAATCTATACCCATCTGAAGATGATCGTCTACAAACTTCTGAGTTACAACCTTATCATTGGCATCCGTCTTAATGCCTTCCGGAATCATTGGCTGATCAGATACCAGAAGAAGGGCACCCGTCGGAATATGGTTTGCAAAACCGCAGATGAAGAGAGTTGCAGTCTCCATATCTACCGCCATTGCACGGGTAGAAGCAAGATATTGCTTAAAGTTCTCATCGTGCTCCCAAAGTCTTCTGTTTGTGGTAAATACTGTTCCTGTCCAGTAATCCTTTCCGTGGTCTCTTATGGCAGATGAAACGGCACGCTGGAGCATGAAGGCCGGAAGAGCAGGAACAACCAGCGGATAGTAGTCATTGGAGGTTCCCTCTCCTCTGATGGCTGCAATAGGAAGAACCAGGTCACCTATCTTTGTATGTCTGTCTATTCCTCCGCATTTACCTAGGAAGAGGCAAGCCCTTGGATGAACGGAACTTAGAAGATCCATAATGGTTGCTGCATTAGGGCTTCCCATTCCAAAGTTAATGATTGTGATTCCCTCCGCACTTGCACTAGGCATATTGGAATCTTTTCCTAAGACCTCAACACCAAACTTTTCCGCAAACAGATCTACATATTTGCCAAAGTTTGTCAGCAGAATACAATCATCAAAACTATCCAACGGTCTCTTAGTATATCTTGGCAGCCAGTTGCTTGCAATTTTAGCTCTCTTTTGCTCACCCTGGAGTATTGCCAATTCGTTTGAAATATCCATAGTCAAAAACTTTTATTTGCGGCAAAGTTACAACAACTTTCCTATTCTTCTTCAATATAACGCGGAGCCTCTTCTGCGGTAGGAAGCGCCTCCACGTCCTTAAGTTTACGGTTAATCTGATTTGTTCTGGTGGAAATCAGAGTATCCATATCCTTCAATCCTCCCTCAATCTTTCCCTTTGCCTTCTGGAGCATATCTCCAAACTTACCAAACTCCGTCTTCACCTCACCAAGCACCTTCCACACGTCATTCCCCTTCTTCTGAATTGCCAGAGTCTTAAATCCCATCTGAAAACTGTTGAGCATAGCGGCCAGGTTGGTTGGTCCTGCAACCGTCACATTAAACTCACGCTGAAGGGTTTCCAGAAGTGAAGCATCTCTTGCTATCTCTGCATACAACCCCTCAAACGGAAGGAACATAATTGCAAAGCGGGTAGTCTCCGGAACGTTGATATACTTGCTTATGTTCTTTCCCTCCTGTTTTACGGCCGCTGTAAACTCCTTACGCACAGCATCTATCCTCTCCTTATCTCCGCTGTCGTAAGCCTCCAACAGAGCATCATATTTATCCTTAGGGAACTTGGAGTCTATAGGAAGCAGAACCGGATTCCCGTCCTGCCCCGGAAAACGTACCGCAAACTCCACAACCGCACTTTTGTCCGCTCCGGTATGGGCATTTGCAACAAACTGACCCGGAGCAAGATACTGCTCCAGCAGCATCTGCAGTTGCACCTCTCCCAAGCCTCCTCTCATCTTAACATTGCTCAGCACTTTCTTCAATCCTCCCACATCTTTTGCAAGCTCTCTCATCTGTGTAAGGCCTGTCTTCACACTGTCCAGTTGATTCCCCACGGTTTCAAAGCTTTTGCTAATTCTCTCATTCAGAGTCTTATCCAGCTTCTCCTCAACAGTGGCCCTCATCTTCTCCAGACTCTTTTCAGTACTCTGCACCATTCCCGCCTGTGTCTTCTCAATAGAGAGCAGCCTCTCTTTCTGGCTCTCCTCCAGAGACTTAAGCCTCTCATCCTGTTTGCTCTCCATTGCCTTCAGACGCTCTGTCTGCAAAATCTGCATCTTGTCCAACTGCAGTTTCTGAGTCTCGCTGAATGAGTTGTTAAAGTCCTTTATCCTCTCAGAAAGTTCCTCACGCTGAGATGTTTGCGCCCTTTCATAATCATCCTTATTCTCTTTGTGATACTCTTTCATCTGAGACGCAAGATCCTTAAAGAAAGTATCATTACTCTCCTTTAGCCCCTTTATAACTCTCTGTTGTTTTGAAGTTAAGAGAAACATAATCACCAGTGAAACCACCAGTACACAGAAAAGAATAATTATCAAAATATCTGTCATATCCACTAACTATTTCTCTCAAAATTAAGAAAAATCTTCCTCCAAAAAAATTTTAACTCTAAATTCGCCATTTGACACAGCCTGTCAAAACGCCACTCTATCTTTGCACCGTGAAATTAAAACAACAGAGATATTAACAATAAAAAATATAAAACCATGAACAATTACAATTACTTATTCAACAGCGAGATAGAGGCCTTTATTGAGGAAACTATAGCAGATTCCAAAGAGATTAACATTTCCCTTGTTTCCATAAGTTAGTGCAAACCGCTTTACAAAGGGGACAGGTAATGTCTAAATGAGATGTTACCTGTTCTTTTTTACAAATTCTTATTAATCTTAATTAGGAATTCATTATCTTGTGAAAAAATAAGTATGATACTATGTTATCTCCCTCTAGGGGGTAAAGGGCTCTTTTATTACTGGAAAGAAAATACATTAATGCCTCAAATAGAAAACAATACCTATTGGCTTCCTGAAAATCAGCCATTTAAATAGCTCCTATGAAACACATTCTATACTATATTTTTTATCGTTCATCAAAATTCTATCATAATTGGTTTGAATCAAGAAGCAGAAGTTTTGGTTCTGGTATTGTGATTACTGCATTTTGGGGATATGGTTTACTGGCGTTAACCAATCTTATACTGAAATGCTTATTTGACTTAAAAACTAACAATTCTATTATTATATCTACTCTATTATTATCCCTAATTATTACCAGAATTATTATAAAAGAGGATACTGCCCAAAAGTACGAACAACTATTTATAAACGAGAAACATAAAACATTTCATGGATATCTTGTTATAATGTACATCCTAGTGAATTTAGGTCTATTTGTCTTGTCTTTACTAGTCTGTTAGTAGTATCATACTCCCGAAATTTGTGCCCTCCCCCATTCTGTGCCCTCCCCCGTTTTTTGTACAGTTTGTATGTAAATTAAAATGGGATAGCTTTTAATTGGCTATCCCATTTTGATTAATATAATGTTTTGTCAACCGGTTACTTCACCTCTTTCAGCAGGCCTTTGATTGCTGCTTCAAGCTGTGGGTCTTTGCCGTTGAGGAAGTCTTTGTAAGGGAGTTCTACCTTTACGTCCGGTTCAAACTGCTTGTTTTCAGTAACTACACCGTCTGTGCCCATTGAGGCAATCATAGGGATACCGAATACAATTGTAGGGTCTATCTGAGTCTCCCACCATACTGCTGTACCGGTGCCCGGAACAGGCATTCCGTAAACCTTACCAATCTTGTTCTGCTGGTAAACGAACGGGAACATAAAGGCGTCTGAGTAGTTGCCCTCGCAGGTAAGAACAGCACTTGGCTTCTGCCAGCGTCCCAGAGGCTCGCCGTCATCAAGCAGCTCACCCTGAGGAGCATAGCGCATATAGGTCTTTGCACCCAGGAGAGTTACAAGTTCATCATGAAGCCAGCCGCCGCCGTTGAAACGGGTATCTACAATAACTGCCTCTTTCTTTACGTGTCTGCCACCCAGGCGGTTATAGATAGTGCGGTAACTCTGCTGGTTCATTCCTTCAACGTGAACGTAACCAAGTTTTCCGCCGGACATCTCCTCAACCATCTTCTCCATTCTTCTAACCCACCACTGGTACATAAGATTTCCAAGTGAAGACTCGGCAACAGGACGGAGGGTTTGAGTGAAGGTCTTGCCGTCTGCAGATTTAACTGATACAATGGTGTTTACACCTGCAAGGTTGTTGAGGTACTTGTAATAGTTCTCAGTTGCAGGAATGCTCTCACCATTAATGGCAGTAATGACGTCTCCCGGTTTAATCTTGTTGGAGAGTTTGTCTGCAGGGCCGTTAGGAATGATGGCTGTAACCTTAATACCGTCACCGGTATAGGTCTCGTCATAAAGCATTCCAAAGTTGGCTGTTGCATCACCTCCGGTCATAGCTCTTGCTGCATAGTAGCGGCCGCCTGTGTGAGAAGCGTTAAGCTCTCCCAGAAGCTCACTCAGAAGTACCTGGAAATCATAGTTGTTGTTGATGTAAGGGAGGAACTTTGCATATTCATCGTGATACATCTTCCAGTTAATACCGTGAATCTTAGGATCATAGAACTTTTTGGTAACCTGCAGCCACATGTGGTCAAACATATAGGCGCGCTCGCCTGCAGCGTCCAACTCCATCTTGCCGGCAATGGCAACAGGCTTTGGCATACCGCTCATTACATCTATCTTAACAGGAGCGCCGTTGCGCAATCCAAAGATGCTCTTCTCATCCTTGCTGAGTTCAATGCTTCTCATCATACCAACGTTGCCCTGTCCTACACGCTTGCTCTCACGGCTACGGGTATCTGCAACCCAAAGCTCCATTCCCTTCTCACCGCTGCGCAGATAGTAAACTTTCTTACCGTCTTTTGTGAAGGCGTAATCCATTGGCTGACCGTCTGTTCTGACATCCGCAATGCGGGTCTCAATCATATCGAAGTCATCAAAAAAGATAGGCTTAACCTCTTTCTTAGGCTCAGGCTTCTTAAGATCTTTCTTATCTCCAGGTTTGCCATCAGGTTTACCCTCAGGCTTTCCCTCAGGTTTAACGCCCGGACCCGGTTTAGGTTTGTCACCCTTCTCTTTCTCCTCCAGGAGTTCAAAATCACCCTTTGAGAGGAGGAACTTATCGTATGACTCCTTGTCAAAGAAGGCAGCCTTAAGACCGTTGCTGTTTGCACCGGAACCAATGTAAGTCATTGCCTGACCGCCAAAGCCAAAACGTGCATTTCTCTCACCGTAAGCACTGTTTACAGGGTAGCGAATCTCTCCGCCCTCCGCAGAGATAAGAGCGGTAGCACCGCCTCTCATCTGGTTCTTCTCATCATCTACAAGAAGCCACTTGCTGTCCGGGCTCCACTCAAATCCCCAATCGCCATCGCGATAGGAATGGTTGTGGCCCTTAGGCAGAACTGTAACGGTCTTCTTTGTCTTAAGATCCATCACTTTGAGGGTGTTACGCTCGCATACATAAGCGAGTTTTTTGCCGTCTGGAGATACATCAGGCTGGTAGTTGTCTTTGCCGTCTGCTACAACCTTCTCATAATTAAGGAGTGTGGAGGCATAGAAGTACTTCTCCGTAGTATCTTTCAGAGTAGCCTTAAGAATGTTCCAGTTACCGTCAACCTCGGCAGCATAGTAGAGAGCCTTGCCGTCCGGAGCCCAGGTAATCATTCTCTCCTGGTATGGAGTGTTGGTGATTCTCTTGGTGCGGGCATCGTTTACGCCAACCACAAAGATTTCTCCGCGGTTAACCAGCGCAATCTCCTTACCGTTAGGGCTTACAGCCATCTCTGTAGCATTGTTTATGTTGAGGCTCTTAATCTTCTGATAGCCTGCGTTGGATGCTATTGAGATGTTGAGTTTCTTTGGCTTCTGACCCTCTTTAACGGTGTAAATATCTCCCTTCCAAACAAATGAGAGAGTACCGTTGTTTGCAATGGTCACCTCTCTTACAGGAAAGTCCTTAAAGTCAGTAAGCTGGCTCTTTTTGCCTGATGCAAGATCCTGCTTAAAGAGGTTAAGAGCGTTGTTGGCCTTGTTAAGTTTCATCTCTGAGATGTAGTAAACGGCATTGCCGTCCGGAGAGAAGACTGGTTTTAAGTTCTCACCCTCATAATCTGAAACTTTTGTATAACTATCTGATTTGAGGTCATATATCCAGATATCTCTGGTTACGGATGAGGTGTGGTGCTTTCTCCACGGATCCTCATAACCCTTCTTATCCTGGAAAACGATTCTGTTTCCGTCCTTTGAGAAGTTGGCCTCGTCTGCACCGGCTGCAGTTACCAGAATTGGTCTGCCGCCCGTTACAGGAATCTTGTAGAGGTTCTTGAACATTGTGGATGGGAAACGTACGCTCTCGTATGGAGCAAATCTTCCGCTTCCAAAGAGCACATACTTTCCGTCCGGAGTAAAGTCAAACGGATAATCTGCTGCGGAATTGTAGGTCAGACGAACCGGAATACCGCCGTTTGCATCCATTACGAATACGTCAAAGTTGCCGTAGATGTCACTGGCATAGGCAATTTTCTTACCGTCTCTGCTCCATACCGGATAACCGTTGTAGTTATCTCCGGATGTGATAGGCATTGCAAGACCGCCCTCAGAACTAACCTTGTAGAGGTTACCCATGTAACCGAAAACAATCTGAGAGCCGTCCGGTGAAATGGCCGGAGTCCTCAGCCACCTAACTTGCTGCTGAGAATAACCTGCTGCACAGAAAAATAGAATAAGTGCAACAGAGGCAAAAAATCTGGATTTAAATTTGAACATAGTTGTATAGTTGAATAATTTCTTTTCCGTGGGTTTAAAGGTACAAAAGTTATGTCAATAATATGACGTGCAAAAGTTATCTTTGTTGCAAAATTCTTCAATTATGAAAAAGGCCCTCATTCTCCTTGCACCCGGTTTTGAAACCATAGAGGCAACAACTCCTATGGACGTTCTCAGAAGATGCCAGATACCCGTTGTTGTATTATCCACGGATGAACTTATGGTTACCTCCTCACACTCAGTAAGCGTTAAGGCAGACTATACTCTCTCCTCCCCGGAGGGAAGGGCTGTTGTCTCAGAGGCGGAGATGGTAATTCTTCCAGGCGGCTTCCCGGGTTACGTAAATCTTGCTAAAAATAAGGAGGTTGGAGAGATTCTTAAAAAGTTTGAAAGAGAGGGAAAACTTATAGCAGCCATCTGCGGAGCCCCTACCGCCCTGCTAACCAATAAATTATTTACAGGTAGCAAAATCACCTGCCACACCTCGGTAAAGGATGAGATGATTAGCGGAGGATATGTTTACACCGGAAACAACGTAGAGAGATGCGGCAATCTCATTACCGGAAAAGGAGCCGGTCTCTCACTGGAGTTTGCACTGGAATGCGCTCTGGCATTGACGGATGCAGAGAGAGTTGCAGAGGTAAAAAAGAAGATGGAACTCTAGTTATTCAACAGAGAGCTTGTTCTTTACCGGATTGCTGTAAACCTTCAGATAGATATCCATCAGAGGAAGAAGAATGTCCTTCCAACGGGAGAGGGTAAGATGCATATTATCTGCAAACTGCTTGTACTCCTCTTTGGTATACTTGTCTGTAAACTTAAAGGTGTTGTACAGCATATCGTATGCTATATAGTTGTTCTTAAAGAGTTTATAGCCGTTGTAAATTCTGGTGTCTATAACGGATGCCATATATGCCAGGGCCTCGTTGCGATCCAGTGAGCCGGCGGTAAGAAGTTCCTCCGCCGTTATAGGCTGGCATATCTGAATATGAACCTTGCCCTTAGGAGAGAGAATGCCCTCCATAATGCTTCTGAAGTCCTCCCCTTTCTCCTTTATATACGGGTGATCCTGAGAGAGATAGAGTTCCCTCACCTTCTGTGTTATACAGGTCTCCCACTCGTATGATACAGCCATCGGGACAATGTTGAGTGAGGAGAAGTTGGTGCCAATGTTTTTATCTCCGGATAAAGAGAACATCTTCAAAACGGTCTGGCTGGTCTTGTCATCTCCGTCCTTGGTTCTTCCGTTGCGCTGAGCAATCCAAACGGAGGTCTTTCTCTCGTTAATCACGTAACGGATATAACTGGAGAGATGGTGGCTGGTCTTGTAGAAATCCTTTGTGGTTCCGCCTCTTACAACCTTGAACATACGGTTGGATTTGCCTACGTCTGAGACCATTCCCGGTTGCATAAGGTTGTCTCCAAAGGTAATCTCTGAGCAGTCCAAACCGTTGTTATGCAGCGCAATCTGAAGCAGTGCGGCATCCAGAAGAATATCTCTGTGGTTGGAGACAAAGAGGTAACCCTTGCCCGGTTCCAGGTTCTCAAAACCGTCATACGTGAAACCGTCCGTAGTCTTTCTGACAATGGCGTTAATGGCATCAAACATAAAGCCCACCTGGAACTGACTCACCGTTTTGAATGAGCGGAACTCGTTGATTCTCTTCTCAATATCCTTCCCCTCATAGATAAAGTTCATAACAGCAGGAAAGTTCTCGTCAGATGCAATTCTCTGCATGGCGTCGGAAATTTCATCATCTCTGTAAGGGCGAATATCGTCCCACTCGTTGGAAATATCCTTAGGTGTCTTTCTGTTGATGTCCATAATCTTTAGTTTTGGAGTGTACCAATCCATTTTAGGAATCTATCCTGCCAACCCCTTGCTCCGGAGTTCTTTGCAGCCCTCACGCCAAAGCCGTGGCCGCCCTTTGGATGGAATTCCACCATGCAAGGTACTCCTTTTCTTTCTAATTCGGAAGCCATAGAGTGAGAACCGTGTGATTTCACAATAGGATCATCCTCACAGTGAAGCAGGAAAACGGGAGCCATATCCTCTCTAACGTTCTCTTCCAGAGAGAGTTTTGCAATAAGAGTTGTATCTCCGCGGAGAAGATTCTTCTTGGAAAGTCTGTGGCAGTAAGGTTCACGCAAAGTGACAACCGGGTAAAGCATAGCAACGTATGCAGGACGGTACTTTGGATTCTCCTCCAGAGCGGCACATCCGGCAAGATGTCCTCCGGCAGAAAAACCAACTACCGCAATCTTTGTGGTATCTATTCCCAAAGCGGTGGAATTTGCTTTAAGATAGGTAATTGCGCGCCTGTAATCCTCCAACTGATCCGGATAATGCGCTCCAAACCAGCCCATTCTGTAACGCAGCACAATTGCCAGATAGCCCCTCTTGGCAAAATTCTTTGCAACGTCAAACCCCTCCTGGTTTATAGCCAGGTATCTGTAACTTCCTCCGGGAAGGATAATTACAGCGGGATTGCTGCCGTTGGTCCCCGCATCCGGAGCGTATGTGAATATCTTAACTCTCTTATAACTTCTCTCTGTCTTCTCGCCTTCCCATAGCCTCTTCTTATCCACCCTGTGCTGAGCAAGCAGAGCGGAGCCCGCCATAAGCAGAGCCGCAGAGCAAAACAATATCTTAAACAATCTCTTCATCTGACTTGTACAAGTTTTTATCCTTCTCTCTCATCCTGCCATAATCCTCTTCACCATAAACAGTTGCGCATAGAGCGGCATATTCATCGCGATAGTATCTTCTCATTGCCTGAGACTGTTTCAACGCTCTCGCTCCAAACCTGCTCAACTCCTGGTAAGGGATTCTCTCCTTAAACTCCCAAACCACTCTTCCCCTTCTTAAAAGGTGCTCCCCCTTAGGGAAAACCTCACCCGGCCCGAACAGTATAACGGGGAGAATATCCATTTGAAGTTCCTCCGCCAGTGAAAAAGCACCGCTGTGGAACTTAAGGATATCACAATCCTCGCTTCTTGTCCCCTCCGGGAATATCAATATTGAGCACCCCTCTTTCTTGAGGGAGAGAAGTTTCTCTCTGTTTATCTCCATCCCCTCCTCAATGCAAACGTTTCCCGCTTTGCGCACAAAGTTACCATAAACCGGGGATTTATAAACCCATTTGTTGGTAACAACCACTATCTTTTCACTCAGCGATAGGAAATAGAGCAGATCCAGGTGAGACTGGTGGTTTGAAATAATTATGCAAGGCTCTGAGGATGAGAAGTTTTCTTCACCCTTTACAAAGAACTTTACCCTTGGCATCTTTGAGGAGAAAAACCTCATATAACGGGTAATAACTCTGCGGAGTCTCTCTCCCTTTAACTTTGGATTAAAGAGCGTTTTAAGCTTCAGCCAGAGGCATACAGCCACAAATACCGCTACGCAGTAGAGAGTTATAAAGATATCCGATAGCCTTATTGGAAGCACCCTCTCTTTTTTCTCCTTTCTGAATGACTTGCAAACCAAAAAGCGGAAGATTACCGGAGGGAGCATAAATGCCAGAAGAACCACGCAGATAAGACCTATAACCGCAACCGCACCCAGAGAGTGAAGAGCCGGATGGAGAGCAAAGATAAGAGAGCCCACTCCCACGAACATAGTTATGGCTGAGAGAGTTACACCGGTCTTGTAGGATTGCAGCAACGGCTTTTTATTGGTGTATTCGTACTGCAAACCCTCCACCATAAAGATGGTATAATCATCTCCCAATCCGAAGATGAAGGTTGCAAGAATGATATTTACAATGTTGAAACTTACCCCGAATATTCCCATAATTCCGGTTATCCAAATCCAGGAGACAACCATTGGAAGAAAGGCGCAAAAAGCAAGTTCCAGACGGCGGAAGGCAATCCATAAAAATATGAAAACCAGGACGGAACAGATAGCCAGCACCTTGTCAAAATCTTTCTGCAGAATATCTATCATCCCGTCCGTCATTGAGTAAGAATCAAATAGGAAGGAGCCCTCCGCCTTGTTGTTGTAATCTTTGTATGAAGCGTATAGTGAATTTAGATTCTCCTTAGGAGTGTAGAGAATCTCCATCACGATGGATGTGGAGGAATCTCTCAAAATGAAAGGAGCCATAAGGGTCCCGATTGGGGAGAAGAACTCCTCCTTCTGCACGCTTAACTCACTTGTAAAGAGCGCTTTGAAAGGATCAAAAGCGTCACTTGTAAAACCGGCCGCCTCACCCGCCTTATCTA
Organism: Bacteroidales bacterium; assembly: GCA_017618115.1. GTDB lineage: Bacteria > Bacteroidota > Bacteroidia > Bacteroidales > UBA932 > Egerieousia. The sequence goes on along the minus strand of JAFZUX010000024.1, from coordinate 59,310 downwards.
ATGATTTAAGCAGGGTCTCACCGTTTTTCTCCACAAATGATTTCCAGAGAGAGAGCCTCCTCTGCTGCTCCTTCTCTGACGGAAGGAACGGCCCTATTCCTCTTGACGATAGAACGTTACCGCTCTTGACACTTGACTCTGTAAAGACTCTGTTTTTCTCCGCTGCATAAAGAGCGTCACTTAAAGTGGCCCCTTCCGTAACCGCATAAACCGCCACGCTCCCCTCTCTTCCGGAGTAGGATGAGAGCTTGTCAAGTAACTGAGATTGAGCGGGTGCCATATAGTTTATCTTGGTAAAATCTCCGCTGAATGTAACCTTGCGGCTGAAGAGATAGAATACCACGGTTGCAACCACCAGAAGCCAGAAGAGATAGCGGTTCTCCTCCGGGCGGAAACCGGCCCAGCGGCCAAGCCAGCCGTTGCTCTTAGGTTTATAGTGTTTTTCTCCTACCCAATGCGGTAAGAAGATGATTACAAAGAAGATGGCTCCCACCAAAGAGACGGCGGCAAAGAGGCCGAAGTCTCTCATTCCGGAAGCGCTCATAACCAGCAGAGAGAGGAAGGCTCCCACAGTGGTTATGTTACCTATAACCATCGGGGAGACTATGTCTGAAAGTGTCTGGCGAGCGTTAGAGGTGAAGCCCAAACGGGTGGAGTACAAAAGTGAATAATCTACTGCTATACCGAATATTACGCAGCAGGCGGCAAGGGCCACGCTGCTTACGCTCTCCTTCACAAGTCCCATAAAGGCAAGCCCCGCCATTATTCCGAATATTACCGGAACGCAGATTAAAAGTATAGGTCTTACCCTTCTGAAGTACCAGGCTAAAAGTCCTACAATCAGAACAATGGCAAGAACGGCGCAGCGTACCGCATCCTTTTTCATACGCTCCGCATTCATTACGGCTATTACCGGAGAGCCGGTGAACTCCATCTGCACATCCGGATAAAGGGCTGTTACGGAGTCTCTTATCTCATATACTCGTCTTAATAGTTCAGAGTTGTTGCCGGTCTCGCTTCCGCCAAACTCAGATGAGAAGTTCATCATAATTGCCGTTGAGTCAGGCGTGAAGAGATACTCCCCAATTACTTTAAAGCCGCTCTCCGTTCCGAGTGCGGTAAGTTTTTTGAGCAGTTTGGAGGAGAACTGAAGCGGATCTGCCGCCACTATGCTTTGAGTGAGGCCGTTGGAGGTAATCATAGATTCCTTGTCCTGCTCCAGCATCTGAGCAAAGTTGCCGTTTAAGAGTATGGAATCCATACGGGCGTAATCCTCATCCTCCAGGAAGTAAGGCATGTTCTCCGCTACAAATGAAGCGGTTGCGAGAAATGAGGTTGGATCAATTCTTACCGTAGGCTCTTTGATTCCCTCTGAATCCATAGAGAGGAAGCGGTCTGAGTATTCGTCCGCCGCCTGAGTCAGACGCTCTATACCCTCCTGAGTATCTTTAGGTTTCTCCTTAAGAGACATTAAGGAGACAACCTTATCCTGCATTCTGAGATTCTTGTATACGAACTGGCTTTGACGGCTGTTCTCTCCGGAACCGTAAGGCAAAAAGGCTGCAATATCCTCGTTCAGAGTGATATGACGCATACAGAGATAGAAGCACCCCGCCAAAAGAATGGGGAGAAGGAGAGCAAGATAACGCCTTCCGTTTGCAAAGAAATCATATATCTTTAAAAAGAATCTCTCCATTATTTTACAAATAACTTTTGAAGGGCCATTCTTGGATAGCCGTAAAAGAGAGCACCCAAAGTGAGGAAGGTATTCATTACGCTGATGCGTGTAAAGTCCGCTCCCTTACGGAAATGGGTCACTCTGTCAGTTGGGTAGATTACATCTACCGGAACCACCAGAAGTTTTACACGGCGCCAGGCGGAGCGTACAAGCACCTCTGTTTCAAACTCGTATCTGTTTCCGAAGAAATGAATCTTTGCAATTTTCTTTAACGGATAGAGGCGGCAGCCGCTCTGAGTATCCGGCAGTTTATATCCCGTCTGAACTGTAAGCCAGAAGTTTGAAAAGTTGTTGGCAAACTTTCCGCCGGAGTCTATTCCCCTTTGAGAACGGCTTCCTATTATTATGCTTCTTTGGCGCTCCTTCTCCGGCAGACTCTCCGCCATAGTCATCATCTTCTCCGCTCCGGATATTGTGTGCTGCCCGTCTGCATCAAAGACCAGGGCGTACTCAAATCCCAACTCCAGCGCCTTCTTAAAACCGGCGCGGATAGCATAACCCTTTCCTTTATTCTTTGGGTAAGAGACTATGGCATAAGGATTTGCAGCCTCCGCCTTTGCAAGGCTGTCATCCGTAGAACCGTCATTTACCGCAATTACCTTATAGCCGATTTCATTTATAGAGCGTACCACTCCGCCTACGGAGTTTGTATTGTTGTAAAACGGCACTATAAAACAAACTCCCTCCATCACTCTATTTCTGTACAATTAGAATTGCACCTATAATTATCAGAGCAACACCCACATACCTTACAAACGGAATGTGCTCGTGGAAGACAACCGCTGCAACCACAAGTCCCAGAACATAACTGAAACTGATCATAGGATATGCGGCGCTGAACGGATAATTCCTTAAGATATAGAACCATAGAACGGAGCCTCCGCCCATGCAAAGACCGCAGAGCAAAAAGTTTATATCTGTAAACAACTGTTTGATACAACTCCAGGTAAAAGCCAGTTTGTCTACTTTCTGCATTGTAAACTTTAGAAACATCTGACCTAATACCAGCAGAGTACTTTGAACTATAGAGAGCAGTATCAGTTTGTACATAAGTTACTTATTAAGGTGAATGAATAGTTGGCTCCGCTGCGGACTGCAAGAAGAATTCTCTTCTTTGAGGCGGAGTTTTTCAAAATATCCGAGCAGCAGAACAGTCCGAATGCTGAAGCGGAAAGATACTCTCCGCACCACTGCTTGTATGTAAGACGCTCCTTCTCCTTAGGAATGAACGCAAAGTTCTCCCTCTTTGGATTAGGAAAATCCGAAGTCATTACAAGGTCTATATCATCCCAGGTTAGACCATTGGTTGACAAGAATTTATCCAGATTGTCAGAAACGCCTCCGCGAATCTGAATCATATCCTCAATCACGGCGTAAGCCCTTTCAGACGGCTTGTTCTCCAATAGGAAGGCGGTTGCCCCCTCAGAGAGAGGAATTGATGAGAGTTTTGGAAGGAAGCTCAGCATCTTGTAAAGATTATCCGTCATCTGGTCTGCAACAACCATCATAATGGATGAAGCCTCTCCCTTTTCAAACTGCATCATTGAATCCAGCAGCGCCCCCTCCATTGAGAAGGCATCGTTTACGTGTGTGGAGTTGAAACCGTTGCAACCCAGAGCAATAGCAATCTGTGAAGCACAGGTGTTAGGTGTAGAACAGATGAACTTTGAAGGGTTGAGCATACTCTCTCCGTCATCTATCATCTTCATTAAAAATACCTCGGTGTCTCCGACGCAGCCGTTACCGGTTCCGGAGATTATTGCATCCGGACACTTTATTGGAGAATTCTCCATCACATATTTTGAAACGGAAAGAGTTCTCTTTAAAATGGAACTCATTCTGCGGGCCTCCATCGGAGGTATAAACTGCTTGAAGTCAGGGTCTTTGCAAAGCACCCTACCGCCCTCCACAGGCAGCGCCTCAAAGGAGTTCACCCCTTTGAACGGCTCCTGTGCGGAGATTGCAGCTGCAGAGATTATGTATGCTTTCCCCCTCTTCATTGCTCGTATTTTGAGAAAATAAGTGACGTATCGTTTCCTCCGAATCCAAAGGAGTTGGAGATTACGTGTTTAACCTCTATATCCGTAACGGTCTCTGTAACAGGAGAGAAACTAAGTCCCGGATCATTTGTTTCAAAACGCAGGTTGGCAGGAATGAATCTCTTTTCAATAACCAGCAGAGAGATTATTGCCTCCAAAGCGGCTGCCGCACTGGTGGCGTGTCCCGTAAAGCACTTGGTAGAACCAACATAGGGCATCTTCTCTCCAAAGAGAGTCATAAGCGCCTTGCCCTCCGAGAGGTCATTGTTCTGTGTTCCGGTTCCGTGAGCGTTAACGTAATCTATATCTTCAGGAGCCAGATGGGCCTTCTTAAGAGCCTTGGTCATAGCCAGATAGGCGCCTTTACCATCCGGAGATGATGCGGTCTGGTGGAATGCGTCACAGGCGTTTCCCCAGCCGGAAAGAAGCGCTCTTATCTTTGCTCCCCTCTTTTGAGCGTGCTCTACGCTCTCCAGAACTATGAATCCCGCTCCCTCTCCAAGGTTGAGTCCCTTTCTGGAGGCGTCAAACGGACGGCAAGGAGAGTCGTCCAGAATCATAAGGGAGTTGAATCCGTTAAAATGATACTTTGTAAGTGACTCTGTTCCACCCGCTATGATAATGTCATAGCGTCCGCTCTCAATGAGTTCCGCGCCAAAGGCAATGGCGTTGGCGGCGGCGCTGCAGGCGGTGGATATTACATCCGTATATACCACACGGCTCTTTAAAGAGTCTGCAATCAAGTCATTGCAAACACCATCGAGATGAAGAAAAATCTTATCAGACTCTTCCGGCCCCTCCAAAAAGCTCTTGAGGTAACTCTCAGTGATATCCATACCTCCAACGGTGGTGCCGCTTATAAGAGCAACCTTTGTCCCCTCCTCAAGGCGGGCATCCTGCTCAGCCGCACGGGCGGCAACTATGCCCAACAGAGCGGAGCGCGGAAAGAGCTTCCGCTTATCCTCTCCTATAAGATCAACAAGTTGAGAATTAGAGAATTCCACCTCCCCACAAGGAAGGTTTGTATGGACCGTATTGATATATTTGGGAGATGCAATGGGGCAATGTCCCTCTAAAAGAGAAGTATAGGTCTTATCCAAACCTATACCCAACGCAGAGATTATCCCCATGCCTGTTATTGCAATCCCAGAGGACATAGGGGGTTATTTTTTGCTCTCTATGAATTCGGCAATTGAATTTACACTGGTCATAATACCCTTAGCCTGAGCAGGATCTGCAAGTTTGATACCGTAGTTCTTCTCAAGCATCACAATAAGTTCCAGTGCATCTATTGAGTCAAGCCCAAGTCCCTCCTTACCAAAAAGAGGTGCGTCATCCTTAATATCCTCCGGAGTAAGCTCCTCCAAGTTGAGGGCTTCTATAATCTGGGCCTTTAATTTTTGTACATCCATATCATTTTAGATTTGAAGGCGCAATTTACAAAAAAACGCCTAAAACATCAAATTAGCCTACTTTTCATCTGAAGACTTCTGGGCCCAGAAATCGTAGAAATTGAACCACTGGTAAGGGTTTTCCCTTATCACACGCTCCAGAATCTCCACATACTTCTGCCCGTATGCAACGGCGCGGGCCTCACGTCCCTTAATCTGGGGATCTATCTTAATCTGCTCAACATGAACCCTGTAACGGAACCACTTTTTGGTACCCAGAACAAACATTGCAATGAAATCCGCCTGGAAGCGGTCTGCTATATTGTATATCCCGATTGGAAATTCCGCCTCCGCCCCAAGGAAATTATACTTATGGTTGCGGCGGCCGGTGAAAGTTCTGTCTCCCGCCAAAGTGATTGCTTCACAGTCTCTTATCACATCGTTGATTTTGAAGATGTGCTCCATGCTGTCACTCACCTCCACCATCTCAATGTTGTTCTGCTCCATAGCCCCCTTGCGGAACTTCTGCATCTGAGCCGTCTCTCCCGCAAAGGCCAGAACGTTCAGTTTCTTAGGCAGATGGCCGCAGAGGTATGAAGAGATTTCAAAATTTCCCACGTGGGCGCTCACCATAACCAGCGGCTTCTCCGTGGTGAAATACTTGAAAACCAAATCCTTCTCTATCCTTGCAACTGCATATTTGTTAACGTGTCCGGCATAAATGTAGAAGCGGTCCAACAGAAACTTTCCAAAGAGCAGATGGTTTTTGAAGGTACCCCAAAGAGATTTTACAAATGAGAATTTCTGCCTTCTTCTCAGGTATGCGTAAATGGAGTAGGCTCTGCGCGGAGCAAAGATAATGTAACCTATCACAATAAATGGGAGAAAGCAGTATATAACCCTGATGTCCACATACTTAAGTATGCGCATCAGAAGCCCCTGCTTGGCCTCGCCGCCTCCGGTTTTACCTTCCCAGTCCATCTTTTAGGTGTTAAGTCCGCCGTTAATCTCAATAACCTGACCGGTGATGTAACCCGCTTTCTCTGAGGCCAGAAAGGCAACCAAATCTGCTACCTCCTCTGCCGTGCCGAACCTTCCTGCAGGAATGGTATCTTTCAAACTGTTCTGATCCAACTCTTTAGTCATATCCGTCTCCACAAAACCCGGAGCCACCGCATTAACGGTAACCCTTCTCTTTGCCACCTCCAGAGCGAGCGCCTTTGTTGCTGCAATCACTCCTCCCTTGGCAGCGGAGTAGTTTGTCTGGCCCGGCATTCCTTTAATTCCCGATAGTGAAGCAACGCTTATCACCCTGCCCCACTTCTTCTTAGCCATAGGAGTAATGGCTTTGCGGGTAACGTGGAAGAAACCGTTGAGATGGGTGTTGATTACGTCATACCAATCCTTATCCTCCATCCACATCAAAAGGGTATCTCTTCTTATTCCGGCGTTGTTAACCAGCACTGCAATGTAATCATCCGGATGAGCGGCCATCCAAGCGTCCAACGCTTCCTCCGCCTCCTTAGGCTCTGATACGTTGAACTTTAGAAGCTCTGCAACACCGCCCGCCTCCTCAATCTCTCTCTTCACATTCAGCGCTGCATCCTCTCTGCTTACATAATTTATTAGTATAGGATAACCCTCCTTTGCAAGAGCCTTGCAGATTGCGGCTCCTATACCTCTTGAACCTCCTGTTACAAGTGCGTATTTCATATCTTTACTTATTTGATAATTCTTTCATAAACTCCTCAGCCTTAGGAAGATGCTCCAAGCGGCCCACATCCAGAAGGCGGAGATTTTCAAAGTAGCGCCCCTCAATTTTATACTTTGCTGCATTATTAAGGTAGAAATCTACAATTGAGAACTTCTCCTCCCAACTCTCCATAAGGGCAAAAACTTTTGGAGAGAGCACGTGGATTCCCCCGAATGCAAACGGCTTCAGCCCCTTCTCTTCCAGTATTTTATGGGCATCTTCCTTCCCACTTAGAGATGCATATTTTTTATAGGGAGACTTAACCTCAAACGTCTTCAGATTCTCCCAGCCTGCCAAAAGATTGTTGGAGTCAAACAGAAGGCGGCGGTCACTGTAACGCCCGCTCACTACGACAGATGCAAGGACACCCTCTTCAATTCTCTTAACGGAGGATTTGTAAAAAGATTTCAGATCTAAATCTGAGAGAATGTCTACGTTGTGAATAAGGAAAGGTTCTCCGTCATCCAAAAGTTTTGCAGCGTGACGCACCCCTCCTCCGGTATCTCTCAGTAAATCAAATTCTTCTGAGAACTGAATCTTAAGGCCGCAATGAGGATTTTTTCTAAAGAACTCCCTAACGAACTCCTCCACCTTCTCTCCAAAGTGGTGGACGTTTATCACGATATCCTTAAAGCCGAATGAGGCAAGACGCCTTATCTGCCACTCCAAAAAGGTAACCCCTCCAACCTCAACCAGCGCCTTGGGCTTGTTGTCTGTCAGAGGTTTGAGTCTGGTACCCAATCCTGCGGCAAAAATGAGAGCTTTCAATTATACCTCCTCCTCTATACCAAGTTCTCTATGGGTAAGTTTAACCCTAACGTTGAATTTCTTTGCAATGTGGTCTGCAAGATGCTTTGCACAATAGACGGAGCGGTGCTGTCCGCCGGTACAGCCAAAGGAAACCTGCAGGTGAGTGAACTTCCTCTCTACAAACCTCTTAACGTGAGCGTCCACCATATCGTAAACGTTGGAGAGGAACTTCTTAATTCCGCCCTCGTCTTCCAAGTATTTGATTACAGGCTCGTCCAATCCGGTAAAGAGGCGGAAGCGCTCATACTTGCCTGGGTTTTCAAGGGCACGGCAGTCGAATACATACCCGCCGCCGTTGCCGCTGTCATCCATCGGGATACCCTTCTTATAGGCAAAGGAGAATACATGCACCTCCAGTGTTACCTCCCTTCTTAAGTCCTTGAGCTGGCGCATCTTAGTGAGGGCGGTCAAAACCTGCTGAAGGTAAGGATACTCGTTGAAAGGTTTCTTTATGAGTTTTCTCAAATTCTCAATTGCAAACGGTATGCTCTGAAGGAAGTGAGGCTTCTTTTCAAAGTATCCGCGGAAACCGTAGGCTCCCAAAACCTGAAGGGTGCGGAAGAGAACAAAGAGACGGAGGTTGTGAGTGAACTCCTTCTCGGATACCATCAGGTATTTCTTAAGTTCCTTACGGTAAGTGGCTATGAGGGTGTCTTTGAGTTCGTCTGAATAGTTGGCTCTGGCCTGCCAAACGAATGAGGCAATGTCATAGTAGAACGGGCCGCGTCTTCCGCCCTGGAAGTCAATAAAATACGGAATACCGTTTACCAGCATCACGTTCCTGGCCTGGAAGTCTCTGTACATAAAGGTGTTGCCCTTCATAACTGAGAGCAGATCCTTTGCCATCTTCTCCATATCCTCGTGCAGACGGATCTCACTGAACTCCACGCCGCTGGTCTTAAGGAAGCAATATTTGAAGTAGTTGAAGTCAAACCAGATATTCTTCTCATCAAACTCAGGCTGCGGATAGCAATTTGAGTAGTCCAAATCTCTTCCTCCAATGAACTGGAACTTAGGAAGCAACGCCATTGTACGCTTTAAGAGGGTAACCTCCTTCTGGGAGTAACTTCCCTTCTCTCTTCCGCTTTTGATTGCATCAAACAGGGATACGGTTCCCAAATCCTCCTGCAGGTAGTATATGCCGTCCTTGCTGGAGATGTAAACCTCCGGAACGTTGAGCCCCACCTCCTTGAAATGTCTTGCAAGAGAGATGAATGCGTGGTTCTCCTCTACGCTCGTTCCCATTGCTCCTATAAGGGAGACTTTCTCAGACTTGAGCCTGAAGTATCTGCGATTGCTGCCGGACTGAGGCAACTCCTCGCAGGAGACGCACTTCTGACCGGTATATTGTTCAAATAGATCCTTAAGTTGTTTCATAAGAGTATAACTGTCTAACAAATTTAGGAAATAATATCCAAAAAAACGTATCTTTGGATGTTTATAACTATTCTGATATGGAGAATAACGATAACCTCTGCAAGGTAATGAGCGATGTTTCCTACTGCTCCGACAAGTACCAATACACTATGGGAAAGTCATTTTTGGAGTGCGGAATGAAGGATAAAACCGCCTATTTCAACCTCTTCTACCGTAAGGCACCGGACAATAACAACTGGGCCGTGGTAAGCGGCGTGAGAGAGGCAATGGAGATGATTGCCAACCTGGGAGGTAAATCTCCGGAGTTCTTTGAGAAGTTCCTTCCGGGTGAGGAGTACAAGGCTTTCCGCGAGTATGCATCACAGATGAAATTTACCGGTAACGTCTACGCTATGAGAGAGGGAGAGATTGCTTTTCCAAGGGAACCGGTCATTACAATTGAGGCCCCAATAATTGAGGCTCAGGTACTTGAGACGCCGCTGCTCTGCATAATGAACCATCAGATGGCTATTGCCACCAAGGCCAGCAGAGTCTGCAGAAGCACGCAAAAGCCTGTAAGTGAGTTCGGCAGCCGCCGCGCCCACGGTCCATGGGCAGCCACCTACGGCGCAAAGGCCGCATACATAGCAGGTTGCGCCAACTCCTCCAACGTCCTTACTACGGAGATATTCGGCACACCGGCCTCCGGAACCATGGCTCACAGTTACGTCACCTCATTCGGCTGCTCCATAAAGGGTGAGTTTACAGCCTTCAAAAACTACATCAAGACACACATGGGAGAACCTCTTATTCTCCTCATAGATACATACGATACCATAAACTGCGGCTTGAGAAATGCAATCAAAGCATATCGCGAGTGCGGTATAGATGATTCATACCCACAGGGTTACGGTATAAGGCTGGACAGCGGAGACCTCGCCTACCTCTCCCGCAAGTGCCGCATGATTTTGGACGAGGCTGGCTTTAAGAAGTGTAAGATATTTGCTACCAACTCACTGGACGAGTATCTGATTGCAGAGTTGGAAAAGCAGGGTGCAATGATAGATTCCTACGGAGTGGGAGATGCTATTGCAACCAGCAAACACAACCCTTGCTTTGGCAACGTCTACAAGTTGGTTCAGGTAGACAACGAGCCTGTCCTCAAGAGATCCGAGGATAAGGTAAAGCTTATAAATCCCGGATTCCAAATCACTTACAGAATCATTCAGAACGGCGTATACAAGGCTGACGTTACCTGCCTCAGAGGAGACGCCACAAGCAAGAAGATTGAGAATGGGGAGGAACTTCACATCCAGAACGAGTTTGACGAGACTCAGCGTAAGAAGTTTGCCAAGGGTAGTTACACCTTCCAACCGCTTCAGATTCAGACAATGAAGGATGGCAAAATCTGCTATGAAGATGAGCCGGTTCAGAAGAAGAGAGAGCGTTTCTTAAAGAATCTGAGTTGCTTTAACGAGACGGAGAGACGTCTGATTAACCCTCACATTTACAAGGTGGATATCTCGGACGAACTCTATGACCTTAAGATGAAGCTGATTAACAATCTGATACGAGAGATAGAGGAACTAAAGGAATCATTCAGACAAGAGTAATTATGCCACATAACTTCAAATACAGATTAAAAAAGACGGCACTGCTACTGTTTGCCCTCTCTTCTATAGTTCTTTTGGAGAGTTGGAGCAGACCTAAGGGCGTTCTCGGCACCACTCTCTCAATTAGAGATACCGTGGTGACGGACAGCGCCTTCCAAAGATTGGTTGATTCGCTTGCCGCTCTGAACATAAGCCCGGACTCCCTGAGAAAAATGGGATTGGACCCGAGAGTTCTTGCAGCTATAGACTCCCTTTACAAGGCGGATTCCATTGCCAACATAAAGGTCTATACTCCTAAGGAACTCAGACGTATGAGAAGAGACAGCATCCGCAAGAGACAAGACAGCATAATAGCTCACACTCCAAGAGTTTTGGATACATACGTCTTCCCGGACAGCGTGGTCTTTACAAGAATCTTCTCCTGGGAGCATGACACATACCTTAATAATCAGACACTTACAAAGATAGATACCACATTCAACTACCGCTTCCACGATCTTCCTTTCCAGCGTGAAGATATCAACGGACAGTATCTTGGAGTAAGCGGAAGTGCCGCTCTTCCTTTCAACTACTTTAAAAGAGAGAGCGAGGATCTATTCCCCTTCTTTAACCCTTACAAGACCTACTCTTACTCTCAGGATAATCTTCCGTTCTACAACACCAAGACTCCTTACACGGAGTTGGCCTATACGGGAACTCTTCTGGCTAACCGTCAGAAATCTGAGGACAACATAAAGTTCCTTCACACTCAGAACTTTACACCTGCCTTCAACTTTTCATTCCTATACCAGAGAAACGGAGGCGGAGGATTGCTTCAGAACGAGAAGACAGACTTCAGAACTCTTGCCTTTACCGGTAACTACCTGGGTAAAAACTATGTGGCTCACGGAGGTTATCTCTACTCCAGACTCAAGAGAGAGGAGAACGGCGGAGTTACGGATCTGAAGATGATAAGTGATACCACCATTGACGTCAGAACTGTACCTGTTTACCTTAATGACGCCAACTCCGTCATAAGACGTAACACCTTCTTTATCACCCACTCATACGGTATTCCAATCAGATGGACAAAGCAGAGAGACTCCCTTGGAAACGTTATTCATGATTCACTGAAGACCAGCCAGGGAACAGTAACCTACTTTGGTCACCACGGAGAGTACACCGTATTCTCCAGAGGATATACTGATAACATTTCAGACTCCGTAGGACGTTCTCTCTACCATAATCAGTTCTTTATAAACCCTACAAGCACATACGATTCCACAAGGGTTATGAACCTGGAAAACCGCTTCTTCATAAAGGTTCAACCGTGGAATGCAGATGCGGTTGTCTCCAACCTCAGCGGAGGAGTGGGCCACCAACTGGTTAATATCTACGGCTTTAAGCCGGATTACTTTATCTCCGGAAATCAGAACAAGAAGTACAACAACGTTTACGCATACTTCGGAGCGGGAGGCAAATTCCGTAAGTACTTTGCCTGGAATGCTTTAGGAAAGATAGATATGGTTGGCTACTACAAGGGAAACTGGTCTTTGGATGCTTCAATGAGATTCTCCTCCTGGGTAGTTAAAGAGGGAGTTCATCTCACTGCAAAATTCCACGCCTCTTCACGCAGGCCTAACTACTTCTATAACAACCTCTACAGCAACCACCACATCTGGGAATATGACTTTGCCAACACCCAGACAACCAAGATAGAGGGATTACTTCAGATTCCTCACTGGGGATTAGAGGCCTCAGTTGGTTACTCCCTTTTGAACAAGAACATCTATCTGGACTCTCTCTGCACCCCTATCCAGAACGGAACTGCAATGAGCGTCCTTACCGGATATATCTCCAAGAACCTGACAATAGGACCGTTACACTTAGATAACAGAGTCCTCTTCCAACTCTCCTCAAAGCAGGAGATTATACCTCTGCCTAAACTGGCACTGAACTTGAGGTACTACCTGCAGTTCTATGCGGTGAAAGATATATTGAACGTGCAGATTGGAGCGGATATGACCTACAACACAAAGTATTACGCTCAGGCATTTGACCCTGCATTGGGAATGTTCTATAACCAGGAGAGTTACAAGGTGGGGAACAACCCTTACGTAGATGTGTTTGTAAACCTTCAGTGGAAGAGAGCCTGCATATTTATAAAGGGTGAGAACATACTGATGGGCTGGCCAAACAGAGAGTACTACTCCACTTACAGATATATCAGACCTCAAAGAGCTCTTAAGATTGGCATTTGGTGGCCATTCTATTTGAAATAGAGACTAACAAGAAACTGTCGTGAAGTTTTGGAAGACAAAAATAGTGCGTGTAGGTGTCATTGCAGCGGTGGCACTTCTGCTGGTTTTGTTTTTCACCTTTACAGGGCTCCATCCAAAGTACTCCAAGAGCAACGTAATAAGACCTCTTACGGGAGATACCCTCAACTGTACCATCCTTATAGACAACAAGTTGAACCCGGGTAACCCCGCCCTTAAATTCACCACGGATCTTATCCGCCAATTCTCAGAGAACAACCACTGCAAGGTTGAAGTTGGTGTGGAAAAATCTTCTCTTGAAGTTTGGGAAGATCTTACCAACGGACAGGTGGACGTCATTATCTTCAACGCCAAAACAGACTCAATACCGGAGCCTTTCAGAGATTATCTCACGGTGAGTATACCTATTGAGAAGGATTATCACTGCGTGATGAGATATGATGACGACTCCGTCATAGACAACGTAAACTTCTGGATAGCACACGTTAAACCAACCCCGGACTACAAGAGGCTATATGCAAAACTGCACCGTTTGGAGACAACCCACACCTTCTCTCTCCCTATGACAAGATACTCCATCTCTCCTTACGACAACCTTGTGAAAAAGTACGCCGCTCAGATAGGATGGGATTGGAAACTGCTTAGCGCTCTCATCTTCAAGGAGTCCGGCTGGAACACCGGAGTGGTCTCCAGAATGGGAGCCGTAGGTCTTATGCAGGTGCTGCAGTCCATTGCCAACTCTATGGGAGTTGAGGATATCTATGACCCGGAGCAGAACATAAAGGCTGGCTGCTCCATCCTTGCTAAGACTCAGAAGACCTTCAGATCTCAGGGAATGGATGAGGATAACGCCCTGCTCTTTACCCTTGCCTCATACAATGCCGGAGAGGGCAGAATCCTTCAGTGCCAGAAGGTTGCAAGGGCAGAGGGTAAGAACCCTCTAATCTGGGAAGAGGTAGCATCCGTTATTCCTCTTATGATAGACGGCTACTCCAAAGACGGAGTAAACGTCTCCTCCTTCAAAGGAGCACAGCAGGTACTTGACTACCCTAAAAAGGTTATGTCACAGTATGAAATCTACAAGAAGACCGTAGCGGAATAAGCCCGCATCAACAGGTAACTTACTTAATATTCAGTGTCTTTGACGGCTGAATGCGGCTTATGTAGTGAGCCGGAATCAGCAGTATAATCATAAGCGCCGCAAAGCAGATTACGTTTGCCAGAACAACCGTCCACCAGGAGATATCTATAGGAACATAACTGATGAAGTAGTTGTCCGGATTAAGATGCAGGAACTTAAAGTGAGACTGCAAAAGACAGAATGCTATTCCAATAACGTTGCCTAAAACAAGTCCGTAAAGCACTGTCTTAGAACATTTTGCAAGAAAGACTCTCTTTATTCCGGAATCCTTCATTCCTAGTGATTTGAGAACGCCAATTGAGGAGATGTTCTCAAAGAGGATAATCAAAACGCAGGAGACCATATTGAACCCTGCCACCGCAATCATCAGTATCAATATGATGAGAACATTCATATCCAGCAGTTTAAGCCAATCTATAAGATGTCCTAAATCTTCATAAACTCCGCTTACTCTTACCGCATATCCATCATCCGGAATACCTTCATAAACCAGTTGAGATATCTGATTACGTCTCTCTCTGAAGAGTTTTTCAGAGTGGTCATTGAAGAGAATCTGATAGTTGCTGCACTCTTCCTCCTCCCAGCCGTTAATCTTGTTAATCAAGGCCTTGGAGCAGATAAGATAGAGTTTGTCATAGTTTTCCAACTGTGCGGAGTAGATACCGGATATTGTAAGACGTCTTACTCTTACTTCAGATGAGACAAAGTAGACGGTTATCTTATCATTCAAAGAGAGGGAGAGCATATCTGCAACTCTCTTGGAGATAAGTACCTGAGCATCCTCCTCTGCAACGGATGGAACCGTTCCATCTAACATACTGTTTTGAAGGAAGTTCCAGTCAAAGGAAGAATCCACTCCCTTGAGCACCACTCCCTGAATCTGATCAGAGGTCTTAATCATAGCGGGCCGGAGAGATACTCCCTGAATGCTTTTAACGTATGGAAGATTGAGAATCTCCTCTCTGTTTGGAAGAGCTCCCATCTTCATAACGCTCAAGTCTGAATAGCCGTAACTTCCGGCAGGAGAAACCGTTACATCTCCCATAAAGCCGGTCATCTTCTCCTTTAGTTCATAACGGAATCCTTTGGAGACGGCAAGCGCAATGATTATTATAAGGATACTTATTGCAACTGAGATTATTGCAATGATATTGCCCACGGAACCGAGCCCTTTGCCCTCTCCGTTACCCAACCTCTTTGCAATAAACCAACTAAGTCTCATCTATGAGAAAATTTACTAAATTTGTCTTCCCAAACCAAACTGCGGAAATAGCTCAGTTGGTAGAGCATCAGCTTCCCAAGCTGAGGGCCGCGGGTTCGAGTCCCGTTTTCCGCTCAAATCCCCCAGGCAGACTATTTATTTTTGAGTTACTTATTAGCTTTGCGCCTCTTCATCTCCTTTTGCAGAA
The DNA here is from genome assembly GCA_017618115.1 of Bacteroidales bacterium. Lineage (GTDB taxonomy): Bacteria > Bacteroidota > Bacteroidia > Bacteroidales > UBA932 > Egerieousia. The sequence continues at coordinate 43,802 of JAFZUX010000024.1, read as the reverse complement.
GTGAGAGTTCACGTCCCGTCTGCCCTGCAACAGAGGTGTTCTCCTCAGCCCTTCTTACAAGGTAAGGAACTACATCTTTAACCTTTGCATAAGGCACATACTTGGTAACGTTGTAACCCTCGTGAGCCAGATTGAAGGAGATGTTGTCACTCATTCCAAGCAACTGGGCAAAGTGGATACGAGGATCGTTGTGAGCCAGGCCCTTCTCATCTATCAGCTTGGCCAGCAGGTGGTTACTTTCCTCATTGTGAGTTCCCATAAAGAGTTCAAAATGGTCCAAATGATCCATTACAAACTTAACTCCGGTATTGTAGTTTGCATCCGTGGCAGCCTTGTCCTTGCAGATAGGATCCGGGTAACCCATAGCAGCGGCACGGGCTCTTTCCTCCTCCATATAGGCACCGCGTACAAACTTGATTCCCGCAATGTAATTCTTCTCGCAAGCATCCTTGTAAATCCTTTCCAGATAAGGCATTCTGTCATGACGGTACATCTGCAGAGTTGCAAAAATGATAGCCCTCTTCTTGTTATAAAGGCGCATCATTTCATCTGTCTGCTCATCTATTGCATCCTGGAAGCAGTAATCCTCTGCATCAATAATCAGACGAACGTCATTATCGTATGCCCTTTTACAAAAAGCAGCAAATCTCTCACGATAGGCTTCAAACTCTTTCTTCTCATCTTCAGTGAGTTCAGCTCTTCTCTCGGAGGCCTTGCTCAGCAGTGCATCCGTTGTGATGGTGGAAGGTTTGAAAACGGCGTATGCAAGATTTGGATTGTCCTTTGCAAAATCTATGGAGCGCATAGTCTCCTCAAAGGTGTACTGAATGCCCTCAGGAGTCTGCTCTCCCTCTGCGGAGAAATCCAAAGTAGATTTAACGTTAAACTGTTTAAGATGAGAGATTGTTTTCTCACAGTCCTGAAGGGTTTCACCTCCCACAAACTGCTTGTAGAGAGTAGGTTTTACAGCCCACCCAATAGGAAACTTTATCTTCAGCGCAAGGTTTGAGGCACCTTTGAGGAACTTGACCATTCCGGGTCTCTTTATGGTATTGAAAAGCAGATATGCATTCTTCAGTTCCGCTTTGCTCTTGGATGAGAATGCAACTTCCAGATTGTTAAAGTCTAACATAATTATGATGTTTTATCCTAACTATTTCTGTCTCAGAGCCTTCTTAACGGCAACCTTCTTTGCCGCCATTTTGGAAACCACCTTCTTTATTACCGGCTTCTTTCCGCCAACCTTCTTGTTAACTCCCTTCTTTGCAGCCTTTTTCTCCGCTTTCTTTGCAGCCCTGCGTTCTGCCTTCTGTTCTGCTTTCTTTCTAGTCTTCTTACCGGTGAGAGTATCCAGTACAAGGAGTATGAGTTTCTCTATGTAAGGATGGTAGTCTGTAATGGCCTCTTTTCTGTAACGGTTTGCTATGATGCAACATACGGTAATAGCCTCATGTCCCATCTCCTTTGCCAGACCTGCAATTGCACTGCCCTCCATCTCATAGTTTGTAATCTTGTAATCCTTTGAACGGAAACTCTCAAATTTTGCATTCATATCAGGCATAGCCAGCTGCAGACGGAGCACTCTTCCCTGAGGACCAAAGAAACCCGGAGCGGAGATTGTCATACCCTTTATTGTCTTCTTTTCAAAGAGTTTGATAAGTTTCTCTGAGTTCTTAATAAGATATGGACGAGGAAGGTTTTTATTCCAGTTCATGTGTTTAACCAGAGCGTTCTCCATCTCCTTGTCAGTAACGGAATCTCTGTTAGCATACCAGTTAACCAAACCGTCACAACCAATTGATACGTGGCTGAGTACGTATGATCCCAGAGGAATCTCAGGCTGCAGTGCACCGCTGGTTCCAATACGTACCAGAGTAAGACTTCTCTTCTCCTTCTTAATCTCTCTGGTATTGAAATCAATGTTGGCAATTGCATCCAACTCGTTCATTACAATATCAATGTTGTCTGTACCTATACCGGTAGACAAAACGGTGATTCTCTTGCCGTTATACATACCTGTAGTGGATACGAACTCACGTGACTGCTTTGTAAACTCAATAGCGGTCATGTGTTTTGCAACCAGGGAAACTCTGCCAGGATCTCCCACAAGAATCACAGTATCAGCAAGTTCTTCCGGACGCAAATTAAGATGATATATGGAACCGTCTGCGTTCAGCAACAGTTCAGATGCAGCAATCTTTTTACTTTTCATACTCATTCAATGTTTTGATTTTGTTCAAATTTAATAAAAAATGTCCAAGAAATGTTAAATTAGCGCTATGAAAAATATCAATTACCTTACACTTTTGCTCATTTCAGCGGTACTGCTGTTTATAATGTTCTTTGGAAAGATTTATACCTCGTATACTCCTTTCCTGGTTCTATTGGTTATAACATTTGGAATAAACCTCATAAACCTCTTCCTAATAAACCATAAGAATATCCAACTCAGACTCTGTATTTACAACACTATAGTACTGATAGCCTTTCAGGCATGGATAATCATTGTATTTTACCAGCTGAAAGTCTCTCTTGTAAAGTTCCCCGTATCAATGATTTTCCCAATCATTGCCGCAATACTTACAATAATTGCAATAGGTCTATTAAGAAGAAACATTGCCGCAGAGGGGCTTATGAAAGTCCTCAAAAAGAACAAGAAGAACAGAAAAATTTAATGATAAATACATTATCTTTGTGTGCGATGAAAACATTGGATCAAATATTAAAGATTAAGGCAACTGTTCTATATATTTTGGGACAGATGCCGGAGGGGGTAGACTATATCCATCTTTTCAAGATGATGTATTTTGCACAACAGAACCATCTTGTGACTTACGGCATTCCTTTGATGGAAGACACTTTTAAAGCACGTAAGCACGGACCGGTTCCTGAACTTACTTACAAGATTTTACGTGCCGCAGAGAAGGGAGAATCTTTGGAGCAGGAAGAGATGCTGTCTTTTAAGAATGCATTGAAAGTTGGTTCAAAAGAGGGGCATCAAGTTGTAACAGCCTTAGAGTCATACGATCCTGAAGAATTGTCTGCATCAGACATTAAGGTTTTGGATGCTTGTATCTCTAAGTTCCGTGATATTAAGGCTTTTGATTTGTCAAGTTTATCTCATGGAGATAAGGCATGGAAAAAAGCAAACAAGAACTCTGAAAGAACGGGAGAGAATACAACCATACCTCTCTATGATATTGCAGAGGCCGGCGGAGCAAGTCCCGCCATGCTTAAGGTTATTAAAGAACGTCAGTGGATAGAACATCAGTTATCTTAGTTGTAAAAAGCCAAGTTCTCAGCAGAGTATCTTAGCTCTCAGTATTTGATAAAACAAGAAGATTATCCCTCTTTCTTAAAGTATGACAGTTATGTTGACTGTGGAATGTTGTTTTCTTTCCCACTGGATAAACTTCTCAAAGGGACTTATTTTGGAGAGCTGACAGAGGATGATCTTGCCAATATCTTTGAAATACTGGAAACCACAGATACTCTCTCCACAAAGGAGAAGAAACGTTTTGGAATTAGGCGTAGGTAGAGTTATACACTAACAATTAACGACAATCATATGACAAACCGCTGGGGCTGAGCCCCTTGAAGGTGATTGTGCCGGTACCGTGAAGATTCTTTCCCTTCTTATGCCAAATGCGGTATTTGAAGTTATAGGTTATTGAAGAGTCCGCGTTTTGAACGCGGCTCTTTATTTTTACCTTGTCCACTCTCTGAGTTGCATCACTGCTGTAGTTTTGAGGAAGGCCAAAATACTCGTTATTGAGAATGCGGTCTATATCCTGCAGGACAATGTTATCCTCATGATATGACTTCTTTAAGTGAACGTAGGTATTAAGCCCCACCAGCCCTAATAATATGAGAATCACCAGGGCTGTGGCATATTTATCTATCTTTTTCAGTGCAAAAGTCATTAGTCTAAATGTTTGTCTGGGTAGAGTTCATCCCACCAGGACGGGTCATCTTTCAGATACTTTTGGAACCAGGCCATAATTGTGTTGCTCCATTTGATTCTCTTGCTGTACTCCAGAATCCAGTGGTTCTCCCCTTTCACCTCCACAAAGGCAACCTCACGTCCCAGAATCTTAAGGGCGGTGAACATCTGAATGCTCTCTATATGAGGCACATTGGTATCTGCTGAACCGTGCAAAAGCAGCAGCGGAGTATGAATCTTATCCGCATTGAACAGAGGAGAGTGCTTGGTGTAGAGTTCCGGATTGTTCCAAGGATAACTCTCACCGCTTGCAACGTGGCCGTATGAGTAGCCCCAGTAACCTTCACCCCAGTAACTTGTAATGTTGCTTATTCCGGCGTGGCTGACGGCGCAGGCAAAGATATCCGTAACAGTCTGCAGGTACATTGTCATAAAGCCGCCGTAACTTGCTCCTATACAGCCAATTTTCTTGGTGTTTATGTATGGATGGTCTTTGCAGAAATTCTTAACTCCCTCAATGATATCATCTGCAACATAATCACCCCAGGTCTCCACGTGACGGGCGGAGAACTTCTGTCCGAACCCTACCGCACCGCTCGGCTGAACTACGTAAACCACGTAGCCCAGAGAGGCGTAATACTGTTGAGGATATCTGGACTCCAAAGAAATGGTTGTAGGGCTGCAGCCTCCATAGTAGTTGACTATCAGAGGATACTGTTTGTTAGGATCAAAGCCTGCAGGAAGATAGAACCTACCCTCAATCTTATCTCCAAGGCGGTTGGTAAAGGAGTAAGGAATGCACTCGTTCATTACCACATCTTTGTAACGCTCCTTAGTACAGTCTTCCCACATTGTAGTTTTGCGGCTCTTGAGATCCATTATGTAACTCTTCTTAGGAGACATACTCCCCAGACCTGTAAAACTCAGATACTGACCCTCTTTAGGAAGGTACCAGTTGCTTACTACATCTACTGTAGTAGGCAGTTTTTCTACCTTCTTTCCGTTTGGAGAGAAGCGGTAGAGGTTGGTATACTCACTCTCGGTAACCGCAGCATAGATGAATCCGTCTCTTGAAGACCATACTGCGTCATCTATCGAAGGGTTAAAATCTTTGGTTATACACTTCACCTTTTGGGTTGCTATATCAAAGATAAAGAGCTGTTTATCATAGATATTGGCAACCTGTCCGGGATTGATGTCCTGCCCTATCTTGTCAAAGGCCTCAGGAGAGCCGGTTATAAGAAGCTGTTTGTCATCCGGAGAGAAGGAGGCTCTGTTAATGAACCCCTCATTGGTAATAAGCGTATCTATCTTATTGCTGCTTAAGTCTAACAGATAGATGTTTACGGAACTGGAGGGACGTTTTTCCACCTGACGGTTGGTAACCCTGATGAGGAGTTTTTGAGAATCGTTAGAGATATCTATAACGTTGAAACTGTGATTACCGAATGTAAGTCTCTGGTTAACACCTGTTTTAATATCAAACTTTGAGACGTATGAACGGTTTCTCCAGCCCGGCTGGCGGTCATCCGGATCTACAATCTGATATACGTTAGGATCCTCCTTTACCCCCTCATCCGAATTTGTCAGAATAAGGTAACTCTCATCCGGGCTAAGAGTTATGTTGCCCTGAGGAATGTTGTCACAAATAAGATGAGGAGTGATATCCTCTGCAGTGGCCTTGTATAATTTGCGGTTTCCTCCGCGATTGCTCTCGTAACAGAACTCATTGCCCTTTGAGAGCCAGCGGATTCCGTTCTTTTCCATTATCACCTTTCCGCTCTTTACCTCTCTCAGCTGAGTGGAAACCAGAGCGCGTCCGGTCTTATCTGTTTCTGAGTAACTGACAATCACGTAATTGCCGTCCGGAGAGACGCGGAATGAATTCACATTCTTTCCGTAGAGCACCTCGTCCATAGAGAAACAGTGCTTTGGAGAGAGGGTTGTTGCAACCTCTGAATTACTTGTCAGAGTAACTGAAATAGAGTCTGTTGCATCCTTCTTGGAGAGAGTCTTTATATCTATACGATGCTGTTTTGGCTCCAGTTTCATCTCCCCCGTAAGAGGTTTGCCGTCTAAAAAGAGTTTATGCTCGGCACGCGTAGTAACCTTAATCTTAACCTTTTGGAAGTTTAGGTTATTGATATAGAATGAAAAGAGATTTACGGAATTACCCTCGGAAGAGGATGGAATCATAGGGCCGGAATACTCCTTAGAGCGCTCATAAACAAAGTTTACTGCATCCATAAGACTCTTATCTTCAAAGGCTTTGCCCTTAAGATTCAAAGAATCTGCAAACAAAGGAGCGTTTACTAAGTACGGACCAATGTGGTTAAAACTCTCAACTTTGGTTGTTACCTGTGCAAAAGATGCGGCATAGATAAGCAGAGCCGCCAGCAATACAAAAACTCTTTTCATTTTGACTGTTATTTTGTGCAATTTAACTATTTTTGAACAAATAGTTTTTAAGGTATGAATAAGATTTTCAGACTCTCTATAATTATCATCTTTTCTCTTCTTTACACCTCTGCAGCACTGGCTCAGGAAGGATTGGGGAAAGATTCAGCCATCTTCTCAGCCGTTGTATGCCCGGGAGAAAACTGCAGCCGCTCTATGAATATCAGCTGGGGTGCAATTGAAAATACTCAGGAGTGTTATTTAAGCCTGAGAGAAAAAGAAAGTAATAAAATTGTAAGAAATATTACCCTAAAAGGTTCAGAGGGAGAGATTTGCACCGTATTTAACAGCGTCTGGTCAAAAATGGCGGGAGGAAAGAATTTTTATGAAAACGCCCGTTTCTTAAAGTTCGGATATACATTTAATCATCTTAAACCGGCAACGGAATATTACTGTCTTATAAGCACAAGATATAAAGACGGAAACGGAGTGAGCCTTACATCTCCTCTTAAAGTACTCTCTTTTAAAACGGCGGGGAGTAAAGAGTGGAGTTGCTGTATAATATCAGATTTTCACAGTTATCCTCCTCTGCCAAAGCGTCTTACCTCTGCTATGGCAATGGTAGATACAGTAAGGAGCGTGAGCGTAAGAGAGGGAAGAGAGTTTGAATGGGTACTGCACCTTGGAGACGTATGCGCATGGGGAGGCAGTTACTCATTCTGGAAGAGGATGTATGAGGAGAAGAATTTTAGCTCAACTATGTGGGCCGGACTCAACGGGAACCATGATAATATGACTCGTCAGTACATACTGACAAATGAGTTTTTCCGTAACGCAACCGCCAATCCCAGAAATGGTTATGGAGGAGAAGAGGGTGTATGCTACTGGTTTACATACGGTGATGTTCTCTTTGTAATGCTCAACAGTGACAACATGAGAAAGAGTGAAGATTTTGAAAGGGCTTATAATTGGACTCGTAAGGTACTGAAAAAGAGCCGTGCAAAGTTTAAAGTGGTATGTGAGCATTACGAATGGTTCAACGGTGAAAACGGCAAAACGGTTCAGTATGCCCGCTGGAAAAAACTCTTTGATGAGTGCGGAGTTGATTTAGCATTGGCTGCCAACAACCATATATATGTGAGAAGCCGTAAACTCTTTGCAGACAATGTGGTATCCGATAATGAAAAGGGAACGGTATATATTCAGACACCCTCTTCAGATAATGAAAGAGGAGAAAAACTCTTTGGAGAACTTAGTTATAACAAGGATCTCATTGCAAAAAGATGGAACGAGGGGCCTAAAACGGTTGGGGCACTTCTTATGGAGGTAACTTCTAATTCCCTCACTCTCACTCTGTTGAACCGCAAAGGAGAGAGAGAAGATAGGGTAACAATCACCAAGTAGATTAGTTTTTCTTTAGGCAGTATTTGCTTATTACGCTGTAGGCCTCGGGAACTCCCAACTCTCCCGCCTTACTCATATCCAGGCACCCCTTCTCACTGTCTTTGAGGTAGATAAGCACAAGGCCGCGGTTGTAGTAAGCCTCCTTTAGGTTTGGATAGAGCTGTATAGCCTTAGTATACTGAAGTATGGCCTCCGGAAGGTCTGAAGAGAGACAGTAGAGATTTCCCAGGTTATAGTATGTGAACGGGAACTTAGGCATAAGTTCCAGAGAGCGTTTCATATCGTGAATGGCGGCGGTGTAGTCATAGTGAGCGTAACTGTCATTCACGCGCGCCCTTGCCGTACGGGAGTTGTCCAGCGTAAGTGTCTGAACGTTACGCTCCATGGAGGAGATAAAGTCTATCATCTCCGCCTGCAAAACTCCGCGGTTTATGTAAAGAAATGCGTTATCCTTATCCAGACTCAGAGCCTTGTCATAATCTTCCAACGCCTCATTGTAACGGTTTTGAGAATCCTCTACAAGAGCTCTGGAGAAGTGTATAAGTGCCTGAATTTCCGCATCTTTTGAGGACAAAGGAATAAGATTCAGAAGAGAGTCTGCCGTAAATGAGGAAATATCCGCATCATTATGCTTTATGGAACTCAGGCTGGCATAGAGCGGAAGCTTATCCAGGAAGGATTCCAAAGTCTTGGATTCAAAGCGGTTATCCAGTGCCACCTTACGCTGTTTCTCCTCTGCAAGGTTGAACTTGAAAAGAGGTTTAAGACGTATGTCCACATCTCTGTACTGCAGAAGTTCGTTGTTGGAGAAGTCTCTCTTTGCAAAGTCAGAATCCAGAGCAATCATCTGGTCAAACCTCTTAGCCGTATCTGCAAACATCTGAGCGGAAAGGGAATCGGCGGTCTTGGTACGGTACTCCTTCACCTTCTCACGGGCAATCTCCTCATCTCTGCGGGCGGAGTTGTACTGCCCCATCTGGCTCTTTGCGTATGCACGGTTCATATATGCCTTGGCAAAATCGGGATAAAGATTGATTGCCTGAGAGTAGTCATCCATTGCATCCTTATAGCGGCGCATTTGCAGGTAGACGCCGGCACGGTTAAAGTAGGCCAGAACGTTCTGCGGATTAACCCTGATGACACGGTCATAATCATCCAGCGCGTTGTTGAAATCCCCTATCTGAGAGCGAATTAGGGCACGGTTATAGAGAGTGAGGGCGTTCCCAGGCTCCTCCTCCAAAACTTTGTTGAGATCTTCCAGCGCACCGTTTATATCCTTAAGGTTGTAACGTACAAAGGCGCGGTTAAAGTATGCGAATGTGTTTACGGAATCCAGAGAGATGGCTTTGTTTAAGTCTGTAAGGGCCAGAGAATCTTTCTCCTGCAATGCCCAGATTCTGGAGCGGCGTATATAACCTTCTGGATCAAAGACATTTATGGAGATAGCTTTATTGTAGTCATCCAGAGCCTTTAAGGTGTCTCCCAAAAAGAGATAGCAGGCACCGCGGTTCAAATAGGCATCCGGCTCGTTGGACTCCTGACGGATAAATTTGTTAAAGTCACTTACCGCCTTGTCAAACTGCTGAGAGAGGAAGTAGGTAACGCCGCGGCTGAAGTAGAGACCGGTATAACTCGGGCGCAGATCCACCGCCTCCGCCAGATCTTTCAGAGCCGCCTCGTACTTTCCGGTACGGCTCAAAGTGATGGCGCGGTAATGGTATGCAGGTGTGTATATAGGGTTGAGTTCCAGTGCTTTGTCAAAGTCTCTCTCCGCACCCAGAAAATCGCCGAGATTATATTTTGCAATACCTCTGAAAAAGTAAGCATCATACAGGGTGGTGTCCAACCTCACAAGAGTGTTGAAGTTCTCTATTGCCGATGAATAGCGGCCGTCTATAAGTAACTGGCGACCCTTTAAAAAGAACTGACCCAAATCGTACTGAGCCACCCCCTTTGTTGGAAAAAGGGAGAGGAAGAGAAAACACAATAATGTTAAGGTCAAACTATTTTTCCTCATATACTCTCTTAAATGGGCCAAATTGGTTAAATTTGAAAATTCCATACAAAGATACCAAAACGGGCCATGCTGACAAAGATAAAGGTTGCAATATTCGTGCTAATTATGATTGCCTCCCCTATTAAGAGAGCATTCGGGCAGGATTATGCAGACTCGGCAGCCCTTTCTATAACCAAGGAGTATCTGAAAGAAGTTGTTAAGGAACTTACCACCCCCTCTTTAAAAGGAAGGGCTACAGGCTCGCCGGAGATGGCTCAGGCAAGAAGCACTGTTATATCCCGATTGTATCAAAGCAATGCGGAGACCTTTGGAAGCAGCTATGCTTCAGGCTTTTACTTCTACTCTGAGAGGGAGGAAAAGATGCTTCTGGGAGTGAACCTCATTGGAATAATCAGAGCGGACAGCACCGTTACCTCTCCCAAAAACATCATAATTGGAGCAAACTATGACAGCCGCGGAGAGATTAACAATCAAATTTACCCGGGAGCGGACAACAACGCCTCCGGTGTAGCGGCCATGCTCTCAATATGCAAAGCCATCTCTCAGATTAAGCAGAAGGGAGAGAGCCTCAGGAGCAACATCTGGTTTGTAGCCTTTGACGCCCACCACTCCTCTATGGAGGGAGCCCGCTACTTCTTAAATAACAACGGGTTGAAAGCGGAGGATATCTCTCTTATGATAAACCTCAGCCAGATAGGCACCACCCTCTCACCGCCCAAAGAGGCTAAGACAGAGAGACTTATACCTAAGAACTACCTCTCCTTTATGGGGGAGAACAGCAGAGAGAGAGAGTTTTACAGCCTGCTTAAAGAGTGCAACAACCGGAGTGAAAACCCTCTGGTAATAGATAATACCTTTGAATCCTCGCCCCTATTTTACGGCCTCTTCTACCCAATGTGTGACCAGATTATATTTAAGAGCGAGAACATACCAAGCGTACTAATTACCAGCGGAATACATAAATACACCAATAACCCTTCAGATGATTTTAAGATCATAAACTTCAACGCTATGACAGAGCGTTGCCGTCTTCTTTTTAAAGCCGTCTGGAGTTTTGCCAACAAAGAGTAAATGGAGTTCAGAATAGACTCAAGATATAAACCAACGGGAGACCAACCGGAAGCCATAGAACAACTGGTAAGGTCTATCAGTGAGGGAGATAAAGCCGTCACTCTGCTGGGAGTAACCGGCAGCGGAAAGACCTTCACTATGGCCAACGTCATTGAAAGACTGGGCCGCCCCGCTCTTATTCTGAGCCACAACAAGACTCTTGCCGCACAGCTTTACGGGGAGTTCAAATCTTTCTTTCCGGATAATGCCGTAGAATACTTTGTCTCATACTATGACTACTATCAGCCTGAGGCATACATACCTACAACGGATACCTATATTGAGAAAGACCTCTCCATCAACGATGAGATAGACCGTTTGAGGATTGCAGCCAGTGCCGCTCTGCTCTCCGGCCGAAGAGACATTATTGTAATCTCCTCCGTCTCCTGCCTTTACGGTATTGGCAACCCTGCAGATTTCCACGCCAACACTATAGAGATACACCAGGGAGATAACATAAGCCGTAACTCACTGCTCTACCGTCTGGTAGACAGCATGTACTCCCGTAATGACATTGAGTTCAAGAGAGGAACTTTCCGTGTAAGCGGAGAGAGCGTAGATATCTACCTGGCTTACGGAGAGGAGGCTGCACGCATAGTATTCTTTGGAAATCAGATAGATGAGATAGAGATTTTTGACCCTACAACGGGAACCTCAATTGAAACCAGAGACTCTCTCTCCATCTACCCTGCAAACATCTTCTCCACCACCAAGGAGCGTACCGTTCTGGCTGTAAAGCAGATACAGGATGACCTTGTAAAGCAGTATGACTACTTTATGGAGATAGGCAAGAACCATGAGGCCAACCGTCTGAAGCAGAGAGTGGAGTATGACCTTGAGATGATTAAGGAACTGGGATGGTGCCCCGGAATTGAGAACTACTCCCGCTACTTTGACGGAAGGGCTGCCGGCACAAGACCGTTCTGTCTATTGGACTATTTTCCAAAGGATTACATCACCTTCATAGATGAGAGCCACGTAACCGTTCCTCAGATAAGAGCAATGAGCGGAGGAGACCGTTCTCGTAAATCCACGCTCATTGAATACGGCTTCCGCCTTCCTGCTGCGGCAGATAACCGCCCGCTTAGATTTGAGGAGTTTCAGTCTCTTACCAACCAGACAGTCTATGTAAGCGCCACCCCTGCAGACTTTGAACTGGAAGAGTCTCAGGGAGTTATAGTGGAGCAGGTGGTGCGTCCAACCGGTCTTTTGGACCCTCCTATCATTGTAAGACCTAGCAACAATCAGGTAGACGATCTCCTGGAAGAGATAGCCAAGCGTGTGGAAAAGGATGAGAGAGTGCTTGTTACAACGCTCACCAAGAGGATGAGTGAAGACCTTGACAAGTACCTTACCAGAGCGGGAGTCAGATGTCGTTACATCCACTCAGATGTGGATACTATGGAGAGAATTGAGATTCTGGAGGACTTTCAGGCCGGCCGTTTTGACGTGCTGGTTGGAGTGAATCTTCTTAGGGAAGGTCTTGATTTGCCGCAAGTTTCACTGGTTGCCATATTGGATGCAGACAAGGAGGGCTTCTTAAGAAGTACCACTGCGCTTACCCAGACTGCCGGCCGTGCCGCAAGAAACATTAACGGCTGCGTCATAATGTATGCAGACACAATAACCAGAAGCATGCAGGAGACAATTGATGAGACAAACCGCAGACGCAAGAAACAGCAGGAGTACAACAAAGAGCACAATATCACCCCTACTCAGATTCATAAGATTGAACGCAACATACTTGGAAGAGACAACACTCTGGCCAGCATAGCATCCAGAGAAACCATTGACCTTAAGAGCGTTGCAGAAGATCCTATCATATCCTCCATGAATGAGGAGGCACTGAGAAAGAGCATTGAGAGTTCCAGAATAAAGATGGAGAATGCCGCAAAGAACCTGGACTTCATTGTTGCAGCCAAGTTCAGAGACGAGATGAACGCATTAAAGAAATTATTGGAAACCAGAACCAAGCACAAAGAGTAATAATGGAGAACGTAGAGAAGAAAAGAGAGAGATTGCTCGCATTGTATGAGGGAAAAGAGCGTGAACTTATAGAGAAGAGTTACAACGTTGCAGATAACTCTTTAATGGGAATGGAGAGAGAGAACCATCATCCCTTCATTGAACACCCTCTTAATGTGGCACTTATAGTTGCAGAGGAGTTGGCTTTAAGAGCAGACTCCGTATCTGCCGTTTTTCTCCACGAGTCTACAAGAGGAAAGGAGGAGCTTCTCTCTCAGATTAAGAAAGAGTACCCTGCGGAGATTATAAACATAGTTGAAGGACTTAACAACATCTCCAGGATTACTCCAAAGGAGACACGTCTCCAGGCGGAGAATTACCGCAAGTTAATAGTCTCATACTCAAAGGATCCAAGAGTTACATTAATAAAGATTGCAGACCGTCTGGAGGTAATGCGCAACCTGGGAATGTTCCCAAAGAGCAAGATAATGCGTAAGCTTACGGAGAGTCAGATGCTCTACATTCCGCTGGCTCACCAGCTGGGACTTTACAACATAAAGGGAGAGATGGAGAACCTCTTCTTCCGTTACTCAGACCCTGAGAACTACCGTAGCATAACCAATAAACTCCTTGCAACTCAGAAAGATAGAGAGCATCTGATTTCAGAGTTCATACGCCCTCTGGAGAAACGTCTTAAGGAGGCCGGCATAAAGTATATTTTGAAGGTCCGCACCAAAACCGCCTGGTCTATCTGGCAGAAGATGCAGAGGCAGGAGGTTCCGTTTGAGGGAGTGCATGATGTCTTTGCAATCCGCTTCATTCTGGATGTTGAACCTGAGAGAGAGAAGGAGGCCTGCTGGAAGGTTTACTCTCTGGTAACCCAGGAGTACAAACCGGATACCGAGCGCTTAAGAGACTGGATTTCAAATCCTAAGAAAAACGGATACGAGTCACTCCACACCACGGTTCAAAGCAGGGAGGGAGCCAGAGTTGAGGTTCAGATAAGGAGCGTGCGTATGGACCAGATTGCAGAGAACGGCCACGCCTCCCACTGGAGTTACAAGGGAATCAAATCCGTTCACGGACTGGACGAGTGGCTGGAGAATGTGAAGAAGATGCTAGAGACTCCGGGCCTCATTTCAGAGAACACGGAAGGTAAAGACTTGGATGAAATCTTTGTATTCACCCCTAACGGTGACCTTAAGCAACTCCCTAAGGGAGCGAGCGTTCTGGACTTTGCCTTCTCAATCCACTCCAACCTGGGAATGAGCTGCAACGGTGCAAAAGTAAACGGAAAAATCAAATCCATCAGAGAGGAACTTCACACCGGAGACGTTGTGGAGATAATGAGCAGCAAGAACCAAAAACCATCCAGAGACTGGCTCAACATTGTTGTCTCTTCAAAGGCAAGAAGCCATATAAAGAACAAGCTCAAAGAGGAGGAGGGAAAGATGGGACACCTGGGAAGGGAGACCTTGGAGAGAAGAATGAAGAACTGGAAGATAGAGCTTACAGATGAGAGACTTACGCAGCTTGTAAAGCACTTTAAGATGAAGTCTGCAGGAGAGTTCTTCATTGCCGTAAACGATGAAAGCATCAACCTGCAGGACATCAAAGATTTCCTCACTATAGGAGAAGAAGCAGAAGTAAAGGAGAATAAAGATAATAATAAAGATAATAAAGAGGCGGAGAAGCCGCTTCCTACAAAACTCTCAGAAAAAGCCTCTTATACCGGCAAGGATTATCTTGTCATAAGTGATAAGTTAGACAATATTGGCTTTAAGATGGCCAAGTGTTGCAACCCTATATTCGGAGATGACGTATTCGGCTTTGTAACACAGAGCGGAGGCATAAGCATTCACAGAATCTCCTGCCCTAATGCCGCCCGTCTTATCTCCAAATATCCTTACAGAATTCAGAAGGTAAGATGGAGACAACTCTCTACCTCCTCTCAGTTCCAAACCGGAATAAAAGTGATAGGAAACGGAGAGACCTCCATATCCAACACCCTTATGGAATGCGTTGTGGCTCAGGGGGCAAGCATACGTGCCTTCAGAATATCTGAGAGAAACAAGAACAAGTTGGAATTTGTTGCAGAGCTGGAGATTTCCGTTGGCAACAACAACCACTTAGACAAAGTGATCTCCGCCCTCAAAAAGATCAAAGAGGTCACCACCGTCCTCCGCACCTCCGATAAGAAGAAATAATTATAAGTTTTTAGATGTAGATGTTGATTTAACCGATGAATTGGTTTATTAGATACTTGTTTTGGTGGCATAGTAAATTTACATTCCGCAAAAAAAGAGTGTATTTACATGATCCTTCGGCGTCACAAATAATGGGACTGCAGGTTTATCTTTTTTTATTATGTTGTCATAGATATGTATGTAGATTTTTCTCTTTGCCATACTACATTCCAATTATCATAGCACTAGCTTTTTACATTATTTTCCTTGAAATATATCCAAATGTCATAGTCAAGAAAAATAAATCGCCATATATAGAATACAAGAAAGAAAAATCATATACAAAAAAAAGAAGAGATAGGAACTGCTTAATCTTTTTCATTTTAAGTATAATCATTAATGTCGTACTGCTTTGTGTAACATATGGTTGATTTTTGTGTTGTGGTACGTAAAGATGTGCCCTCCCCCATTCTGTAGTGGTACCGAAAAAACAGACCACGGGTTAAGTTTAACAAATCTTAATAACTTCAACCTTTATGAAGGGCAATCGGACAAGGCATAGTGCAGCCTTTAAGGCCAAAGTAGCCATCGAAGCACTTGTCAATTTACTCTTTTACAGTTGCACTGTAGAGGAGGTCTCCTTTGATGATTACAACAAAGACCGGGCGGTGGTCTGATGCCATTGGCTCCGGTTGTACCCAGGAAGAGAGGGTCTTTTTGAAGTTAAACTCTCTTACAAGTCTCTTACCCTTAGAGTTTTTGAGAACCATTACATAATCCAGGGTACGATCCGGTTTGTCTGAAGGGAAAGTCTTTAGCTGGTAAGGGGAGAGAATATCAAAGTGGTTAAGAAGTATGTTCATCTCCACGGAAGAGACTGATGTATTGAAGTCTCCGGCAATGAAGAAGAGTTTGCCGTCTGCCATCTTTTCTGCTGTCTCACAGATAGTTTTGCAGGCCTCAATTCTGCTGGTGGAATCCAATGAGAGGTGAAGAGAGCAGAAAAAGTAGTTCTCAAACTCTGCAACAAGCATAACGCGAGGCTCTTCCGTTCCCTTTAAAGGAACCGGTGTTACGGAGAGGGCAGGTGATTTTGAAAGAACGGCGTTGCCGTATTTTCCGCCGTTAAAATCCATGGCGGAGGCAAAGTAATGATTATAACCTCCTGCCTTAGCGGCAATTACAGAGTCTGAGGGGACTCCCCCTATTCTCTTGGTGTTGACATCAACCTCCTGAAGGGCAACTACATCCGGGGAGACCAGAGAGATTTCCTTTGCTATTCTGTCAAAGTCTACCTTGCCGTCCATACCCTTGCCGTGACGGATGTTATAGGTCATTATGGAGATTATTCCATCTCCCTCTTTTGCAGCGCGAACCACAATTTTCTGACTGAAGGTAAAGGTGCTCACAAAAAGAGCGGCAAGAAGTACGAGAGTCCTTTTCATAACGGTAAGCTTTATATGACAAATATAATAAAGTTATCCCAGATAAGGTTTCCAGCGCTCCTCCTGTGCCAAAAGAGCTGGCGTTCCGGTGAATACAACCTCTCCACCCTTGTCTCCGCTTCCAGGGCCCAGGTCTATTACCCAGTCTGCAGCACGGATGACGTCCGTATTGTGCTCAACAACCAGGATAGTATTGCCCGCATCTACCAGAGCGTCAAAGGCATAGAGCAGTTTTTTCACATCGTTGAAGTGAAGACCTGTTGTAGGCTCGTCAAAGATGAAGAATTTTCCCGATGAGGAAGCGTCTCTGCTTAAGAACTGAGCCAACATAACTCTCTGACTCTCACCGCCGCTGAGCGTTGAACAGTTCTGCCCCAGTTTAACGTATCCCAATCCTACCCTTTGCAGAATCTCCAATCCTTGTGCAACTCTCTTTGCAGCAGGCTCTTTCTTAGACTCAAAGAAAGCCTTGGCGGAATCTACGCTCATATCCAGAATCTGGTCTATGTTCTTTCCGTGATAACGAACCTCAAGGATATCCTTCTTAAAACGGTGGCCCTGGCACTCCTCGCACACCATCTTTACATCTGCCATAAACTGCATTGGTACAGTCACATACCCCTCTCCCAAACAGACAGGGCAACGCCCTCCGTCTATGTTGAATGAGAAGTAGGAATTGGTGTAACCGTTCATCTTTGCGTATGGTTGCTCAGAGAAGAGTTTACGGATATCGTCATAAATCTTGAGGTATGTGACAGGGTTGGAACGGGAAGATTTTCCCATAGGGTTCTGATCTACATACTCCACTCCCGTTACATATTTGAGGTCTCCGCCAAGTGAACGGAAAGCACCCGGTGTAGTCTGGCAACCTATCTGAAAATGACGGCATAAGGCGGGATAGAGAATATCTCCCACAAGAGAAGATTTACCGCTTCCGCTAACTCCGGCAACAACGGTAAGAGTGTTCAGAGGAAAATCTACCGTAATGTTTTTGAGGTTGTGTTCCATTGCCCCCTCAATTGTAATCTTCTTGCTCCACTCTCTTGGGTTTCTTGTCTCAAACGCTTGCTTTTTTCCAGTGAGATAATCCAGCGTAAGTGACTCTTTATAAAGGGTTCCATGGCCTACCTTTCCTTCAAAAACAATCTCTCCGCCCTCCTCTCCGGCAAGCGGTCCAATATCTATAAGATGGTCTGCCGCCTTAATGATTTCCTTATCATGCTCCACCACAACAATGGTGTTGCCCAAGTCTCTCAGTTTTTTGAGCACCGCTATAAGGTTCTGAGTATCTTTAGGATGGAGGCCTATACTAGGCTCGTCCAAAATGTAAAGAGACCCCACAAGAGAACTTCCAAGAGAACTTACAAGGTTTATTCTCTGACTCTCTCCGCCGCTTAATGTGTTGCTCTGACGGTCTAAGGTAAGGTATCCAAGTCCCACGCCCTCAATATATTCCAGACGCTGAACTATCTCCTTCAGAGTACGCTCTCCCACCTTCTTGTCGTATGCGGAGAGTTTTATCTTCTTAAAGAACTTCAGAAGAGAGGTAACATCCATTGAAGTCATCTCCATAATGTTCTTTCCGCCCACCTTTACATAGAGCGCCTCACGCTTAAGACGGCTTCCGCCACACTCACGGCATGTACTTCTGCCTGAGTATCTTGCAAGCATATATCTAAACTGGATTTTATACTTTTTGGTATCTACCCAATCAAAGAAATCATTGATTCCCTTAAGTTCTTTGTTACCGTTCCAAAGCAGATCTTTTTGACTCTGGGAGAGCGATGCATAAGGACGGTGAACAGGAAAGCCGTACTTCTCCGCACCGTATATGAACTGCTCTCTGTACCAGCCCATTATCTTGCCTCTCCAAGGAGCCACCGCATCTTCATATAAGCTCAGCGATGCATTTGGAATAACAAGTTTTTCATCTATTCCCACCGTGGTGCCGAATCCCCCGCACACCGTGCAGGCACCAATCGGGCTGTTAAAGGAGAACATCTGCTCGTTTGGCTCCCGGAATGTAATACCGTCACACTCAAAAAGTTGAGAGAAATCCCTTTCTTGTATAGCAGCCGGTTCTGCGGGAGTTTCATAGGCAACGGTCATACGGCCCTCGCCAAGTTTGAAGGCATCTTCAATGTAACTTCTGAGTTCGGATTCATCCGTTTCAGTTCCAATAAGCAATCGGGAGATAAGAAGGGTAAGACGGCCACTGTTCTTTTCGCTCTCCTCCGTTACAAGTTTCTCTGCCTTAACCACTTTGCCGCCTTCAAAAAAGCGGGTGTGACCCTCTTTGGTAAGAGAGAGAATCTTCTCAATTCTCTCATTTTCATTATATGGAACCTTTGAGAGTATGTAAACTTTGGAGCCTTCAGGCAGCGTGTTTATAAACTCCATCACATCTTCCGCACTCTCTTTCTTTACTTCACGACCGCTTACGGGAGAAAAAGTATGACCTATTTTGGAGAAGAGAATCCTCAGATAATCATAAATTTCCGTGGTTGTACCAACGGTAGAGCGAGGATTCTTGCTTGTGACTTTCTGCTGAATGGCAATTGCGGGAGGAATGCCCTCTATCTTATCTACATCAGGCTTGCTCATCCTGCCCAAAAACTGACGGGCAAATGAGGAGAGACTCTCTGCAAAACGTCTCTGCCCCTCAGCATAAAGGGTATCAAAAGCAAGGGAGGATTTACCGCTTCCGCTCACTCCGGTAACCACGCACAACTTTCCGCGCGGGATCTTCAACGAGATGTTTTTCAGATTGTTAACCCGTGCGCCGGTTATGGTGATATACTCCCTCTCTGCCATCAGATTTGGGTGATTATTGTGCCTCCTTAAGGCGCTCTGCGTTCTCCGCAATCTGAAGCTGGTCTATAACTTCCTGAATTTCACCGTCCATAAAGACAGGCAGATTGTGAGTAGACCAGTTAATACGGTGGTCCGTCACACGGCTCTGCGGATAGTTGTAGGTACGAATCTTAGCACTGCGGTCTCCGGTGGAAACCATAGTCTTTCTCTTGGATGAAAGATTATCCAGATACTTCTGGTACTCCATGTTGTAGAGTCTGGTACGCAGCTCGTTAAGAGCCTTCTCATAGTTCTTCAACTGGTTTCTCTCATCCTGGCACTGAACTACAATTCCGGTAGGAATGTGAGTCAGACGGATTGCGGAATATGTAGTGTTAACTCCCTGTCCGCCAGGACCGGAAGCACAGAAAATATCTTTGCGAATATCCTTCTCATTGAGCTCAACGTCAAACTCTCCCGCCTCCGGAAGAACCACAACGGATGCTGCGGATGTGTGAACTCTTCCCTGAGTCTCAGTCTGCGGAACTCTCTGAACGCGGTGAACACCGGACTCATACTTGAGAAGTCCGTAAACACCCTCACCGGAAACGGTGCAGATAATTTCCTTGTAACCGCCTGCAGTTCCGGGGGCTTGCGAGGTTATCTCCAGTTTCCAACCCTTTCTCTCAATGTACTTGGAGTACATACGGAAGAGGTCTCCCGCAAAGATTGCAGCCTCGTCTCCGCCGGTACCTCCGCGGATCTCCATAATGGCGTTCTTGCCATCCTCAGGATCTGACGGAATGAGAAGAAGTTTAATCTCCTCCTCCATCTTTGGAAGCGCCTCCTCCAGTGAGACCATCTCCTCTCTTGCCATCTCCTTCAGTTCCTCATCTTTCTCATTCACGATGAGGTCTTTAGCGGCGTTGTAATCCGTTATCATCTTCTGATACTTTGCGCCCGCCTTAACTATAGGCTCAATCTCTTTGTAATCTTTGTTGAGTTGAACATAGCGCTTCATATCACTCATAGCCTCAGGATCTGAGAGCTGCGCCTGTATCTCTTCCAGCTTGGTCTTAAGACCCGCTATCTTTTCCAGTAATGTATTGTTGTCTACCATAATCTCTTGTCTTATTGAATTTTACGAATCCAGCAACGCCTTCTCATATAAGGCTCCTTATTGTAAGTATCCCATACTTTTATAGCGTTGTTATCCTCCAGTTGAGGATTGCTTATTGCACTCTTAAGTTTTAGTTTATAGTAAGTTCCCTCCATCACCGTATGCAATATTGAGGAGAGACCCTTTGACTGCCAGGCGGGTGCGGAGCCTATAAGCATCAGATCTACAACCTTGAACCTTATGAAGGCCAAAAGGAGGAAGAACCAGCCTATAGGGAAAAGTTTCCCGTTCGCCCGCTTCAAAGCTCTTGAGAGTGAAGGGATTGAGACGCCAAAGGAGACAAGATTGTTATCCTTGTCTACCACCATGCAGGTGAGTCCGTCTCTCATATAAGGAAAGTAGTGATCTGCAATCTCCTTCTGCTCATCCTCCGTGTAAGGAATGAAGTTATGAACCGTCTTAAAGGCATCATTATAGAGAGCAAAGAACTGTCTGAGAAGATCCTCCTTAAGTTCTTTATTCTTTCTTATCTCTTTGAGCTTCAGAACTCTAAGTCCATATTTCTCCATCAGAAGTTTTGAGATGCGGCCCAGTTTTTCCGGAAGTCCCTGCTGAGGATCCATCTCAAACTGAACCCAATCACACTCCTTCTCAAACCCCATCTTCTCCATATAATCCACGTAGTAAGGGTAGTTGTAAAGGCAGTTGGCCTGAGGCATCTTGTCAAAACCCTCAACCAGCATACCCTGCCTGCCCATTGTGTTGTAAGCCAGAGGTCCGTGGATTTCCGTCATACCCTCGGAGGCTCCCCATTTCTCTACAGCTTCAACTAAAGATTGTGCAACCTTTTCATCTTCAATAAAATCTAACCATCCGAATCTTACTCTTTTAAGGGAGTAATAATCGTTATATCTTGGATTAATAATGCCCTGCACTCTGCCGACCACCTTGCCCTGCTCATTATAAGCCAGAAAAAGCTTTCTCTTGCAGTACTTTAAAGCGGGATCTTTGGTCAAAGAGTTCCTCTGGTCCACATCCAACGTCGGGACATAGACCTTGCACTTACGGTACAAGCGGTTTTGAAACTTGTAGAAAGCGCGCAACTCCTTTGAGGTGGAAACCTCTTTAACTGTAATTGGCATAAAAAATTAGCAAAGCGTACAAAGTTAACATTTATAGGTCAAGAGTCAAAATAGATTTGACCGCCGCCTGTGCGCACACCGAGCCGAATACCGCAGGAAGATAGGAGATTGTGCCCGTGCGGGACTTCTTGTTCTGCTCCTCAAATGGAATAATGGCCTCCTTAATTGGCAGTTCCTCAGAAAAGACCACCTGGAACCCCTTGTGAATTCCCACCTTACGCAGCCTTTTGCGGAGCATATAGGCCAAAGGACAGTTGAAAGATTTGCTTATATCCGTAAGGCGGACCTTTGTGGCGTCATACTTTGCACCCGCCCCCATTGAACTTACAAGCGGTATTTTCTCACTCATACAGAGGGAGATAAGGGCAATTTTTGGGGAGAGAGTATCTATGGCGTCCACCACAAAATCTACGCAAACCTTCCCCTCTTTATCCCAAAACGGCAGCACGCTCCTCATATTCTCCTCCGTCAGGTACTCGTCTATTACGGTGATTTTAAGCTCTTTATTGATATCCCCCAACCTCTCCCTCATCACGTCCGTCTTCTTTTTCCCGATGGTAGAATCCAACGCACCCAACTGCCTGTTCTTATTGGTGATATTGTAAACGTCTGAATCCGCGATGATTATCTCGCCTACTCCCGCTCTTACTATCATCTCCGCAGCAAATGCGCCTACCCCGCCGAGCCCTATGACGGCAACCCTTGAGCGGGCCAACAGTTCAGCCCCCTCTTCTCCAACCTGGAGAATTGTCCGTTCCCGCCAAGTTTTATCCACTATTATTGATTGTTTTCCAAAGATTTAGCCTCTTCCCATATCTTATCCATCTCCTCCAGAGTCATCTCCTTCAGGCTGCGCCCCTGCTTGATTGTCTTCTGCTCCAGGTAATCAAAGCGGCGGCGGAATTTTGCGCAGGTACTCTCCAGAGCACTATCGGGATTAAGATCATACAGACGGGCCGCATTCACAACGGAGAAGATAAAATCTCCCAGTTCCTTCTCGGATGCAACCTTGTCATCCTTAGAGAGTTGCTCCTTAAGTTCTCCCAGCTCCTCATAAACCTTGTCCCACACATCCTCTCTCTTTTCCCAATCAAACCCCACGGCACGCGCCTTATCCTGAATTCTGTAGGCCTTAATCATACTCGGAAGAGAGTTTGGAACTCCGCTCAAAACGCTCTTGTTTCCGTCCTTCTCCTTGGTTTTCAGCTGCTCCCAGTTCTTAATAACCTCCTCTGCACCCTTTACGGCAACCTCCCCGTAAACGTGAGGATGGCGGTATATAAGCTTATCGCAGATGCGGTTACAAACATCTGCAATATCAAACTCTCCCTTCTCCTTTCCTATTTTTGCGTAAAAGACAATGTGCAGAAGAAGGTCTCCCAACTCTTTGCTCACCTCATGAAGATCTCCGTTCTGGATGGCCTCAGTTAGTTCGTATGTCTCTTCAATGGTCTGAGGTCTAAGAGATTCCATTGTCTGTTTATGATCCCACGGACACTTCTCTCTGAGCGTATCCATAACGTCCAGCAGCCTGGAAAAGGCCGCCAGTTCTTTTTCTCTCTTATTTTCCATCACTTAAGGAGATTATTTTGTAGGAGGGAATCTACTGTCTGTAGCAAGTCCCATCCAAAGATCAAACTTTAACATTGCATACTCAGGAACACCCTTGCCGGATTCCATATTTCCGGTAGAACCGTAACCCAGACCGGACATGAAGAAGGCCACGGCGTTGTCCTTGTAAGTCATGCTCTTAATGGCGTGGCAGAAACCCGGAACAAAACTCTGAGCATCCTCTGCGTTGGATGAAGTACTTGTTCCTGAATTATTTGAATAGCTTGCCATCTCCTCCCAGGTAGCCTTCATGGTAACAACCAGCGGCTCGTAATCATTGGAAGCGTCATAGATCTTATACTTCTTTGCCGTATCCGCAATGTTTGTATCAAATACGTATCCGTCCAGCAAACGGCCTACATACCAGATATTTACCTTTGTACCGGACTCAATAGTATCCTTTGCGGGAACACCGTTTGGATGGGTGAAGTTGCGGAAGTAATATCCCTTACTTGTTGAGTCAATCTTAGGAACATAGTTCAGGCGTGAATAACTCTCAAGGGAGTCTATCTGGAACTTCTCAACATCATCAATCACCAATCCGGCTCTGATGTTGTAGATCATACTAACCTGGCTCTGCTGTCCCTTATCTGTGTATCCGCTTGAGGAGGCGTTAGTTGCAACTGTAAGCCAAGGCGGAATGATAGCCGTTGCGGTTGCACCCTTGTTCATCTTCTTCAGAAGTTCCGTCATACCCTTGGTAACGGTACCGTCCAAAACAAAGAGTGAAGGACCGTAATACTTTGCCGGATCATAAGTTCCAAGCATACGAGACTCAAGAGAGTCTGTAGTACTCTGACATGTTCCGTTAAGGTCATAAGTATTGTAGTGAATGTAAATACCGTCGTAATCTCCCGGTTTAATTCCCGTTCCCTCAGCAAGTTGGATGATTGTCAAACCTGAAGAAAGTTTGGTTGCATTGGGACAATGGGTATTGATATAGGCGTCCAAAATTCTCTCCTGAATCTCACGGCTGCTCTCCTCCTTCTCTCTGGCACAGGAGAAAAGCGTTGTAACCGCCAGAGCTATAAGCAGATAGTTGATCTTACTCATCTTATTATTTATCATTCTTTATAATCTTATCTATTGTAATATCAAAGAAGAGCGGTGTCATCTTTGGTATGTTAAACATAATCTGGTTTCCGTAACCGTATTTGCCTGAGAACATTATGTAACTGTTCTCACCCGTTCTCATTCCCTCAAGTCCGTTCTTAAGCCCCTCAATCATAGCGTCACTTCCATACTTAATCTTCAAAGGAAGACCTTCAACGTTAGTTGCAAAGAGAGAACCCTTTCCGTAATTGAAGATGTAGCCGCTATAGTAAAAATAGAGAGAATCTCCCCTCTTCAAAGTATCTACGGAAGTACCCTCCTGCATCACCACCCTCACGGACCCTTTGCGGTAAACAACCCTGTTCTCAGCGCTGAATCCCGCCACATAAGAATCTATTGCCGCCTCCTGACTGGCGTATGTGTTTTTGCGGTCCTCCTTGTCACAGGAGAGAACCACAAAGGCCGCAGCCAGCAGAAAAAGCATATATCTTCTCATAAACAGTCTCATTTTGTATCAAAAGGTGTGCCGTTAATCTCCTTCAGAAAGCTCTCCAGCGAGTTTTCAAAGTAATCCTCCACCTGCTCCACAGGAATGTAAATCCTGCCGCCGGCAGCCCTCTCGTGCCCGCCTCCGTTGAAAAACCTTCTGGAGAGGGCATTTACGGATACTCCCCCTTTGGAACGCAAAGATACTTTAATATAGTTTTGAGTCTCCGTAAAAAAGCCGGAAACTTCCACATCAGCAATCTTTAGAGGTAGATTTACAAACCCCTCGGAGTCCCCCTCCTTGTAGTTGAAGTCACTCTGAGTCTTTTTGTCCATCACCATAACCGCCGCCTTAAGGTGCGGATATATTCTCATCTTCTCCTGCAACATCTTACCCATCAGCCTCATACGGCTCTCTGAGAAACTGTTCAGGACATTCATCTGAATCTTCTCACGGTCTACCTTGCGCTCCTCAATCTGAGAAGCCATCAGGAAGGTGGAGGCGAATACGGAGTTGGAGAAGTTGTTGGTATCCGTCATCATACCGGTGTAAAGGGATACGCAGCACTCCTGTGGGATTTCCTCCCCCGTCTCCTTCAGCAGCCACCAGGTAAGCTCTGAGGCTGAGGAGATTTCAGTGGTGGATATCGTTAGGTCTGCAAAGGCCTCCGGCGATGGGTGGTGGTCTATCAGCACCTTTTTGGCGGTGCTGGCGGCAATGTACTCTTTCATCCACTCGGTGCGGGAAAGGGTGTTAAAATCCATCGCGATGATTAAATCCGCACCCCCTATCAGTTCCACTCCTTTCTCCTTATTGTCAAAGAAATAGACAATCTCCCCATGGGGATCCAGAAAGTTCAGATAGTCCGGCCCTACGTTTGGCAGCAGGACGGAGCACTCCGCACGGCAGAGCGAGCGAATCCAACTCTTCATGCCCGTAACGGAGCCTACGCAGTCCCCATCGGGATGAAGATGACCCACTATCACAACCCTTTTTGCCGCCAGGACCATAGCTTTGAAGGCCCGGGCACTCTCCTTTGTTACTATCATATCAATATCCTCTGCAAAATTAAAAATATATTGCTTGATGAGAAGATTTTTTTTACTTTTGTCTCTGATATTTAAACTACGGATAAAATAATAGTCACGTATATGAAAAAATTATTAACAGTTGTTATTCTCCCTATTATCATCCTGCTCCTTGCATGGTTGATTTACAGCGGAATCAGAAAACCTATCGCCTTTAACAAGGAGAAAGATTTCAGAAGTGAGTTTGCAATTCAGAAGCTTAAGGATATCCGTACGCTCCAGGTTGCTTACAAGAACAAGTTTGGTAAGTTCGCTACTGCAATTGACTCTCTTGTAGATTTTTACAAGAACGGCAAGATGACTATCGTTAAGCAGATGGGTAGTGCCAATGACTCAGTTATGATGGCTCACACAGAGGCTGTAAAGAAGGCTAACAAGGGCATAACAGATAAGGGACTCTATGAGCTCTATCTTAAGGGAGACCACAACCTGGTATTCTCACTTCCTAGCGACATTCTTGTTAAGGATACCCTCCTCAAGAGAGAGGACTTTAACATTGATTCTCTTGGAGTTATCCCATTCTCAGGCGGTAAGATGATTGAGATGAAATCTATCGTAAAGCAGGTTTCAGGAGTTGACGTTCCTCTGTTTGAGGCTTCTATTCCTTACAACGACCTTCTCCGCGGAATGGATCATCAGCTTATCGTAAACCTTAACGCAGAGAGAGAGAACATCTCTAAATACCCTGGCCTTAAGGTTGGTAGCGTTGATTCTCCTAACAACAACGCAGGTAACTGGGAGTAACAGTAATTAGATGCCTTATCGGCGTCAAAGATTATGGGGGATGGCCAATCAGCCGTCCCCTATTTATAAAATGGCAGACTACTCACCTACATCACTCTTCACACTTGTTCCTGCAGAGGGCAGCCTTAAAATGTCTCTGCAGCAGATTCTTGCGGAGTTATTCAACCTTCCGCAGGAGACCGAGGTATTTACGGAAGAGGTTCCGGAGTACAACGCCACCCTTGTATATTGCTGGGAAAGAGAGCATAATCAGGCTCTCTCCCCAATGGCTTCTCTCAAGCCCACGGTTTTAAAACACCTTAAATCTCTCTCAAGGATTAAAGAGCACAACAAACTTATCCTGGATTTTGACGTCAACAGGAAAAAGACCACCCTGCTGCTGGCTGAGGGAGAGAGACTTATACTTGCCAACAGTTACCACACGGTAGACTTTGGAAGCGCCATCTACTATATGCTGGAACTTCTGAGAAAGAGCCAGTTGAACCCTCAGCAGACCACCGTAAACCTATACGGCAAAACCACGGATGAGGAACTCAAGCGCCTCAGAGAGTACGTTAAAGATATAAAGATCTGCTTATGAGAATTATAGGCGGATATCTGAAGGGCAAAACCATAATGCCGCCTGCAGGCTACCCTGCAAGACCAACCACAGACTTTGCAAAAGAGGGATTGTTCAACATTCTGGAGAATGAATTTGACTTTGCAAACCGTTCTCTTCTAGACCTTTTTGGCGGAACGGGAAGTATAAGCGCAGAGTTTATCTCCAGAGGCGGAGCGGAAGCCGTATGCGTTGAGATGAACCGCAAGAACGCCACCTTCATTAGCAAGATGCACCGCAGCCTTGGCATAAAGACCATAAGGACAGTCCATTGCAACGTCTTTGACTTTATAGACCTCTGCAACCGTGATTTTGATTTCATCTTTGCAGACCCGCCCTACCAACTGGAAGGCATAGAGACCCTGCCGGATAAGATCTTTGCCCACAGCCCTGCAATACTGGTTCAGGAGGAGGCTGAGCAGTGTGCAGAATGCTATTTTATCCTGGAACACGGCGCAGATTACGACTTTTCCAACCACCCGAGATTTGTGAAAGAGAGGCACTACGGAAACGTTCATTTCTCATTCTTTAAATAGAAAGTTTATTTACCTCTTGCAGAATAAAAAAAGTTATCTATATTTGCACTCCCAAACAAAAACGGTGCGTTAGTTCAGTTTGGTTAGAATGCCTGCCTGTCACGCAGGAGGTCACGAGTTCGAGCCTCGTACGCACCGCAAAAAGAGTTGCTAACGCAACTCTTTTTTATTATCTCCATCTAATCATTTTTCAAAAGTAACACTCTATTACACAACTCATTACAATATTGTCCGGTAAAATATACCCTTAAAAAAGATACACTTTACCCATTTGCTTGGAGTATAGAATAATCATACCTATTATTGTCACAATTATTATCAATAAATAAGAAATATGATTATGAAAAGAAGAGCAAAGGATTTTTTTAAAGAGAATGGTCATCTCCAAGAGATGACCTCAATGCATTTCAATCCAAAAAAAGAGTTATATTTACAATTGAAAAACATTTGAATATGCCGGAGATTAGTGCTTTTTATGGGATTATTGTTTCAATGTTTTTCAGCGATCATAACCCTCCTCATTT
Organism: Bacteroidales bacterium; assembly: GCA_017618115.1. GTDB lineage: Bacteria > Bacteroidota > Bacteroidia > Bacteroidales > UBA932 > Egerieousia. The sequence continues at coordinate 15,639 of JAFZUX010000024.1, read as the reverse complement.
TCATGTGAAATATCAAGGATATGAGGCTATAGTGGATATAGCAACGGGAACTATAAAAGGAGAAATGCCACAAAGAGCATTATCCTTAGTTCATGAATGGATGGGACAACACAAAGAAGAATTGATGTCCAATTGGAAGAAAATGGAAAATATGGAGCCATTTGATAAGATTGCTCCTTTGGAATAAAAAGATGAGTATGTATGTCTGAAAAATTTTTACATATCACTGATGCAGAATATGTATCTGAATATTTGCTGAGGCTTACTTTCAGCAATGGTGAAGTGCGTTCTTTTGACTTCTCAAAAGTCTATAACAAAGGTATTTGTAAAAAGCTACAAGACATAGATTATTTCAAAAATTTCACTTTGGACGGTTGGACTGTGGATTGGAACAATGAGATAGGTTTTGCTCCTGAGTATTTGTATGAACATGGTTTTATGTAAATAGGAGGCTACTGGTATGGAAGAGAAGTTTTTTGTACACCCAACGGCGGTGATAGATGAGGGTTGTTCTATTGGTGATGGAACAAAGATTTGGCATTTCTCACACATTATGAGCGGTGCAGTGGTGGGTGAGAACTGCAACATTGGGCAGAATGTGGTTATCTCTCCTGGTGTTACTCTGGGGAAAAACTGCAAAGTTCAGAACAACGTATCTGTCTATACCGGAGTTAGTTGTGCAGATGATGTTTTCCTTGGTCCTTCCTGTGTCTTTACAAATGTGATAAATCCCCGCAGTGCGGTAAACCGCAAAAACGCTTATAAAGAGACATTTGTGGGGAAGGGCGCAACCATTGGAGCAAATGCAACCATTGTATGTGGCAATAATATAGGTGAATACGCCTTTATTGGTGCGGGGTGCGTCGTAACAAAGGACATTCTTCCATACGCTCTTGTTGTTGGAAATCCCTCACGTCAAATTGGTTGGATGAGCCGTTACGGCTGCCGTCTCAACTTCAAAAAGGAGAAGGACGGTTCTATGATTGCTGTCTGCCCTGAGAGCGGAGAACGATACCGCCTCTACAATAATACAGTCTACAAGATTGAGGAATAACCTATAGCGCCAGGCCTTTCTTCTCCGCCCATCCACGTGCATAGGTAGCAAAGCCCGGAATCTCTTTGCCGGCAGTCTGTGCTATGCAGTATCTCCTGGTTGGAGGTGTCTGATCCTGCAACTCCGTAATGTTTACAGGTGAAATGATTTTACTCTCTAACATCTTGGATACCTGACTTTTCCAGAAGAATCCTATTAACGGATAGGTGGTTCCTTTGTTGCCGGAACCATATTCCGCCATAAACCTAAGGGCGGAGGTTGGGTCTTTCATTGTGGCGGCAACGGTTAGGTTGTTGAGGTTATGTCCCGCCTTGGAGATTATGGTGGTTATCTCCGCACTTGTCTCAGGATCACCATCGTAGAGAAGTAGTTTGGTCTCCTGAAGGTCATAGTAGAGGTCACTCTTTACAGGCGATGAGGTTAGGGCTATAAGTCTGTCCGTAAAGAAGCCGCCCGCCTCCTCTTCCGGAGTTGGAGGTGTATGTGAAACCGTAATGCCAACATTTACCTGCTGGTTCTTTACGGCCTCGTTTATCTCTTTTAGTTTCAGAATCTTATGGTATATGGTGGCCTTTGGAGAGAGGCGGCAGTAATCTGCGGTAAAATCCGGAAAGATTCCATAGTAGATAGGCTCAGGCACTCCAATAGTGAATACTCCCTCCGCAACGTTGGAGAGTAAAATGCTCTCCTGTTCAATCTCCTTATAAATTGAAAGTATTTTTTTAGCCCTCTCCAGAAAGATTTCTCCGCTGTATGTAAGGGTAAAACGGTTGCCTTTGCGGGAAAGAAGCTGAAGGCCGTACTGCTCCTCTAAAAGCTTGATATGGTGCGTTACAGCGGGCTGTGTTATATTCAGCTTCTTTGCCGCGTTGGAATAGTTGAGCTCCTCTGCAGCTGTTACAAAAACCTTAAGTCTGAAATCCATATTACAAAGATAATAATTTTGGTTAGCATATTTTTTGCTTACATTTCATAAATTATTACTATTATTGCTGAAATTTTTAAGGGAAGTACCATGGACAAGATTGAAACCAAGATTGGAGACCGTATCAAATCTGCACGCAAAGCAAAGCAAATAAGCGTGGGAGATGTCAAGGATAAGACAGGAATTGATGATGCTTTCCTGAAAAGACTTGAAAATGACAATTTTACACCAACAATCGGTGATATTGATAAAATTTCAAAGGTTTTGGGAATAAGACCGGGAACTTTCCTGGACGGTGAAGAGGATCTGAAACCGGTTGTTTCATCCGTAAATACAGGCAGAAGAATTCCTACTCTGCGTAAGCTGAGGGAGGAGAGTCCGTTTATGCATTTCTACTCTCTCTGCTATGACAAGAAGAACCGTCAGATGGATGCCTATATGATTGAAATGGAGCCATATAACGGCCCTAAGAGTCATTCATCTCATGAGGGTGAGGAATTCATCTACGTTATGGAGGGAAAGGTTGAGGTTCAGTACGGAAAGAGGACATACATCCTAAAGGCCGGTGAGACAATCTATTATGATTCAATAGTTCCACATTATGTGGGCTCCGCATATAAGACAAAGCCGGCTAAGGTGCTTACAGTTATTTATTTCCCAGCATAACAAATCTTTAAAATGAGAGAATCCGCTAAGAGAGTCCGTCCGGTAAAAACCACCGGAAGAGGGCAGACGGTAGAGCAGATAAAGAAAAGTTCCAACAAGATTCTTGCAGAAATTCAGAAGAGACTTCGCAGGAAAAATAAGCAACTGCCTCTAAGCGAACTCACTATAGGTCAGTGGATGGAGAAATGGGCAACGGAGACTCCGGATAAGGAGGCCATAGTCTATTCAGACAGAGATTTACGTTTTACATACAAGCAGTTCAATCAGAGAATTGACACAATGGCCAAGGGTCTGATTGGTATCGGCGTTACCAGAGGAACTCACGTAGGAATCTGGGCCACCAACGTACCGGACTGGCTTACAATAATGTACGCCTGCTCTAAGATTGGAGCTGTGAGTGTTACCGTCAATACCAACTACCAGCAGAACGAGCTGGAGTACCTCTGCAAGAATGCAGATCTGCATACTCTCTGTGTTATTGATAGAGATAGAGATACGGACTATCTCAGCATGGTCTATCAGATGCTGCCGGAGCTGCGCACCTGCCCTCGCGGAGAGCTTAAGAGTGAGAGGTTTCCGTTCCTTAAGAACGTTGTTTATATTGGTCAAGAGAAGTTCCGCGGAATGTACAACACTCAGGAACTCATGATATTGGGAGAAAACTCCGGAGACGCTATGCTCAACGCTCTTAAGGAGAAGACTAATTGCCTGGATGTTGTAAACATGCAGTACACCTCAGGAACCACGGGCTTTCCAAAGGGCGTAATGTTAACGCATTACAATATTACAAACAACGGATTCCTTACAGGAGAACACATGCGTTTTACCTCAGAGGACAGACTCTGCTGCTGCGTTCCGCTCTTCCACTGCTTTGGAATAGTACTGGCTACAATGAACGTGCTTACTCACGGCTGTACTCAGGTAATGGTGGAACGTTTTGATCCTCTGGTAGTTCTGGCGTCCATTCACAAAGAGAGATGTACTTCAGTTTACGGAGTTCCAACAATGTACATTGCAATGCTTAACCACCCAATGTTTGATATGTTCAACCTTAGGAGTTTGAGAGTTGGCATTATGGCCGGTGCTCTCTGTCCTATAGAACTGATGAGAGAGGTTGAGGAGAAGATGTATATGAGGGTGACCAGCGTTTACGGTCTTACGGAAGCCTCTCCGGGAATGACTCACACAAGATTTGAGCAGACCTTTGAAGAGCGCTGTACAACAGTAGGTTACGAGTTTGAGCATACGGAGGTTAAGATTATAGATCCGGAGACCGGACACTTCTGCAAGATTGGTGAGGTGGGCGAGTTCTGCAACCGCGGATACAACACAATGAAGGGTTACTACAACAATCCAGAGGCTACGGCTGAGGCAATAGATAAAGACGGATGGCTCCATTCCGGAGACCTGGGAGTGTTGGACGAGGACGGCAACTTCAAAGTTACGGGCCGTATTAAAGATATGATAATCAGGGGCGGAGAGAATATCTACCCAAGAGAGATAGAGGAGTTCCTTTACAAACTCCCTGGCGTAAAGGATGTTCAGGTTGCCGGTATTCCGTCAAAGAAATATGGAGAGCAGGTTGCAGCATACATCATTCCTGCAGAGGGAGCCAACCTCTCAGAGGAGATAGTCAAAGATTTCTGCTTTGGAAAAATCTCCCGTTTCAAGATTCCAAAGTACGTTCTCTTTGTAGATGAGTATCCTCTTACCGGCAGCGGTAAAATCCAGAAATTCAAACTGAAAGACATAGGCCTCAAGATGCTTTCAGCACAGGGTATCAAAATTGAATAAGGAAGACCTTAAAAATTCTCCACACTCTTGTTTGGAAGGAGAAGGTTGAGGAGGATACCCACAAGGCAGGAGAGGGCTAAGCCGCTGAGAGTTACTGAGCCAGCGTTAATAACAGCTCCTCCAATCCCGAGTACTATCATAACTCCTGCAATTATAATGTTTCTAGACTCCTCAAAATTAACCTTATTCTCAACAATGCTCCTCATTCCTACAGAGGCAATAGAACCGAAGAGTATAATCATGATACCTCCGAGTACTGCGCTTGGAATACTCTGAAGAAAGGCGTTAAGTTTGCCCACTACTGAAAAAAGAATGGCGGTTATTGCGGTGATTCTCAACACTTGAGGATTGGTAACTCTGGTAATCTGCACCGCACCGGTCACCTCGCTGTAAGTGGTAACGGGAGGGCCTCCCACAAAAGCTCCTGCAAGAATAGCAAGACCATCGCCGAGCAAAGTGCGGTGAAGACCGGGGTTCTTTATGAAGTCCTTCTTTGCCACGTTTCCAATCACATAGATGTCTCCAACATGCTCAATGATAGAGGCAAATGCTATTGGGAGCATACAGAGAAACGGCTGCCATTTGAAACTCGGAAGATGATATTCTGCAATGTTTTTGGGAAGAGCAAACCAAGGTGCGTTCTGAATTGTAGTGAAATCTACCTTACCCAAACACGCTGCTACAATGTAACTTACAAATATGCCCACCATAACGGGAAAGAGTTTGAAAAGGCCCTTTCCGAATGTCATAACTATTATTGCAACTACCAGAGAGATGATTGCAAGAAGCCAGTCACTACTTGCCATATTGACTGCGGTTGGGGCAAGAGAGAATCCAATGAGCATAATAGTAGGACCCACAACCACAGGAGGAAAGACCTTGTTAAGGAATCCTGTGCCCCTCCATTTGATTAAGGCGGAGACAACAAAGTAAACCAACGCAACTCCAATGAATGCGGTCAATGTTCCGCTCAGTCCCCACTTTTGGGAGGATAAGCGTACCTATACCCGCTGAGAATAAAGCCGTTGCAGGATCCAGCCCCGCTAGTATAGGAACCAGAACCGTTGCCCCGAATGCAACAAACAGAAACTGAACTCCCACTACGGTTTTAGTCAGCGGATTCAAATTTTGGGTTGCATCTACTTGTAAGTTTTTCATTGTGTGTTACCTTTTGCAACACAAATGTATGAATATAATAGTTATTTTAGAAGGACATAGTCTGTGACTTTTTTCATGCCGGGGTAACCGAAGTAAGATTCTACTATGACGCCGGTTACGGCGAGCGGTTTCTTGAGGTTTTCCGGATGGTCTACAAGATTGAGAGCCTTTCTTATAGTTCCGTCCGGTAGTTCAATTGCCATTGTCTTCTCCTTAAGTGTTTGCCAATCATTTGCCGCAACAACTATGTTAGTCTTTGCCTTGAAGGGAGCAACACGGTTAAATGATGTTGTGGTGGCGTCTCCCCCTACTATATAGCCAAAGAGTTTGATTGTATCACCTACGTGGTTTTGCGCATACCAGACGGATTGGCAGCCATACGGTGCAATGCCCGGAACGTTATAATACTCAGATACTCTGTCTCTTGTAGTGTCTATCTTCATAGAGAGTCCTGTAGATGGAACCTTTGTAAGATCATAGTCCAGTTTTATGGTTACAAGTTCCGTTGCCTTTAACTTCCTGGTAAAGAGTACAGTATCTTCATAGCCCGGTTTATCCGGCGGAGTGTAGGTTGGGTAACCGTCTTTATTTTTGTACTTTACGGTAATGGTACCCGGGTAGAAGTAGATGTACTCTCTTGAACCGTAATTGTACTTGAAGGATATGGTATCTCTGCTCAGATAAATACCGGTACCCTTAAACCAAGAGAGAAAACCGGATGTAAATTCAAAGCGCACGCCCCCTGTCATCTGTCTGGATAATAGTGAAATACACATAGTACTGTCTTTCTTTGCCTTCACCGTTACCTCCTGCCCGAACAACGGACGGAGTTTCCCCGGCTCTTTAAAATCTTCAGAAGCAATGCGAACTTTGTAATTTCCGGGCTTCACATAAAGAATATCCGGACGGTTAATGTACAGACCATTATAAAAGACTTTGCCTGAACTGTTTGCAATAGTGAGAATGTACTTTGTGGAATCCAGTGCAGTTGTTATAGCAGATGATGCTTTCTGCGGAACTTGCAATTCCTCTATGATTACAAGGCAGCTGTCAAATGAAGCCCTGTCCAAAACAAACGAGAGAGCGGCTTTACCCTCCGTGGTGTCTTTCTGATTTTCCTCTTCTACCTTTTCACTCAACGGTTTAATGCAGGAAAACGGTGAAAATAAAAACGTTGCAACTAGTGCTAAAAAAATGAATGCCCTTTCAACTCTTGGAAGGCATCCGGAGAAACATGTTCCCTTCATATTCTTCCTCCTCTTTTTAATGGTTAATATTTGAGGAGCAATGTAAGGGGTAAATATTTAACCTCCAAGCATTTGGGTAAAATTGACCTTTTAAAAAAGATACATTTTATCCATTGGTACAATTTTACTTATTTGCAAAGAAAATTAGGCTTGGAGGATCTTCATCTTGGCAAACTTGAGGAGGAGGGTTTTGCGTCCGAACTCTTCAAACTCCACAACCGCTTTGAGGTCTGAGGCGTTACCGGAAATGGTGATGATTTTGCCTTTACCAAAGCGCTCGTGCTCAACGGTTTGCCCTACTCGCATACGGGTTGGGGCATCTGCAACAAAGTCCTCCTTCTTAGGCTTGAGCTGCGAAGCCGGCGTGAAGGACGGCCGTTCTGCGCTGGCAGTAGTACGGGAGCCGAACGGGGATGCTACACTGCGTGAGCTGCCCGGGTAGTAAACCGTACGTTTTTCCGTGTGCGGGAAGGATGAGAAGCCGCTGGCTCCAAAGGATGAGAAGACTGAGCCGGACTGCTCTGAAGCAACAATCTCCGGATTCTTTATGTATTTGGTATCTATCTCTTTAATGAAGCGGCTTATAGGATTGTTCACGTAACTGCCCCAGCGGAACCGTGAGCGGGAGAAGGAGAGGTTTACAAAGTTCTCCGCCCTTGTAACGGCAACGTAGAAGAGGCGGCGTTCCTCCTCAATCTCTTTCTCCGTAGCCCCTGATGTTGAGCCGCTTGGAAATAGGTTCTCCTCCATACCCACAACATATACGAACGGGAACTCCAGTCCTTTGGAGGAGTGAACGGTCATAAGGGAGACGCGGTCTTCATTCTTCTCCTCATCCTCTTTGGATACAGGACGGTTAACCTCAGAACTCTCCTGCGGGGAGTCTGAATCTGCAATGAGGGCAATGTTCTGAAGGAAGAGATCCAAAGTAACCTGCTCCGGACCGAACTCCCCATCATCAGAATACTGTTTAAACTCCTCAACACCCTCATCTACAAACTCTTTGATACTGTCAAAAAACTCCAGAACGTTCTCCAGGCGGCTCTGACCCTCCAATGAGGTATCTGTCTTAAGTGAGGCGGTTATGGCAAACATTCTGTCCATCTCCGTGGCTATCTGATAGGCGTCCAGTTCGTTAACCTTATCTCTGAGTTGAGCCAGTTTGAGCGTAAAGTCCTGAAGGGCTGCAAGTTTGGAAGGCTGTAGAGCAAACTGCTCTGCAGTGTATGTTGTAACGGCCTCGCAGATAGGCTTCTTCATCTCTGAAGCAAAGGCAATTACGCGCTCCATTGTAGAAGCCCCTATTCCTCTGGACGGGTAATTGATGCAACGCTTAAAGGACTCGTCATCTTTTGGATTGACAATCAGACGCAAATAAGCAACCATGTGCTTAATCTCCTGACGCTCATAGAATGAGTGGCCCGCATATATCTTGTACGGAATGTTCTTTTTACGGAGCGCCTCCTCAATTGCACGGCTCTGGGCGTTGGTACGGTAAAGCACCGCAAAGTCCTTGTAATTAGCCTTCTGAGAGTACTTAACGTGCTGGATGGATGAGGCAACCATAAGCCCCTCCTCCTGCTCCGTGTATGCCTGCAGAAGTTCTATCTTGCTCCCCTCGTCCCTCTTGGAGTAACACTCCTTGGTGATACGCCCCTTATTCTTGCTAATCAGAGAGTTGGCGGCGTTCACAATGTTCTGGGTAGAACGGTAGTTACGCTCCAGACGGAAAACGTTGGCCTTTGGGTAATCCTTTTTGAAGTTGAGGATGTTCTCAATGCGGGCCCCGCGGAAGGCGTAGATACTCTGAGCGTCATCCCCCACCACGGTAATGTTCTGATGATCCTCTGCAAGCGCCCTAAGTATCACATACTGAAGGTAGTTGGTATCCTGATACTCATCTATCAGGATGAACTGGAACTTAGCCTTAATCTGAGCAAAAGCCTCAGGGAAGCTTGCCAGAAGGCGGTAAGTGTTAAGAAGGATATCGTCAAAATCCATCACCCCCTGCTCTTTGCAACGGGTCTGATATGATGCATAAATCTCCGCGATGGCCGGGCGGCGGCTTCTTTTGTCACTCTCTACCAACTCCGGATGGCTGTTGTAGTCTGAGGGAGTAATGAAGTTATTCTTACACTGAGAGATACGACTGTTGATCTCAGATGGCTTGTAAAGCTTATCATCCAGCTGTTTCTCCTTTATAATTTTCTTAATCAGAGACTTGGAATCATCCTTATCATAAATGGTAAAGCCCGGAGGAAAACCCAACAGCTCCGCATACTGACGCAAAAACCTCAAAAAGATGGAGTGGAACGTGCCCATATAGATCATACGGGCAGACTTTTCACCCACCATATCGGCGATACGCTTCTTCATCTCCCTGGCCGCCTTGTTTGTAAAGGTCAGAGCCAAAACGCTGTAGGGCTTATATCCGTGAGAGAGTATGTTTGCAATCTTGCAAGTGAGAACTTTTGTCTTTCCGCTACCCGCCCCCGCAACTATGAGAGATGGGCCCGTCAGGCACATAACTGCCTCTTTCTGAGCCTCGTTCAACCCTTCTAAAATTTTATTCCCTTCATTTTCCATATTCATAGCAAATGTAATGAAATATTTAAGGTTTTATGCGATTTCTTAACTATATTTGCCCGGATATATTTTTAATAGAAGTATACGTTAAAAATTTTTAATAACAGATATGGAGACAATAAGACTTCGCAAGGGTTTGGACATTCACCTGCAAGGTGAAGCCCAGAAGACAATCTTGCAGACCCTGGCTCCTGAAGTCGTAGCAGTCAGACCGTCAGATTACAAGCAGGTTACTCCTAAACTTCTGGTTCAGGAGGGAGACGTTGTAAAGGCGGGTCAATTCCTGTTCTCAGACAAAAAGAGACCGGAAATCTGCTTCTCATCTCCGGTAAGCGGAACCGTAAAAGCCATTGTCAGAGGCGAGAAGAGAAAACTTCTGGCCGTGGAGATTACGCCTGATGCTCAAACCGAATACGTTAAATTTGAACCGGTTAAAGAGCCATCTAAAGCTACTGCTGATGAGATTAAGAAGAGACTGCTGGACAGCGGACTTTGGGCTTGCATCATTCAGCGCCCTTATGGGATTATAGCCAATCCCGCAGAAACACCAAAGGCAATAGTAATATCCGCCTTTAACTCCGCTCCTTTGGCTGCAGACACAAAATTCACAGTAAAGAATGACGTGGATGCAATGCAGATTGCAGTGGATGCCCTTTCCAAACTCACAGACGGAAAGGTTTACGTAAACATCAGTGCTAAAGATGATAACGCCTGCCCTCTGAGCATGCTCAGAAACGTGGAGAAGACCCTCTTTAAGGGAAAACACCCGGCAGGATGCGTGGGAGTACAGATCTCTCACCTCTGTCCTATAGGTAAGGGAGAAGTTGTATGGACCCTTAAACCTCAGGACCTTGCAGCAATAGGCAGACTCCTCTCCAAGGGAATCTACGATGTTATGAGGTTGGTTGCGGTTACAGGACCTAGAGCAATTAACCCTGCTTACGTAAGATGCACACCGGGCTGCTCAATTGAGAGCATAGTTAAGGCTGTGGGAGTAAAGGAAGAAGAGACTCTTTACGGCCAGGAGTGCGGCGTAAGATATGTAAGCGGCAATCCGCTCAGCGGAGAAAACGTTGGCAGAGGCGGCTATCTTGGTTTCTATGATGACCAGGTAACCCTCTTAACTGAAGGCAATTACAGAGAGCTCTTCGGCTGGGCAAAGATCTTCAGACCAAAGAAGTTCTCTACCTCCAAGACCTACTTCTCATGGCTCTGCCCTAAGAAGGCCTACAAGGCGGACACTAACGTCAACGGCGGAGAGAGAGCCTTCATAGTTAACGGAGTTTACGAAAAGGTTCTCCCAATGGACATCTACCCTGTTTACCTTCTCAAAGCAATCCTTGCACAGGATATTGAGAAGATGGAACAGTTTGGTATTTATGAAGTTATAGGTGAAGACCTTGCTCTTTGCGAATATATCTGCCCTTCCAAGATTGAGATTCAGAAGATTGTGGAAGATGGTATTAACCTGATGCTTAAAGAAATGGCTTAGTTATGGGAAACTTTATTTTGAAAATGATGGACAAGATGAAGCCTACCTTCTCCAAGGGAGGTAAGCTGGGCTGGCTCCACTCATCATTTGATGCATTTGAGAGTTTTGCAGCCGTTCCCGCCACAGTCACTTCCGGACGCACTCAGATTAAGGACTGTGTAGATATTAAGAGAGTTATGAGCGCCGTAATAGTGGCACTTCTCCCTCCGTTCCTCTTTGGAATGTGGAATACAGGAGACCTCCACTCTGCAGCGTTCGGCCTGGACTGGGGCTTCTGGATGAAGGTCTGGTACGGCTTCTATAGAATTCTGCCTCTGATACTTGTATCATACATTGTGGGACTGGGAATTGAGTTTGCAGTTGCACAGGTAAGAGGCCATGAAGTAAATGAAGGATACCTTGTTACGGGATTCCTTATTCCAATGATTATGCCTATAGACGTACCTCTCTGGGTACTTGCTTTGGCAGTTGCATTTGCAGTAATCTTTGGAAAAGAGATTTTTGGCGGAACCGGAATGAACATCTGGAACCCGGCCCTGCTTGCAAGAGCCTTCGTATTCTTTGCATACCCTTCTACCATCACCGGAGACTCCGTGTGGATTGGCGGAATGGGAAAGCACGCAGACAAACTCATTGATGGTTTCTCAGGTGCTACCCCGCTCGCACAAGTTGCTGACGGAGCGGCAGGTGCGCCGGACTTCATGCAGATGTTCATTGGTAACATCGCCGGTTCGTTCGGTGAGACTTCTACCATCGCGATACTGCTTGGCGCCGTGATTCTGATTTGGACCGGAGTGGCAAGCTGGAAGATAATGGTATCCTGCGTTGCAGGTGCTCTTGCAGTTGGACTGCTCGCTAACGGTTGTGCAGAGCCCGGTACATTTGCCGCTTACCCTGCTGTTAACCACCTCGTTATGGGCGGTTTCGCATTCGGTGCGGTATATATGGCAACAGACCCTGTCTCCTCATCTCAGACAGAGGTGGGCAAGTGGATCTACGGATTCCTCATTGGTGCTATATGCGTAATACTCAGATTGTTTAACCCTGGATACAGAGAAGGAATGATGCTCGCCATCCTGCTGATGAATACAATGGCACCACTGATTGACTGGTGCGTTGTAAGACGTAACATCCGCAGAAGGGAAAAGAGAGCTGTAACCGCAAAATAATGAGGAGTATGAATACAAATAAAAATTCTTACACTGTCATATACACCATTGTCCTAGTGGCAATTGTGGCTACCATACTGGCTCTGGTTTCTATGGGATTGAAACAAAAACAGCAGACCAATATTGAGGTAGAGAAACAGCTCAGTATCCTCTCAAGTGCAAACCTTGCACAGGATGTTAAGAGTGCTAAAGACAAGAACTCTTACGTTCAGGGCGAGTTTGCAAAGTACATTACGGAGGCCCTTGTGGTTAACGCAAAGGGCGAGGTAGTAGAGTCTTGCACAGAGGATATTACAAAGAGCGCAGCTTTTAAGATATCTATCGCGGATGAGTATGCAAAGATGAGAGATATAGATGCGGCTAAAGATGAGGCGGCTAAAGAGAGCCTAATCAACGAGTTGCGCCTTCCGGTCTTTGTATGCAACATGCCGGACGGAGGTATGAGATTCATCCTATCTGCTTACGGAGCAGGACTTTGGGGCCCTATCTGGGCATACGTTGCCGTTAAGAAAGAGGGCACGGAACTTTCCGGTGCAATCTTTGACCACGCAAGTGAGACCCCCGGTCTTGGCGGAGAGATTGTAACTGACAAGTTCCGTAATCAGTTTGTAGACAAGGTTATATTTGATAACGGAGAAATCTGTGAGATTAAGGTTGTTAAGGGAGGAGCAAAAGACCCTGCACACGAGGTTGACGCTCTAAGCGGTGCAACCATAACCTCAACATCCGTTCAGAAGATGCTGACCCAGTGGTTCAACTACTACAAGCCTTACCTTCAGCTTATTGTAGATGGTTCAGGCAATATGCCGGAGCAGGAGATAGAGGTTAAGGAGTTTGAACAGGATCCTCAAGTTATTGAATTATAAAAAGTTATTGCAATGGATAAGAAAATATTCACAACACCTATTCTCAAGCAGAACCCTATTACGGTTCTGGTGCTTGGTATATGCTCCGCCCTTGCGGTAACTGTAAAACTGGAACCCGCAATTGTGATGGCAATCTCCGTTACACTGGTAACGGGACTCTCAAGTTTTCTGATTTCACTCATCAGAAAAACTATTCCGAACAGAATCAGAATCATTGTGCAACTTGTAGTTGTTGCAATGTTCGTAATCCTTATAGAACAGATACTTAAGGCTTATGTTTACGATGTGAGCAAGCAGCTCTCAGTTTACGTAGGACTTATCATCACCAACTGTATTATCATGGGAAGAATTGAGGCATTCGGTCTTACCGAGAAACCTCTCCCTTCTCTGGTTGACGGTCTGGCAAACGGTCTGGGTTACGGACTCATTCTGATTGTAGTTGCCTTCTTCAGAGAGCTTATTGGAAGCGGCACACTCTTTGGCGCTCAGATAATTCCGCAGAGCTGGTATGCAGCAAACGGAGGAGCTTACCTGAACAACGGACTCTTTATTATGCCGCCTATGGCGTTGATACTTATAGGATGCCTTATCTGGATTCAGAGAAGCATACAAAAGGAAGATAAATAACACATTACTATGGAATCATTGAATTTATTCGTAAAGTCCATCTTTGTAGACAATATGATTTTTGCATACTTCCTTGGAATGTGTTCATTCCTGGCAGTATCCAAAAATGTAAAGACGGCGGCAGGTTTGGGTGTTGCGGTAATCTTCGTACTTGGAGTTACCCTTCCTATCAACTACCTGCTTAACAAATACTTGCTCTCTCCGGGTTCCCTTTCCTGGATCTCTCCGGAACTAGCAAACGTAGACCTCAGCTTCTTAAGTTTCATCATCTTCATTGCAGTGATTGCATCATTCGTTCAGCTGGTGGAGATGGTTGTTGAGAAGTTCTCACCTTCTCTCTATTCATCACTGGGTATATTCCTTCCGCTTATTGCAGTGAACTGCGCCATCCTTGGTGCATCACTCTTTATGCAGCAGAAGGCATTTGCAACCCTGGGACTTGCAACATGTTACGGACTTGGAAGCGGCGTGGGCTGGTTCCTTGCCATTGTGAGCATTGCTGCAATCAGAGAGAAAATTACCTACTCCAACATCCCTAAACCGCTTCAGGGACTTGGCATTACGTTCATAATTGCAGGCCTTATGGCAATTGCGTTTATGGGATTTATGGGCATTAATTTCTAGGAGGACGGAGTATGACAACAGTAATATTAGTTTCAATAGTAGTATTCTTAATCATCACTCTGCTGCTGGTTATTTTACTGCTCTTTGCCAAGGCAAAACTGCTTCCTAGCGGAAACGTTACCATAGACATTAACAACGGAGAAAAACAGATAGAGGTTGCAACCGGCGGAACACTCCTTACCGCACTTGCAGAGCAGAAGATTTACCTGCCTTCCGCTTGCGGTGGAAAGGGTAACTGCGGTATGTGTAAGTGCCAGGTAATCAGCGGTGGCGGAAGTATCCTCCCAACTGAGACCGGCTTCTTTACACGTAAAGAGCAGCTCTCCAACTGGAGACTTGGCTGCCAGGTTAAGGTAAAGGAGAACCTGGGCATTCTGCTTCCTCCTGAGGTATTGGGAGTTAAGAAGTGGGAGTGCACGGTTGTAAGCAACCACAATGTTGCTACATTCATCAAGGAGTTTGTTGTTAAACTTCCTGAGGGTGAAAACGTTAACTTCCGCAGCGGCGGTTACATCCAGATAGACGTACCTGCATGCGAGGTGGATTACAAGAACATAGATGTAGAGCCCGAGTATAGAGGAGACTGGGAGAAGATGGGAATCTTCAACCTCAAGATGGTTAACCCAACTCCAACATTCAGAGCATATTCTATGGCCAACCACCCTGCAGAGGGCAACATCATTATGCTCAACGTACGTATTGCAACTCCTCCGTTTGACCGTGCTAAGAAGGATTGGGTTCCTGTAAATCCGGGAATCTGCTCCTCTTACATCTATTCACTCAAACCGGGTGATAAGATCACAATATCAGGTCCTTACGGTGAGTTCTTCATTAAGGATACAGACAACGAGATTGTATTCATAGGCGGTGGTGCAGGTATGGCTCCAATGAGAAGCCACATCTTCCACCTCTTTAAGACTCTCCACACCAAGAGAAAGGTAAGCTTCTGGTACGGAGCACGTTCTAAGAGAGAGATGTTCTATGATGAAGACTTTGCAGAGATTGCAAGAGAGAATCCTAACTTCTCATACAACGTTGCACTTTCAGACGCTCTTCCTGAGGATAACTGGACAGGTCCTAAGGGCTTCATCCATCAGGTACTCTTTGACAACTACCTGAAGAATCACCCTGCACCTGAAGATATTGAGTACTACCTCTGCGGTCCTCCAATGATGACCAATGCAGCAGTGAATATGCTTGATAATCTGGGAGTTCAGCCTGAGAATATCATGTACGATAACTTTGGAGCGTAACTGAACGAATTGTCAAAAAACTAAAGAGGAGGCACGGGTGATGTGACCCCCAAAAGTTGGACGGTTTAACATTATTACGAGGCCTTAGATTGGAACAGAGCTCGGTATTGCACCGGGCTCTTTCCTTTTAGCCTCAGTTTGATTCTATCGTTGTTGTAGTACCGGATGTATTCTCGGA
>JAFZUX010000023.1 GCA_017618115.1 Bacteroidales bacterium | reverse complement strand
TTGTTTTTGTTTTTGTTTTTGTTTTGTCGGGATGATCCGACTCGAACGGACGACCCCTACGTCCCGAACGTAGTGCGCTAGCCAACTGCGCCACATCCCGATCCGCAAATTGCGGGGTGCAAATATAGTAAGTTTTTACAATTTGTAACGCTTGTTGAAGGCAGTTTTGAGCTGCTTCATTGCCTGCTCCAGAGTTTTCCTCGGGCAACCTACGTTAAGACGCATAAAGCCCTCTCCGCCTGCGCCGAACGTAGCACCGTCATTAAGAGCAAGATGAGCGCCGTCAACTATAAAATCTACAAGCTCTTTCTGAGTGAGTCCCAGTGGTCTGAAATCCAGAAAGATTAAGAAGGAGGCCTTTGGTCTTATCATCTTAATAAGTTGTGTCTCTGTAACTTTTGCCTCTGCAAACTCCTCATTGGAAGCGCGTACCTTCTTGCCGGTAAACTCCAGTGTAGGATGTGTGAAGTTCTCCTTGAGGAATTTTTCTACGTAATCTATGTTACCCTTAATGTACTCCATTGCCTGATTGAGCCACTCTCTTCCCTTAGGTGTATAGAGCAGAGTTGCAGGGAGGAATGAGTCATAGTGTCCAAAGTCAAACTCTCCCGCCTTAAGGTAGTCTGCAAACTTTTTAGCAACCTCCTTACCTGTTGCTACCCACTCACTTGCGCCAACTCCGGCAACGTTGAAGGTCTTGCTCGGTGCGTGGAAAGTGATGGTATTGAGTGCCTGTTTTGCATCTACGGTTGCAAAAGGAATATGCTTTTCAAAAGAGAGGTCACAGTGAATCTCATCGCTGATTACAAAGACTTTGTTCTCCAGACAGATCTTTGCAATTCTCTTGAGTTCCGCACGGCTCCAAACTCTTCCGCCCGGGTTGTGAGGGTTACAGAGTATCATTGCCTTACACCCCTTTATCTTCTTCTCAAACTCCTTCCAGTTAATCTCAAAGGTCTCACCCTTAGCGTCTTCCTTAATTTCCAGAGGGCAGTTTACAAGTTTGCAGCAGGCGTTCTCCACCTGGCAGGCAAACGGAGGATAAACAGGAGGGAATATGAGGACTTTGTCATTAGGACGGGTGAAGCAGCGCAGAGCGTGTGCCATTCCAACAACAATTCCGGGAACGAATCCAATGTTCTCCTTCTTGAGTTTCCAATTGTAGTTCTCTTTGAACCAATTGATTACAGCGTCATACCATTTCTCGGGACGGCAACCGTAACCCAGCACGCCGCCGTCTATCCTCTTAATGAGTGCGTCTGCAAAAAATTTTGGGGAAGGAAAATCCATATCTGCAATCCACATAGGAAGAAGGTTTTTCTTGCCCCAAATAATTGGAGTGGAGTCCCATTTAATGCAATCCGTTCCCTTTCTACAGACTACTTTGTCAAAATTATACTTTGTCATATCTATATCTTTTAATCTTTATTCTCGTATTTAGGAAGTGTGAATGAGAAGCGTGCGCCGCCCAGTTCAGATTTCTCATACCAGATGGTGCCGCCGCTCTGCTCAATTATGCTCTTAGAGATTGCAAGTCCAAGTCCGTTGCCGCTGGTCTTGGTTGTGAAGTTCGGCTGGAAGAGATTCTTCTGATTCTCCTCCGTTACACCGTCTCCGTTATCATCTACATTCACACGGTAGAACTCCCCGGCATTCTCCAGAGAGATTCTTACAAAGCCCATCTGGTCAGAGGATTCCAGAGCCTGAACCGCGTTGGAAATCAGGTTCACCAGAACTCTCACTATCTGTCCTCTTCTGGCGTTTACGGTGCATTGTTCTCTCTCATAACTGAAGGAGACTCTCACCATCTCACGATTATCAAAGAGCGTTGTCTGATCCTTAATCACCTCTGTAAGATTGAATACGGAATTCTCCTCCACGTAGAATTTTGCAAAACTTGAGAACTCGCTTGCGGTATTTGAGAGAATATCTATCTGCTCCAGCAGAGACTTTGCAATATCTTCAAGTTTATCCTCCCAGCCCGGTGCGTTCTTACGCTTGAGGTTTATAAGTCTCTGAATACTAAGCTGCATCGGCGTCAGAGGGTTCTTTATCTCGTGAGCAATACGGCGTGCCATCTCGCTCCAGGTCTTCTGACGAGAATCCTCCGCAATCTTCTTTGTACTCTCCGCCAAATCATCCACCATCTTGTTGTAAGACTCCACCAAAGCGCCCAACTCGTCATTGCTCGTATAGTTGATATGCTCAGGTTTTGAGGAGACGTCCATATACTTCATACGGTTGCTTATGTTGGAGATAGGACGGGTTATTCTGGAGGAGAGCAGGCTTGCAAAGAAGAGAGCTATAAGTGCCAGCAAAATGCTGATATTGATGATGGTAGCCACAACGTAAGGAAGCTCTCCGCTGCGGTCTCCTCCCTTTACAAAGTATGGTATGTTCGCTATCGCGATGAGTTTACCGTTGTCATTGTAGATAGGAGTGTAGAGCGAGTAATAACCGAATGCCCCTATCTTCTCCTTGTTGAAAATCTGGCTTCTCTCTTTTATCACGATATCTTCATAGGCCTGAGGGTTCATTCTGGAGGAGAGTATAAACTTCTGGAAGAGCTCCTGTTTGGTGGAACGGATCAGGCGTCCGTGAGGATCATAGAGGTTTATATCTGCCTTGGTCTCATTTGCCAGACGGTCCATAACGGCGTAGATGTCATTGGCATTGGCGTCTGTATAGGCCTGAACGTAAGCAAAATATGAAGAGAGAGTTTTTCTTACCGTCTGAATCTTCTCCTCCATCTGCATGCGGTTGGTGAAGCGGTAGTTGGAGAGATTGTACCAGATACTTCCCACTGCAAGTGCAGCAAAGGTCATTATAAGTATGGTGGAAATAAGGAAGTTAAGTCTTCCTCCCAGAGAGCGTCTGTGGGTCTTCATTGCTGCGGTGGCTCTGATGCGCGCCCGCTTAAGCCTGATTATCAGGAAGAAGAAGAAACTGAAGAAGAGCACCAGATAGGAGAGAGAGACTACGTAAGGGAAGACGGTTCTGCGGTGGCGGCTTATCACTACCGTGGTATCATCCGTTACCTTGTTGATTACGTGTACGTAGTTGTCCTTCCTAGTTGCCTCATCCTCAATTTCTTTCTCGTGTATAGGATAATCATAGCGTCCGTTGTAGAAGACCAGACGGCCGTTCTTGTATTTAGCGTATGAATATTGTCCCGGGATGTTGAGTTCATCCGGCTGATAGTCTGAGAGACGGTCCGGGTAGCCGGCCGGTTCATCCTCAAATCTGGAGTTAATCTCTATGTAAAGATTTACCGTTCCGCTGGAAGTGAGATAGGTAAAGACCCCCAGGTACCCTACTCTTCCGTTGAAGTTACTCAGGTAGAAGAAGTTGCTGCCCTCTGCAATTGGGACGGCGTCATACTGACGGAGTTTCTCGTCAAAGTAATCCAGACAGCCTACCTCCACGTTGGATACCAGAATGGATTCGCTTGGACGGCAGACCGTAAGATTAATCAGATATTTCTGACGTATCTGGTGGAAGTAAAGTTCAGAGAAGCGCATCTCTATAAGACGCATATTCTCCTGAGGCAGAGAGAGTAAGACGGCAGGTATAGGGTCCGCCTGCAGTTTATCCTCCACGCTTCTTAACTCAAGTTCCAGTCCCAGGTCTCTCTCCACGGAGAGTCTGCTTGCCAGAAGAGTGCTCCACTGTTTCTCCTTATTCACGCTGAGTGAACTGATTGTAAGCAGAGTGTACAGAGAGACAATTATGGAGTAGATTAAAATGTATCTCGGAGAGAAGAATGTCCATTCACGTCTTAAGCCCAGTATGGTTCCTACTACCTGGAGAGAGAACATAAGTGCCAGGAACAGAAGGGCGTATGAGAGGTAGCAGAGCAGAGTGTAAAGACTCAGTTCCGTTACTCTGTGAAGTTCCATCACTATGGAGGAATTGGAAATGAGGCTTCTGAGAGTAAAGTTTATGTAGAGGAACAGAAGTATTGGAACAACTATCAGGAGAGAAATCAACAGAGGTTTCTTCCATCCGCCGCCCCTTATGAGTTCCTTTATCTTTGCTCTCATCATATAGACGGCTATTGCTACAAAACTGATATAGAGGTTATTAAGCAACAAGTTGCCTATTGAGGTGAAGAGTCCTCTGTCTGCATAGATGGTTGGTTGGAAGAAGGCGGAGTAAGGAGAGAGATTTCCCAAATAGAAGCAGAGCAATCTTAAAAGAGTGATGCCTAAGAGGAAAATCAGACACCTTGTCAAATTTCTCTTTTGGTAGTAGAAGATAAAGAGGGCAAAGAAGAGGAAGATAAGAGTAAGCCAGGTGAAAGGGCTTACCCTTCCGGTCTTTGCTCTTGAGACGTCATCTACCAGAACAAAGAGAGGTTCATTATCCTTGGCCTTTATCTCCTGGCCGCAACTCTCAAATGTAAGAGCCTCAATGTCAAAGCCTTTAGCAAGGGAGAGGCGAGGGTTCACTTCACTTATTCTAAGCGCCTCGGCCACCTGTTTCTCACGCTTTATGAAGAGGCCGGCAATTACTTTCAGATTATCCTTTACGTAAGATTTGATTACGTACCAACTGCTGCCAATATTCAGATACTGCTCCTTGCCGGAGAGGAAAGTGAACGGATAGTGGAAACGGCTCTGGCCGTCCAAATAGTGTTCCGCCCTGTAAACCTGATAGATAGAGCCGGAGGTAAGATCATCGTTGGAGATAGGGAACTGGTGTACCCAGGACTGGAGCGTGTCTGAGTGATAGCGGTAGATAACCATGTCCTCCGGGAGGTCCGGCATCTCAAGCCACTGGTCTTCAGGCATATCCAGCGCCTTAAAAGCGTAATCGTCCAAAAGGAGTTCCCTGGTCTGAAGAGAGGATTCCAACTTCTGAGCCTCGCTCTCAAGGTCTGTGGTATTGGTGATTACACGGGAGAGCAAAAAGGAGAGGGCCGCGGCAATCAGCGCTACCCACATCAGGTTCTTACGGAAGAATTTCAATGCCCTCTTCATACTAATCGTGATGATACGGTTCCCCTTTTATAATTGTAAAGGCTCTGTATAACTGTTCCATAAAGAGCAGACGCACAATCTGATGGGAGAAGGTCATCTTGGAGAGTGAAAGTTTTTTGTCCGCCACTCCGTAGACCGCGTCAGAGAAACCGTAGGCTCCTCCAATTACAAAAAAGAGTTCGTTATCCGTCTCTGCGGCCTTCTCAATCTTTGCGGCCAACTCCCTGGATGTCAACTCCTTTCCTCTCTCATCCAAAAGTACAACGGTACGCTTCCCCTTGGGAAGCATCTTGCCGTTTTTGTCTGCCAGGTGTAACTCCCTGAGTATGAGCTCCCCCTCACGATCTTTAATCTGTTCTTTGGTAAGAGAGCCTACTCCCTTGAGCTGAGGAATATAGATTGCGGAGAACTTGCAATAGTGATTAAGTCTTCCGCCGTATAGTTTCTCGCCCTCATCCACAAAGGAGAAATCCGTCTTACCTACGCATACAAGAGTTACCTTCATATCTTTGCAAAGATAGTAAATTACTACCGATTATGGGGGGCTCGTTGGCTTGATTTTTGCGGCAAAATTGGCGGTAATTTGAATTATATGAGAAGAATTTTTGCAACGGTTATAGCACTTGTGTTGGTTTTACCTCTGCTATTTTCATCCCAACCGGCTGCCGCTCAGGGTAGCGGAGATGTATTTGTGCCCATAGCAAAGTACATTCAAAAGGGAGATGCAGACAAGTTATCCGCCTGGTTTGCAAAGAATTTGGAGATTGAGATTTTGGGAAAGCCCACAGAGTGCTCCGCCATTCAGGCAAAGCAGATTATGAAGAGTTTCTTTGAGCAATATCCTCCAAAGAGTTTTGAGATAGTTCACAAAAGCGGCAATCCGCCAATGAAATATGCAATAGGAACGCTCAACACCGGAAGTGAAGTTTTCCGAGTTGTGCTCCTTGTGAAATTGCAGCCTAAGGCTTCTCAGATACTGAGAATCAGAATCGAACGCTCCTCCCTCTAACGTTGTCCGCCGGCCCGCAGCCAAACGGAACCTCACCAAAGTCAGAACTTTGAAGAGTCCAATATCTACCAGCAGTCTTACTTTGCCGGCTGTATTACTTTACCGGCTGTCTTACTTTACCGGCTGTCTTACTTTACTGGCAGCGTTACTTTACTGGCAGCCTATCTGAATTTTGCAGATGCAAAATTTACTACATCCTTCTTGCTGATTGGGTCCCCGCCCAGAATCATAAGACGCTCAACCACATTCCTTAGTTCACGGATGTTCCCCGTCCAAGGATAGGTCTTGAGTTCCTCCAGAGCGGCCTTATCTATATTTCTCGGCCGCATTCCGCTCTCCTTGCTTATCTGATCTATGAAGTGCTTGGTTAGCAGAGGGATATCCTCCTTGCGGTCACTAAGTGACGGCACCCTTATAACTATCACGCTCAGACGGTGATAGAGGTCCTCTCTAAAGTTCCCCTTCTCAATCTCGTCCGGAATGTTCTTGTTGGTTGCGGCTATCACTCTTACGTTCACGTTTATATCCTTGTCACTTCCCACGCGGGTAAGTTTGTTCTCCTGTAAAACTCTGAGTACCTTGGCCTGAGCGGAGAGAGACATATCTCCCACCTCGTCCAGGAAAAGAGTACCGCCGTCTGCCTGTTCAAATTTTCCCTTGTGCTGTTTGATTGCAGATGTGAAGGCTCCCTTTTCGTGTCCAAAGAGTTCGCTCTCAATAAGTTCACTAGGAATGGCGGCACAGTTCACCTCAACAAAAGGCATTGTGGCTCTTGGGCTCTTCTCATGCAGCCATCTGGCTACCAGCTCCTTACCCGTACCGTTAGATCCCGTTACCAGAACTCTGGCATCCGTAGGTGCCACCTTCTCAATCATCTCCTTAATCTCCAGAATTGCCGGGGAGTTACCCACAATCTCCTGAACTCCTGAGTTTGCAATCTTCTTCTTGAGAGTCTTATTCTCCTTCACCACATCCGTATGGGTGGAGGCGTTCTTTACGGTTATAAGTATTCTATTGAGGTCCAGGGGTTTAGAGATGAAGTCGTATGCGCCCGCCTTAATGCAGCTCACTGCGGAATCTATGTCCGCATGGCCGGAAATCATTACAATGGCAGACTCAATTCCCTCTTTTACAAGCCTCTCCAGAACTTCATGGCCGTCCATTACCGGCATCTTGATATCGCAGAAAATAATATCGTACGGGGTTGCAAGCGCCATCTCCACGCCCCTCTTTCCGTCCTCGGCCAGTTCTACCTCATATCCCTCATCTTCCAGGATATCCTTGAGTGCCAGGCGAATAGCCTTTTCGTCATCTATAATCAGAATCTTCATTTTACTCCTCCTTGTCCAACTCAACCTTAAGATTAAAGTTCGGCAGTAATATCTTGTTCAGCCACTCTATCTCATCTTCCATTGTCATACTGCTGTTATCCAGTTCAATAGCATCCTTTGCACGGGTAAGCGGATCTGTCTCCCTGTGGGAATCTATGTAATCCCTCTTTCGGAGATTTTCCAGCACCTGCTCAAAGGTGTCCTTCTCTCCCTTCTCCTGCAGCTCTTTAAAGCGGCGCATTGCCCTAACCTGCTCAGAGGCAGTCATAAAGATCTTAAGTTCTGCGTTCGGGAAGACAGCAGTTCCAATATCTCTTCCGTCCATAACCAGCCCCTTGTCTACGGCCATGCTTCTAAGTTGCATATTTACAAAGCTTCTCACGTATGGAATCTCTGCAATGCGGCTCACGTTGTTGGAGACCGTCAGGGTGCGGATCTGCCTCTCCACATCCGTGCCGTTGAGAAGAGTGCGGCTCTCCCCCTTTTTGTTGGTGCGGAAAGAGACGGTGATGTTCATTATCACCTTCTGCAAATTCTCCTTATCTACATTTCCCTTCTCATCTATAAAGCCGTTTGTATAAGCAAAATAGGTTATTGCCCTGTAGAGGGCGCCGCTGTCTGCATAGATGTAGCCCAGCCCTTTTGCAACCAGTTTTGCAAAGGAACTCTTTCCTGTTGAGGAGTAGCCATCTATCGCGATGATTATCTTTCCGCTTGCCATTGGGTTTCTCATTTAATTAATCACACAAATTTACAAAAATATGCGCCAATAAACTTATCTTTGTGCAGTCCGAATAAAATTTATGAAGGTATACGTAGAAATAGACCAGTACTCAGGTTTCTGCAACGGAGTGGTACGTGCGGTATACAGTGCGGAGGAGAACCTCAGCAAAAGAAGCGTGCTCTACTCCCTGGGTGCCATAGTGCACAATGAGACCGAGCTTAAAAGACTTGAGAAAGAGGGGCTTAGGGTTATCAACTTGGATCAGATGTCCCATCTTAAAGACTCCACGGTCCTTATCCGCGCCCACGGAGAACCCCCTTCCACGTATGCTTTGGCCGCCAAAAACAACATCACCCTAATAGACTGTACCTGCCCCGTGGTGCTTCAGCTTCAGAAGAAGATTGCGGAGACCGCCGGACAGATTGTGATATTCGGCAAGGTAGGTCACGCAGAGGTTAACGGCCTGGTAGGCAGAGCGGAAGGAAGAGCCGTGGTTATTGAGAACAAGGATCAGATAGATAAAATTGACTTCACCCGTCCAATAAATATCTTCTCCCAGACCACTAAAGACCCTGATGAGTTTAACCAGCTTTGCAACCTAATCAGCAGCAAGATGGAAGACAAGAGCCAACTAACGGTCCACAATACCGTCTGCCGCCAGGTGGCACAGCGCCATGCCCGCCTCATCCAATTTGCAGAGAATCACAACGTTATAATATTCGTCAGCGGAAAGGAGAGTTCCAACGGCAGAGTCCTCTATGAACTCTGCAAATCTCACAACCCTCGTACATACGCCATTCAGTCCCTACAACAAATTGATAAAAAATGGTTTAAAGAGGGAGACAGAATTGGAGTCTGCGGAGCCACCTCCACCCCTAAGTGGCAACTTACCTCCTGTGCTGAATTTTTAAAAATTACGTTAAAAAACTATATTTGCAGCAAATTTTACAGAATTATATATGGCAACTACAGCAGATTTTAAAAACGGAATTTTCTTCCTATTCAATGATCATCCTTGCCAGCTGGTTTATTTCCAGCACGTTAAGCCTGGTAAAGGTAACACTATCGTTAGAACAAAATTCAAGGATCTCCAAACTGGTAAACTCCTTGAACACACATACGGTGCGGGCGAGAGAATAGACTTGGTTTCTGTAGAGAGAAGACCTTATCAGTTCCTCTATCCGGATGAGTCCGGCTACAACTTCATGCACAGAGAGACCTTTGAGCAGGTTCATCTGGACAAGGATTTTGTAGAGAACGCAGACCTTATGAAAGAGGGTCAGAACGTTGAGATGATGGTTTGGGCAGACAACGAGGAGATTCTTACCTGCGAGCTCCCTTCATTCGTAGAGTTGGAGGTTACTTACACAGAGCCTGCAGTTAAGGGTAACACCGCCTCAACCAACGCTCTCAAAGAGGCTACTCTGGAGACCGGTGCAAAGATCATGGTTCCACTCTTCATCCAGAACGGTGAGAAGATCAGCGTAAAGGTAGAGGACAGAACCTACGGCGAGCGCGTAAAGGGCTAATCCCCGCAGCCGCTGCAACCACCGGCCATCGGCAGACGGTCCGCCGGCCATCGGCAGCCAAGCCACCCCGGCATCAGCCCCGCGGCCCACAGCTGCCACCCCGGCTCACTCCGAGCCCCGTAAACTTAAAGGAAGGTCCCCAAGCCTTCCTTTTTTTATTCCTTTCTCCTCCTTCCATCCCCCTTCATCCCTCTCCAACTCTCCTTCCTTCCACCTTCATCCTCTTCATCCCTTTCCCCCATTCCCCCAACTTCTCTTTCTACTCCCTTTCCTCCTTCTACTTCTACTTCTACTCCTTCATCTCCTCCTTCCTTCCATTCCCCCATCTCATCCTTCTAGCCCCCTTCATCCCTCTATCCATCCTCCCACCATACCATCCCTCCCTCTCCTCCAGGCTAATAGGCCGTGCAACGTTATGCATTAATAATGAGCCATTTAAGCAAATGCCTCTCCCAAATATCCATACCAGGCAAAGTAACAAAATACTCATTATTAGACACATCCGTTGCACAGTATTTTATCCCTGTTCCCAGTGTCCCTGTTTTACGGACACCTCGAGCATTTTACCCCCCTTTTTGCTTGAGGTGTCCCTCTTTTCCGGACACCTCGAGCACTTTACCCCACTTGAAGCACTTAACCCCACCTGAAGCACTTAACCCCCACCTCGAGCACTTGCCCCCCGTCCCACTTTTTTGTATCTTTGGAAAAATAAACGTTTACCGTATGAAAAAAATATTCTCTCAATTCAAAGCTGTTGCCCTGCTGACAAAATCTTCAGTGATTGCGTTTACTGCTACTGTGGCACTGCTGGCATTCAGTTGTAAATCTGTAGATAAGGAGGCCGTGAAAGTTGCTTCCGTAGATGAATCCACTCTGGACTACTTCATTGAAAAGGGTGACTTCAATAAAGCCAATGAAATCATCAACCAAGTTTCAAAGGCTGCAAACCTCTCAAAGGCAGATGAGTACATAATCAACTTTGAGAAGGACAAGATGCAGAGAATGCTCAATGAATTCACCGTTACTGATGAAGAGGCACTGGAGTACATCAAGAAGTATATCCCAGATGTTACAGAGGAGCAGATGGAAGCGTGGAGGCAGCACGGAGACCTGGAGTGCAAGACCATCAATGGCAAAAGGCTCTATTTCCGTAAAGCGCTTAACAACCTCTTTTTGGTTAACTCTGAGTGCGTTGCAGCAAGAGAGAAATTGGAAGGCAAAGAGACCGGAACAACCGGAGACTTCCTAAAAGATTACCTTCCTCCCGTTATCAAGAACTCCGTTTTAACCCAGAAGAAAAACAAAGACCGCAGTGCAACTTTCTCCAATCCTGTAAAAATAACCGTCCATATCAAGATGAGAGTTATGCCGGATGCAGTACCTGCCGGAGAGGTTGTAAGAATGTGGCTTCCGTTCCCTAAAGAGAATGATAGACAGAAGAATGTAACAGTTGAGAGAGTCTTCAACGCTCACAACTCCGAGTACAAAGAGCTGGAAGTTCCTAAGACGCCGGACCTCCTAAAAGGCTTCTACACCGGAGATTACCTGATCTCCTCAAACAACAACACCAGAAGGAGCATGTACTTTGAAATGGAGGCCAACGGAAAGGATACGCTGAAGGTAGGTTATGATCTCTCCTTCACCTCTTTCAATCAGTACTTTGCATTCCTGGAGGAAAGGATTCAGCCGTATGATACCACCTCCGCAATCTACAAGAGATACACTGCAGAAAGAGAGCGTCACATAGTATTCACAGACAAGATTAAACACCTGGCAGACAGCCTTGTAGGAGATGCCAAAGAGCCTTACGAGAAGGTTAAGAGAATCTGGTGCTGGGTTACTGAAAACATTCCTTGGGCCGGCGCAAGAGACTACTCCACAATACCTAACATCCCTGAGTACGTTCTTAAACACCACCACGGAGACTGCGGACAAGTATCTCTGCTATTTATAACAATGGCCCGCTATGAAGGAATCCCTGCAAGATGGCAGAGCGGTTGGATGCTCCACCCTAACCACGTCAATCTTCACGATTGGGCAGAGGTTTACTACGAGGGCGTTGGCTGGGTTCCTGTAGACCAGTCGTTCGGCTACTCAGGCGGAGACCGTGACACATACGCTGCAAAGGGAGAACTCACTGAGGATGAGCAGCGTCTGAAGTTCTTCTTCAGCCGCGGACTGGATGCTTTCCGTTATATTGTTAACGACGATTACGGCGCTTGGGCACCTCTCTATCCTGCTAAGATTTACCCTCACTATGACGAGGTAGATTTCCAGATGGGAGAAGTTGAATGGAAAGGAGGAAACGTGCTTAACGGAAGCAACGGCTGGAAGTGCTGGATGGAGGCCGAGTATCAATACTAGGCTCTATTTCAGTGGCTTTCAGTGGCTTTCAGTCTCTCTCCTTTCTTATGATATAGAGACCGTCTCTGATTTTATAGAGAAACTTTGAAACGCGGGTGTCATTTTCAACCAGAGAGTTGAACTCAATGATGCCCGCAGTTTTTTTATCCCGATGGTTAACCTCTTCCGCCTTACCGTACCATAAGACGTTGTCTGCCAGTATGTAACCGCCCACCTTCACCAACGGGAAAACAAGGTTGTAGTACTCCGCATACTCTCTCTTGTTTGCATCAATAAAGACAACGTCATACTTTTCACGCTCACACTTTTCTTCATTAGAAACAATCTTTTGCAGCAGGTCCCTTGCATCTCCAAAAGAGACTCTTGTAATCTCCTCAACTTTTGCTCTTTGCAGCCCCTCCGCAATTATGTATTCCAATTCCTGATTTATCTCCAAAGCATCCACACAAAACTGTCCTCCTTCCAACGCTCTTTCCTCTTGCAATTTACAAGATTCATATTCTTTAAAATGTGATTTATTTGGTTGTTTGCAGAGTTTGGCGTTGTGTAAAACTGCGTCTGCCAGGCAGATAAGGGAGTAGCCGGTAAAGGTGCCTATCTCCAAAACTCTCTTTGCGGCAACACATTTTACAAAGGCGTTGAGGAAGAGACCTTCATCTTTGCCCACCAGCATCTGTGCGTGGTTGGTACGTGTATGAGTCTGACGTTCAACCCATCTGAGCGCAGAGGTTAACTGAGCGGACGCCGTTGCTTTACTCAAAGCCTCAGCCTCTAAAACAATCTCTTCTATATTTTTCTTCTTTATATTCACGCTCTATCTATTTCTCAGTTGACTATATCAGTTAGTAGAAAACAAGGCGGCTCATTCTGTCCCAGGAGAGTATCTCCTTTGCAACTTCCTGTACAGACTCTGAGGTAACAGCTTCAATCTCCTCTCTTATCTTTTCAAAAGAGGTTACGTTTCCGGTGAGCAGCAGAGATTTGCCTGCTGTAAGGCACTGAGATTCTGCGTTATCGCTTGCAATAGAGAGCTGCCCTATCATCTGCTTCTTGGCAGCAGCCAGGGCTCTTGGGCTCAGCGGTTCATCCAGGAATTTTGAAACCTCCTTGCGAATAAGGGCAAGACATTTATCGAGATACTTCTTGTCACATCCAAAGTAAATACAGAACAATCCTGTGTCTTTGTAAGAGATGCAGCTTGCATCAATATGGTATACAAGCGCGTGCTTTTCTCTGAGGGTAAGGTTGAGTCTCGAGTTGGAGGCAGGTCCTCCTAAAATGTTGGTTATCAGAGATAAGGAGGCGCGCTTCTTTCTCTCATAATAAGGGTATGCGGTGCATCCCAAAACACAATGTGCCTGCTTGAGTTTCTTATCAGTACTGATGTCAAACTTCTTGCCCTTCTTAAATGGAATACCGCTCTTGAGTTTGTTTACAAACGGACGGCTTGTTATGGGGACCTCTCCGTATTTCTGTGATAGAGAGGCATTTGGGCGCCACTTCTTAAGTTCCTTCTCCACAAGAGAGTAGATCTCCTTCTCATCAAAGTTTCCGCTGAGGGAGAAGGTCATATTGCCGGGCACAAAGAACTTTGCAAGATTATCTGAGAGGATTTTGGAATCTATATGTTCCAGACTTTTCTTCTCTCCCAGGATGGAGTAACCCAGCGGAGTCCCCTTAAAGAGCTCTGCCTCAAATACATCAAAAATAAGTTCCGATGGGGAATCCTGGTAGGTTATAATCTCATCGTAGACAACGCTCTTCTCCTTTTTGAGTTCCTCCTTAGGGAATGTGGAGTGGAAGGCAAGTTCAAAGATGAGGGAGACAGCCTTCTTTACATCCTCTTTCAAAGTAGTGGAATAGAGCACTATACGCTCCTTTGTAGTAAAGGCGTTAAGGTCTCCGCCCACCTTTTCCAAAATGGATGAAATACTTACGGATGAGTGAAAAGGAGTTCCTTTAAAGAGCATGTGCTCCGTCAGATGAGCCAATCCGTTATACTTTGGATTCTCATCCCTTGTTCCCATTCCTATACTCAATATGCAATACGCTACCGGGGATTTTGTCTGCCTGAAGGTAAATAATAAAGATTCTTTATTCATTTATTTGTTACAAATTTGTCGCTAGATAAACATACAATGATAGACAGGTATCATTGTCAATTCCCCATCTTTGCGGGAGTCTTTGGTGTAAACGAGATATCTTAATCCCACATGTTGCGAGAACTTCTTGCAGAACTCGTCCATGGATTTATGGGTTTTGTAGCCGGAGGATTTGACCTCAATCGGGCAGATTTTGAAGCCGCGGGAGAGGAGGAAGTCAATCTCGTAGTTGTGCTTGCCACTGGGGGTGGGCCAGGTGTGATAGAATAGCTTTTCTCCACGGGAACGGAGTATCTGAGCTACGACATTTTCATAGACATAACCGAGGTCGGTGACCAGTTTGTCGCTGAGGAGTTTCTGGTAGATGATGTTCTCCGTGACGGCGTTGTCCCAGAAGGCCATGGTGATGAAGAGGCCGGTGTCTCCGACGTACATCTTGTACTGCCCGATGTTCTTGTGCTGCGATAATCCTACGGACGGGTCGTTGGCGTGATAGCAGAAATTGACGGCCATGCTATCTTCCATGTCCTGGATGAGTTCGTTCATCTCATCCTCGTCCTGGCTGCGACCGAGTACGCTGGTAACCTGATAGCGGGAGGCGTTGCCGGTGAGCTGGGACGGGGCCGCCATGAAGAGGCGCGTGGCACGGCCGGTGGGATCGAGTTTGCGGAAATCATCGGCATAGAGCTCGATAATCTCCCGCTTCTTGGCATCCACAGCGCTCAGATTCTTCGTATCAAGGTAGGCGTTCACGGCCTGGGGCATGCCGCCGACCAGCATGTAGAGGCGGAAATCCCGCATCAGTTTGCGGCAGGTGGCATCTCCGACGCCTTGACGCTTTTCGAAGGTGTCCTTCATGAGCGGGACGGTGGCGGTATCGCCCATTGCCCAGCGGAATTCCTCATAGTCCATCGGGTACATCTCGATGCGGGTTTCCTCACTTGGGATAACGATGCCCTGGGTGTTCTTCTTGATGGAGAGGAGGGAGCCCGTCTCGATGTAGTCATACCGGTGGTCTTTAACCAGATACTTGATGGCCTCGCGGACCTTGGGGGCTTTCTGGATCTCGTCGAAGATGATGACGGACTTGCGCTCTTCCAGGCGGACGTTATAGATGAACTGCAGCTGGAGGAAGAAGCGGTCGCGGTCGTTGATATGGGCGACGGCTTCCCAGACTTCATCGGGGGCATCGGCAAAGTCGACCTTGATGTAGGAGGTGTACTCGTTCTTGGCGAATTCCTCTGCTATGGTGGACTTGCCTACGCGGCGGGCGCCTTTGATAAGAAGGGCCGTGGTGCCGTCCGTTGTCTGCTTCCATTCCTGGAGTTTCTCGTATATCTTGCGTTTGAATATGCGCTCGGGATATTCCATGTTCCTCACTTTTTATTTATTTCTCAGACACAAAAATAGGCCATTTTGACGGAATCTCAAAATTATTTCAAGAGTTCTTGTATGGATTCTCAAAATTTATACAAGTTGTAGCAAAAACAATCTTGGAAGATTGATTAAAAGAGACCATTTTTTCATAAATTTGTATCGTATGGAAAAGTTTATCGTTTCTGCAAGAAAATACCGCCCCGCAACGTTTGGGACCCTTATAGGACAAGACAGTATAGCTACCACACTCAAGAACTCCATCAAGAGAGGACAACTTGCTCATGCATACCTCTTTTGCGGTCCTAGAGGCGTTGGTAAAACCACCACTGCCAGAATATTTGCAAAGATTATAAACTGCATGAACCCGGGCGAGGATATGGAGCCTTGCGGAGAGTGCGAGTCTTGCAAATCTTTCCAGGAGGGGCGTTCATACTGTATCCATGAACTGGATGCCGCCTCCAACAACTCCGTAGATGATATTCGTGCTCTTACTGAGAAGGTTATGATACCTCCGCAGATTGGAAAGTACGGTGTCTACATCATAGATGAGGTGCACATGCTCTCAACCTCCGCATTCAACGCCTTCCTTAAGACGCTGGAGGAGCCGCCGGCACATGCAATCTTCATTCTTGCAACCACAGAGAAACATAAGATAATTCCTACAATATTAAGCCGTTGCCAGGTTTATGATTTTAACAGAATCTCCATTCCTGATATTGTTAAAAATCTTAAAATGATTGCCGGCAAAGAGCAGGTTCAGATAGACGATTCCTCTCTCCACGTCATTGCCCAGAAGGCGGACGGAGCTATGAGAGATGCCCTTACGCTCTTTGACCAGGTGGTTGCATTCTGCGGAAACACAGTAGATTACAACTCCGTCATCAAGAACCTCAACGTTCTGGATTA
Organism: Bacteroidales bacterium; assembly: GCA_017618115.1. Taxonomy (GTDB): domain Bacteria; phylum Bacteroidota; class Bacteroidia; order Bacteroidales; family UBA932; genus Egerieousia. The sequence continues at coordinate 30,224 of JAFZUX010000023.1, read as the reverse complement.
CGACTACTATTTCAGACTCATAGATAACTCACTGAGCGGCAACTTTGCAGAGTCACTGGTTCTATTTGACGATGTGCTCTCCAAAGGATTCAACGCTCTCTACTTTGTTGGAGGATTAGGGAACCATCTGCGTAACCTGCTCATTTGCAAGGAGACAGCATCCAGCAAACTGTTGGAAGTTTCTCCGGAGTTGGAGCAGCGTTACAAGGATCAGGCACAGAGATGTCCACTGAAGTTCCTCTTCCGCGCTCTTGCAGCAACGGAGAAGTGTGAGAGCGATTACAGCCGCAGCAACAACCAACGATTGCTTGTAGAGTTTATGCTGGTACGTATAAGCCAAATTCTTGATCAGCCGATGGTTGCAGCGCCACAGCCTCAACCGGTAGCAAGGCCTCAGGCCGTTCCTGCACCACAGCCTGTTGCCAAGCCTGAGCCAGTAAAGGTTGAAGAGCCTGTGCAAGCCCCTACTCCTGAGCCGGTTGCAGAGAAGGCAAAGGTAGAATCAGAGCCTGAGCCAGTGAAAGCAGCTGAGCCTGAAGCAGTTGCAGAGAAGCCGGCAGAGGAGCCAAATGTTGAGGTCGTTGAGGAGAAGAAAATAGAAGAACCTAGAATTGAAGTTGTTGAGGAAAAGAGGGAAGAACCTAAGATTGAAGTAGTTGAAGAGAAAAAAGAGGAGATAAAGGCTGAAGCTGTTGCAGAGCCTGAGCCTACCCCTACACCGGCGGCGGAGCCTGCCACGGAGCCGGCACCTTCCCCTAAACCGCAATTCAGCAGTGGCTTGTCTATCAACGGTTTGCTGAACAAGAAAGAGGAGGAGAAGAAGCCTTTGGACTTCATGGGTGCATCTACGCAGAAGCCTGTTACTCAGCAGGATGTAGATGGGGCTTGGGAGAAGATGATTCAGTTCTATGAGGGCAAGACACCTCGTTTACCTCGCTTTATTGCAGCATTGCGGGGAACTCAGCCTCAGTTGGAAGAGGATAACGTTACAATTGATTTCTTTGTAAGTAACTCAAGCCAAAAGAGTTGGATGGAGCAGCAGGCGGGAGCTCAGATGGGTGCTTTCCTTCGTAAGGCACTGCAGAATGAGAACGTTCGTCTGGCTGTTAAGATTAAGAGCAAAGAGGATATAATTAAGAAGATGTATATGCCTCAGGATAAGGAGAATTACCTGGATCAGACAAACCCTCAGTTTGCCTCCTTTAAGAAAGATTTGGGGTTGGAACTTAAATAAGATTCACTATGCGTTTACGTTGCGAACATCTTGTAAAAAAATATGGTGTGAGAACCGTAGTCAACGATGTCTCATACGATGTGGAGCAGGGAGAGATTGTGGGACTTCTGGGTCCTAACGGTGCTGGCAAAACCACTAGTTTCTACATGGTTACGGGGCTTGTAAAGCCTAACGGCGGAAAGATTTTCCTGGATGATGAGGAGATTACCACCCTTCCTATGTATATGCGTGCGCAGAAGGGGTTGGGCTACCTTGCTCAGGAGGCTTCCGTATTCCGAAAACTCTCTGTAGAAGACAACCTTAACGCCGTTATGGAACTCTCAGATATATCTGCCGCACAGCGTAAGGAGAGGCTGGAGGAGTTGATAGAAGAGTTTACCCTTCAGAAGGTTAGAAAGAGTTATGGTATTCAGCTATCGGGAGGAGAAAGAAGAAGATGCGAGATTGCACGTGCGCTTGCCATCAACCCTAAGTTCATCCTTCTGGATGAGCCGTTTGCAGGTGTGGATCCTATTGCAGTTGAGGATATTCAGCACATTATTGCAAAACTGAAGAAGAAGAACATAGGTATCATTATTACGGACCACAACGTTCACGAGACTCTGGCCATTACAGACCGCGCCTATATGCTTTTTGAGGGAAAAATCCTCTATAAAGGCACCCCGGAGGAGTTGGCGGCAAATGAGGATGTACGTAAAAAGTACCTGGGAACCAACTTTGACCTCCGTAAGGCTAAGCTCTCCGTAAGGGAGGACGAGTAGTTTTTGGCCCGGTTTCCGGGTTTAGCGCACTTTAAATTGCGTTTATAATCAGTTAAGACATATAGATTTAGGTTAAGGCCCTGACTTTTGCACAAAGTTAGGGCTTTAATTGTTGATAACTTTTTTAATATAAAGTGGAATGAAGTGGGAAAAAGTGGGAAAAGAATTCCTAATTTTGTTGCGGGTAAGACCCCTATAGGCAATTCAAAATGGTAAAGTTTATTGGAACATACGAAGCTAAGCTGGACGATAAGGGCAGAGTTGTTGTACCTGCTGCTTATAAGTCTTTGGTTAGTAAGTATTTGGGCATTGAGCCGGGCGGAGAGGTTTCCTTTGTCATCAAAAAGGACATCTATGCCAACTGTCTCAACATGTTCACCTACCAGCAGTGGGACCAGGAGAGCGAGCAGATTCGCAGTCGCCTGAATCTTTTCCGCAGAAAGGATCAGGACTGGTACAGAGAGTACATGATGGACCGCGCTATGGTGACGTTAGACCAGAAGGTTGGAAGAATTATCATTCCAAAGAGTCTGTTGGAGAGAATTGGTGTGAAGAAAGAGATCGTATTCTTTGGAAATGATTTCAAGATTGAGATCTGGGCTAAGGAGAACTACGGAAAGAATAGGATTAACGAAACTGATTTTGAATCGCTTACAGAAGAACTCCTTGGATAGCTGAAAAATGTATCACAAACCCGTGTTGTTGGAGCAGAGCGTAGATGCTCTCTGCATTGAGGAAAAGAGGGATGGTGTCTTCATTGACGCCACTCTGGGAGGGGGAGGCCACACAAGGGAAATACTTGATAGATTGGGAAGTAAAGGCACTCTTCTGGTCGTTGACCAGGATGAGGAGGCCATTGAAAATGCTCCTGGCGACAAAAGGGTCATTGCCGTAAGGAGCAATTTCAGGTTCATTGAAAACTTTGTCAAATACCATAAGATTGAGGGGGTTGACGGAATAATCGCAGACCTCGGAGTATCATCCCACCAGTTTGACACTGCGGAGAGAGGGTTCTCCTACAGATTTGATTCTCAGCTGGATATGAGAATGAACACGGAGCAGAAACTGAGTGCCCGTGAACTTATTGCGGAGAGTTCTTTAGATGATCTAACAAGAATCTTCAGAGAGTACGGAGAGTTGGACAATGCCCGTAAGGTGGCTACCCTTATTTGCCGGCAAAGGGAGAGTGGTGAGCCAATCCTCACTACATCAGACCTTAAGAGGGTGTTGGAAAAACTCTACAATCCGCAGACTGAGAGAAAATTCCTGGGAAAGGTATTCCAAGCGCTTAGAATTGAGGTAAATCAGGAGATGAGGGCCCTGGAAGATCTGCTCTGCGGCGCAAAAGAGGTACTCAGAGGCGGCGGCAGGCTCTCCGTAATCACCTATCACTCACTTGAAGACAGGATTGTAAAGAATTTCCTCCGCGATGGGAAAGCGGAAGGCTCTTTCTCTATTGTCAACAAGAAACCTATTCTCCCAACGGAGGAGGAGATGGCCGCCAACGGGCGCAGCCGCTCCGCCAAGTTGAGAATTGCAGAGCGTATAAGGGGATGAGCAGCAGTAGATTGCAGTGGTAAAGACAGAGTTGTGATATAATATATCGGGAAGAAAAGAAGCGTAAAGATGGCAAACAAGTTTAACATCAGAAGAGATCTATTGGGCGGACAGTTCCTTTCAAGTAAGCAACTGGCCGGCCAGTGGGTTTTTATCATCTACATCTTCTTCCTGATATTCCTGTACATCACTATAAATCTGGCTGTTATAAAGACGCATAAAGACACCAGCAGGGTTCAGAGAGAGCTCAAAAATCTTAAGGCGGACTATACCAGCAAGGAGGCAAAACTGCAGGCACAGAGCAGTCGCGGACAGATTAAACTGCGTCTGCAACAGAGCGGTTCAACACTTAAGGACCCTACCGCTCCGGCATACAGGGTTAAACGAATGGAGAGCAAGGAGGATATCTGATGGAGAAACATGAACTCATATTCAAGCGTTCCGCCAGGGTATTCCAATTCCTGCTCTTGATTCTCTTCCTTGTGATTGCCAGAATCATTGTGGTTCAGTTCTTTAAGAAGGACATCAAGAGCGGAGATAAGATTGCTTACCGTACTCGCGAGATTCCTTCCATAAGGGGAGACATACTTGCAAAGGACGGTCGTCTGCTGGCCAGCAGCGTTCCTTACTACAAGATTAAGATGGACTGCACTGTGCAGGAGAAGGATACCTTCAACAAGTACATAGACGGTCTTGCAGCCTCACTTGCAGAGTTTTACCAGGACAAGACAGCGGCTCAGTACAAGCAGATGATTGTGGAGGGAAGTCAGAAGGGAAAGAGATATCTGGCCATTAACAACCGCTTGTTGGACTACTCGGAACTTGCTCAGGTTAAGAGTTTTCCGCTCTTTAACAAGGGTGGCAACAGAGGCGGAATCATTGTGGAGGAGGAGTCCAAGAGAAAGTATCCATACGGCAGAACTGCCTACAGGACAATTGGTTTCATCAACTCTTTGGGTGTTGGAACCGGTATTGAGGGAAGTTGTGACTACTACCTCAAGGGAACTCCGGGCAGACAGATGTACCAGAAGATGAGCGGCGGTGAGTGGGTTCCAATCAACTCGGATCAGAACCTTGCACCTAAAGACGGTTACACCATTAGGACCACCATAGACATTGATTTACAGGAGGCTGTGGAGGATGCACTTAAGGAGCAACTCTCAAAGGGAATTAACGTGGAGGGTGCAACCGCAGTGGTTATGGAGAGGAAGACCGGAGCCATCCGTGCAATCTCCAACTTAAAGAACAACGGCAAAGGAGGTTATGACGAGTCTCTGAACTACGCTGTAGGTCAGGCAACTGAACCGGGTTCCGTTCTTAAACTCGTAACGCTGGTGGCGGTTTTGGAGGACGGAGTTGAGACTCTGAGTTCTATGGTAGACGGCGGTAGCGGACAGTGGGTTTATATGAACCAGAAGGTTACGGACAGCCACGCCGTAGGAATGCAGACGCTTAAAGGAGCATTTGCTCACTCCTCCAACGTCTGCTTTGCAAAGATTGTGACACGTAACTATGCCTCTGATCCTAAGAAGTTTGTGAACAGAGTGCAGAACATGAAGTTGGGAGAGAGATTCCACCTGGATATTCAGGGAGAGGGAACCGCGGTGATTCACTCACCGGACGAGTCTATCTGGACTCCGGGACTCTTGGCCTCTATGGGATTCGGATACGGAATGCTTATCACCCCTCTTCACACCCTTACCTTCTACAATGCAATTGCAAACAACGGTAAGATGATGAAGCCCTATTTCATAGAGTCTTACGAGAGGGACGGCAAGGTTGAGAAACGTTTCAAGCCTCAGGAGATTAGCGGTTCCATCTGCTCCGAGAAGACGGCCAAGATGGCGCAGGAGGCTTTGCGTGCAGTTGTTACGGAGGGTACGGGAAAGATGATGAACAATGAGCCGTTCCATATTAGCGGCAAGACGGGAACCGCCAGAATTGCCTTTGAGGGAGGCGGTTACGAGAGAAACGGAATGAGAAGATATCAGGCAACATTCTGCGGATTCTTCCCTTCTGAAGATCCTGAATACACCGTGATTGTAATCCTCTATTCAGGTCAGACGGCGGGAAGTTTCTACGGAGCAAGCCAGGCGGGTCCTCCGTTCCTCAGAATTGCAAGATTCATCTATGCAAATTCTCCGGAGTGGAACGTACTGCTGGACGGCAGCCAGAAGAGCGCCAAGCGTTCAAACCCACAGATTGCCAAGGGAATGGGAAAGGAGAGCAAGATTGTTATGAGCGCTCTTCCTTCCACCAACAGCAAAGATTTGATTGCTCAGATAGGCAACAGCCGGTATGTAAGTTTTAGAACGGACACCTCCGGAGTTAAGGCAGACAGTTTTACAATTGAGAAGGATTCACTTGTAAACGTTGTTGGAATGGGACTTAAGGATGCGCTCTACATACTTGAGAATCAGGGATTCAAAGTGGCGTTCAACGGAAGCGGCAGAGTTGTGGAGCAGACACCTAAAGCCCACGCTGAGAAGGGAGGAACAATAACTCTCCAACTGAGAAAAAAGGCAGAGATTAAGAAAGAAACGGAACCAGAAACAACTAATAACATCACAGAACAATGAGACTAAGTCAGTTACTTAAGGGTATAAGAATCATACGCGAGTTTCAGGGAAAAGAGGAACTCTCTCCGGACACCGCTATGTTCTCTCTGGTAAACAGCAATGACGTAAAGAGCATTACGGCAGATTCCAGAAAGTGCACCAGGGGCTCATTGTTCATTGCGGTAAGAGGTGCCGTTGCAGACGGCGGCAAATATATTCGCGATGCCATTGAGAGAGGCGCGCAATACATTGTGTGTGAGAATATTCCCGAGGATGAAGAGGCGCCTATCAGAAGAGGAGACAGAGACATTGTGGTTTACATTGTGGTAAAGAGCAGCCGTGAGGCGGAGGCAATGATTGCCGTTAACAATTTCTGCAATCCTTCTCACCAACTGAAACTCATAGGAGTTACGGGAACCAACGGAAAGACCAGTATTGCAACTCTGCTCTACAACACCTTCACCGCTCTGGGCTACAAGTGCGGATTGATCTCAACCATAGCCAATTACGTGTGCGAGCAGAAACTCCCTACCATTAACACCACGCCGGGTCCGCTGGAACTCAACAAACTTTTGGACCAGATGGTGGCTAAGGGTTGCCAGTACTGCTTTATGGAGGTCTCCTCCCACGCCATTGACCAGGAGAGGATTATGGGAGTGAAGTTTGCCGGAGGAATCTTCACAAACTTGACTCACGATCATTTAGATTACCACAAGACCTTTGAGAACTACCGCAACTGCAAGAAACTCTTCTTTGATTCTCTTGATAAAGAGGCCTTTGCGCTTACCAACATAGATGACCGCAACGGAGAGTTTATGGTTCAGAACTGCAAGGCGCAGGTACACACCTACTCTACCCGCAACGTTGCAGACTTTAAGACCAGAATCATTGAGCAGAGCATAGACGGTATGCAGCTCAATATCAACGGAACTGAGGTGTGGTGCAACTTCATCGGAGAGTACAACGCAGAGAACCTCACCGCCATTTACGGTGCCGCCATCCTTTTGGGAGCTCCTCACGATGAGGTAGTTAAGATAATGAGCTCTCTGCACAGCGTCTCCGGCCGTCTGGAGTATTTCCGCGGAGAGGACAACATTATTGCGGCGGTAGATTACGCTCACACTCCGGACGCTTTGGAGAATGTGCTAAAGACTCTGAAGGCTCTAAAACCAAAGGGCGGGCTCACCGTAGTCTTTGGCTGCGGAGGAGACAGAGACCGCACCAAGCGTCCTGTAATGGGCTCCATAGCAGGAAATTACGCAGACAAGATTTTTGTCACAAGTGATAATCCGCGCACTGAGGATCCTATGGCAATCATAGAGAACATTAAGGCGGGAATGGATGCGGAGAGCGTACTCAAGGCCAAGTTCATACCGGACCGTATTCAGGCAATTCAGAATGCGGTAATGGGAGCAAAGCCGGATTCCATAATACTGGTTGCCGGAAAGGGACATGAAGATTACCAGATTATAGGAACTGAAAAACGCCACATGGATGACAAGGAGACCATTAAGGAGGCCTTCCGTCTGAGAGAACAAAACAACATGTAATTAACAGAATAACAGAGAGTTGCTATGATATATCATTTATTCCAATGGTTTGAGAAGATGGGATGGGATTTCCCGGGTGCCAACCTTATGAATTACATCTCCTTCAGAAGTGCGGTCTGTATAATACTTGCGCTTATCAACGTATTTTGGATTGGTCCAAAGGTTATACGCTGGCTTCAGAAGAAACAGATTGGAGAGGAGATTAGAGACTTAGGTCTGGAGGGTCAGCTCGCCAAGAAGGGTACCCCTACCATGGGAGGAATTATCATACTCCCGTCCATACTTGTTCCGGTTCTTCTATTCTGCAACCTTACAAGCATTTACGTGCTGCTTCTTATCTTCACCACGGTTTGTCTGGGTGCAATTGGATTCAAAGATGACTCAATAAAAGTCTTTAAGAAGAACAAGGAGGGAATGAAGGAGAAGTCAAAGATATTCGGGCAACTGGCTGTAGGACTGGTTGTTGGAATCACTCTGCTTGCCAGCCCTCAGAACGTTATCCGCCTTTACAGCGAGAATCCGCACTCCGGCGGGAAGAGCGAAGTTGTTGAGGGAGTGGGAGATAAGAAGGTTATTTACTATCGCGATGTAAAGAGCCGTACCACCACCATACCTTTCCTCAAACACAACGAGTTCAAGTACTCCTGGCTGGCTCCGGGTGAGGGACGCTTCCGCGATTGGGCTACCAACGTCATCTATGTGATCCTCATAACTTTCATAGTGATAGCGGTTTCCAACGGCACCAACCTCACGGACGGAATGGACGGCCTGGCAAGCGGCACAAGTGCCATAGTGGGAGCCACCATTGCAATTCTGGCTTACCTCTCCGGTAACGCCATATTTGCAGACTATCTGAGCATAATGTATATCCCTAATACAGGGGAGATTGTGATATTTATGGCCGCCTTTGTGGGTGCGCTCATAGGCTTCCTCTGGTACAACACCTACCCTGCTCAGATATTTATGGGAGATACCGGTTCTCTGGCAATCGGAGGTATAATTGGTGTTGCGGCAATTATGATAAGAAAGGAACTGATGATTCCTCTTCTTTGCGGAATCTTCTTTATGGAGAGTTTGAGCGTTCTCATTCAGAGATACTACTTCAAGTATACAAAGAAGAAGACGGGAGAGGGTGTGAGAGTCTTCAGAATGAGCCCGTTACACCACCACTTCCAGAAGGAGAATCCGGATGCCATCATCCAGTGGCCGCACCACGTTACACCGGAGGCAAAGATTACAGTACACTTCTGGATTGTGACAATAATCCTGGGAATTTTAACAGTGATAACACTTAAGATAAGATAGTTTAATAGATATGGGAAAGAAAAAGATTGTAATTCTTGGCGGAGGAGAGAGCGGAGTTGGCTCTGCTGTCCTTGCAAAAGTGAAGGGATTTGACGTATTCCTTTCAGACAGCGGAACAATTAAACCTAACTTCAAACAGACTCTTGCAAAGTTTGACATTGAGTATGAAGAGGGAGGCCACACTGCGGAGAGAATTCTCTCTGCAGACGAGGTCATAAAGAGCCCCGGCATACCTGAGGATAACCCTATGGTTGAGAGCGTTAGGGAGTATCGCATTCCGGTAATCTCAGAGATTGAATTTGCCGGAAGATATGACCACGCAAAGAAGATTTGCATTACCGGAAGCAACGGTAAAACAACCACCACTTCCCTTATCTACTATATGCTTAAGAATGCAGGGTTGAACGTTGGTCTTGCCGGCAACATTGGAAAGAGTTACGCCTACCAGGTGGCAACTGAAAAGTTTGATTACTACGTAATTGAACTCAGTTCCTTCCAACTTGATGGTATGTACAGCTTTAAGGCGGACATTGCAATTCTGACCAACATTACTCCGGATCATCTGGACCGTTACGGCTACAAGATGCAGAACTATGTGAACGCTAAGTTCCGTATAGTTCAGAACCTTACAGACAAGGAGTGCTTTGTCTTCTGCGCAGATGACCCTATCACCGCAGCGGAGTTGGACCGTATAGTTCTCACGGCAAAGAAGTTACCGTTCACTCAGAAGAAGAAGGTAGACCAGGGAGCCTACATCAATGAGGACCGTCTCTTTGTTCGCTATGAGGAGGACGAATACTCTATGTATCTGAAAGAGTTGGCTTTGCAGGGTAAGCACAATGTATACAACTCAATGGCTGCCGCCATTGCAGCAAAGGCTGTGAACATAGACAACAAAGTGATCAGAGAGTCACTTATGAACTTCCAGGGAGTTGAGCACCGTTTGGAGAAGGTGCTCTCCATAAAGGGAGTTATGTACATCAATGACTCCAAGGCAACCAACGTAGATTCAGCGTGGTACGCTCTTGAGAGTATGACAACTCCGGTTGTTTGGATTGCCGGAGGAAAGGACAAGGGTAACGATTACTCTCCGCTTTACAAGTTTGTGAAGGATAAGGTGAAGGTGCTCATCTGTATGGGACTTCACAATGAAAAACTCCACGAATGTTTTGCAGACAAGGTAGATAAGATTATAGATGTCACAAGCGCAAAAGACGCAGTAAGAGTGGCTTATGAGAACGCGGTTCCGGGAGATACCGTACTGCTGAGCCCTTGCTGTGCAAGCTTTGACCTCTTTAAGAGTTATGAAGACCGCGGAGAGCAGTTTAAGAAAGCTGTAAGAGAGTTATAAAATGGAGGAGAAGAAGAGTACAAAATTTGAAAAGACCCAGGAGGCTGTGGTGAACCGTTTGCACGGAGACCGTGTAATATGGGTCATCTACTTCCTGCTTTGTCTTATCTCAATTGCCCTCATCTATTCTGCCAGCAGTTCGTTGGCACACATGAAGGGGAGCACCAACTTTGGGATTTTGATGAAGCAGCTCCGCTTTGTAGTCATTGGTTTTGTGGCTCTCTATATATGTTACAAAGTTCCTCCAAAATGGTACCGCCGCCTCTCATTCCTGCTCTACGGAGTGAGCGTACTGCTGCTTATAATTACCTTGGTAGCAGGTAGTACCATGAATGACGCCCAAAGATGGCTCTCCATTGGAGGCATCCAGTTCCAACCGGCGGAGATAGCAAAAATTGCAATAGTTCTCTACCTGGCAAGAGCGTTGGAGGTAATGCAGATTGAGACTTACAAACAGTTCCTCATTAAGATTATTGCCCCTATAGGAATTGTCTGCGTTCTTGTTTTGGTAGGTAGCGTTTCCGCAGCAATGTATATGGCTTTGATTTGCTTTGTAGTGCTTATAATCTCCGGAGTAAACTACAGCTATATCTTTAAGACTGCGGGAATTGCAATTGTTGCGGTAGTGCTTTTGATTCTGCTCCATTTGGCATTCCATATCTTCCCAAGAATGGATACCGCAGTGGAGAGATTCAGTAGATTCTTCCAGAGCGAGCAGACTGTAAGCACTTCCAATCTGAGCAAGGCGGAACAGCAACGTCTTGCAGATGAGACCCTTCAGGCAGATATGGCGCAGATTGCAGTTAAGGAGGGCAAGGTGCTGGGCAAGGGACCTGGCAAGAGTACTCAGCGTTACGTACTCCCTCACCCTTACTCGGATTACATCTACTCCATCATTATTGAGGAGTATGGATTATTGGGCGGACTGTTTGTGATGTTCCTTTATATCTGGCTCTTTTACAGGTGCGTAAGCATAGTGCGAGGGTGCCGGACCACCTTCTCCGCCATAACGGTGGGAGGCTTGGGAGGAGTGATTGTAATCCAGGCAATGCTTCATATTCTGGTGAATGTGGGCATCTTCCCGGTTACAGGTCACACCCTTCCGCTGGTTTCACTGGGAGGAACCTCCTTTGTGATAATAAGCGGAGCCTTTGGTATCATCCTCTCTGTCAGCAGAAAGAGAGAGGAGGCGGAGAACATAATTCAGGAGAAGGAGCAGCAGGAAAAGGAGGAGAAGAGAGCCGCAAGAGAGGAGAAGAAGGCGGCTCAGAAAGAGGCGGAACAGCAGGAGGGCCCAACAGATGAAGAGGCTCATAACTTATTGGAAAACTTAGAGATCCAAGAATAATTATCGCGATGGAAAAGATAAAAGTCATAGTAAGCGGAGGCGGTACGGGAGGCCACATCTTCCCGGCAATCTCAATTGCTAACGGTATCAAACAGTTACATCCGGATGCGGAGATTCTGTTTGTGGGCGCAAGCGGAAGAATGGAGATGGAAAAGGTACCTCAGGCGGGCTACCCTATCAAGGGAATTCCGGCAAGGGGCCTTAAGAGACCTCTCTACTCTTTGGCCAACATTGGCGTGGCGATGGATTACCTCCGCTGCCGCTCAATGGCCAAGAAGATTGTGAAAAACTTCCATCCCGATTTTGTTGTGGGAGTGGGCGGATATGCCTCAGCAGCAGTTGTTTCTGCCGCTGCCGCATTGAAGGTGCCGGTACTGCTGCAGGAGCAGAACTCCTTTGCCGGAATAGTGAACAGAAAGAACGCCGGCAAGGCTCAGAAGATTTGCGTTGCATACGACGGAATGGAGAGATTCTTCCCTAAGGAGAAAATACTTCTTACGGGAAATCCTATACGTAAAGAGATTGTCCGTTGCACCCCTGAAATGAGAGAGGAGGGAATAAAATTCTACGGACTTGACCCTAACAAGAAGACTCTGTTTGTTGTGGGAGGCAGCCTGGGTTGCCGTACTCTCAACAACTGTATGATAAAGGCGGTGAGGGAGAAGGAAATCACAGATTTCCAGGTAATTTGGCAGTGCGGCAAGGCCTATAAAAAAGAGATAGACGAGTTCTTGAAATCCGAATCTCATGAGTGTGTTTATTGTACGGATTTCATTAGCAGAATGGACCTTGCCTACGCCGCCGCCGATGTTGTAGTTAGCCGTGCGGGAGCGGGTACAATCTCAGAACTCTGTGTTGCAGGAAAGTGCACCGTATTTGTTCCTTCACCAAACGTTTCAGAGGATCATCAGACACACAACGCAATGGCTCTTGTAAACAAGAACGCTGCAATGATTGTCAAAGATGTTGAGGCAGTGGAAAAGCTTATGGGTGAGGTGAAAGCGCTGCTTGCAGATAGTGAGAAGATTAAACTTTTGGAGAAGAACATTCTCACTCTTGCAAAGCCGGACGCTACCGCAGAGATTGCAAAAGAGTGCCTTAAACTTTGCGGTAAAGAGAACCTTGAGGAAGTTTACTTCATTGGAATCGGAGGCATTGGAATGAGCGCCATAGCAAGGTATTACAAGAGCAAGGGTCTTAAGGTTTCCGGTTATGACAAGACCCCTAGCCCGCTTACCAAAGCGTTGGAGAGCGAGGGTATTGCAGTCCATTATGAGGATACTCCGAGTCTGCTTCCTAAGAGCACAAAGAACTCCCTTATAATTTACACTCCGGCCATACCTTCTGACCTTCAGGAACTTGTAAAGGCAAAAGAGGGAGGATACGAACTCATTAAGAGAAGCCGCGCACTGGGTCATCTTGCAAAAGGGCAGGTTTGTCTGGCCGTTAGCGGAAGCCACGGAAAGACTACAACAAGTACTCTTCTTGCTCACATTATTCAGAGCAGCGGAATGGGATGCAACGCCTTTTTGGGTGGAATATCCAAGAACTACAACAGCAACCTTCTGCTCTCAAACAATAATGTTTTGGTTGCGGAGGCAGATGAGTTTGACCGTTCTTTCCACCAGTTATTCCCTCATATTGCGGTAGTTACAGCAACGGATGCAGACCACCTGGATATCTACGGAACGGTTGAGGAGATGAGAAAGGCTTATGCTCAGTTTGCTTCTCAGATAGATGCAGACGGCTATCTGATTGTTAAAGAGGGTGCGGTTTTGGATACCACCAACGTTAAGGCTAAACGCTTCACCTACTCTTACAACAACAACTCTGCAGACTTCTACGCCTCTGATATTAAGCCAATAATGAAGGAGGGCAAAGAGACCGGTCTTTTCAACTTCACTCTCCACACTCCTAACGGAGCAATTGAAAACCTCAGCGTTGGAGTTCCGGGTTGGGTGAACATAGAGAACGCGGTTGCAGCCTCTGCAATTGCACTGCTGCAAGGCGTTAAGGAGGAGGAACTTAAGGATGCGCTCGCTTCCTTTAAGGGTGTTGTAAGAAGAATGGACATCCACGTCAACTCTCCAAAGATGGTTTACATAGATGACTATGCACATCATCCTCAGGAGATTGCAACAACCATAAGTTCCATTAGGGAGGCCTTCCCGTCCAGAAAGATGACGGCCATATTCCAGCCTCACCTCTACACCCGCACCAGAGATTTTGCTCCGGAATTTGCTCAGGCTCTGAGCCTTGCAGACAGAGTGATTCTGCTGGATATCTACCCTGCCAGAGAGCTTCCTATTGAGGGAGTTACCTCTGAGATAATATTTGACAAGATTACCACAAAGGATAAGGTTCTGATTAAGAAAGAGGAACTTATGGAGCTCTTGAAAGAGAGAGTGGAAAAGGGAGAGGAGGATCTTATGGTAACCTTTGGAGCCGGCAACATAGACAGATTTATAGAGCCTATAACTGAACTGATTAACAACTATTTGAAGAAGTAAACGTGAACAGAGTCTGGAAAAATACTTTGGTGACTGCACTCTACGTGGTACTTGCCGCCGTGGCAATTGCCTACTTCTACTTTGCCACCCAGTTAAGGGAGAAGGGGAAGAGCGGAGAGGTATGCAAAGCCATCAAGGTCACCCTGTTAGACAGTTCTCTGAACAAGTTTGTGACAAAGGAGGAGATAGTTGAGATTATAGAGAGATACAACGGGGCTGTCATCGGGAAGAAGATAGACAGCATCCCTATGCTCCAGATAGAGAATATGCTCAACCACCGCAGTGTGGTGAAAGAGAGCCAGATACATATTTCTCACGATGGGCTTATGGAGGTATCCATCCGCCAGAGGAGGCCGGTGATAAGAATAGAGACGCCGGAGGGAGGATTCTATGTAGACGAGACTGCATACGTATTCCCTCTCATCCCTAACTACACCTCATACGTGCCTGTGGTTACGGGAAATATACCGGTTGCAAAGGATTCTTTAGGCTGGATAAATCAGATGCTCTCTTTGGGTTTGTTCCTGGAAGAGAATCCTTTCTGGAACGCCCAGGTGGAGCAGATATACTTTAATCCTCAGGGAGAGGTTGAACTCTGCACAAGAGTTGGAAAAGAGAGGATTATACTTGGAGACCTTAACAACCTCGGTGAGAAGTTCTCCAAACTTTATTCATACTACAAGGGAGTTATTCCTAAGGTAGGATGGGACAAATATGAGACTGTCAACCTGAAATATAAAGGACAGATAGTCTGCACAAAAAAGAGATAACACACTTTAACCATAAAAATTAACCAGTAACAATAAAAACAATATGAAAGATTTGATCGCTGCCATCGATCTCGGTACCACAAAAGTAGTTGCCGCAGTCGGAAAGAAAACTCCCCAGGGAGTGAAGGTGGTTGCCTACGCAGAGGCGCCGTCCAGAGGAATAAAACGCGGAAGAGTGGAGAATGTTAAGCTTGCGCATCAGGCTCTTGACAAGGCACTTGCAAAACTTGAACCTCAGTTGGAGGGTCAGAGAATCAAGAGTGCATTTGTGGGCATTGCAGGCCAGGATATCAAGTGCCTCTCACCCGCCCCTTTCCAGACACAGAGAAAGAACTTTAACGAGTTGATTACAGAAGATGAGATTCAGGAGATTACCAACAACACCTACAACACCGTTCTGGAAGACGGTTACAAGGTTATCTTCTCCGTTCCTCAGTCCTTCAATGTAGACAACTATATGAGCGTTGCGGAGCCGGTAGGTATGATTGGCCGCAACATTGTGGCAAAGTACAAACTCTTTGCAGGCAAGGAGAACTCCAGAAGAATGATAGAGAGCACTTTAGGGCTCTCCCACATCAAACCTATCGAGATAGTTATGGAGCCGGTTGCTTCCGCAAAGGCGGTGCTTACAGATGATGAGATGGAAGTGGGCAGCATCATGGTAGACATAGGAGGCGGTACTACGGATGTGATAGTATTCCACCACAACATTATAAGATATGCAGGTATCATTCCGTTTGGCGGAAACTCTATAACTGAGGATATTTGCACGGGTTGCGGTATTGCTCAGGAGAGAGCGGAATACATTAAGACTCACTACGGCTGCTGCTTCTCAGATTATGCAGATGCAGGCAAAAAGATTATGCTCCAGGGAGTTGGAGGAACAAGCGGAAAAGAGATTCAGATTAAGACTCTCTCCCGCATAATTCAGGCTCGTATGGAGGAGATTCTTGAGGCTGTTTGCTGGCACGTAGAACAGTCCGGATTTAAGGATGTTATCCGCAGCGGTATGGTTCTTACCGGCGGCGGATCTAAGATGGGAAACATCACCAACCTTGCCAATTATGTTACTGGTCATGAGGCAAGAGTGGCTACCCCTAACGCATTCTCAATAGATCCTACCTCAGTAGAGGCTGCAAAGGATGCAACATCTTCAACGGCAGTTGGTATGCTTATCTATGCATTCCAGAAGATGGAAGAGGACGGCGTATTCTTCCCTGATTGTTTGGAAGATGCAACAATCCCTGTATATGAAACTAAGAAGGAGAAAAATGAGAGCGGATTGTTCGGAGAAGAGAGTAACGATTCAATCAAAGAAACTGTAATGGTTGAAAAAGAAAATGTTAATGTTGCTCCAAAACCAAAGGGCGGAAAGGGAGGATTTCTCGGATTCGGCCGTGCAATAAAAAATGCAAAGAAAGCTTTGGAAGGAACCGGACTTTGGGATAACAATGACGAGGTATAAAAGACTTGCACTATGGAACTTAGGGATGATAATTTTAATGACTATCCGTTAGAATTTCCGGAAAGCCGCTCCATTATCAAGGTGATAGGAGTTGGCGGAGGCGGTTGTAACGTTGTGGCTGAGATTTACAAAACCGGACTCTCAGACATAGATTTGATGATCTGTAATACGGATGAGCAGGCTCTTAGGAGCAACCCCGTAAATGAAAAGATACGTCTTGGTGCCTCAATTGCCAAAGGCTTGGGTGCAGGTTGTGATCCTAAGAAGGGAAGAGAGGCCGCGTTAGCTTCAAAGGAGGAGATAGTCCGCTCACTGGGAGGCAACATAGAAATGGTCTTTGTAACTGCCTGTCTTGGAGGTGGTACCGGAACAGGTGCCGCCCCCGTGATTGCAGAGATTGCAAAGAGCATGAAAAAACTTGTTGTGGGTGTTGTCACCATTCCTTTCCGCGATGAAGGACCTGAATTTATGTCCAGAGCATTGGAGGGACTTCACAAACTGAAGGAGTATGTAGACTCTCTACTTATCATTGATAATCAGAAGATTTATGACGAGTACGGAGATCTTCCTATGAAGATGGGCTTTAAGAAGGCTAATGAAGTTCTCGTTACCGCCGTTAAGAGTATCTCTGAAGTGGTTACTAAAGAGGGAGATATAAACGTGGATATGAATGATGTCCGCATGGTGATGGAGAACAGCGGTATGGCAACTATGGGTATAGGTTATGCAAAGGGTGAGGACAGAGCTGTTCAGGCAGTGGAGATGGCATTCAGATCCCCTCTTCTAAATGACTGTGACCTAAAGACTTCAAAAGGTGCACTGGTTTGCATTACCTGCAATGACGAGCAGGTTACTATGGCAGAACTCCGCCAGGCCGTTGAGCACGTAAAGAGTTACACAGGCCAGCCGAGCAAGTTCAAAAGAGGTATCATCAATGACCCTTCATTGGAAGATGAGGTCTTCATAACTGTCATAGCCACAGGCTTTGACGTCCTTAACCTACCTGATGTTCCGGACAGAGGAACCATAGTGATTCCGGGAAGAGAGGGAGAGATTATTGAGCCGTCATTTGAACCTATGAAGAAGAGGGTGGATGCTGTGGGACCGGTAACCATTCCGCCAATGGAGAGCGACACTCCAAGACGCCGCACCGGAAAAGAGAGACCTGTTCTCGTTACAGAAGACGAGAATGAGATTATAGAACTGGAAAATATTCCTGCATACGAGAGAAAAGGAAAGAAAAGAAACCAGGGTTTCCAATCTGACGTTTCCGTTTTCTCCATTACAAATACAACAGAGGGGCAGGCTATCATCCCCAACAACAGATACCTGCACCAGACTCAGGATTAATAGATTATGGCAAGAGAAACAAGAGTTAGATTTGCGCCGAGTCCAACCGGACCGCTGCACATGGGAGGAGTTAGAACAGCACTTTACAACTACCTCTTTGCAAAACAGAACAACGGAAAATTTATCCTCAGAATTGAGGATACGGATTCTCAGAGATTTGTTCCGGGTGCGGAAGCATACATACTGGAGGCTCTTCAGTGGTGCGGTATAGTTCCGGATGAGGGCATTGTTCAGCAGGGTGTAAATGAGGACGGTACACCTCATTACGTACTGGCGGAGGAGAAGAGTGAAAAGAATCCTCACGCTCCTTATCGCCAGAGTCAGCGCAAGCCGCTCTATAGACAATACGCAGAAGAACTTGTAAATAAGGGCTTTGCATACTACGCTTTTGACTCAGCAGAAGAACTCAACCAAAAGAGAGCGGAGGCAGAGGCCAACAAGCAGACCTTCATCTACAACTACGAGTCTCGCAAGCAACTGCGCAACTCACTTACTCTCAGCAAGGAAGAGACGGAGCGTTTAATCAGCACTACCAACAACTGGACAATAAGATTCAAGATTCCGGAGAACGAGACCGTTAAGATGAACGATCTTATCCGCGGAGAAATGGAGGTTAACACCAACACTCTGGATGATAAAGTTCTTTGGAAGGCTGCAGATCAACTCCCTACTTACCACCTGGCAAACATTGTAGATGACCACCTTATGGAGATTACGGAGGTTATCAGAGGGGCAGAATGGCTCCCTTCACTTCCTCTCCACTATCTGCTTTACAAGGCATTCGGTTGGGAGGATACTATGCCAAGATTTGCTCACCTGAGCCTTCTTCTCAAACCGGACGGCAAGGGAAAACTCAGCAAGAGAGACGGTGACCGTTTAGGTTTCCCTGTATTCCCTCTTAAGTGGGTAAATCCTGAGACTCAGGAAGTTTCCAGAGGTTACAGAGAGGACGGTTACTACCCTGAAGCCTTTGTAAATCTGCTTGCACTCCTGGGTTGGAACCCGGGTACAGAGCAGGAGATTTTCACCCTTGAGGAACTCATCCCAATCTTCTCACTGGACAGAGTTATCAAATCGGGAGCCAAGTTCAACGTGGAGAAGGCAAAGTGGTTCAACGAGCAGTTCTTAAGAAGAAGAACAGCCGCTCAACTTGCACAGGAGTTTGCCCCTGCTGTTAAAGAGAAGACCGGCAGAGAGTACTCGCAACTCTTTCTGGAAGAGGTTTGTACGCTCATCAAAGAGCGTGCACACTTCTCAACCGAGTTCTGGGATATAAGCAAAGCGTTGTTCCTTTGCCCGGATGGTGCAGCCCAGGTTACCGCTGCAGCACAACCTGAGACTCCAGTTGCCGTTTACAACCTGGATGACGTTAAGAAGTTCTGCACGGAAGAGAACAAAGCGCACGTTGCAGAACTCCTCAGCCTCATAAAGGAGAGCACCTTCCCAACCTTCACAGACAACCAGAATGACCGCACTACCCTCCTCGCCACCGCATCCACCGCATCAGCAAACGCAACCACCCCGGTAACATATAAAGAGCTCTGCTGCAGCAAGATAGAGGAACTGCTTACCGGCTACATCAAAGCAAAGGAGTGGAAGATGGGACAGGTAATGAACACCCTGCGTCTCTTCTTCACCGGCAACACCAGAGGTTTAGGTATCTCAGATATCATCTACTTCATCGGTAAGGAGTGCACAATAAAGAGAATAGAGGCCGGCCTAAAAGCCTGCTAACCAACCGCAACCAAAGTTTATACAAATTGTATAACGTTGATGTTAAAGAATTTAAAAATTAAAAAACATAGGAATATGAAAACTAAGAACGTCATCATAGCGCTTGTTGCCCTACTGATTGCTCTTCCGGCAACCGGACAGAGAAGCATCAAAAGGCTCAGCTTTAACGGAGTATCTCTCAACAACAACGAGGAGTACTTCGTAAAACGCTTAACCAGAAAGGGTTGGAAAGAAACCTCCAGAGACAAGGAGAAGATTATGATGAGCGGTAAGGTCAGCGGCCTGCCATCTACCATTGCAATCGTTCCGGGCAAAGGCACAGATAACCAGACCATTAAGCAGGTAATCCTCAGCACCGCAGAAGATACTCCGGAGGCCACCAAACTTAAGTATGACGTTCTAAAAGACTGGATCATAGACAACTATGACATCCCTGCAGTAGACAACCTCAAAGATGAAGAGGGAGACATCTCCTGCTACTGGGGTTCCCTATCGGGAGGAGAGAGAGACAACTACCGTAACCACATCACACTCACCACGGTAGACAACAGTGTGGCAGTGGCAACCTTCAACTTCAGAGAGACCGCAACAGAGGCCACAATGGAATCCATCGGGGATGCAGTAGAAGGATTCGGGCAGAAAGTATCCAATACAACAGACAAGATAAAGCAGGGCGGCAAGAACGTAAGAGACAATGTAGCAGGCAAATCCAGAGATGTGGCAGACAAGACGGGAGAAGCTCTGGAGGATTCCGGAGAGTGGGTGAAGAGGACCGCAAAGAAAGCCGCAAAGGGTGCAAAGGACGGCTGGCGCGCCTTCAAAAACGCCTTCAAGAGCAACAAAGAATAGATACATGAAAAAGATAGACAGAATACTTTCCTTAATTGCCATTGCTGTAATCCTCTTCACAGCTGCAACAGGCTGTGCACCAAAGAGAGCCAACATCATTGAAAAGGTGAGAACAGCAATCATAGAGCAATGGAAACTCCCGTTTGATTCTCTCTATCTGCAAAAGAATAAACTTCCGGATGCCGTTGTCTATCTTCCCGCTCCGCCGGATACAACCTCTGAGATCTTCAAAGAGGATTACAACCGTTGGCTCTGGGGCAAGACCGTCCGCCCTACTCCGCGCGGAAAGCAGGCCAGCATTGAGTCCCTTTACGGCATTGTAAGAATGTGTACCATCTACTCTGAGGTACTCGGCTTAAAGATTGATTCTCAGAAAACTCCGGCTATCTATCGTTTTATGCTTTACGTTGGAGAAACTGCCCATCAGAGCACTGCCCACGCCAAGGAAACCTATATGCGCGTCCGCCCGTTTGCCCGTGCTGGCGAGAAGGTTTGGGGTGAGTTTGACTATGACGAACTGCGCAACAACGGCTCCTACCCTTCCGGCCATACCGCCCTCGGTTGGGCTACTGCACTCGCGCTTGTTGAGGTTGCTCCGAAGCTCCAAGATACCATTCTCAGAAGGGGTTACCAGTATGGAGAGAGCCGCGTAATTGTGGGCGCCCACTGGCAGAGCGATGTCTATGCCGGCTACAACGTTGCCTCCGCAGCAGTTGCCGCAATGCACAACAGCCCCCGTTTCATAGCCCACCTCGAAGCCGCCCAGGAGGAGTACAACCGCCTCACTACCAACCAGAACAGTCCAACTACCACCAGGCACAAAAAGGCAAAATCTAACGCCTTCTCTCTTCCTCACGATGGAAAAATCTTAGACACCCTCCTCATTAAACGAGACGGAGATATCAATAGATACCCTTCTTTGGGAAGGAAGAATAAAACTGTGGAGGAAAAGTTGTTCTCTATGGTAAGTGAAGAATTGCAACGCAGTAATTACACCTTTATTCAACCGGATATCAACTGGGCTTTTGCACTGATAGGAGCGGAGATAGAGCCTAGAAATCAGGACAATATCCTGCAGCGCGGCTTTGATTATGGCAACTATCTAGGCAACAAATCAAAGGACCCAACAGACCTAATTCAGGCCCGCAGAATTCTCGCCTCAGCAGTAGTTGCCTCCCTTCACACCAACCCAAAATTCATGGCAATGCTCGCCAAAGTCAAGGCAATCCACCAAAGCACCCACTCCTACTCCCCCTACTCCCTCTACTTCTAACCCTCGCACTTACCCCAACCCCGTATCCACTTTTCGCCAATAACCGCCATTCGACGGGCCTATATGCTCCACGAATCCAAGCTCCTGAAGCACTTTTATGTCGCGCTTTATCGTACTTTCTGAAACCTTCAGCCGTGCATCAATTCTCTTGGATGTAAATGCCTCATTTTTGGTGTCATCATCTATGACACCAAAAGGCAATAATTCATAGATAACTCGCTGTCTTTCAGTTAACTTTTTGGTGTCATTTTTGGTGTCATCCCCTTTAACCAACCTACCGGTCTTAGGATTGATGTACCCACCGTGCTGGATGGCGTAGAAATACTCGCGTTTGATAATTACTCTCACCCCAACAAAAAAGAGAGGGTCTCACCGACAAAGGCATAATATTTTTTGCCATAGGGTAAAATGTATCCAGAAAAAAGATACATTATACCCAATGGCTTGGAGGTAAGCCTCTTTGCCCCTTTCTTTGCAAATAAAAGCCTACGCGGGCATACGGGTGAGATTAAAAACAGTTCCCACTCCAAAATATTATAATTTTTGTCATTATTTTGGAATATTGACACATATTATATACTTTTGCTCCATAAATATGACAACGAAAGAGACCATAAGACAATTTGCCAACTCGCAACCAAATAGGATTTTCTCTAGAAAAGCCCTCCTCTCTTGGATGCGTAATAAGAACCTTTCAAAAAAGGGAAGTGGTGCTTTGGTCAGCTTGTCATTAAACCAGATGTTAAAGAGCGGAGAACTATCAAAAGAGGCTTGGGGAACATACTCATTAAACACATCCACCAAACATCATTTCATTCCCTTACCAGATGATGAAATCATAGAGATTAACAATCTCTTGAAAACAGAATTTCCATACACAAAAATCTGTGTTTGGGATCCCCAAATAATAGTCCCCTTCATGCTCCACATCCCAAATCTTCAGACTATAATTGTTGAGGTGGAGAAAGTTGCTTTGGAGCCCGTCTTCAACCTCTTACAAGAGAAACGTACATCACACAGAGTAATCTATAACCCCTCCGCAAAAGACTATGCCCATTATGTTTCGGGCTACAAAACCATCATAGTAAAACCGTTAATCACACAAGCCCCATTGATTGATTTCGGAGGCATAAAACTGCCTACCTTGGAGAAGATTATTGTAGACATTTCCCAAGATGTAGATTTTGCTTTTGCACAAGGAGCAGAGTTCTACAACATCCTGGGAAACATTCTGTCCTCCTACAAAGTGAATCTCAAGGCTTTATACAGATATGCCGCCCGCCGTGGAAGAAGAAAAAAGCTGGAAAACATTTTAAACTCAGTGAATTATGATATTGAAAGAAAGCAGGGACTTGGAGTGGATTCAGGAGTTGCGTAACCGCTACCCTTTTACTAACCCGTTACTGATTGAGAAAACCATAAGAGCTTTTTCATTGCTGGAAGCATTAGCCGTTTCAGAATGCCCATTTGTATTTAAGGGCGGCACCGCCCTCATGCTTCATTTGAACAGTGAAAAAAGAATATCCATAGACATTGATATTGTCTGTGAACCAGGCACAGATGTAATCTCATTTTTGAAAAAGACTGCAGGAGATTATGGATTCGGAGAAATTGTTCAAGGAGAAAGAATCTCCAGAACAAACGTTCCAAAGACTCACGCAAAATGTTATTATTCAGTATCGTATCACACAAGACCTATTCCATTAAACAGCAATGAAGAAGGAACCATACTTTTGGATGTTCTCTTTGACAACGTACAATACCACAACTTGGAAAAGAAACCAATAGAAAGTCCTTTCCTCAAGAACAATAACCAGCCGGTCTTTGTTAATGTACCAAGTCTAATGGATCTTTTGGGAGATAAGATGACTGCCTTTGCCCCAAACACCACAGGCATTCCTTACGTCAAAGAAGATAAACGTTGTTCAATGGAAATCATTAAACAACTGTTTGATATTGCCTCAATTTTTGATCAGACAACAGACATCTCCATTGCATCCAAAACCTTCTCCAAGATTGTCCCTATCGAACTGGCTTACAGGGGAAAACAAGTTCTTGGAGTTAAAGATGTGTTGGAAGATATCATAAATGTTTCACGCATTATCTGCACATGGGGTTATGACGATTCTTATCAGTATGGAGAACTTGCAGATGGTGTAGAACGTGTGCGGGACTTCATTCACAGTGAACGATACAACTATGACAGAGCCGTCATCAATGCCTCCAAAGCAGCTTATTTAGCGACACTTATACTTGCAGGCAAAACAGACGTTATGCATTTCAAACCACAAACAAATCTATCTACAGTTACCCTCTCTTCTGCCGTAGACCCTAAACTCAAAAATCTAAAGAAATACCGGCCGGAAGCCTTCTTTTATTGGAACTTAGTAGATTCTCTTTTCTCCCGATAGTTTCCCTCACCCCAACAAAAAAGAGAGGGTCTCACCCTCAATGGATGAGACCCGACTTCAGCCCATTTTTAAGTGCCTGGTATAGCGACAAAGTCATATACGGGCACTGTTAATGTGATGCAAATGTAAGCATTGATTTTTTCTTGCAACAATCCGGCTGTAACCTTTATGGAACTACCACTTTTGTGAATTCAGGATTTCCGTCTGAATCTGAATCAGTTACTTTTATCTTCATACCGTAAACCTTACCTGGCTCAATCACAATATCACCTATTGATATTGATGAAGTGTAGTGTATATCACTTTCCCCAGACTTCCATCTACGGAAAGATATTGAAGAACCTCCCATTTTTTGCTCTGGGGTAACCGTCATATTATCTGCAGGAATTGTCCAATACCTAAATTTGTTTGCGTCCAAAGCGTCGCTTAACTTACCAGCACTACTAAAGGAAAAATTGCGAGAAGTTGAGGAAGCATAGCTTCCGGATAGTTTAGTTATTGGCTTATAGTTGTCTACATACTGAGACCCGGTAAAATCCATAATCAAAAATGATCCCGCAGGGTATGTGATATCTGCTGCTGCATCAACATCAAACTGTACGGCCAATACAGAGCTCATCCAATGAAGTTTTCCGCTGAGAGTAATAGGATTCCCTACCCCAGGGAAAGGTATTTCTTGAACGTCGGTTTCCGCAATCATTTGACAGTGATTAATTTGTTCTTTCATGGTGAGACCTGGCTCCATGTATAGAGTACCGTTCCAAATGTTGAATTCTTTCCAGTAATCATTGAACGAAGGTCCCATCACCACTACAAATTTCAGATTCTTTGAGTCATCAAAACCACTTAAATCCAAAGATGTTCCGAGAGAAGAAACATCTAATGTTGTCTTCCCCTCAGCAGTTGCCGGAAGTAAAATTTCTTTATAAACATATTTGCTTGCCCAATCAGCATTATCTCCCTGAAAAACAATCAACGTGAGTTTATCGTTTTCTGCCCACGTAACAGTCATTCCTCCTATCGGATTAGCCGGATCTATTGGTGTAAAATTGGTTTTGGTAAGAGTTCCCGGCATAGAAACGGAAAGATTCACTTTGACGTTTGAGTAATCTTTAACACCCGGATTTTCTGTTTTGCTGCAAGCCATTGCAACAGCAGCGATGGCTATAAGGATAATATACTTTTTCATAATTTTCTCATTTCTTAACAGTTAAACATTACATCCAGAAACCGATTCCCAAATCACCAGGTATGTCGCCAGGATTTCCAGGATCACTTGTACAAATAATTGATTCCGTCTTAATCTCTAAGACAGTAACCTCAGGCGCTAAATATTGCGCAAGGTTTTCATTTTCATTTTTTAGTTTTTTCATAGCTTTTAATAACCAAAAGATGTTTTTATTTAGTTAATAATATAGTTCACGATACGGCACAGCCACACACGCATGAGCCATAACAGCCACGCGAACAATAGCGTATAATTGTTTGATAATTAAATCGTTGTACCCCCCCCGTTAACAAAAGAAGGGGTCTCACACAGATTAATATTTGAAGTGAAGAGTCTCACGTCAAAGGGTTTAGTGAGAACAAATTTAATTAAAACAGCTCAACGTTGTACCAACTATCCGCGTTTAGTCATCCTCAAAGCCTCTCTTATTTTTTACCGTAGAGTAAAATGTACCCTCAAAAAAGATACATTATACCCAAATGCTTGGAGGTAAGCCTCTTTGCCCCTTTCTTTGCAAATAAAAAAGCCCCAAAATGAAAGAAAAGTATATTTGTACAAATTTTTAACCATATAGATAACTTAATATCAATAGCTTAATTGGTTAACAATTTGTAGATATCAACCAAAAAAAACTTATATTTGCAGAACCATGAAGAACAAGATTATCTACAACGAATATGCGGCAGGATGTGCCAAAATCCGCGGAGGGTGTATAGCATACCACGGAGCGTTACAATATTATGCCCTTCAAACCCAGCAGTTCAACACCATTTACATGCATTCAGCCCACCGCTTCCGCACATTCACAATTGCCGGATTAACATACGAATACCATCCCCTTAAATTCACATACAACCTTGTCCAAAAGAAAGATAACGAAGGCAATCCCTTCCTTGTTACGTCATTATCTCAAACCATTATTGATTGCATAAGGCACATAGGTTTAGCCGGCGGACTTGAAGAGTTGCTCTATGCACTATCCGCCATAACTCCTGGTCAACTAAAAGAAAAAGAAATGATGGTCTGCCTGCAGGCATATAACAATGCCTCTTTATGGAGTCGTTCAGGATACCTGTTATCTTTGTTCCAAAGTAATAACAGCATATCAGATAAATTCTTAAATGTCTGCAAGATAAAGGGTTCAGGAGTGAAGAACAAGATTCTATATTCAAACACACCGCTTGAGTATAATTCAGATTGGAATCTGTTTGTTCCAAAAGACATTATGAACATCATCTCAAAGGGAACAAGGTATGGGGACGAGAGAGTATTCTAGGAGTTCGTTTAAGACATTGATGGAAAAAACCGGGTATCCTATAACTTCAATAGAGAAAGCCTTCCGATTAATGGATATCCTTGATTACATAAGTAAAAATGAGTTCCTCTCAAAGAACCTCGCATTAAAGGGAGGAACTGCCATCAATATGGTTTATTATCAGAATATTCCACGTCTGAGTGTGGATTTGGATTTTGATCTTGCAGAGAATTCTCCTAAGGAGAAAATGCTCGTTATCAAAAATGAAGTCGCTCAACAGTTAAGAACTTTGGCATCTGAACTCAACTATACCATCCAAGAGCATAGTCATGGATACATCCTGTATCAGAGTGATTTATACTATTGGAACAGCGTTGGTAACAGAGATAAGATAAAGATAGATATCAACTGTTTACAGCGCTGTCATATATATGAGACTGAAATAAAGGAATTTAAAAACCCATTCACGGAGAAGGCACAAACAACACGTATCTTGTCTGAATATGAACTCTTTGGAGCAAAACTCAAAGCACTTTTGGAAAGACACACCCCAAGAGACATCTTTGACACATATATGATGTCCAAGAACAAGTTGTTTCAAGATGAGAACTCTTCAAACAACATTAGAAAGGCACTAGTATACTACATTTCTATATCTAAAGAGATAGATTTAGGCAGCTCCTTACAAGCCATTAAGAGTAAGCCTATCAGAGAGTTCAAACTCCATCTTTTTCCAATGCTTAAGACCGGTTATGGATTTGTAGATAGAGATGACATAACAACCCAAGCGGTTACTTACGTTTCTCAATTCTTAGATTTTAAAGACAACGAACTTCTGTATTTGAAAGCAGCCAAGAATGGAGAATATCATCCACACCTTTTGTTCCATGACGGCACGGAAAAAAGGATAGAAGAGAACCCTGCCGCCAAGTTTTATATCTCCAAAGAGTTAGGCGGTTAGCCACCACCTTTCCTCCGCGATAGTTTCCCTCACCCCAACAAACTTTTTTAAGTATGTAATATATTTATTACTTTTGCCGTATCATGAAAAGAAAGATATTAGACAACGCTAAACTTAAGAAACTGCAGACAGCAGAAGATTACCTGTCTGCAAAGTATGGCAAAAGAGGATCTGATTCAAGGAAGGAGTTTAATGCCAAAGCTATGGCTTGGTATTATGCTGAAATCTTGAAGGATGCAAGGAAAGAGGCCGGTATGACCCAGCAACAGCTTGCAGAAAAAGTTGGCAAAAAGAGAGAATACATTGCTCTTCTAGAAAAAAGAGAAACAGACATGCAACTCTCTACTTTCCTGATGATTACACAAGCCGTAGGTGTAAACGTAGAACTCACTTATTAGTCTCTCCCTTTCTCCGCGATAGTTTCCCTCACCCTAACAAAAAAGAGAGGGTCTCACCCTCGATGGATGAGACCCAACTTCTTCAATTATTGTTATAATCCTGTCATCCCTGACAAGATTAGGGATTTCCACGGCTATGGCGCAACAACGCGAACCAAACGTACAGATCCCCCATAGTGCCGATAGTAATCGGTCCCAAAATGCAATTCATTAGATTTGAAGTCCACGTAGTACGCGTAGTTATCAAGCAGAGAGATGTCATCAATGCCTTTTTGCATGTAACGCGCGTGGGTACCGGATTCGTAGACAGCATTGCCAGCCCTGACTCCTGCAGCAGGTAGGAAAACACAACCTTTGGCAGCAAGAGCCGTCCACTGAGCAGATGTGCACTTGGTGCCCCATGCGCTTACGGCGTTAATTGTTCCCCAATTGGTAGCTTCACCATTTGCTATCGTCACACCGTCTGGGAACAAGATTATGCCATTCACGCTAGTTTCGTCGGTATTAATAGTAGCATAAGTATAGCGTGCATCAGACTTTAAGTTAACGGTGCTGCCACTCGTGCGAGTATTGAAGAGATAGTCCCATTCGGTTTTGGTCAGCGTGCGCCAGCCAATTCCAATAATGTTGCCCCAGTCGGATTTCAGTTTTTCTTTTGCAACATTGCCGTAATTATCAACAGCGCCTCCTCCGGCATTTGTCGTATTGCTGATACCATACATGGCGGCACCAGTCCAGTTGCACGATTCACCCACCCATCCGAACAGGTCAACGGTAACGTTGTTGGCGTTTACTTCACCAGGATTAATGATGCTAGTGTTACCAGGGTTATCGCCGATATAGTCCCACTGGTTTGCGGCGAAGGCCCAACTCCACGACGTGCCGTTATAGGTCGCCTGCAGGTTGCCCTGAGCAAACTTCACCTTGTCGCCACCGGCATTGATGGTAAACTGGCCATTAAGAGCATGACCGGCTTCTGTCATCAACCAAGTAACAGTATAACCATTGTTCATTGCGTAAGTCTTGCTTGCCAGCGTTTTTGTATAGTAATTGGTTCCATCTGTGGCGGTGATAGAGATATTTTTTGAGTCTACTGGCAGAATGGCCAAGTAAATTGGGGCATCGGCAGCCGAACGGGTAACGTTATAGTTGTTCGTGCCATCGCTGAAGGTCATACCCGTGATGTCGTCATTTATTGACGAACCATTCTTTAACGTTATGGCGAGAATGGCTAGCTGGTTTGTCATAGTTCCGCTAGGAAGGTTTTCTCCACCCCAAGTAGCCGCATCAAAGGTGCAAAGATCTAAGCTGCTACCAAGAGAGACCAGCGTTCCATTCTGATTCTCAAGATTTGTAAAGTCAACGGTGCCGGCATCGTCAATCGTAGCATCCGTAGCAACTGTAGCTTTCGCCATTGAAGCAGGATATATATAACGGATAGCGGCATCTTTCTTAGGGTTTGTGAGTGTTACCGTGAACGTGGCAGAACTCGTACCTGCTCCTGAAGTAATATCACCCACGACCTTCTTTGTATTGTTGCTCGTGTTCTTGTAAATTACAGCAATCTGGTCACCTGCAGCGAAAGTTTTTTCGCCTGTAGAGGACAGTGCGCGGGTAGTTGCGCCTTTATCAAAGCCAACTGTGGTTGTCAGCGTTACAATGTTATCTTCCTGTTGTGGCTCAGCGCCTTCGTCTATTTTATTGCAGCTCATAGTCATCGCGCCCACGGTGACGAGAGTGGCTATGCTCAGATATTTAATTGTCTGTTTCATTGCTTTCTTCGTTTAAATGGGTTCGTTACTCTTCATCTGGATAGTTCCAATTGTAGTTCTGTGCTCCAGCACCACCGCTCTCGCAGATGACGCCTTCTATTTTCACCTCGAACATCTGTATCGAGGGAGCTTCGTAAAGCTCTTTGTTATTCTTTTTGATTTCCATAAGCATATTGTTTTTTTATTTAGTTAACATCACTTAGTTCACGACAGAGCACAGCCAAGCACGCGTAAGCCATAATAGCCACGCGGACAATTCTGTATATTTGCTTGATAATTAGACTATTGTACCCCCCCCGTTAACAAAAGAAGGGGTCTTAGAAAAACTAATATTTGAAGTGAAGATTCTCACGTCGAGGGGCTATTTAGCAACAAATTTAGTTATAATTGCCCAAAGTTGTAACAACAACCCGGGTAAAGTCATCAAAAAAGGGCCCGCCACCGTGATGTGACCCCCAAAAGTTGGACGGTTTAACATTATTACGAGGCCTTAGATTGGAACAGAGCTCGGTATTGCACCGGGCTCTTTCCTTTTAGCCTCAGTTTGATTCTATCGTTGTTGTAGTACCGGATGTATTCTCGGA
>JAFZUX010000022.1 GCA_017618115.1 Bacteroidales bacterium | reverse complement strand
TCTAATTTGCTCAACTATCTGTGTACTACTTATATAGACGTTTGTTAATAATCCTGTTCATTTTTTTTGAGGCCATTACTTTTAAAATTCCCTTCTTTTTGCTTAATTTTGAGTTAAGAATGGGGTGTATTTAAAATGAACGTTAAAAATCCCCTCGAAAACGATTACAACAAACTAATACTCAATTATATGAAAACAATCTTAAAAGATGTGTCCGCTCGGCTACCGTATCTCAGTCCCGAGTGTGATATTTTTAGTATTAAGACTGAGGGCATAATTTGTACCAGCGATTTCGAAGGAGATTCCATTGACCCGGGAGATCCGTTTAATTTTGGAAACTTTGAATTTTTCCCATTTTAACTTCTGCCTTATGAAAAAGATTTTTACTATTCTTTTTGCAACGGCAGTAGCTGCCCTTGCAATTGTTTCCTGCCAAAAGAATATTCAGGAGGAAACCTTAATTGACAAAAATGTTGTAGAGAATCAGATTCATTTCTACTCTACTGGTATTGAGACTAAAACAACCTTTGACGCTCTTACAGCCGGTAAATATCCGACTCTTTGGACAAACTCTAAGGGTATAAAAATATCTTACAATAAAAAATCCTCTGTTGAAGCAACCGTTGTTCCCCAAGATCCTGCAACAAAGGCAAATTTCACTCCTGCAAGCTCATTCAGTGATGACGGGTCTGGCTCTCACATTTTCTATGCGATGAGTCCTTCTTCCGCACAAGCTGCCAATATTAGCTCCTCTTACTATAGTTGGAGATTTGAGATTCCTGCTAGCCAAACCCCTCTTGATGGTTCCGTTGACGAAGGAGCTCAGATTCTTTATTCAAAATATGATGCCGGTTCTACTTTCCCAACCTCTGTTCCTTTTACATTTAAGCATGTTACATCCTATGGAAAACTTAGTTTCGAGAATTTGTCACTTGATGGTGATGAGAATATTACGTCTATTACATTGACAGCATCTAAAAACTGGGTTGGACAATGGTATTACTATGTTGCAACAAAAGATCCTAATACCGAGGGCGATTTCA
Source organism: Bacteroidales bacterium (assembly GCA_017618115.1). Classification (GTDB taxonomy): domain Bacteria; phylum Bacteroidota; class Bacteroidia; order Bacteroidales; family UBA932; genus Egerieousia. The sequence goes on along the minus strand of JAFZUX010000022.1, from coordinate 9,639 downwards.
AAGAGGCATCTGCTTCCAAGAAAATTACCCTCAATACTAACAAGAAAGAGAATATCTGGTTTGCTTGTGCACCGGTTGACTTGAGTAGTGGCGGAACTATTGATATTAGTGTCTTTACCAACAAAGGAGTGTTCTCTAAGAAAATAACATTCTCTACTACTGGTAATTTTATAGCTGGTCAGGTTGGATCATTTACTGTTGATATGAGCGCCGTCACAAGAACTGATTTGGTAAATAGTATTGCTGAAATCAAGGCATTATACATTAGTGCGGACAAGCCTTTTGTGGCTAATTTGACAGATGCACTTGTTACGATAGTAAGTGGTAGTAATTTTTATATGCAAGATGCTACAGGCGGTATTCTTGGATTTACTGCTGATCATGGTTTATCTGTAGGTGATAAACTTAATGGTATTGTTTCCGGTACTATTACAGATTACAATGGAACAAAAGAGATTACAAGTTTCGTGAATTCAGCATCAAAGACTACAGGAAATACTGTTACTCCTTTAACAGTACCTCATGCTACTTTAGTTGACAATTTTGCAGATTATGAAAGCAAATATGTTAAAGTAGAGAATCTTACTGTATCTGCTGTTAGCGGAAAGGATATTACGGTCGCTGAAAATGCAACCCTAAAGATTCGTAATGAATCTGGAAAAACAATTACAGTTGGAACACAGATGAATGCCGTTGGTGCCCCTGGTTTCTACAGTCCTACTTCCACTAAGCAGGTGAAAATTTACTCAATTGCTGACGATGATTTGATTCAGATTGGATCTGTAATAAATGCGGGTGATCAAAGTGTTGCGGTTGGAGGTACTGTGTCTATTGGCGCAACAACCAATTCTCCTGCTACAATTACTTATACATCTAATGATGAAACGATTGCTACTGTGAACTCTTCTGGTGTTATATCAGGTGTGAAAGCAGGGTCTACGACTATTACTTGTTCTGTGGCAGCTACAGGAAAATATAAAGCTACAAGTAAGGATATTACTATTACTGTTACTTCAAGTGCAGTAACAGTTTGGACTGATGATTTTTCAGGGGTGACTCCTTACGCCACAATCACTTCTTTGAACGGTTCTGTGACTGGATACACAGCTGCATACTCCAATATAAGTACTACGTATGCAATGACAAGCAGTATTCGAGTAGGCAAGGCGTCAGGAGCCGGTACGATTACGACACCTGTTCTTTCGGGTATCACGAAAACAGGCGCAAATCTGACTATATCTTTCAAAGCAGCAGGCTGGAATGGCAAAACCGCTAAGATTACTCTATCTGCAAGTACAGGTACTGTTACTGAAGGCCAAACAACGATTGCTTCAGAATCATCTATGTCTGGAACATCACCTTCTATGACTGGTACTGTTTATACATTCCATGTTACAGGTGCAGATAATACTACTACAATAACTTTCACAACAACTAATTCAATAGGAATTGATGATTTGTTAATTCAGCAAACAAATTAAGGCCTATTGGGTAATGTGTAGATGATGAAGAATAGTATTCAATTATTCTAATCCAAGAAGATTAACTAGTTGAATATTAATTACGAACATTTTGATTGGAACAGAGCTCGGTGTTGAACCGGGCTCTTTCCTTTTTCCTTCCTTATAGGGCATTCGCTCTCTTCAATTTTTCAAAATTATCCTGCAACAGAGTAAAAAATTGTGAAGATTCCAGAATCATACAAGAATCGATCAGAAAAATGATTTGAAGTCGCTCAATTTCTTGGCGGATAGCTTATTATCGGATACTTTTGGTCAGCCAAACAGAGATGCATTTAGATGAGTTGCGCTTTTGCCCTCAAATGTTATTGGCTGAAAAATAAGTATTAACAAAAATTTTTAATTACATTTGCATTGATTCTAAAGAGCTATGTTAGGAGTTAAGAACATCAGGACTCCCGCTGAAGGGAAAGACGCCGATGCCATCAGAGAGGCATTGGTTAGGGCCATTACTGGTAATCTGAATGAGGCTGAAAAAGAGGCCGATAAGAGGTTCGAAAAAGCACGCTCTAGGTATTTCGTTGAATGGAAATAAATCATATTTCCGTTTCTTGTCTTTTTCAATTTTTCAAAATTATCCTGCAATTGGGTAAATAATATGGTACAATTTTACGATTGTACAAATCCTTCATGCAAAAGAGTCAATTGTACGCAAATGCTTGGTGGGTAGGGAGTTGTGCGTTATATTTGGGGCGTTTAAACTTTAACTATCGGGAGGATAAAAGATGAAAGAAAAGATGAAAATGGTTCTCTCCTTTGTGAAGGAGAACAAGTGGAAACTCGTTATGCTGTTGGTTGTTGCAGTGGTTGCTTGGTTTGTGATGGAGGTGATCTCTAACTGGGGGGCGTTTATGGAGGGGTTTAACAGTGGGTACGGGAAGTGAAGTTGATGAGAACGGACGGCACTTTGTGCTGGCGTCCGACGGTACAACTATTTATGGCTTAATCAGTAACAAAACAGGTTTAACGCCTGCGCCAATAAAACTGAGCTTAGGCGAAAGTAGAATAGACAAAAATGGTCATAGTGAGGGATATGGGTTACTACACATTGAAGACAACCATGGAAAACAAATACGTAAAGCAGGGTTTTCTTCTGTGGAAGAGTTTGTAGAAACCGTTGCAAAGAACTATATGACAATTCGTAAAGGTCTAACAATCGGTAATAAGCAGACGTATCTTCTTGAGTTATCAGGAAACTACAATGAAACGTTGTTTGTTCAGTTGTCTAAGGATGGTTCTTATTGGAATGTAAACAGCGCGGGTATTTTTAGAAGAAAATACTCGCGCCGTAAACTTGAAGTTTCGTCCTTACCCGAAGTCGGAAGCGACTCTATCACCGAAGTCACTGAAGTTAATTGCAACCATTCAAAGGGTGACGTTGCTGCCAACGAGAATTCTTCCAAAACTTCTGGGGACAAAGGTAAAACAAAGGAGTAACAAATCCAAGAAAAGATTAACACCGTAGGAGTTAGATGTCCTACGGTGTTAACTTAAAAAGAAGTGTATAACCGCTATGCTACGGCTAAACAGCCTGCCGAAACTGTTGAGGCCTCGCTAAGTGAAGAACAGAGCGGCACTACTTCACAAACCAGCATAATCACCTCTACAACTTCTGAGGACAAAGGTAAAACTTGTGAGTGATATATCCAAGTGTTTGTACGCTTGAAGTTTCATTTTATTTCTGAAAATCTGCATATTTGTAGAAAATTGGAAATAAACAAGATTATGGAAGTTAAGAATATTGTGGTGGTGGGGAGAAGGAATGTGGGGAAGAGTTCTTTAGTTAATATGCTGGTTGGGCAGCAGGTGGCTATTGTTTCTGACGTGGCGGGAACAACGGCGGACCCGGTGCGTAAGAGGATGGAAATCACCGGAGTTGGGGCGTGCAATGTTATTGATACTGCGGGTATTGATGACGTTGGTGAGTTGGGAGAGAAGAGGGTGGAGAGGAGCCTTGAGGCTGCCGGCTATGCAGACCTGGCGCTGTTGGTCTTTACCGGTGGCGGGTTGAGTGATGATGACAGGCAGTTGATTGAGGTGCTGAAGGAGAAGGGCGTACCGTTTATACTGGTTCATAATCAGGAAGATATTGAGCCGTTAAGTGATGATGCGTTGGCTGGGATTGCAGAGGAGTGCGGTTGCTATGTTGTGCGTTTTTCTTGCACTATAGGAGGAAATGTGGATGAGCTGTTAGGGCTGATTGCTAACGTGTTAAAAGAGTCAGAAATTACTGTATGTGATGGCGAAAAGGCAGCAGCGGAAGGTGGCGTTGGAGGTGCAAAAAGCAAAGGGTTGTTGGATGGAATTGTCAGTGAGGGGGATAGGGTGCTGTTTGTGTGTCCTATAGATGGAGAGGCGCCGGAGGGTAGGCTGATACTGCCTGAGGTTATGGGGATTAGGAGCGTGCTGGATAACAGGGGTGTTGTTATGGTGTGTCAGCCGGGGGAGGTTTTGGATATGTTTCCTATGGGAAAGAATACGTTTGGGTTTAAGCTGGTAGTGTGTGACAGCCAGGCATTTAAAGAGGTTGCTTCAGTGGTGCCTTCTGATGTTCCGCTTGGGAGTTTCAGCATATTGTTGGCACGTTTGAAGGGGCCGTTTGAGATGTATCTATCGGGAGTAAAAAAGATTTCTTCACTTTGTGACGGGGACAGGGTGCTGATATTGGAATCCTGCTCGCACAGAGCAACTTGTGAAGACATCGGGAGAGTGAAGATTCCGGCTCTGATGAGGAAGGTGACGGGGAAGAGGCTGGAGTTTGAGTTTGTGAGCGGGGTAGATTCCATTACTAATAACAGATATGCGTTGGTGGTACAGTGTGGTGGTTGCGTGGTGACACAAAGAGTGATAAGAGAGAGATTAAGGCTGTTTGTGGAGATGGGGGTGCCGGTGACAAACTACGGGCTGGCGCTGGCATATATGAACGGGCTGTTTGAGGTTGAGGGGTTTAAGCGTTTTCTGAGACTTTTGACTAATTTTTAGTATTTTTACGAGCCCTTTTGGGGGTGTTTATTTGAATATTTTGAATTGATATGAATAATTATTCTTCTAAAATCTATTTGAGCAAAAGTGGTTTTTCTTTGGCTCTGTTTGCTGCGGTATTTGTGATGTTCTCTGTTGCTATGCCATCTTTGGCGTTGGCTCAGACTCCTAAGGATACTATAATTCACGAGGAGGCAGGAACTTACGTAGGTCAGGTTAAGATTGTAGACGGCGTTATTATAAAGGAGGGCCACGGCATTTTTTATGAGGGGAAGAAAGATAATCAGTATGACGGTGAGTGGAAGAACAATTTGAAGAACGGTCAGGGTACCTATATCTATGATGACGGAGGTAAGTACGTGGGTGAGTGGAAGGATGATTATGTTAGCGGTAAGGGTGTCTTTTATTATGCAAACAAAGACAGATATGAGGGTGAGTTTAAGGATGGACTGAGAGACGGATTTGGAATCTATTACTATGCAGACGGTAACAGATATGAGGGTGAGTGGAGTAAACATTATATTTGCGGAAAGGGTAAGTTCTTCTATATAAACGGAGATGTGTATGAGGGAGATTGGGCGTTTGATGTTAAGCAAGGGAAGGGAATTTACAAATACCACAACGGGGATGTTTTTGAGGGTGAATGGATTAATAATGTGAGGAATGGATATGGAGTGTATAAGTTTTCTGACGGAGAAAGATATGAGGGTGAGTGGAAAGATGGAAAGAGAGACGGTGTTGGAACTACATACTATAGTGACGGAAACAAATATGTGGGAGAGTATAAGAACGATCTTAAGCACGGCGTGGGAACTTACACTAAGACAAATGGTTATGTGTATGAGGGCGAGTATGTTAAAGGTAACAGAGAGGGCAGGGGAATTGCTCACTATATAGACGGAGGTCACTACGAAGGTGAGTGGAAGGGAGATGTGAGAGAGGGCTATGGAGTGTGCCAGTATGGAGACGGCGGAAAGTATGAGGGTCAGTGGAAGAACGATAAGAGAGAGGGTCAGGGGACTTGCTGGTTTCCGGATAGCAAAAAGTATGTCGGAGCATGGAAGGAAGACATGCCAAGTGGCAAAGGTACAGCAACTTATGCGGACGGATCTGTTTACGAGGGAGAGTGGAAAAACGGACATCAGAATGGTTATGGAGTTGCAAAATTTGCTAACGGAGATAAGTATGAGGGAGAGTTTAAAGATGGCAAGGCTAACGGTCCAGGAACCTTCTTCTATAAGGACGGAAGGAAATTGCTTGCAAACTATGTGGACGGAGTAAGAGAGGGCTTTGCAGTGTGGTATTATAAGGACGGTTCATCTAAATCCGTTGAGTTTAGGAATGATGTGGAGATAGAAAAGAAGAAGTAGTTGTATGAAAGGGTTGAGGATAATAACTCCGGTTAAGGATTCTATAGAACTTACTTTGCAGACTATTAAGGCTGTAATGGAGTCTGAGATTAGCGTGCCGTTTAAGTATGTGGTTTACAATGACTTCAGTACGCCGGAGAATACCGCTCGTTTGGAGGAGGCTTCCAAGGAGTTGGGGTTTGAGTTGATAAACCTTTCATCTATGACTTCTCATCCGTCGCCGAACTATCTGCTGGTTCTGCAACACTCTCAGCAGGAGGCTCTTGCTGCAGATTACGGGTTGGAGATTGTGGAATCTGACGTGGTGGTGGAGAGGAATACTCTGCAGGAGTTATTTAACGGTGCATCCGAGCGTACGGATTGCGGAATTGCGGCGGCTGTTACCGTAGATGATCAGGGCGAGGTTAACTACCCTTATCTGTATGCCAAGAAGATGGAGGAGGGCGTTTTTGAGAGTAAGAAACATTGCAGTTTCTGCTGCTCGCTTTTGACTCCTTCATTTCTTGCAGCATTTGACTTTATGGAGTTGGATGAGACCAAGAACTGGTATGACGTTACTATATCACATGAGTCTTTAAATAAGGGATTTAAGAACTATCTGTTTACTTGTCTGAAGGTTATTCACAGACCGCACAGCAGCCGTCCGTGGAAACTTTTAAAGTATACTAATCCATTGAAATACTATTGGATAAAGTTTACCCGCGGATACGATAAAATTTAACCTTTTGTTATGAATTAAGGTTTTTGGGTTCGTATTCTATGCTTTTTGCAGGGGTGCGCCTTAAGTTTTTGCATTTTTAGGGATTTTTTTTATATTTTTGTGATTTGCCGGCCGATGACGGTTGGCGTGGGTTTGATTATTAATAACTAATTACAAAATAACATGGCAGAAGTTAAAAGAGTTTACCGCTTTGGCGGTGTGAATGCCGATGGTGACGGCTCTATGAGAAATGAGTTGGGTGGCAAGGGTGCCAACCTGGCTGAGATGTGTAAGTTGGGAATTCCTGTTCCTGCTGGTTTTACTATCACCACAGACACTTGCAATGAGTATTACGATCTTGGATGCAAGTTCCCAGAAGGACTTGAGGCAGAGGTGAATGCAGCCCTTAAGGCTACTGAGGAGATAATGGGAAGAAAGTTTGGAGATCCAAAGAATCCTCTCTTGGTTTCTTGCCGTAGCGGTGCCAGAAGTTCAATGCCTGGTATGATGGAGACCGTTTTGAATATTGGTCTCTGCTCCGAGACAATCCCTGGACTTATTGAGGCAACAAAGAATCCTCGTTTTGTATACGATGCATATCGCCGTCTTATTATGATGTATTCAGACGTTGTAATGGAGAAGGCAGAAGGCATTGAGCCTGAGGATGGTAACGGAATCCGCGTTCAGTTGGACAGAATGCTTGCAAAGGTTAAGAAAGATAAGGGTTACGCTTCAGATACAGATCTTACAGAGGAAGACCTCAAGTCCCTTTGCGAGGACTTCAAAGTAAGAGTTAAGCAGGAGCTTGGCAAACCATTCCCTGATAACGCAATGGATCAGCTTTGGGGCGGTATTGCAGCCGTGTTCAAATCATGGAACGGTAAGAGAGCAGTTGCTTACAGAAAGATAGAGGGTATTCCGGATACTTGGGGAACAGCAGTTTCCGTTCAGAGTATGGTATTCGGTAATATGGGCGAGAACTCTGCAACAGGTGTTGCTTTCTCTCGTAACCCTGCAACCGGTGAGAACAAGTTCTACGGTGAGTGGTTGATTAACGCTCAGGGTGAGGATGTTGTAGCCGGTATCAGAACTCCTAACCCACTTAACGATGCAACTAAGAACGAGCATAACCAGAACCTCCTCTCTTTGGAGAAGGCTATGCCTGACGTTTATAATCAGCTCAATACAATTCAGCAGAACCTTGAGAAGCACTTCCATGATATGCAGGATCTTGAGTTCACTATTCAGGACGGCAAACTCTGGATGCTCCAGTGCCGCGTTGGTAAGAGAACAGGTCTTGCCGCTTTGAACATGGCAATGGATATGCTTGCAGAAGGCCTTATAGATGAGAAGACTGCAGTGCTCAGAGTTGCTCCTAAGCAGTTGGATGAGATTCTTCACCCTGTATTGGATTCAACAGCAGAGAAGAAGTTTACTCCTATAGCTCAGGGACTTCCTGCAGGCCCTGGTGGATCTGTCGGGAAGATAGTATTCACTCCTGAGGCAGCAGTTGAGGCAGCAGCAAGAAAGGAGAAGGTTATTCTTGTTAGAGAAGAGACTAACCCTGAGGATGTTGAGGGTATGAGAGCAGCAGACGGTCTGCTTACCGCAAGAGGAGGTATGACTTCTCACGCTGCGCTTGTTGCAAGAGGTTGGGGTAAGTGCTGTATTGTTGGTTGCGATGCAGTGCATATCAACATGCTTACAAGGACTATGACCATCGGGGACAAAGCATACAAAGAGGGTGATGTATTCTCACTCAACGGAAGCCGCGGACTGGTTTATGATCAGGCAGTTCCAACTGTTAACGCTTCTGAGAACAAGAGCTTTGTTGAGTACATGAAGATAGTTGACAAGTACAGAAAACTCGGTGTAAGAACCAACGCAGATAACCCTGATGATGCTCAGACTGCTCTCAACTTTGGTGCTGAGGGAATTGGTCTGTTCCGTATTGAGCACATGTTCTACGGAAAGAACTCCGAGGAGCCGCTTTCTAAACTGAGAAAGATGATTCTCTCCAACACATTCGCTGAGAGAAGAATGGCTCTTGACGAGTTGGAGCCATACGTTACAGAGTCTGTAAGGGCTACTATGAAGGTTATGGACGGTAAGCCTGTAACTTTCAGACTGTTGGACCCACCATTGCATGAGTTCGTTCCTCAGAGCCAGGAGAAGAGACAGGAGCTTGCAAAAGAGTTGAACATCTCTATGAAGGATGTTGAGAAGAGAGGTGAGGCACTTCACGAGGTTAACCCTATGATGGGTCACCGCGGAGTACGTCTCGGTATCTCTTATCCTGAGATTTCAAAGATGCAGTTCAGAGCAATCTTCACTGCTACCGCTCAGTTGATTTCTGAGGGCTTCAACCCTAAGCCTGAGATTATGATTCCTGTAACTATCTCCTACAGAGAGCTTAACAACCAGAAGGCAATCTGTGAAGAGGCTTACGATGAGGTATACAAGAAGATGGGAGTTGAGATTAAGTACACCTTTGGTACTATGATTGAGATTCCTAGAGCTGCAATCATGTCTGACAGAATGGCTCGCACCGCTCAGTTCTTCTCATTCGGAACCAATGACCTTACTCAGATGACATTCGGTTTCTCAAGAGATGACGTTGGAGCATTCATGCAGGACTACATCAACAAGAAGATTATTGCTGCAGATCCATTCCAGAGCATAGATAAAGACTCTGTAGGTAAGCTTGTTGAGATGGGTGTTAAGGGTGGACGTACTACCAACCCTAACCTGAAGTGCGGTGTCTGCGGAGAGCACGGCGGAGATCCTGCATCCGTAGAGTTCTTCCATTCAATTGGAGTTAACTACGTTTCATGCTCACCGTTCAGAGTTCCAATTGCTCGTCTTGCAGCAGCTCAGGCAGCTATCAAGGCAGAGTAATCTGTTGATGAAAAAAGAAGGATGGCCGTTTGACATGAACCCCGAAAGTTAGACAAAAAACTTTCGGGGTTATGTTATGCGAAAAAAGCATTCTTACGAAGATCGCCTCAAGTATATGAAGATGCTTGAGGCGGGGTATAGTGTACACTATATCCATGAGCACTATGGA
>JAFZUX010000021.1 GCA_017618115.1 Bacteroidales bacterium | reverse complement strand
TCCGGACATTTCGCCCGACGGGAATCATGTGTGAGCCAGGATCAAACTCTTCATTGTAAATTGTTTTATTTTTCTAGTCTGACCATCTAAGCTCTTTTATATCAAAGGAATTTACGCTCTTGTTTATGTCTTGTACATAAACCAACTTCTTCAAAGTTGCTGCTTGTCTTCATGATGTCAATGAACTTCGTTTCAGGAAAAATTTTCGCGAAACGGGTTGCAAAGGTAGACATTCTTTTTTTACCTCCAAATCTTTTTGCAATTATTTTTAACTTTTTTTTGATGAAAATTTAAAATCGCCCCTACAGGCATCTGTAGAGGCGATTTTTTCTTAAAAATTTTTTACAATTTTTTTGGATTTTACTTCTTCTCCTTGAGCAGATCTCTGATTTCTGTCAGAAGTTTCTCCTCTGCACTTGGCTCAGGCGGAGCAGCAGGTGCCTCTTCCTTCTTTCTCTTAAGGGAGTTCAAACCCTTAATTACCAGGAAGATAGTAAAGGAAATGATTAAGAATGAAATGATGGTGTTGATAAACTGACCATACTTAAACAGCACGGCCTCCTTAACGGTTTCACCATTTTCAACTACAGCCTCTTTCAGTGTAAGTGCCAGACTAGCAAAGTCTTTGCCGCCTATCAGTACACCGATTGCAGGCATAATGAGATCGTTTACCAATGAATTAACAATGGCTCCGAATGCACCGCCGATTACTACAGCTACCGCCATATCTACGGCATTGCCTTTAACTGCAAACTCCTTGAATTCTGAGAAAAATTTACTCATAGGGCGTCTATTTAGTTGTTATTATATATAGGTATAGTTTATTCTATATGGATAGGTTCTCTTAACAGAAGAGAACGGAAATTAACCACAACCATCTCATTCAGAGTTCTTTGCAGCTTCTCTATAGAACTCAGCAAAGCCTCTGCAAGAGTGTGCTTGGAATCTATCACAGCCACCACTAAACCGTTTACTCCCTTATCCCCTATTAACTTCTGTGCCTCATCTGAAGGGTACATTATCACATCTGCAATTGCTCCCGGACGGAAGTCGTTGAAACTCTGAACCAAGGCTTTTTTCTCCAGAGAATCTATTGCCAGGATTGGAGTTGCTCTGTTGAGATTCAGATACTTAAACTGTCTGAAGTAAGCGTCGTCCGTTCCGTAGAGATCTACTAACTCCGTGATTCTCTGGGCAAACTCTCCGTTACGGTTATTAAAATCATTTAAAGAAATTCTGGTTACCAACGCTTTTCTTGTAAGATTATTCCCTTCAGGTATTGCCTGGCAAGTGTTGTAATCCTCACCGTCCTTGAGTGTTACGGCAATCAGTCCGGTTGGAAAAGCCTTTGCCAATTTCTTTGTAAGAGTTTTGCCGTAAAGAAATTGAACGGAGTTTATCTTCTCCACGTTTATGTCACTTACAAACTGCACTATGGAATCACCTACCATAAACGAAGGCATTTTTAGAGTGTCACACTCCATAGTAAAACTTATGCAAACCATTCCGTCAGATTGAGCACCGCAGTTGTCATACTTTACGCAAAGCACTCTGAGTGAATCTTTTACCCCACCCTCAAATTGAGCGTAAACTTTTTGAGAAAAGAGCAGAAATGCAAATGAAAGGAGAAGTAAAATGTATTTTGTTTGGTTCCTCATAATTCTTGAGATAAATGCTATAGTACAAATATAACCATTCTTTTTTGTAACTTCGCTCAAAATCAAATTGAACAGTTATGTCAGAGAGTACAAACAAAGGAAAGAAGCCGGCGTACAGGCCTCTTTTAAAGCCGGAAGGCAAACACAGAGAGGCCACCGCGTACAGTGTTACCATTGGTCTGGTAATGACCATAATCTTCTCTGCGGCAGCCGCTTACCTCGGATTAAAGGTAGGCCAGGTATTTGAAGCCGCCATTCCTATCGCGATTATTGCAGTGGGTCTTTCTACCGCACTGAAAAGAAAGAACGCACTGGGTGAGAATGTGATAATCCAGTCAATAGGAGCCTGCTCCGGAGGTATTGTTGCCGGTGCAATCTTCACGCTCCCGGCACTTTACATTCTCCAGGCCAAATACCCTGAGATTCAGATAGATTTCATAAAGGTATTCCTCTCAAGTTTGCTCGGAGGCGTGCTGGGTATTCTCTTCCTCATTCCTTTCAGAAAGTACTTTGTAAAGGATAAAGACGGAGAGTATCCGTTCCCGGAAGCAACCGCAACCACTCAGGTCATTAAGAGCGGAGAGGGAGATACAGGCGGCGCCAAGCTGCTTCTTATCAGCGGTTTAATTGGAGGTATCTATGACTTCATAGTTGCATCGTTCGGCTGGTGGAGTGAGACAATCTACACAACTGCAACCCATTGGGGAAGTTTCATCGCAGACAAAACAAAGGTGCTGGTTAAGTACAACGTAGGTGCTGCGGTTCTTGGTTTGGGATATATAATCGGACTCAAGTATGCCTTCATAATCTGCTGTGGCTCAATGCTTGTCTGGTTTGTAATCATTCCTCTGATGTCTGCACTCTGCGGCCCGGATACCGTCAACTTCTTAGGAACAACCTTCAGCGGAGTTTCAGAGATGGGACCGGAAATGATCTTCAAAACCTACGCACGTCAGATTGGTATCGGCGGTATTGCAGTAGCGGGAATCATTGGAATCATCAAATCTTCCGGCGTGATAAAGTCCGCTTTTGGCCTGGCTTCCAAGAGTTTCTCAAAGAAGGGAGATACCACAAAAGAGGAGATCAGAACTCAGAGAGACCTCAGTATGAAGATTATAGTTTGGGGTCTGCTGATTGCTCTTGCAGCAACATTCGTATTCTTCTACTTTGGAGTAATTCCGGATACCAACAAACTTCTGCTTGCAATCATAGCACTCCTGATAGTCACCATTATAGCCTTTCTCTTCACCACAGTTGCCGCAAACGCAATTGCAATTGTGGGCAGCAACCCTGTAAGCGGAATGACTCTTATGACGCTGATTTTAGGCTCGGTAGTACTGGTTGCCTGCGGTCTTAAGGGAGTACCCGGAATGGTTGCGGCACTCATAATCGGAGGCGTTGTCTGCACCGCACTTTCCGTTGCAGGAAGTTTCATAACAGACTTGAAGATAGGTTATTGGATTGGCTCAACTCCAAAGGTTCAGGAGAGTTGGAAGTTCATAGGAACACTCATTGCCGCTGCAACCGTGGGCGGAGTTATGATTGTACTCAACAAGACCTACGGCTTTACCGGAGAGGATGCTTTGGTTGCACCTCAGGCAAACGCCATGGCCGCTGTTATTGAGCCGCTTATGAGCGGACAAGGAGCACCTTGGGTTCTCTACGGAATAGGCGCAGTCATTGCAATCATCCTCAACTTCCTCAAGGTTCCCGCACTTGCTTTTGCACTCGGTATGTTTATCCCGATAGATCTTAACCTTCCTCTTCTTGCCGGCGGTGCAATTGCCTGGTACGTAGGAAGTCGCAGCAAAGACAAGGCTCTCAACGAAGCACGTGTAAACAAGGGAACACTGCTGGCCAGCGGCTTTATTGCAGGCGGCGCTCTTATGGGAGTTGTCTCTGCAATACTTAAGTTTGCAGGCAAAGACTTCTATGCCGGAGAGTGGGCACAAACAGGTGGTGCTCAGGCTGTAGCAATTGTCGCTTACCTGGCTGTTGCAGCATTCCTCCTCTTCTCGTCTCTCAGAGCAAAGAAGGGTGAGACACCAAAAGTAGATGATGTAGAACTCAAAGATGTAGATGACAGTATTGATGAATAAAATAATAGATATGGAAAAAGTTCAAGATAAATTTCTGAGATATGTGGGAATTTGGACAACCTCAGATCCCGAGTCAACCGACGCTCCTTCCACCCTCCGCCAGTTAGATCTTATTAACCTGCTGGCCTGTGAGTTAAAGGCACTTAAGATTAAAGTTAAGACAACTACTAAGGGTGTTCTTATGGCAACCGTTCCGTCCAACCTTCCAAAGGGAAAGAAGGCACCGGTAATTGGATTCATTGCTCACGTAGATACTGCACCTGATGCAGAAGGAAAAGATATCAAACCGCAAATCATTCCTAACTATAACGGTAAAGATATTGTTCTGAACAAAGCAAAAAAGGTAAAACTCTCAGTTGCGCAATTCCCTGAACTAAAGGAGTATAAGGGACAGACCCTGATTACCACGGACGGCACCACTCTGCTTGGTGCAGATGACAAAGCAGGCGTTGCAGAGATAATGTGCGCCGCCGAGTATATGGTCAATCATCCTGAATTCAAGCACGGTACAATAAAGATTGCCTTCACTCCGGATGAGGAGGTAGGCAGAGGAGTTGAGAATTTCTCCGTTAAGGATTTCGGTGCGGACTTTGCCTACACAATGGACGGCGGAGCTGTTGGAGAACTTGAGTTTGAGAACTTTAACGCAGCCTCAGCAAAGATAGAGGTACAGGGTTGCAACATCCATCCGGGCTATGCAAAGAACAAAATGATTAACGCAATTATTGTAGTTAATGAGGTTCTTGCAATGCTCCCTCCAAAGGAGAGACCGGAACACACTTGCAAGTACCAGGGATTCTTCCACGTTGTAGGAATCAACGGAACAGTTGAAAACGCAACTGCAAATCTCATCATAAGAGACCATGACACAGTCATTTTCAACCAACGTAAAAAACTCTTTACCACCATCCAGAACAAGATGGACAAGAAGTACGGCAAGGGCGTTGTAAAGATTACCGTTAAGGATCAGTACTTCAATATGCGCAAGATTGTAGAGCCTCAGTATCACATTGTTCAGAGAGCAATAGATGCTATGAAGAAGGCGGGCGTTAAACCAAAGATTCAGCCTATCAGAGGCGGCACAGACGGTGCAATGCTCTCATTCAGAGGCCTTCCATGCCCTAACATCTTTGCCGGAGGATTAAACTTCCACGGCAAACTGGAGTATGTTCCAATCGAGAGTATGGAGAAAGCCGTGCAGGTTATCCTCAACATCGCACAGGCATAGCCGGCCCGTAAAGGCACAGAAAAAAATGGGATGGTTTCAAGCCATCCCATTTATATTTGCTGACACGCTCAGCTTTCCACTTATCTATAAATGCCTACGGCTCTGAAATACCAGCTGTTGGCGTTGGTGTAAACATATTCAAAGATAGAACTTCCAACTTTGTAATATGTACGGCCGTGGTGCAGAACAACTGTGTAGTCACTTGGCATATCGTAGAGTATTGCTCCTTCTGGTGCGTCAACAACTTTAAGTTCGTAGCTGTTGATCTGGATGTAGAAGTTGGAGTAAGAATCTACGTAATAGTTTCTTCTGTATCCTACACTCTCATATTCAAAATCTACAGGGTAGAGTGAAGATGAGATGTAAGAGATTGGGATTACGGTTCCTACAGGAGGTCTGTGAACTCCGTATACGCCGTCTGCGTAGTTGTACCAAACTCCGTCCCAGAAGTAGAGCAGAAGCCCTGCAATTGTGGTGTGGTAGTGGTGCTTTGGAAGAACCCTGTAGTAACGTCCGTAATCATAGTATACGTGAACCGGTGCCGGACGATGGATTGTGCGGCCATCGCGGAATGGAGTATAACCAAGGTGACGGTTCGGGTTGCTACGGTCATACTTTGGAGTAGGATCCTTGTGAACTTTGTGAGCGTCATGGCCGTCTTTTGGAGCCTTGTAGGTAGGACGGCGGTCCTCAGGACGGTTCACTTTCTCCTTACGGTTGTCATCCTTGCGGTCAAAATTTCCCTTGTTGTGATCGTTGCCAGGGCGGTTAACAATGTTACGGTTGTCTTTGCCAGGACGATTAACGTTGTCATTGTTAGGACGGTTTACGTTGCCGCCTCCCGGACGGTTGTTGGTTACATTGCCGTTGTTGTGATTACCGTTATTGCGGTTGTCGTTGTTTGGGCGGTTAACGTTAATGCCGCTCTGGGTTCTTACGTTACCCATGTGGTCATTGTAATTACGGCCTTTGTTTACATTGGAAGCGTTCCCTCTGTTACCTGAAGACTGATTGCGGTCCGTAGCCGGAGTCATCTTCTTCTGAGAAGGAGCAGCTTTCATTGTAGCAGATCCACCGGAAGGACTCTTCCTAGTTGAGGACTGTGCAACTGCCTCAGTGGCAGTAGATACCATAAATGCGGCTGCAACTATTGCAACTAATGCATTGTAAAGTCTGTTAGTTCTCATAATTTTTAGTTTTTGAGGGTTAATACTTTGTATGAAAGGGTAGCAAAGTCTTTGCCACCCTATTCATTCGCCCATAAAAAAGCATTATTTACCTATGAATACCCTATTTGTACAGGTAATACTTTTTGCTCTTCTCTTTGAAGGCAGCCTCGTCCTTTTCAAAGAACTCCTTGATGCTGGCCCAGGTGTAAGTCTCAGAGAAGGTCTTGCGGATGTAGTCTGAACCGCAGACAATGTCAAACATTCTGAAACGGCCCTTGTTGCAGTTCTCAAAGGTTTTCTTATCCGGATACATCACTGCAAGTTCCTGCATTACAAGGAATTGCACCTCCGTAAGACGAGCCTTGGAGTAGTCCGTTATGATGGTCTGTACTCCGCTGCAGTAGAGTCCCTTCTTGGAACCGTAGTACGGAGTAACATAGATTGGACGGAAACGGATACCCGGAAGGTTGAGGGCGTTCATTCTCTCACAGAGAGCCTTGCCGTCTATCCACTCGGCAACAAAGAGTTGGAACGGAAGTGTGTAACCCACTCCCTCTGAGATATATCCAAGTTCTCCCATGATGCCGCTTACAGGATAGTAGTAAGCGTTGGCGGTCTGTGGGATATGAGGAGAAGGGAGCAACCAAGGCAGACGGGTGTCATCGTATGTCATGTTGCGTTGCCAACCCTCCATCGGGATAACGGTAAGATTGCACTGAACTCCGTCTTTGAGCATCTTCTCTCCGTTGAGCATCTTTGCAAGTTCGCCCAGCGTAAGTCCGTAGAGATAAGGGATTTTGAACTGGCTCACGAATGAGTAGAAACCATCTTCTACAAGGTTTCCTTCAACTCTCTCTCCGCCCAGAGGATTAGGACGGTCCAGAACTATGAACTCTTTGCCGGCCTCTGCACAAGCCTCCATCATAAGTCCCATTGAACTTACAAAGGTGTATGAGCGGCAGCCGATATCCTGAATATCAAAAACTACAGCATCCACATCCTTAAGGAACTCAGGAGAAGGTTTGCGGTTCTTTCCAAAAACTGAGAAAACAGGAAGTCCTGTTGCAGAATCTTTTGCATCCTTAACGGCAGCGCCTGCATAGATATCACCTCTTACTCCGTGCTCCGGAGCGTAGAGAGCAACCAGGCGTACTCCCTTGGCGTTGTAGAGAATATCAATGGTTGAGTTAAGCTCTGAATCTACTCCGGTAGGGTTGGTCAGAAGACCAACTCTCTTTCCCTGAAGCTCTTTGAAACCACCGTCTCTGAGAACCTCAACACCCGGCTTAACCTTCACGTTTTTTGAGCATTTATGTTGTCCCCAAATCATTGGAGAGGCTACTGCAAGTATCAGTATTATTGAGAATAACTTTTTCATTTTTTACCGTATGAAGAATCAACTTTTCTCTTTGCAAGTATTGTAACCAAAACTGTTGCAACTCCGCAAAGCACTACAATCCAGAAGAATGTCTTATATCCCACTGCCATCTGAAGGTCACCTGCAAAGAAGCCTGGGATCATCATGCTTGCCGCCATAAATGCGGTGCAGATTGCATAGTGGGATGTCTTGAAGTCTCCCTCTGAAAGGTACATCATAAAGAGCATGTATGCTGTAAATCCAAAGCCGTAACCAAACTGCTCAATAGCTATCGCGATAATGATAGCAATCACGTTAGTAGGCTGGAAAATAGCAAGATAGCAGAAAGTGAGGCAAGGCAGAATCATGCAGGCAGCCATAGGCCAGAGAGATTTTTTAAGTCCCCAGCGGGAGATAAGGATACCTCCCAAAATACCGCCGGCCAAAAGTGCAATCACTCCTATTGTGCCGTATGCCAGACCGATAGTCTCCGTAGGAAGTCCCAAGCCGCCGCCAAAGAGTGCCTCTTTTCCGCCGTCAATAACTCTCATAGTCTCCTCTCTAGGATCCTTGAGGAACGGCATAATCATCTTAATAAGAAAGGCTTCCGGTAATCTGTAAAGGAGCATGAAAGCAATACCCAACCATACCAGAGGTTTCTTGAAGAAGGTTGCAAATGAACGTCCGAAGTCAGACCAGATACCCTTTGGTTTTCCGTTCTCATCCAACTGAATGTTTGGTTTATCATTCAACGAACGAGGAATTGCAAAGGTATGGTAAAGCGTTACTATTCCGAATACTACGGCGGTTATAACCATGGTCCAAACCCACGCCATCGGGATATCTCCCCTCTTCTCCAACAGACCTGCAATGAATACCAATACGCCCTGTCCGAATACGGAAGAGATTCTGTAGAAGGTACTTCTGATTCCCACAAAGGCGCTCTGCTGGCTCTGCGGAAGTGCAAGCATATAGAATCCGTCCGCTGCAATATCGTGAGTAGCAGAAGCAAAGGCGGTGATAAGGAAAATGATAAGAGTTGTGTAGAAGAGACTTATGCTCGTTCCTTTAGCCGCAATGGTCTGTGCGTCCGGATGAGGAAGAGTGAGAGCCAACAGAACAAATGATGCGGAAATAATTATCTGCATAAGCAAAATCCACCATCTCTTTGTCTTTACAATATCTACAAACGGACTCCATATAAACTTCAGCAGCCAAGGCAGATACAAGAGTGAAGTAAATCTTGCCATCTGATCGTTCGGCACACCGAGGTTGGTGAACATCAGAACTGATATCGTATTCACGATGAAGTAAGGAATACCCTCAGCAAAGTAGAGCGTAGGCACCCAAAGCCAAGGATTCCTTTTGGTCTCCTTCTTAACTGAAGGAGCAACGTTTTTTAATTCCTCAGACATAACTTTATATTTTAATATTTTTTAACTATCTCAGCATTAGGATAATAGTGGTAGAGGATTGCGTCATACTCGTAACCCTTGGCACCCATAACGGCAGCACCAATCTGGCAGAGTCCGACTCCGTGTCCCCATCCCGCACCAATCAATTCAATCTTTGCAGGAACGGTTGTTTCATCTGTAATCAGATTATCTTTATCATCATATCTTCTTACAACGAATGCAGAACTGTAAAGATGTGATGGAGAGAGAATTCTTCTGATTTCCAACTCCTTACCAACTATCAGACTCTTCTTTGTGCCCACAACTTTAAGGCGTGTAAGTCTGCCGCTGGTTCCTCTTGTAAGCGGAATGAGATTTACAATCTCTCCAAAATCTTCACCGCTCTTCTCTCTTACAAGTTTTGAAATCTCCTCCTGAGTGTAGGTCTCTTTCCAGCGGTAGAAGTTAACGGTCTCCTGGTCATAGTTGTTTAGAACCTGACTTAAAATCTCATTGTCTTTAGTGTTGCAAAGTGCAGGAGGTGAGGAGAGTATCCAAGCCTCGGCATGTTCTTCAACGGTAAGATCCAAAACTGTTGCCGCCTCTTTTCCATAACGGTGGCTCTTAATTTCCGTCTCCACGCTCTCTTCCGTATCTCTTACAACTTCCAGATAATCATAGTGTGTATCTTCCCAGGCATTCTCAAATTCCTCCAACATTCCGCCGCAGCATTTATAGAAACGGGCGTCACAGATATGACCCTCGTATGAGAGAATCTCTCCCCAAGTCTGCTCGATAGCCTTCTTTACGGTCTCAGTTGAAGCCCTTGTAAGTCCCTGATATCTTTGGCAATGGTCATCTGCGCAGACATCAAAGTTTGTGTGGTCGTCTTTGTCATACCACTTAACCAGTTCCTCGCATTCCTCCTTCTCGTTAAAGAATCTTGAGGTTGAAGGCTGCTTAACCTTCTCTGAATGTTCCATCTGTGCAAGCAACCAGCTTCTAGATATAACTGCATGAGCCTTAAGGAGTTTCTCTGATGCTTTAGCGCTCATCTCTGAGGAGATTACGCTGGTAAGATAATCCTCCACGCCCAAAATATTTATGGCGCAGCACTTTCCGTGCTCAACAATAAACTTCAGACATCCTTCAAACATCTGGTCCTCTTTTCTCTCCCAGTGGAAGTTCACGCCAATGACAACATCTCTGAGCCAGAAGGTTCCAAGTCCCTGTTTATCTGCAGGTTCAAAGAGGAGCTCCGTGCACTCCTGCCCATCGAGAACTAAAGTGCCCGGCTTACTTCCCAAAGAAACGGAGAGGTTTCCGGTATAAACTTTTCCCTTTGCGTTACTAATGCCGTCCTTCTCAATAAGGCGGTACTCGTTGTTGAAGGTAAAATCAATCTTGTCTGCGTGCATTATACCCACGCTCACTTGAGGTTGTTTTCTCATTTTTCTCATTAGTTTTTCCTCTATCTCTGAGGATATTGTAACATCATCATACATCTTGCAAATATCATCCCCGGTAAGGCGGTCAAAGTCCTTCTCACGAGGCACGATAAAGATTCCGCTCATCTCCACGCTGGCGGTTGCAATCAGCAACCTCTCCTCCCCCTCTTTGTAGAAGCAGTTCGGACGGAGCTGCCCCCTTGCAAAGAGAGCGCACCTCCATATTCCATCCTCCCACCAGCAAAGAACGTTCATCATAGGCTCCCATTTGCCACCCTCGCTAAAGCGCTTACTCTCAGAGGAAACCACATCGTCCGGATCAAACCTTCCGTTCCCCCTGCCGGTAAGAGCAGAGAGCAGTGAGTATATTTTCCCGATGGCAGATATCAGCACCTTCTTGTTTGCCGCATCTACCACAAAACAACCCCTGCAATAACCGTTAACGTGGTATATCCTGAGATAGTTTTGACTCAATTTGTTCTCAGGGCCGCGGCTTAGCAGTTCTTCCTTTGCTATCTTGTCAAAGGAGACCTGAAGAGGCATTATCCCCTTCTCACCCGCCTGAAAATGAAAGTGATCCGGGACGGAGGCTCCGCTGTTTGGGCCGTTATAGAACAGAACAAAGTTCTTCAGAGTCTTTGCCAGAGTGAGCATATCCGCCATACGGGTAGAATCCAACTCCTGACGGGAGTGCGTAGTGCTCTGAATTACAAGATGTCTCTTAAAAATAGGATAGGGGTTGACCTGAACTATATAGTCTGTGGTCACACCCCTAAATGAAATCCCTTTTTGTTCTGCAGGTCTTCCCTCCTTGCAGAAAAAGCATTGACGGTTGCGGATGGTCTTGGCATCCACCTTAGCGTTGGAAGAGACAATTCTTGCAGGATTAAATTGAGCCAGAACTGTCAGAGGGCTGCCGTCCGGGTTCGTTGATATGGGGATACTTCTCCACTTGACATCTCTGAGAGCTTCATAGTTCTCCTTGCACAGCGGCCAGGTACTGAGTTGATCCTCAAAGAGATGCTCAACAGCAATATCGTTGAGTATCACGTTCTCAAAGCTCCCCATCTCAGAAACTTACTTTCTCTTCTTCTTTGCGTTAAGAGCAATACGAGCCTCGAGTTCCCAAGTACGAACTCTGTCTTTGTATGTATTGTTTGCGTTCTCTTTCTCTACGCTGAGTGAAGCGTCTGAGTTCTCATCGTGACGACGGCAGTTGTAGAGAACGTCATAGATACGGCCAATCTGGTACTTACGTGAGATTGCCAAACCTACTGCGTAATCCTCACCGTAGTTTACGTTAGGGAACTTAATCTCTCTTGCAACCGGAGTGAAGAATGCTCTTGGAGCGCCCAGTCCGTTGATACGCAGAGCGTTGTTGCGTCCGTTCTCCGGAGTCCACTCTCTGTGGTCAATCTTTCCTGGAGGCAGCATCTTAAGGTTAATGTCTGTAAGCATGTAAGAACCAATCACCATTGCACAGTTCTGAGCATAGAATGCGTCAACAACTTTCTGCAGGGTGTTCTCATCACTGTAAACGTCATCACTGTCCAACTGAACGGCAAACTTACCGCACTTTGGATGGTGGAACGCCATATTCCAGGCACCGCCTACGCCAATATCGTTACGGGTAGGGATAACGTGAATCAATCTCTTGTCTTTGATAGAGTCAATAGCCTCTGTTGTACCGTCCCAGGAGTGACACTTAGGACCGTTCTCCACAACGATAACGTTGAACTTGAAGTTGGTCTTCTGAGCCAAAGCGCTGAGAATAGCATCCTTAATTGTCTTTACTCTGTTAAGCACAGGAATGATGACAGATGCCTCATACTCAAACTTCTCCTTACCGAATGATACCTTAGGGAATACAGGCTCCAGATATCCTCCAACATCTTTAAGATGCTGAGTGCAAGCCTTTTCCATCTCTATCTGAACCTCGCGGTTACGAGGGTCTACATAGTCAAACAATTTTTCTCCGGTCTTTCTTGTATCCTCCTCAATCTCTGAGTAGAGGTACTCGTTAACGTGAACCAGACGGCCCTTCTGAGAAACCTTCAATCTAAGGTCATAAAGGCCTGCAAACTTGTAGTTTACCTTCATTCTCTTTACGGCAGCCTTAAATGCGGAAGCCTTGTAAAGCAGAACTGAACCAAAGTCAAAGTCATTACGCAAACTACCCATCTGGTAGTCAATAACCGGCTTATTGGTTCTCTCTCCGTTCATTACAGCATAGTGATCTGCATAAATCATAGCAGCACCCGTAGCTGCAGCCACATTCACCATTCTTTCAAGTGCGAGATAACCTATACCAAGCGTTGTCTGTTTGGTATAGATAAGAACAAAATCGCAATCTGCATTTTTTGCAATCTTTTTTAGTGTTGCGGTCTTGGCCATCGGATCTTTTGCTGCATCCAATGTTACCACCTTGTTTACCAAAGCGCTCTCGGAGAGGCTCTTTACAGTCTTCTCCACCTGCTTTTTAGAGGTGAAAGGAACGAAACAATTAATCTTTATCATAGTTTATCAAATAAATAATATTCATCCAATGCTCATCAAAAAGCAAACTATCGTTCAAATGTATTAAAAAAATGGGAAAAAACCTAATTATTCATACCTTTGCCGCTGTCAGAACAGAAAAACAGAAACCTAACATAAACCTATTATGAAAATTAAACTCTTTTTAATCGCGATAGTTTCTCTTCTTATCTCAGAAGTGGCTTTTGCTCAGATTGATACAACCTCCAACAAAATTGCCCTTTTGGAGCAGAGGATAGAGCAGTTAGAGAAAAATACCAAGAAAAACAGCGTAGATTGGGACAAGATAAACAGATACGCCCACCCGAGCGGATATGTTCAGTTGGGCTACAACTGGGCGGATGACAACACCTCCACCTTTAAAATTACAAGGGCCATGTTCACCCTCTCAGGTAACTTATACAAAGGAGATTACGGAAAGGTAGACTATAAGTTCCAGGTAAACTTTGCAGGAACTCCTAAAATTTTGGATCTCTTTGCCTGCTATATGCCTGTTAAGGAGTTTGGAGTAAAGTTCGGACAGTACAAGAGCCCGCTCACTTACGAGAACCAGATGAGAACTCCGGTAACCTTGGAGTTTGTTAACTACGCCCTTGCTATTGAGAGATTTGCAAGAATGAGTGACAGAGACATAGCAGGTTTCTCAGCAGCCGGCAGAGATATGGGTATTGACTTCCTCGGCAGCGCCATCCACAAAGACGGCTTCAGCGTAATCAACTATGACCTTGCAATTTTTAACGGTTATAAGATTAACTCTACAGATGATAACAAGAGCAAGGACATTGTCGGTAGATTGATCATCACCCCTATCAAACCTCTCTCACTCTTCACCTACTTCCAAAGAGGAGAGGGCGCCTACCCTGTTTATGATGAGGCAACCCGCTCATACACACCGCAAACAGACAACAAATATGTAAAGATGTACCGCTACGGCGGAGGTTTCTCCTACAAGGCAGACAAGGACAAGGGCTTTGCAAGAGCAGAGCTCATTGGCGGTAAAACCGGCGGAATGAAATCCTTAGGAGCATACTTTGCTGCAGGTGTTGGAGTTGCAAAAGGTCTGATGGTTGTAGGCAGAATAGACTACGTAGATGAGGATACCTCATACAAAGGCATCTATGAGACCAACTATACCACAGGTCTTCTCTGGAGACCACTTAAGAACTTGGATCTCAAACTCAACTACACCTACAAGAAAATCCCTAAAGGCTTCACGGACAAGAACTGCGTCTTCTTCCAACTCACCTACAACTATTAGGAAGAGCACATAAAAGAAATCAATAACTTTTATTATGAAAATTTTAAAACTCTGTATAGCAATTGCAGCCATAATGCTGCTTTCAATAACAAGATTATCAGCTCAAGACAAAAACTCTGATTTTACTCCACATCATTATTTTGAAGTTGGAGCAGAGTATGCCTTTTGTCTAAGTAATGATTGGGACGGAAAAGTAGGAGGCTATTTTATTTACGGCAAGCAGAGAACTAGCAAATATTCACAAGGTTTTGGCATTGGTTTGGAGTATTACAGAAACAAGAGTAATGATTTTGTTGTAGGGATTGGAGATGGGAACGGTAATGTGAATAATAAGACTTTCAAAGATTACAGATACAACGTTCCTGTTTTTGCAGATTTCAGATTCAACCTCTCTCAAAGCAAAGAACCGTTCTACGTTAACGTAAGAGCCGGTGCAACTTTCGGATTTTCAGACGGAGACCTTGAAGACGGCGGCCTTCTCTTCAGTGCCGGCCTAGGCAAATCATTTAATGCAGGGAGCGTTTCAATCTCCCCATACGTCCGGGCAGACTTTGCCTCCCTTATTGCCGGAGCAGCAGGCAGCGCCGCCTGGGTAGAACCGTTAATAGCCCTGGGTGTCAACCTCCGCTTCTAACTCAATAATTGTTTGGAAAATGCATTTTTGTTGAAGAAAATCTTCTTGTACTGAACAAAAAAGCCGATTTTTATTCAGTATGCCATAAAAAACTGAATAAAATTGTAGAATTAGGCATAAAAAAAGAGAAGACCTTTTGGTCTTCTCTTTTTTTGTGGAGAACAAGGGAGTCGAACCCTTGACCCCCTGCTTGCAAAGCAGGTGCTCTAGCCAACTGAGCTAGTCCCCCAGTCTTGTAGTCCCGCGCGGATTTGAACCGCGGACCCCCACATTATCAGTGTGGTGCTCTAACCAAACTGAGCTACGAGACTATATCTCTGTTAGAACTCTAACAACCCACATCTGTCTCAATGGGGTTGCAAATATAGACCTTTTTCCAATATCTGCAAAATTTTTTTCAAAAACCCCTCTGGAGTGCGCTGAATTTGCTATTTTTGACCTCTGCAAATTGCTGATTATGGAGGAAAAAGTAGCTCTGGAACAGAAAAGTGATAAGACCTCTCTGTGGGAAATTGCCGGTGTTTTTGCAAAGATTGGCATGTTCACTTTGGGAGGCGGCTACGCTATGATTCCTCTGATAGACAGAGAGGTTGTGAAGAAGCGTCATTGGTTGGAGGATGATGAGTTTATGGATATACTGGCTATTGCTCAGAGTGCGCCGGGGCTTCTTATTGTAAACATCTCAATATTTGCAGGATACAGGCTTAGAGGCAAGAGAGGTAGTGTGGCGGCAACCATCGGGAGCTGCCTGCCTTCATTCCTAATTATACTGGCAATAGCAATTTTCTTCAAGCAGTTCAGAGACAATATCTACGTAGAGAAGTTCTTTAAAGGAGTAAGGCCGGTGGTTGTGGCACTCATTGCGGTGCCGGTTGTAGATATGATTATCAAGTCTAAACTGAATATCTTCAGGGCGTTACTGGCAGTTGCAACGTTGGTGGCCATACTCTTTTTAAAGGTCTCTCCGGTGTATATCATACTGGTGATGGCGGTCTGCTTTTTTGCCATGCGTTACTTTTACAGAAAACCAAAAGGGAGGGCTGAAAGATGATATTCCTGGAGTTGTTCTGGACGTTTTTGGTAATTGGTCTCTTCACTTTTGGAGGAGGCTATGCAATGCTCTCTCTTGTTCAGAATGAGGTGGTTGTAAAGCATGCATGGATTACGGCGGAACAGTTTACAGATATTGTTGCAATCTCTCAGGCAACTCCGGGACCGGTTGGAATAAACAGTGCAACATACGTTGGTTACACAGTTACTCACAATATGGGATACTCCCATCTGGCCTGTGTAGGTGGCTCATTCTTAGCAACTTTGGCGGTTGTGATTCCGTCTTTTGTGATAGTGCTGATTATCTGCAGACTCTATGCAAAGGTGAGAAAGAGTGATCTGTTTGCGTCACTTATGAAGAACATAAGACCTATCGTGATAGGAATGATTGCAGCGGCGGCGGGAATTCTGATTACCCCAACCAACTTCTTCCATTGGACTTCCTGGGTGCTTTTGGCTGCTGCTTTTGTTGCCTGCAAATGGCTCAAAGCCAACCCAATCTGGGTTATTCTTGCCGGCGGCGTAATAGGCCTGCTAATCTACTGATTGTAAGAGTATGAAAAAGATTCTTTATTTGACATTGGCCCTGGTGTTGATTATTTCTTGTCAAACCACCAAACGTTCCATTTTTGAAAGCGTTAAAGAGATATGTGATAAAGATAACGGCAAGTTATGGGGAGTAAATCTTTACTCTCCGGTTCTTGGGATAGATTCAGTAAGAAATATTGTAAGCAACGTTTCCGATGCGCCAAAAACTTTTCCTGCAAATTTGCCTGTTGCAAATTCCACAATTGAGTTGAAAGGAAAGCGTTGGACAACTATATTGTGGCCTATATCTGGAGATTACAAGCATCAGATAATAGTCCTGGTACATGAGATGTTCCACTACCGACAACCTGAGTTGGGCCTTTTCCCGGAAAGACATCCTAACAATTCTCATCTCTCCAACAGAGATGCCCGCACTCTTCTCAAACTGGAGTGGAATGCGTTAAAGCGTGCTGCCGAACTCAAAGGCAAGCAGAAAAAATCCGCATTGTCTGATGCGTTAAGTTTCAGAGCTTTGAGAAGACAACTTATAAGGATGCTGCAGCTGAGGAGTGTTCTTTGGAGATACTAGAGGGGCTTGCCGAGTATACCGGAAGACGCATTGCCTTTCCGTCTGACAAAGATTATTTACGTAGCCTTTCAGACTTGGATTACCTCTATGAATCAGACAATATTACACGCTCATTTGCATATCTTTCCGGCCCTCTTTACGGGTTAATCTTAGATCAGTCTTCATACACTTGGAGAAAAGAGATTAATGCAGAAAGTGACCTGGGTTCTTGTGTTCAGAAAATCTATGAGATAGAACTTCCTAAAGATTTGGAGGAAGCAGTACAGAAGGCCAAAGCGAGGTATGACTTTGATTCTATTGATGTTACGGAGGAATCTTTTCAACGCAAACTGGAAGAGAGGAATACCAAGATTCTCAAATTGTTTGCACCGGATAATGTCATCAAATTAGAAAGTTCAAACTTATCCATCCAGTTTGCGCCGGACAGTATGGTTCAAATGGAAGACGGAGGTATGGTCATCTTTGGAGGTGAAGCATTTTGTGAGTGGGGATATGTAAAAGGTCATCCTTTGAAGATAACCGCTGATTGGCATCACGTAGAGTTACCACGGCTGGATACCCTTACCGTTCAAGGAGATACAATCGTTACCTCCGGCTGGACTCTGATAAAAAAGAAAAAAACTATTCAAAAAGTTCATCCGTTACAGTAGCAATTGATTTTTGACTATCCATATACATGAATTTTATATGGCCTTCAAAAGCAGTGCTTAAGACTATAAAACTGGTTTGACCAAAGAGGTCTCTTCCATAGAGTAAAAAATTGCAAATATCTGTAGGTGTGATATATGGGTTATCCGGTAAATGGGAGTGAATTATTGTGAGTACCTCCTTATTTTTGTCTTTAGGAAACTCAAAAGGCAAAAATGAACGGTGATATCTCCTGAAACAGATTGGATTGTCATTGTTGTCAAAATCAATACTGTAATCATTACCAAATGGAATGGCTTCAAAATTAATTCCTTGGAGAAGATAAAGTCTTGTTACCTTATCGTTTATTTTGATAATATCAACATTAAAGTGACCATATTGGGGATTAATTCCATTTATGCTGTCTCTATAAGTACCTATTCCAGTTTGAATGAGTTTATTTTTACGAACAATGAAGGCTTTTTCATTATCCGTTAAAGGACGAACAGCATCTATGAGAGTATCTTTTTCTTGTTTGAAATCCCAACGAATCTCAAAGATTGAATTTTCTACTGCTTTATCTGTAAAAAGGCTAACCCACACACTGTCTTCAAAGTAGGTTAAAGATGCACCTATTTCATTTTCTGTGTGCTTATGCGCAAAAAGCGAATCTGTAGTAATCCAAGCTATCTTTTCAGAAAAGTAGATTTGGTGTCCTTCTGCAATGATACTGTCATTGATCATAGCCAACTGATTAAGCGGTGGAAGTTTCTTCTTCTGGGCAAAGGTTGAAGAGAGTGCAAGCAGGATAATACCTATGAATAAGAAAAGACGTTTCATAATGTTTTTGTTCAAATTTTATCCAAAGATACTCTTTTATACCTTCCACCCGAACTTATTAGCCAGTTCTTTTAGAAGTTTTTCATCCTTCTTGGGAATCTTGATGGTAACATTTTTCCACTTTGAATAGTCCGCACCATCTTCCGCAAGAACTGGGATAAGAGTCTCTTCCTTAGCTGCATAACTAGATACAAGCAAACTGGTATTCACCTTTTGTTGACGGATAGATTTGTTATAGTTCTCTTGCATCTTTACCCAAATGGATGAAGGAATTTCAGGCAAACCTTTTTCAACTTTTGCTGCAACGGCAGGTGTAAAGTTTCTTACGCCGTGAATCAAAGCACTCAGATGAGAACTCTGAATACCAATCATTTCAGAGAACTTCTTGCTGCTGATTCCCCTTACTTTCAGTTCCTCTCCAAGCATATTACCCGGGTGTACGGGGTACGCCGGAGAAACGTCATCTACTGAATACAATATCTCATTTTTTGTTGCCATAATCTGAGACAAAGATAATTAAATTATGATAATAATTATCATAATAATCTAAATAAAAGCTAAAAATCAGGAGGCCGGTTGACCTCGTGATAGGTCCTACTAATCTACTGATGCCCTTGCCGTTTAGAACAGGCAAGCCCAACCGTACTTCCCTGCAAGTTTCTTCAAAAGACCTCTATCTTTGGTTGGTATAACCATAGAAACCGTCTCGGTGAATGCTGGTTTCTTTTCTATATGCTCTTTATCAAGCTCATATTGAGTTTGAAGATTCAGCCAATATGAGGCGGATATCTCAAAGACACTCTCCAATTTTAAGGCAGTATTGAGAGAAATTGGACGTTTTCCGTTTATTGTTTCACTTATAACAGAAGTCTTTAACCCCGTCTTGGTTGCGAGTTCTCTCTGTGTCATTTTCCTACTTTTCAACTCATCCTTAATAAGTTCTCCCGGATGAGTAGCTGCAAATGGAACCATCTCTTTCTTATTCATAGTGCTTTGATATTTCATATAATAATGCGTTTACAATGATACCGTTTTCATCAGGAGAACTAACAAAGAGAAGTCTGTACTTATCTGTTATCCACACGGCTTCAAAGTCTTTTAAATCTCCTTGTTTCTTCTCATAATGAAGAGATTTAATAGGAAACAGATCTTCAATTCTGGCAGCTGCCCTTAAATAGTTGACAGTCTTAACATATCTCTTAATCACATCTTTAGGAAGACGAGAGTATTTTTTGTCTTCCGTAGTTTCCTTACTATAAAGCTCTTCTAATGCCTGATCGTTGAACGTGATAGTCATTGTCTTCTGCAAATATAAATAACTTTAACAAAATTCGCAAAAGGGCGAATTTTCTTTTATTAGGGGCAATTTTAAAAGAGGAAAATGAGTCTACCCATAATTTAAACGTGTATAAACGTTTATAAACGTTTAAAAACGGAAAATAGAATAATTTACGTTTACCATTTTGCAGTTTTTATTGAGTGTAATTATAATCAAAAAGTTCATTCGCTACCACTACAATTAACTCATAGTCATTTACATACGTGAGTGCTTTATTGTATTCATATGTGGCTCATGGTACAATTTTACCCATTTGAACATCGGAAAAAATAGTTATCTTTGGTATTGATAGATTCTTATGAGTATGAAAACATTGATTCAAAAGATTGCGGTGGTTGTGCTGATGGCGGTAATGGGGTTGGTATCTGGGATTTGCATGGCACAAAACAAAATTACCATTACACAAGACGGTTTCAAATATGTTGGAGAGGCTGTAGACAGTATTCCTAACGGAAATGGTGTTTGCTATTATGCAAACGGCAACAAGTATTACGAGGGAGGATGGAAGGACGGAGTTCCAGAGGGTATGGGTACTGTTTACTATGAAAACGGGCACAAGAAATATGAAGGTTTCATAAAGGGAGGACAGTTTAACGGCTATGGAGTTTATTACTATTCCAACAGCGGCCCAAAAGAGGTCAAAGAGTATGAGGGGGAGTTCAAAAACGGTGATTTTGACGGAATTGGAACGAGCTATTACACCAGCGGCGCCCTTGAGTATAAGGGTTCATGGAAGGAGAGTTATTTTGACGGATATGGCATCCTGTATTATGAGAACGGCAACATTGAGTATAAGGGTTCATGGAAGAAGAATGAATTTGACGGATATGGCATCCTGTATTACGAGAACGGTAACAAAGAGTATGAGGGAAAATGGAAAAACGACTTGAGCTGCGGAGAGGGAACTACTTATTACAAGAACGGAAACAAAGAGTGGGAAGGTACATTTGTTATAATTACAGATAAAAACGGAGAAGAAAACTCTGTTCTGGATGGTTTTGCCGTATGTTATTATGAGAGCGGAAAGGTCAAATACAGAGGTTACTTCAAACAGGGATGGATAGATGGTATGGGAATAATGTATAAGGAGGATGGTAGCATAGACAAGGAGGGCGAGTGGAAAGATGATAAATTTGTTCGAAGCGTGAAAGTGAATTTTAATAAATAAACATAGTAATATGAAAAAGTTTATCAGAAGTATAACTATCTGTATTGCAGCATTTTTAGGAATGACGGTGCTGCTTAGTATGGATAAGGTTTGCCAAAGATGTGAGGGAACAGGAACGTTACGCAACGAGTGTCACTCCTGCCATGGAGTAGGATACAGAGAGTGCATGACCTGCAACGGAACAAAATCTCTGAGATGCACATACTGCGGAGGAGGAGGCAAATACCTCTGCCCTCACTGCCACGGTAGAAATCCCAACTGCAAAAAGTGCGGAGGCGGCGGATGGTTTGACTGTGATAACTGCAAAGGTACGGGCCGCATAGTCTGCTCAATATGTGAGGGAACCGGCCATGTACGCTGCATGACTTGCAACAGTAAAGGATACTTGGAGTGGAAATGCCCTGATTGCGACGGCACCGGTAAACTGCCCGATGATCCAGCAGAAGATTAACCAGTAGATTCTTCTATGAAGAGAATCCCTCTTTTCTTGATTTTGCTTGCAGCTCTTATGGGCTGCAGTCCAAGGGTTTACTCTGACTTCACCTTTGTTCAGATGAGTGACCCGCAGATTGGATTCAGGGATAAATCTCCCGGTTTTGTTCATACGGATTCTTTGTTTGATTTGGCCGTAAAGGAGGTGAACCTTCTTAAGCCGGCGTGCGTAATCATTACCGGAGATCTCATTAATGACCAGAGAGATATGCTGCAGGATTCCATATTCAGAGCAAACAGGGCAAAGATTGAGGCCCCCGTATATGAAGTTCCGGGCAATCATGATATCCGTCCCTGGACAAAAGATAATCACAGCAACTATCTTAACCTCAGAGGGTATGAGAGATTCTCATTCTGTCTGAACGGTTGCGCCTTTATTGGAATAGATTCCAACTGCATACTTGACAGTACAAATGTTACTGCAAAAATTGCGGAGGAAGAGCAACTTAAATGGCTGGTGAGAGAACTGAAGAAGGCTCGCAAAAGCCGGTACACTTTTGTATTCCTGCACTGTCCTGTGATACTGGAAACTATCGGGGAGGAAAATGGATATTTCAACTTCCCAAAGGGTAAGAGAGCGGAGTATATTGCGCTGTTTAAAAAGTACGGAGTGGCTGCGGTTTTTGCCGGCCACACTCACATGGAGTATAATACTCAGGCAGAGGGAATTCGCTTTGTTACAGCAGGTCCCGTAGGCAGCCCGCTTGGAAGAGGCTACTCCGGATATGAGATTATTAACGTTACAAAGAACGGTTTTTCAACTGAGTATAAAGGAACCTTTATTCCGTGTCTTTAATCTCCTCTGCCTCAACGTCTATAACTGTGCCGTTCGGCTGGGAGTTACGCAAGTCCTGGGCGTCTCTTTCAGAAGCGGTCTTAAGGCGTTTTGCAAGTTCTCTGGCCTTGAAGACAAGAACCATCTCCGTGATACCGAGGAACATAAGACAGATACCAAAGATGATGCAGAGCAGTTTGGCATTCTCTTCCGGGTAGAAACAGATGGCAATGCCTAAAGCACAGATAAGTACTGGAACCAGGTAGAGCCAGATTCTGCCGCGTAATCCTTTGGAATAGTTGATTGTATGAATGACCTGAACCAAGCCGTACAGGAAGAGGATGATTCCAAAGATAATGCCTACGAACCTAACAAAGAAGGAGGTCTTTACAAGCAGAATTATTCCGGCAGCAAGAAGCAGAACGGCGCTTACAAGATAGACCAGACTCATTCCCTTAAGATCTGAGAATCCGTTGTTTGCAAGGTTGTATACAATAGTTACAAGACCTGCAAATATTAAGCAGAAACCAATTACTTTAACAGCAAGGGTCACCATTGCAGATGGCCAGCATACCATACAAAGACCTACTACGAATACAAAGATTCCTCTGAATGAATTTCTGAAAAAGTCCATAGTGCAAATATTTCTGATTTGTACAAAGATAACTAATTAAAAGAGACTTGAGATTATGGAGCGTACATTTTCCGCCTTTCCCATTGTGTAGAAGTGAATTGCAGGGGCTCCGCTTTTAAGCAGTTCCTTTCCCTGAATAACCGCCCACTCTATTCCAAAGGAGTAGAGTTTTTTGGAAAGATCCTCCTCACCCGTTGCGCTCTTCTTAATGCTATTTACTTCACTCATAAACTCTTGCGGAAGATCTATGGAGAAGGCTTGCGGAAGAGTCTCAACCTGCTTGAGAGTAGAAACCGGCTTGAGTCCCGGGATAATAGGAACTGTAATGCCCGCCTCTCTGCACTTTTCTACAAAGGAGAAAAACTTACGGTTATCAAAGAACATCTGCGTTATGACGTAATCCGCTCCGGCATCAACCTTCTTCTTGAGCATCTTTATATCTGTCTTAAGATTAGGAGCTTCCAGATGTTTTTCCGGGTAGCCCCCTACTCCAACGCAGAAGGAGGTGGAGACCGGATTCTTCATATTGCCGTCCAGATAAACGCCGTGGTTCATATTGGTTATCTGAGAAACAAGTTCACTGCTGTGAGCGTGTCCACCCGGAGTTGGGGTAAAGTATTTCTCTCCCTTCTGGGCATCTCCCCTAAGGGCCATAACATTCTCTATTCCAAGGAAGTGAAGGTCCAGTAAAAGGCTCTCGTTCTGCTCTTTGGTACTGCCTGAGCAGATAACGTGAGGAACAATCTCCAGAGTGTTGAACTTTTTCTGAAGGGCGGAGACTATTGCCAGGGTGCTTGGTCTTTTGGTAACCACCACCTTAGTGAAAGTACCGTCCGCATTTGGGCGGAACTCCACCTCGTCTCTATGAGCGGTAAAGTTGAGGAACGGCGGCTCAAACTCCATCAGAGGAGTAACCATATTGTAAAGCTTGCTGATATCGCTCCCCTTAAGAGGCGGAACAATCTCAAAGGAGGCAAACGGACGCCCCTTTCTCTCTTCCAATATTTTAGAAACCTTCATCTGTATATGGGTTAAAAAGTGTCAAACAATTTTGCGTTAGGATGAGCAATCAAAAGGCCGCAAACCGCTGTAACCGGGATGATTGCATTGCTCTCCGTAAGCCTTACTCCCAATCTCTTTTCCGCATCCAGCAGTTGGAAAGCAACCCTCTTAAGCGAGTGATCCGGGCAAACAGGATAGCCGAATGCCGGACGTATAGCCTTGATATCTCCAATGGCCGTCTCCTGCATCCACTCTGCAAGTGCCTGAGTTAAACGAGCACAGATGCTGTAACGCAGCAGGTACTCAAAGCTCTTGTGGTCCAATTTATTACAGAGGCTATCTTCTACCCTTGCCACAAAGACGCCAACTTTGGAGAGGTTCTTTCCCTCCCTATCCGCCATCTTGAGCGGCAGCACAAAGTCTGCCAGCGATAGATAATCAGACCCCTCTTTTCTCTGACGCGGAACCTCCATTCTTGCTACTACCTCTCTCTTTGAAATTAAATTTCCAAACAGAACCAGAGTGTCATCTTCTGCCGCTGCATCAAAGAATGAGAGAATAGCACCCGCCTTTACAGAGTTCTCCTCTATCATCTTGCCTATCATCTCAAGAGCCTGATCATAAAGCTTTTCTGCTTCAGTATTACTATAAGCCAACTCCGGATATTTTCCTTTAAAGCCCCAAAAATTGAAGAAGGCTGTCCAATCTATTCTCTCCGCAAGTGTTGCAATAGATATATTTTCTGCAAAGAGATTGTTTTCTCCAAATCCATCGGGATGAATGTAAGACTCTATAGGATACTGTTTTGCAAGAGAGCGGGCCTCTTCCTTAGAGAGGAACTTTGCATTCCTTGCTTCATACTGTCTTCTAATCTCCGCCTGATCTCTCTTAATCAGTTCAGCAAAACCGCCTAAAGGATATGAGTTCTCTTCTCTTATCACAGGAAGTGAAGCGTCAGAGTCTGCAATTATCCTTTTATATGATACTGAGGCATTTGAAGCGTCTCCGCCAAAGAGAACGGTGCCGCTGTAACGTGGTGCAATGTTTACCGCGGTGTGAACGGATGAAGCGGTTGCTCCTCCAACAGCCAGCGGAATAAGATATCCCAACTCTCTTAACATCCTCTCTTTGTTCTGCTCCAGAAGAGAGGCCAACTCCTCCATAAACTTGAGTGACGGAGTTATAAGTCCGCTCACCCCTATCAATGAGGCCTTGCGTGCAATAGCCTCATCTACAATGGTTTGATTATCCACCATCACACCCAGGTCCACAACCTCCATTCCGTTGCAGCTAAGTACAATGGAGACAATGTTCTTTCCAATATCGTGAATATCTCCCTTAGCGGTTGCAAGAACAACCACTGGTTTTGCGTTTTTGTTTTCACTCTTTGGGCCGCAGCAATCACAACTATGTTTCTCTGCGATGTAAGGTTGAAGAATCTCCACCGCCTGCTTCATAACCCTCGCACTCTTAACCACTTGCGGCAGGAACATCTTGCCCTGCTCAAAGCGTCTTCCAACCTCTTCCAACCCCTCCATCAGCGGTCCTTCAATAATCTGAACAGCCTCCATCTTCTTAATCAACTCCAGAAGAATAGGCTCCAACTCGGAGAGATCTCCCTTAACCACCTTATCTGAAAGTTGCTTTTGAGGAGTAGAGGTAACCTTTGTATCTTCCTCTTTTGCCGTCTTTTGTGCAGGCGTTCCGTTCTTCGCCTCCTCCTCTTGCTTCTTTATCTCAAAGGCGAGTTCCGTCAGAACTTCCGTTGGGTTCTTTCCTTTATCACCATCGGGAAGAAGAGAGGCGTCATTAAGAACAACCGCTTCAACAACGCTCCTGAGGTGTGTTGGGATATCGTCATAAAGGTCTGTCATAGACGGATTTACTATGGCCATATCCAAACCCGCCGCAATTGCGTGATAGAGAAAGACGGAGTGCATTGCGCGTCTTACGGTGTTGTTTCCGCGGAATGCAAATGAGAGATTTGAGACTCCGCCTGAGGTCTTTGCTCCCGGAAGATTCTGCTTTATCCAACGTACCGCTTCAATGAAGTTTACGGCATAACTGTCATGCTCAGCAATGCCTGTTGCTATTGTAAGAATGTTGCAGTCCAGAATTATATCACTCGGCTCGTATCCAATGGATATCAATAGCTTATAGGCACGCTCCGCTATCTCTTTCTTGCGCTCCAACGTTACCGCCTGTCCCTGCTCGTCAAAGGCCATCACCACAACAGCCGCACCCAGCAGATGCAACTCTTTGGCTCTTCTTAAGAACTCCTCCTCTCCGTCTTTGAGGCTGATGGAATTGACCACAGGTTTTCCGGTGGAGTTTTTAACTCCGGCAAGTATGGTGTTCCAATCTGAGGAGTCTATCATAAACGGAACCTTTGCAACCGCAGGCTCAGAAGAGAGATAACGTAAGAAGCTCTCCATCAATTCCGTACCGTTGCTCATAGGATCATCCGTATTGATGTCTATGAGCGTTGCTCCGTCTTCAATCTGCTTGGCCGCAATCTGTGAGGCCTGCACAAAATCTCTCTCCCTCAGCAGCTTAGCAAACCTTGCACTTCCCGCAACGTTGGTCCTTTCCCCTATGTTTGTGAAGTTGTTTTTCTTTCTGTTAATAAGCAGATTCTCCAGTCCGCTCACTTCAAGATCATCAATATCTTTCTCCCGATGGGTAAATGACAAAGGACGTGGCGCGCAGCCCCTTAAGGCAGAGGCAATTGCAGCAATGTGTTCCGGGGTTGTTCCGCAGCAACCGCCTGCAAAGTTCAAACGGCCACCTACCGTAACTCCCTCACAGGCCATCTCTTTAATGCAGCTTGCAGTATATGACGGTGTCTCCTTGTAACGGCCCATCTCATCCGGAAGACCTGCATTTGGGTGAACGCTTACCGCACACTCCGCAAAGCCGTCTATGCTCTTAATGCACCCCTCCAAATCCTTTGCGCCAAATGAGCAGTTAAGTCCAAAACTCAACAACCCATAGCCCTTGAGTTCTGTGTATAAAGACCTGATATCCTGTCCTGTAAGAATTCTTCCAAAGCGGTCGTTAACGGTTGCGGAGACCATTACCGGTATATCCGCTCCACGCTTTGCCAGCACCTTGTTTATGGCATAAAGAGCCGCCTTGGCGTTGAGTCCGTCATATACGCTCTCCACTAGTAGCACATCCACTCCGCCGTCTATAAGCCCCTCGGCCTGAGTCATAAAGGCAGCGGCCATCTCATCAAAGGAAACGTTTCTGTATTCCGGTTTACTGACGTCCGGAGAGAGAGTTAATGACTTGATTGTAGGTCCCATAGAGCCCGCCACAATTGCTCTCCGCTCTCCCCATTCCTCCTTCCATGCAGAAAAAAATAATCCTTTCTCCTCAGCTGAAGCCCTTGCAATCTCGGCACCCCTGCGGTTAATCTCATAGACCTTATCTGCACAGCCATACTCCTGCTGAGAAATAACCGTTCCGCTAAAAGTGTTGGTCTCAATCAGTTCCGCTCCCGCCTCAATGTATGCCTTATGAATTGCAGCAATTCCATCCGGATTAACAAGGTTGAGCATATCCAGGTTACCGCTTACCCCGCACCCCGCAGAATCCAATCCCCGCTGCTGGATCATGGTTCCCATAGCACCATCCATAATGATGATCCTATCCCTCAAACGAGCCAATATCTCCTTCCTTGTAATCATGCCCGCAAAGTTAATTAAAAATGAAAAGCAGGACCCTCAAAGAAGAGAGTCCTGCGTCTGGGTGGCTGGTGGGTCTCGAACCCACGACCTACAGAGCCACAATCTGTCGCGCTAGCCAACTGCGCCACAGCCACCATTTGGGGTTGCAAATATAACTCTTTTTTTTGTTATCTGTTGCGCTTTTCTTATATTTGTTTCTTGTTGGTTTAGAAATATTTCATTTTAAAATTATATGGCAAGAGAAATAAAATTCTCCCTTCTTTACAGGGATATGTGGCAGTCTTCTGGAAAGTATGTTCCAAAAGTCTCTATGCTTAAGGAGATTGCTCCGGTAATAATTGATATGGGTTGCTTTGACCGCGTTGAAAGTAACGGTGGTGCTTTTGAGCAGGTTAACCTTCTTTTTGGAGAAAATCCTAACAAGGCAGTAAGAGAGTGGACGGCTCCGTTTAACAAGGTGGGAATTCAGACTCACATGCTTGAGAGAGGTCTTAACGCATTGAGAATGTTCCCGGTACCTGATGACGTACGTGCTCTGATGGCAAAGGTTAAGAAGGCTCAGGGAACCAACATTATGCGTTCTTTCTGCGGATTGAATGACCACCGCAACCTCAAAGGTTCTGTCATTCACGCTAAAGAGGCGGGTATGATTGCACAGGCAGCACTCAGTATCACCTACTCACCTATCCACACCGTTGAGTATTATATGGGCGTGGTAGACAAGGTGGTAGAGTACGGAGCAGATGAGATCTGTCTTAAGGATATGGCAGGTATTGGACGTCCTGCATTCCTGGGAAGATTGGTTAAGGCTATCAAGGACAAGCACCCTAACATCAAGGTTCAGTATCACGGCCACTCAGGTCCCGGTTTCTCAGTAGCCTCTATGCTTGAGGTTGCAAGAGCAGGCGCAGATTACATTGACGTGGCAATGGAACCGCTCTCCTGGGGAAAGATTCACCCGGATGTAATTACCATTCAGGCAATGCTTAAGGATGCCGGATTCCTTGTAAAGGACATCAACATGAACGCATACATGGAGGCCAGAGCACTCACTCAGAAGTTCATAGACGAGTTCCTCGGATACTGGATTGCTCCGGGTAACTACCAAATGAGCTCACTGCTTGTTGGTTGCGGACTTCCTGGCGGAATGATGGGTTCTATGATGGCAGACCTCAAGGGCTTCCAGGGAGCAATTAACTCTTCACTCAGAAATCAGGGCAAGAAGGAGCTCAGTATTAATGACCTGGTAGTCATGCTCTTCCAGGAGGTTGAGTACGTATGGCCAAGATTGGGTTATCCGCCATTGGTAACTCCGTTCAGCCAGTATGTAAAGAACACCGCTCTTATGAACCTGATGCACATGCTTAAGGGTGAGCCAAGATGGAAGACCATAGACAAGGATACAATGAACATGATTCTTGGTAAGATGGGTAAACTTCCTGGCGAACTTGCTCCTGAGATTAAGGAGATTGTTAAGCAGAAGGGACTTGAGTTCTACACCGGCGTACCACAGGATGCATTCCCTAATGATCTGCCTCGTTACATCAAGATGATGGAAGAGGAAGGTTGGGACAGAGGTCAGGATGATGAGGAACTCTTTGAGTTTGCAATGCACGAGACTCAGTACAGAGATTACAAGAGCGGCATAGC
Source organism: Bacteroidales bacterium (assembly GCA_017618115.1). Classification (GTDB taxonomy): domain Bacteria; phylum Bacteroidota; class Bacteroidia; order Bacteroidales; family UBA932; genus Egerieousia. Next base: position 10,391 of record JAFZUX010000021.1, on the reverse strand, counting down.
AAAACAGAGATTTGAGAAGGAGCTTGAGGCTAACAGAGCAAAGGCCGGAGCACCTATCATCATTACCCGTCCTGTTGTAGAAGTTCCTGCATTTGACGTGGAGAAGATTATGGCTAAATATCCAGACGCTAAGCCGGTTCACGCAACCGTTAAGGGTGAAGTTATCTGGCAGTATGACGTTGAGGATAAGTCATCCGCTCCAGTTGAAGGTTCAGATGTTAAGATGGGTCAGACCCTCTGCAACATTCAGGCATTCTACGGAATGGAGGAGATTATCTGCCCTGCAGACGGAAAACTTGTTGCCGTTTGCGCTAAACAGGGACAGAAAGTTGTTAAGGATGAGATTATTGCCTTTGTGCAGTAATTAGCGTCTGGCCGGTAGCCGGCAAGGCTCGGAGTAAAAAGAGAAAGGATGATCAATTTTTTGGTCATCCTCTTCTTTTATTTGTTAATTTGTGTTCGCTCTTCTTAAATCTGCTTTCCGTTAACATAGAGACAGATGCGGGTGTCCAACGCTTTGCTCAGAGCCTTTGCGTCAATCTCAAAGTAATGGATTGGGAAGAGGTTCTTTGGTTTAATGATGTTGGCCGCTTTAACAAACTCCTCGTCACTCATTGTGTAAGGCAAGTTCTTAGGCAGGAAGGCAATATCTATCTCTCCCTGTATAGACTTAGCCCACTTAGACTTACGCACTGCGTTAGGAGCAAGTTCCTTCATCTCCGGAATGCACTCGGTATCTCCTGCAAAGTAGATATCTACTCCCTGCATTGAGATGATATATCCGTTACCCTCTCCCTTAATGTGGAACGGTTTACCGTTATCTCTCTTCTGATTGATATTGTATGCAGGAACTGCGGTAATGGTAAGACCAATGGATGAAACACTCTCTCCATTCTCCAGTGTAATGACCTTGCAATGACGCAGTTTTGGAATCTTTAGCATATTCACCAGGTTGGTGGAAGGATCTACGTTGAGCGGATTGTCATCCAAATTCAACTTGCGGGAACTGCGCATTGAGAGCAAGTCATTCTCCAGACAGGTCTTCACACCCTTACTTACAATGAAGGTGGTGTTAGGCATTGCAATTTGTTCAATGGCCTTGGTGTCATAGTGATCTGTATGTGCGTGAGTAAGGAGAATCAGATCTGCCTTCTTGCATCCGGTGAAATCAAAAAAGTCACTGCAAGGATCTACATAGATATGCATTCCCTCCCATTCCAAATGTACGCTACCATGGGCAAGGTGCTCAATATTAACGAGTCCCATAGGAGTGTAGAAAGAGTTGTAGATACTGGTTTTCATATTAAGTTTTATATAGTTCGTTTAAAAATCTATATAAAGTTAAGTGAAAATTTTTGACATTTCAAAATTTTGGGAGGGCTATTTTATAGATTGATTGAGAGATTCAATCCGGCCATAAACCAGAATCCCGGCTCCGGAATCATTCCAAAGTCATTGTACTTTACTCCTGTGATGTTGTTCCCCTCAACAAAGAAGCGGAAGTTTTTAAAGTTGTAGGTAAGACGGGTGTCAAAGATGCCGTAAGGTTTGAAAGAGACCACCTTACCCTCAACGTCCGTGTAGGTTCCAACTCTATCCTGGAAACGGTAGTGAATGTTGAGGTTGAGATTGTCAAAAAGTTGAATCTCCGCAGAAGCCACAAACTTATGTTTCAGATACTCCAAAACATATTTGCTCTGAATGTTCTCCGCCTTGTTTTTGGTCTGGTTGATGTAACTGTAGGAGGCGTTCAAACTCTTAATTCTGAATGAGTTCCAACCCCAATCGGGAGTAAAAGAGGTCTGAGCTAAAAGCCCTCTTGAGTGCACCTTGCCAAAATTGACAGACTGCCAGGGGGCTTCCTCTCCCTCAGAAGTATTTCTTATCCAGTCTATTAGGTCGGTCATGCGGTTAGAAAAGAGAGAAAGGGAAGCGGAGGTTTTGTTGGAGAGATACTTCAAACCCAACTCCAGCGCCTTTGCCTCTTCCGGCTTCAGATGCTTGTCTGCCTTGTGCCCTCCTACTGAATAGTAAAGCTCTGTTACTGAGGGCATTCTCAGCGATGAATTATAGGAGCAGAAAAGTCTCAGAAGGTTGTTTTCATTTTTTAGCAGCGCAACGGAAAGATCTGCGGATGGGTAAACCTTCATATCCATCTCCGCCCAACTGTTTTTAATTGCCAGAATTGCAGCGGAAACGGTGAATTTTTCCTTTATAAGATTGTGCTCAAGAAAGAAACTGGTATTGGTCCTGTTAAGGCCGTATTCGTAGTTTCTGTTTGTTCCTTTAATGTGCTTCGGATGAGTGAGCGGTTCTCCCAGATTGCCGCTTACAATTTCATCGTTACGTATCTCTCCGCCAAAGGCAGTGGTGCCAGCAAACCAGTTGAACCAGTTGTTGAGATTCACTCCGTAAACGTTGGTTTTGTGATAGTTAAACGGATACTTGTCCGGCTCGCCTCTAAAGAGTTCAAAGCGGTCCGTACCGTGATTCCAATATAGTGACGGACTTATTGTAAGCACTCCCTTTTTGTTGTGCCCCTTAACCGCCATAAAAGATTTGAAGGTGTGCTCAAACTGATTGTCATACTTTGCAGCCCAGAATCTGTTTGATCCATAGTCTTTTGTGCTCAGTCCGGCATACCAGTTAACCTGCACATCATCATCCGAATACTCACCCTGGTAAAAAGATTTCAGAGTTTTATAATCCATATTCAGATGGCCGCTTTCACTGCGCGCATATCCGTCACTGCGAGTATAACTTACAGATATGGAGTTCTTTACAGGAAGCGCCCCTCTCTTTCCCTTTGCAATATCAAACCTCAAACCGCTGCTGAGATAACCGAACGAACCGCCCTCAATATTGAAGAAAAACTTATTTTCCTCCGCGATGGATGTACGCACATTTATAGCCCCCATCAGGGAAGAAGCGCCCGTAATCTTTCCTGCAGGCCCCTCAAGAATATCTATGCCGTCCACCTGTAACAGACTGACAGGCAGATCAAAAGAGTTGTGAGAAGTTTGAGGGTCGGAGATATTTATACCGTTCAGAAGCAGTGCCGCCTGCTCACTGTTACCGCCCCTTATACCAACATCCGTCTGCGCACCTATCGCCCCTCTCTGTCTGACATCCACACTTGCAGAGTACTTCAAAAGATCGTTGACACTCTGTGCCGGAGCGGAGGTAATCTCTCTCTTCCCGATGGTTGTAATCATTCGCGCCTGCTTGTGCCAAACAATTGGAACCCTGGAAGATATGACGCTTATCTCAGAAAGAATCACAGAAGAATCCGAGGCGTTTATGATTGTATCCTTATCTGCTATTTTATATATGGTTGTTCTCTTTGCGCCCAAGGAGAGAGTTGCCGTAAAAAGAAATCCCGCAAGCGTAAAGAGAAACAAAAAGTTTCTCTTCATAATCCTTTTTCAAAAACGATTGCGAAGATAGCAAAAAAAGAGGGAGAGTGACTTTCATCAATCTCCCTCTTCAGCATTAGGCTTGCAACGTGCTACTTACCAGCAAGTTTCTTGTAGCCTTCGTAACGCAGTTTTGCAAACTTCTCGGTGAGAGAGAAGAGTTCTTCCGCCTCCTGTGGGAAGGTCTTAAGAAGTGATGCGTAACGAACCTCGCCCTTGATGAAATCCTGGAACTTGCTCCAGTCAGGCTCTTTGCTGTCCAGAGTAAATGGATTAACTCCCTCAGGAGCATCAGGATTGAATCTGTAGAGCTGCCAGTAACCGCACTCAACAGCCTTCTTCTCCTCCATCTGACTGTGTCCCATTCCGGCCTTAAGACCGTGATTGATACAAGGAGCGTAAGCGATAATCAATGATGGACCATCGTGAGCCTCAGCCTCTTTCAAAGCGTTGAGGAACTGTACCTGGCTTGCACCTGTAGCTACCTGAGCAACATATACATAGCCATAACTCATTGCCATCATTCCAAGATCCTTCTTGCGGATCTTCTTACCGCTGGTTGCAAATTTTGCGACTGCACCTGCAGGGGTAGACTTGGATGACTGACCACCTGTGTTGGAGTAAACCTCGGTATCTACTACAAGGACGTTAACGTTCTCACCTGAAGCAAGTACGTGATCAAGTCCGCCGTAACCGATATCGTATCCCCAACCGTCACCACCTATAATCCACTGTGAACGAGGGATTATGCAGTCTGCATATTCTGCAAGACCCTTGCAAGATGAGCACTTGCACTCCTTAACGGCAGCAGGGAATTTCTCTGCAATCTCTTTGCAAACTTCGACGTTGTTCTTATTGTCCAACCATCTCTGAAGCAGTGCTTTGAGATCTGCAGAACATTTCTCGTCTGCAATGGCTGCCTTTGCTCTCTCTGTGAAAGTCTCTCTCAGTCTTACAAATCCGAGTCTCTGACCAAGACCGAACTCTGCGTTATCCTCAAAGAGTGAGTTAGCCCAAGCAGGTCCCTTGCCCTTTGCATTCTTGCAATAAGGTGATGCAGGGAATGAGCCGCTGTAGATTGATGTACAGCCTGTTGCATTGGCAACCATCATTCTGTCACCAAAGAGTTGTGAGATGAGTTTGATGTAAGGAGTCTCACCGCAACCTGAGCAAGCACCTGAGAACTCAAAGAGTGGCTGTGCAAACTGAGATGCCTTAATGTTAGAATCCTTCTTCATTACCTCATCCTTGTAACCAACCTTGCTGTGCAACCAGTCAAAGTTCTTCTGCTCAGCGTTCTGAGTATCTGCAGGTTTCATAACAAGTGCCTTCTCCTTTGCAGGACATACGTCTGCGCAGTTAGCGCAACCTGTACAGTCTGCAGGATCAACTTGCATTACAAACTTGTAATCCTTGAGGTTTGCCTTACCCTCTGCATACTTGAGTTTGAGAGCCTTAGGAGCTTTCTCAATCTCTGCGTCTGTAAGAAGGAACGGACGGATTGCAGCGTGAGGACAGATAGTCGCACACTGGTTACACTGGATACAGTTTGCAGGATTCCACTCAGGAACGTGAGTTGCAATTCCTCTCTTCTCGTAAGCGGCGGTTCCTGCAGGAATTGTGCCGTCCGGGAAGTTCTGGAATGCGCTAACAGGAAGGTCGTTACCGCACTGTGCGTTTACAGGGTCTGCAATCTGGCGTACCCAATCCGGTGCAAGACGGTTGTAGCTGTCTGGAACGAACTTGGAAGGAGAGAGGTTTTTCCACTCAAACGGAACCTCAACCTTAACATATTCGCCACCGCGGTCAACAGCTGCAAAGTTCATCTTTACAACGTTTTCTCCCTTCTTGCCGTAGCTCTTCTCAATCATCTTCTTCATCTCCTTTACGGCATCCTCGTAAGGAATGATTCCCGTAATCTTGAAGAATGCAGACTGAAGAATTGAGTTGGTTCTGTTACCCAGACCAATCTCCTCTGCAATCTTAGTTGCATTGATGATGTAGAAGTTAAGCTTCTTGCTAACGATTTGATATTTAATGAAATCTGGAAGTCTCTTAAGAGTCTCTTCGGTATCCCAGAGAGAGTTCAACAGGAAGGTACCGCCCTTCTTGATTCCTCTGAGAATGTCATACTTGGTAAGGTATGAAGGAACGTGGCAAGCCACAAAGTCCGGAGTAGAAACCAGGTATGGTGAGTTGATCGGATTATCTCCAAAGCGGAGGTGTGAACAGGTGTATCCGCCGGATTTCTTTGAATCGTAATCAAAGTATGCCTGGCAGTATTTGTCTGTTGTTCCGCCAATTATCTTAATTGTGTTCTTGTTTGCACCAACGGTTCCGTCTGAACCCAGACCAAAGAATTTGAGTTCGTAAGTTCCCTCCTTTGCCATTGAAATCTCCTCTTTCTGAGGAAGTGACAGGAAGGTAACGTCATCTACTATACCAATGGTGAATGAGTTCTTAGGCTCTTTTGCCTTGAGGTTCTGGAACACTGCAAGTATCTGAGCAGGAGAGGTATCCTTAGATGAGAGACCGTAACGGCCGCCTACAATCTTAACCTTACCTGCAAACTCGGTGTCTGCCAAAGCGCTCTTTACGTCTACGTAGAGAGGCTCTCCAACTGCACCCGGCTCTTTGCATCTGTCCAAAACAGCAATTCTCTTAACGCTCTTAGGCAGAGCTCTTAAGAAGTACTGAGTGCTGAAAGGACGGTAAAGTCTTACAACAACAACTCCCACCTTTTCTCCCTTTGCATTGAGGTAGTCAACAACCTCCTTAACGGTGTCTGTAACGGAACCCATCGCGATAACAACTCGCTCAGCCTGAGGGTCTCCAAAGTAGTCAAACGGCAGATAGTGACGGCCGCAGAGCTCGCCAAGTTCTCCCATATATCTTGCTACAATGTTCGGAACCTCAGTATAGTATGCGTTACGTGCCTCTGTCTCCTGGAAGTAAACGTCTGCGTTCTGTGCAGTACCCTTAGTTACAGGGGCGTTAGGGTTGAGCGCTCTCTTACGGAAAGCAGCCAACGCCTTGGTGCTTATCATCTTCTTAAGTCCCTCCTCAGGAAGTACCTCAATCTTCTGAATCTCATGAGAGGTACGGAATCCGTCAAAGAAGTGAACGAAAGGAACTGAAGATTTGATAGTTGCAAGGTGAGCAACTGCTGCCAGGTCCATTGCCTCCTGAACGCTTGCAGATGCCAGCATTGCAAAACCGGTCTGTCTTACAGCCATTACATCCTGCTGATCTCCAAAGATTGAGAGAGCGTGGGTTGCAAGGCTTCTTGCAGTTACGTGGAATACTGCAGGAAGAAGCTCACCGGCAATTTTATACATATTAGGGATCATCAACAGCAGTCCCTGAGATGCTGTAAATGTAGAAGTTAAAACACCTGCCTGAAGGGAACCGTGAACTGCACCGGCTGCACCGGCCTCACTCTCCATCTCAATAACCTTTACAGTCTCTCCAAAGAGATTCTTTCTTCCAAAAGCTGACCACTCATCCACATGCTCTGCCATTGGTGAAGACGGAGTGATAGGATAAATTGCGGCCAGCTCACTGAAAAGATAGGCTACGTGAGCTGCAGCTTGGTTACCATCGCAGGTAAGAAAGACTTTTTCTTTTGCCATGATATTAATCAATTATGTATTTAAATAACGTTTCAAAGATAACAAATTGAAAGCGCATTAGCAAAGAGTTGCTATTGCATTCCGGAAATCTTGGTCTCTGCCGGAGCAAGTTTCTTTACAAGACCCTGCAGGACTGTTCCCGGGCCAAGTTCTACAAACTCATCTGCGCCGTCTGCCACCATTTTCTCAACTATCTGAGCCCATCTTACCGGATTTGTAAGCTGGATAAGGAGATTTCTCTTTATCTCGAACGGGTCTGTGTGAGGCATAGCGTCAACATTCTGGTACACAGGGCATACCGGTGCTGTTAATGTAGCCTTCTCGATGGCTTCTGCCAACTCAACTCTTGCAGGATCCATCAGCGGTGAGTGGAATGCGCCGCCTACTACCAAAGGAAGCACTCTCTTTGCACCCTTCTCCTTAAGAACGTTTCCGGCTGCAGCAACAGCCTCAACATCTCCGCTAATAACCACCTGACCGTGAGAGTTATAATTAGCAGCCACCACTACTCCGCACTCCTCTTTAGCGGTAATTTCCGCACAGACATCCTCAATAATCTTATCCTCAAGACCGAGCACTGCGGCCATTGTAGATTGCTTAAGTTCACAAGCCTTCTGCATTGCAAAAGCACGCTTTGCTACGAGCTGAAGCCCCTCCTCAAAACTGAGAGCTCCCGCTGCCGTTAGTGCAGAAAACTCTCCCAGAGAGTGGCCTGCAACCATATCCGGCTTAAACTCCTCTCCAAGGCACTTTGCAAGAACAACTGAATGGATAAATATAGCAGGCTGGGTAACCTTTGTCTGTTTGAGTTCCTCAGACGTTCCGGTAAACATTACATCTGAAATTCTCCAACCCAAAATCTCGTTTGCCTTCTCAAACAACTCGCGGGCACGTGGATCGTTGTCATACAACTCCTTTCCCATTCCCGTAAACTGGGCACCCTGGCCCGGAAAAACGTATGCTTTCATATTAAAAGGTTTTAGTATTGCAGAAGGTATACTCGGCCTCTGCTTCTTTGGCCTTTATACCCTCAGTTTTAGGTGGGCAAAGATAATTAATATTTGTAACTTTGCCCAATAGTAAACCCTTAAAGGGATTTGCCCCTGTAGTTTAATGGATAAAATAGGAGATTCCGGTTCTCCGGATAACGGTTCGATTCCGTTCGGGGGTACAAGAAGAGAAATCCTCTGAAAATACAGAGGATTTTTCTTTTTTACACCCTTGCAACTGCTTGGTTTCTTGAAATATCAATTATCTGGAGAAAGATGGTAATCACTATTACTACGGAAATCTGAAGGCACTCTGTGACCATTGGGATAAGGATGCTATCGGTGTGTCATATTCATATTTGAAGAACCTCAACATTCAGGAAGATACTCCTTACTCTAATTCAAAGTGTATCATCAGGCGGGGTTTCATCATCACATCCCCAAGAAATAATCCGAACCGATGAACTATGTATCTCTAAAAGTCTGCCCTTTTAAACGAAGATTACAAATGACATAATAATTTGCGTGAGTGTAATAAAATCAGTATTTGGCTAGATGTTTGTTATTATGTCAAAATAACAAGAATCAGCACCTAAATATTTGTTGCTCTTTATTTTAATCAATGGCTTATGCATAAAACCAACTATAGCAATAAGATAAGGATTCTTCTACTGGCATCTGTTTGCTTGTTAATAAACACTTCATTATATGCTCAATCATTAAAAGACACCCTAAATAAAACTCTTGAAGTAGATATGATTGACACACTTGAGTCCATCACTATTACGGGAGTAGATAAAAACATTATCCAAGATTATCTCAATGTAACGAAGTCTTTAAAGCACTATAATTTCAACAAATTTCAAGCGGACTATTCTATTGTTTACAAAAGAAACAACTCCGAACCCGTTTCTCTTTTTGGCAATACTTTATTTGTTTCAACTCCAAGAAGACCTACTGATTATTACTATCCAATAGTTGATGGTGTTGATTCCGTAGCAACTCATTTAAGCGCTTGGAATATTCACATTGGGGGTAGGGCTATCTATTATGTAGAGATGCCTTCTAAGTTATTTCAGTCTGCTCAAAAAAACCGAGTTCTTTTATTACACGTCTATAATGATAACAATTTTACACTTTTTACTATTACTGATAGAAGAAAGATAGATGATAAGACCACAATAGTATATGATAATGCACAAAAGAAAATAACTCAGATTATCCACACAATGCATAATACCTCATTTTTGGATATTAGTTTTGATAGTGTAGAAACAAGTATTAATCTTTCAATAAAGGGGAAGCAGATTATTCCTACTGATATAAAAACTATCCTTAAAACAGCCGACCAATCAATCGAAATATTCAATTATAATTTATCTTATTCATACTTAACGCCAAAAGAGTATAAGCATTTGGTAAAGATTGGTGTCTACAAAGAATAGCATATATAAGATTGCCGTCTGTCCCATGTTTAGCATTTACTCTACCGTTTATTTTACAACGTAAAGCCTTACGACAATCGCTTATTTGTTAATTTAATACAAAATCATAAGGTGATACATCTGTAGCGGGGGGCTGTGGGATATAAAAACCGCTTCCTACCGCATTGGAAGCGGGATTTTGTCTGTATTATAGAAACGTCTTTGAGAGAAGAGTCTTTTTTCTGTTTAATTATTGTCGGAACCTTCTGAAACCAACTATGGCTAAAAATGCTGATTTAAGTATGATTTTTCCGTTGTTATAGTACAAAGTGGATTGGTTGGGTCAGGGATTATATCTCTCAGAGCCCATATCTTTTCCAAGTCCTCAAGGAGTTCGTTAGTTAAGACTTCACTTGCGGGTACTTATTGGTCTAGGCGTGTTACAAGGCGGACAGAACAGCCGTAATCTATGTAATCGGGTACGAAGTTGTTAGTTTGTCCAAATTGAAAATTAATAGCTTTAATATTCTGGTCGTACGTAGAAGTCCAATAGTTACCGCGCTCGTCAACTCCAGAAACGGTTGTCCCTTTCCTCTGTCCTGCATAAGGGAGAAAAATAGCGCCGGCTTTGGCCATAAGAGCCCATTCTTTAGCGGTATAATTGTTATGTTCTCTATTGAGGGGGTTCATTTCCGGTGCGAAAGCCGGTTGCACCCAGTCATCGGGAAGGAAAATAACGCCATGTTTACCAGCTACTGTACCGTATCCAAAGTAATTTGAATTGTTGCGTGTCAAAAGATAGAGCCATTCGTCTCTACTCAAGGTGCGCCAAGCAATACGGTATGACCCTATTACCCTGCTTAAGTTATATCCCCAATCAATACTGTTCGGCCAATTGGAGGATGTATTCCACCAGGTAGTGTCCCGATT
>JAFZUX010000020.1 GCA_017618115.1 Bacteroidales bacterium | reverse complement strand
TGTTGCTGCTGCTGATTCTCCAGCATCTTCTTAGCGTAAGCGTAGTTAGCCTTTGCCGTCATATCTGCAGGATTCCTCATAAGAGACTGTTTGTAAGCCTCCATTGCCTTGTCATACTGCTGTTTGGCAAGGTAGGTATTACCCAGGTTGAAGAAGTATTTTGAGGTGAGCGTAGGTTTCCCCTGCTCTTTTAAGAAAGGATCCTCCTTTCCTCCCGATGGATTACCGTTCGCCCCCGGTGCCGTAACCTGCTCTTTTATGTAATCTTTCTTTGAAACCACGCCCTTCCAGTTAACCCCGTAAGGTATCTTGGTCATAGTATCCGCCTGGCTCTCAAAGATTTTAAGAGCGTTATCAGAATCGTTCAACTTGAATAGGTTGTTTGCCAGGTTGTAATTTCCGGCAAGTGAAAGCGAATCCTTGAGGAGTCCCTTACGGTATTCAACCTCGGATTTTTTAAGTTCGTTCTTGTTAAAGTAGCGGTTACCCTTTCTCACCTCTTTCTTGTCTGCCTGTGCAAAGCCCTGGCTCAGTGTAAGAAGCATAACCAGAACTACCGTAAAGAGTCTTTTCATCTTTCTGTTTCCAATCAAAAACTCCAGAATGAGGAACGCCAAAGCAATGGCCAAGAAGTACATAAATTGCTCGTTGTACTCCTCAAAGGCAATCTCCTTATAAGCGTTCTTCTTAAGTTCTCTAACCTTCTCCACAATCTCACCCACGCCAAAGTTTGTATCTGAGGCTCTTACATAGATTCCGCCGCCTGCGGTGGCAATCTGTTTGAGCATATCCTCATCCAGTTTGGTCACCACAATGTTGCCCTGACGGTCTTTCATAAGTCCGCCCCCCTCTGCCGGAATCGGCTCACCCTGAGCGGATCCCACGCCTATACAGTAGACGTTTATGCCCGCCTCTTTTGCTGCGGCGGCAGCGGCAACAGCATCGTCCTCGTGATTCTCACCATCGCTGATTACTATAATGGCCTTGTTCCCCTCTCCCTCCATACCTTCCTGAGAGAAGCTTGATGCACAGGTCATTATGGCATTACCTATTGCAGTACCCTGTACCGGTATTGAAGATGTATTTATTCCCGATAGGAACATCTTTGCAGAGACGTAGTCTGCCGTAACCGGAAGCTGAACAAAAGATTCTCCTGCAAAAAGCACCAGTCCGACACGGTCATTGTGCAGACGATCCATAAGTCTGGAGAGGTCCATCTTGGCTCTTTCCAGACGGTTAGGAGAATAATCCTTTGCAAGCATGGAGTTGGAAACATCCAACGCAATCATAATCTCACTGCCCGTGTTGTTACTCTCCTTCAGTCTTGCACCAATCTGAGGACGGGCAAGTCCCAACATCAGAAACAGCCAGGCTAAAGAGAAGCAGGTAAGTTTAAGCCAACCCTTTCCCTTAGACCTCTCAGGCATCAGAGAATCAACCAGATTGGGATCTCCAAACTTCTTCAGCCTCTTGTTTCTTCCCCTTCTGTAAAATGCATAGAGGATGTAAAATAGAGGAATAGCCAGTATGAATAGTAGAAATATCGGTTTTGCAAATTGTATCATATCCCCTCCTCCTTTAATCCGGTAAATGTTTGGTAACAAACAGTCTCATAATAAGTTCCAGAACAACAGCCAGGAAGGCAGCCAGTGCAAAGTTCATAAAGAGTTCCTTGTACTGAGGGAAGGAGTCCACAATGGTCTTGCTCTTCTCCATCTTGTTGATTTCCGTATAGATGGCGGCCAGTTTGGTGTTGTCCGTAGCTCTGAAATATTTTCCTCCCGTCTCCTTGGCAATCTGCTTCAGAAGCGGTTCGTCTATCTCCACCTTCATTGTCTGAACGCCGTAAGGTGTAGGATACGGAGCCTCACCCATTGCGCCGATACCTATGGTGTAAACTCTTATGCCGTAGGTCTTTGCAATCTCAATTGCCATCTGCGGAGAAATCTCTCCGGTGTTGTTCACACCGTCCGTAAGCAGAATGACAACCTTGCTCTTTGCATCTGAATCTTTCAACCTTGCAACAGCTGTTGCCAGTCCGTTTCCTATAGCGGTGCCGTCTTCAATTATTCCGCACTGAATCTCCTTTAACATATTAATGAGAGACTGACGGTCAGTAGTAAGAGGGCACTGCGTGTAACTCTCACCGGCAAAGACAACTACGCCCATTCTGTCTGCAGGTCTCTGAGCCACGAACTCAGTAGCGATCTGCTTGGCTGCGTTAATTCTGTCCGGCTTGAAATCCATTGCCAACATAGAGGTGGAAACATCTATTCCAAGCACAATGTCTATACCCTCCGTACTCACCTTCTCCAACTTGGAAGCGGAGCGCGGACGTGCTATTGCAAGTACCAGGAATAATACCGCCAAACATCTCAGTACAAACGGAATATGACGCAGAATACGCTTTAAAAGATTCTCCTTTTTAAAGTTCCACGGAGAGATATTTGAAACGGTCAGATAGGGCTGCCTTCCCTTAATCTCCCTCCAAACGTAAAGGAGAATCATCAAAGGAATAATCAGCGCCAGATATAATAGTTTTGGATACTCAAAAAACATTACTTAACCTCCTCTTTCTTAGCCTCTTCCAATTGCTGCATGTAAGCAAAGTTCACAAAGTTCACCGCAACCGGAATTGCATTTTCATTATCCTGCTCGCTAGGCGTATATTTGGCAAACTTCACCAAGTCCGCTCTTGCAAACATCTCATCCAAGTCATTGAATATCTTCTCATCCAACTTCTTGTCTTTCAGAGAGTCCATTATCTCCGAAGAGGTCTTCTCCATTGCACCGAATCCGTAACGGCTCTCAATGTAGTTACGCAGAGCGTCCGTAATTCCTGTGTAGTACTGCTTCTCCTTTCCAATCTTCCATACCTTCTCCAAACGGAGTTTCTCCAACTTCTTAAGCGCCGTAATATGAGGCGGTTCTACCTGTACAGATTTGCCAAAGAAGTTCTTATTCTTTCTCTTCATAGAGATATATCTGCATATTGCCCAAATAATCAGAGCAACTGCAAGTGCCAGAAGAACCCACGGCAGAACCTCTCCCACCGTTATAGGATATTTCTCCTGAGCCTTAATCTCGTATGGTTTGAATGAGGCCGTATCTATCTGAATTGTATTCACATAGAGGTCTTGTGGATCTATACTCAGAGTATCCGCCATGCCCTCAATGGAGTAGAGAATAACAGGAGCCGGCAGATGGAATGAACCGCTGTCAAAAGCGGAGAGCATCATCTTGGCCCTCAGCTCTCTCTGTCCGTTTTTAAGAGAGACGGAGTCTATCTGAAGATCCTTCACAACCTCTATTGCCGCCCCCCTCAAAGTGGTATCTGAGGCAAGGGTCTGCTTATATGGAATGGCCTTAAGGTCAACCCCTTCCGGGAATGTAAACTCGGTAATCCAAGCCACCTGGTCTCCAATCAGAACCGAGTCTTTTGTAAGGTAAGACTTGGGAACTTTCTGAGCAAAAACCGTGGTGGAAAGCATCACCAAAAAGGCCAACGCCGTTAAACTTTTTCTAAACATAATTCCTATTTCTTCTTAAAGAAGGCTATAAGACTCTTAACGTAATCATCTTGAGTGGAGACGCTTACGCTGTCCACCCTATATCTCTTAAACAGTTGCTGTGCGCTCTGCTGAACTCTGTTAGACCAATCCTTGTAGTGATCTCTAACCGCTCTGGATGAGGTATCTATCCATCCCTCTTTTCCGCTCTCCGCATCTCTTACTCTCACAAATCCAATGTTAGGAATCTCCCTTTCTCTTGGGTCATAGACATTGATGGCAGAAATCTCGTGACGGTTGGCGGCAATCTTAAGCGCCTCCTCGTAACGTGGATGACCCTCTGAATCAACGTCTAACAAATCGCTGAGCAAAAAGGCGGTACACTTTTTCTTAATGGCGTTGGAGAGAAAACGCAGCGCCTCTGAGATATCCGTTCCCTGTCCGGTTGGTTTGAACTCCAAGAGTTCGGAGAGGATTCTCAGCAGATGGCTTCTTCCCTTCTTTGGCGGAATGAACTTCTCAACCTTGGAGGAGAAGAAGAGCGCTCCAACCTTATCGTTATTGATTGAGGCGGAGAAGGAGAGCACCGCTGCAATCTCTGCAACAAGCTCACGCTTAGTCTTCTCCACGGTTCCGAATATACTGGATTGGCTAACGTCTACAAGCAGAACAACCGTAAGTTCTCTCTCCTCCTCATACACTTTTATATAAGGAGAACGCAAACGGGCCGTAACATTCCAGTCCATATTGCGGACATCGTCTCCAAACTGATACTCACGTACCTCGCTGAAAGCCATACCTCTGCCCTTGAAGGCGGAGTGGTACTCTCCAGCAAAGATCTGGTGAGAGAGAGACTTTGTCTTTATCTCAATCTTACGTACTTTCTTTAAAAGTTCGTTGTCCATACAAATAACTCCTTATGGAACAGGTACAATATTTACTATCTCAGTAATCAGATTCTCTGTTGTAATATTCTCTGCCTCAGCCTCGTATGTCAGACCAATACGGTGACGCATAACCTCGTAGCAGACAGCTCTTACATCCTCAGGAATTACATAGCCTCTTCTCTTAATGAAAGCGTAAGCCTTGGCAGCCTTTGCAAGTGAGATACTTGCTCTAGGAGATGCACCGTACTGAATCAGATTCTTAATCTTTCCAAGTCCGTACTCATCCGGAGTTCTAGTTGCGTAAACTATATCTACAATGTAACGCTCAATCTTCTCATCCATGTAAACGTCTTTAACAACGCTTCTTGCACGGACAATATCCTCAGGCTTAAGAACTGTGCTGGCCTTAGGGAACTCCTGAGCGTTGTGCATCTTAATAATCTGTTTCTCCTCATCCTTCTTAGGGTAATTAACAATCACCTTAAGCATGAAACGGTCCATCTGAGCCTCAGGCAGCGGATATGTACCCTCCTGTTCTATAGGGTTTTGTGTTGCCATTACAAGGAACGGTTTAGGAAGAGCGTAAGTATTGTCTCCAATGGTTACGGCTCTCTCCTGCATTGCCTCCAACAGAGCACTCTGAACTTTTGCAGGTGAACGGTTAATCTCATCCGCCAATACAAAGTTTGCAAAGACAGGTCCCTGCTTTACCTGGAACTGCTCGTTCTTCTGACTGTAGATCATTGTTCCTACAATGTCTGAAGGAAGCAAGTCCGGAGTAAACTGAATTCTGTTGAACTTTGCATCAATGATATCTGCCAATGTGCTTATAGCCAGGGTCTTTGCCAAACCAGGCATTCCCTCCAACAACAGATGTCCGTCTGCAAGCAATCCAATGAGCAGATCCTCAACCAGATGTTTTTGCCCTACAATCACCTTGTTCATCTCCATAGAGATGATGTCTACAAAGGCGCTCTCTTTCTGAATCCTATCATTCAGTTCCTTTATGTTAACGTTCTCCATAATTGTTTAAATTACTTTGTTATTCTTTTTACTTTCAATTTCTTACCTTTGCGCTATATGAGATACTTTATTCGTCTGTCATATAACGGAGCCCCCTTTAGCGGCTGGCAGATTCAAAAGAACGCAACCGGCGTTCAAGAGGAACTTCAAAAAGCTTTTTCACTTTTGCTGAAGGAGAAGATTGAGATTACTGGTGCCGGTAGAACAGATAGCGGCGTTAATGCCGTCAACTACATTGCCCACACAGATATCCAATCCCAGACAGCTCTCAGTGGAAAATCTCAAAAGCAATTTCTATACAAATTAAATGCCATTCTACCTCCTCAAATCAGGGTTGAGGGCATTTACAAAATGCACCCGGAGGCACACGCCCGCTTTGATGCGACCAGCCGCACCTACAACTATTTCATCTCAACCGAGCCTTCCCCGTTTGATGACCGTTTCACCTTCTATGTCAAGTGCAAAAATCTCAACATAGAGGCAATGAACAAAGCGGCAAAATTTTTCATCGGGACAAAAGATTTTGCCTCCCTGCAGAAGGTTGGAAGTGACAATAAAACCTCCGTATGCACTGTTACAGAGGCGGTTTGGAAGAGAGCTCCACTCCCCGCTCCGTTCAATGCCGGCTGCCGTGGAAAGAGGTACGTCTTCACCGTTACCGCCAACCGATTCCTCAGAAATATGGTTAGAGCCATGGTGGGTTCCCTCCTGGAAGTGGGACTCGGAAAGAGGGAGCCGGAGTGGATTGAGGAGATGCTCAAAAAGAAGAACCGCTCCTCCGCTGCCCAAAGCGTTGCCGGTAACGCCCTCTTTTTGACCAGGATAACTTATCCCTATCCAATTAAGTAGCTCTTGCACACTTTTTGCTTATTTGAAATAAATAATACTTAATAATATGAGTTTGATCACATTTTTTCTCCAGGCAGACGCCGTAGAAGCCGTTAATCAGGCAGCCGGCACACTCGCCTCCAGCCAAAAGGTCTCCCTCTCCATGATAGACATGGCAGTTAAGGGCGGATGGCTAATGATTCCTCTTGTAATTCTCTCCGTATTAACCATTTACATCTTCGGAATGAAGTGGTGGACAATCAGCCGCGCATCCAAGATTGACCCTAACTTTATGAGGGATATCAAAGATTTTATTCACGATGGTAAAATCTCGGCAGCACTTAACCTCTGCCGCCAGCAGGATACCCCTGTCTCTCACCTTATTGAGAAGGGAATTGAGAGAATGGGAAGACCTCTTACAGATATCCAGACAGCTGTGGAGAATATGGGAAACATAGAGATTGCAAGGCTTGAGAAGGGCCTCCCTTCATTGGCATCCATTGCCGGCGGTGCCCCTATGCTCGGATTTTTGGGAACTGTACTCGGTATGGTTCAGGCCTTCTTCAACATGAGCCAGGCAGGTAACAACATAGATATCACCCTGCTATCCAGCGGTATCTACACCGCAATGATTACCACCGTTGCCGGTCTTATTGTAGGTATCCTTGCATACTTTGGCTACAACTACCTCACATCCAAGGTTTCAGACCTTGTCTTCACACTCCAGAGCAACACTATAGAGTTTATGGATCTGCTCCACGAGCCCGCAGACAAACCAGGAAAGTAGCAGTAAAGGCTGAATTATTAAACAAAAAAGGCTGAAAATAAATCAATAAAAAGATGGCTATTCAACAGAGAAACAAGGTAGATGCAAAATTCAGCATGTCCTCAATGACGGACATTGTCTTTCTTTTGCTCATCTTCTTCCTTGTAACCTCCACACTTATAAACCCTAACGCTCTCAAACTGCTGCTTCCAAAGAGTACCAACCAAATCTCCGCAAAGCCGCAGGTGAGCGTTTCCATAAAGCACTACCCGGAGAACAACACCTTCTCATACCACATCAACGGCCACCAGACGGCCACTCCGTATGAGCAGGTTGAGGTCTCCATACAGGCCCTCCTCCAGAACACGGAGGAACCAACCTTCACCATTTTGGCAGACCAAAGCGTTCCAATTGAGAAGGTTGTGGAACTGATGAACATTGCCAAGCGCAACCAGTACAAAGTAATCCTTGCCACCTCCCCGGAATAACCGGCAAGCATTCACCTCACTCAAGGCAACGGATAACTTACACGCACAATGTATTCAATGACTAAGCAACAGAGGCAGGCCCGGGAGGGCAAGAAGATAGGCACGGTTCTCACCGTTGCCTTCCATGCCGTGTTGCTTTTTGTGTTGGGTATCAGCGGTTTCAAACTCATATATCCGCCGCCCGCAGAGCAGGGCATACTTCTGGAGATACCACTTGAGGAAGTACAAAAACCTGTGGTGAAGCAACTATCGAGAGAGCCAAGAGCACCAAAGGCAGACCCGGAGAAAGAGGTGAATATTGTGCAGAAGGCCAAGGCTCCACTCCAATCGGAGAAGAGCAATGCAGGCAAAGCTACTACAGCTCAGGGCAAAGGAGACGTCCCTATTACAGAGCCAAAGAGAGAAGTAGACAAAAGGGCTCTCTTCCCATCTGCAGACAACAAGAAAGATACAAAACAGGCTCAGACATCTGAGAAGATAGAGAATGACCTCAAAGCCGGTCATTCACAGGGCAATACAGACAGCGGACCAGTTACCGGCCAGCCTTCCGTAAGACTGGAGGGCCGCTCCGTAGTTGGCTCCCTGCCAAAGCCAAAGTATGAGGTGAACAAGAGCGGAGTAGTTGTGGTTAAGATTGTTGTAGATGAGACCGGCAAGGTCACCAACGCCATCCCGGGCCAGAGCGGCACCACCGTCAACGATCCAACTCTCTGGCAGGCAGCCAAAACCGCCGCCCTCAAAGCCCGCTTCTCCCCATCCTCCGGCTCCGGCACTTCCGTCTCCACCACTGGCACTTCCGCCTCCACGGGTTCCTTTGGCGCAGGCACCCCCGCCCAAGTCGGCTACATCACCTACGTCTTCACTTTGAAGTAACCCTCAACCTCCTCCGACACCGCTGGCGCAGGCACCGCTGGCACAGGCACCCCTACCGCCGCCCAGGTCGGATACATCACCTACGTCTTCACCCTTAAGTAGTTCCCCCGCCTCCAATATATCCTAAGTGCTTGAGGTGTCCCATTTTTCCGGACACCTCGAGCATTTTACCCCCTATTTTGCTTGAGGTGTCCCCTTTTTTCGGACACCTCGAGCACCTCCCCTATTCCCTCAGCAAACGCCTGGTGTTCCCAGTGTCCCAAAATTCCGGACACCGGGAACGTTTTACCCCCTTTTTCGTTCCCAGTGTCCCAAAAATACGGACACCGGGAACACCTTGAACGGAAATTTCTTAACTTCGCTAGGTCATTCAGTCAGAAATGTTTAGAATAATTCTAAATAACTCATTTTCTGACACGCTCTCCAGCAGTTCTGGGGGGGGTGCTAACAAACTTATAATCAGCATTTTACCCTTTTCTCACGATGGTGTCAAACAACATCATCCGCTTTGCTGTGCCCTCCAGCCATATCAACCCTTTGCAATCATCTAAACAAAACACAATAAATCAAACATTACTATGAAAAAATTGGAAACTAAAAACAAAGAGGCAATTTACCTCGCTCCGGAGATTTCCATAGTGGAACTATCTTCAGAAGGTATTGTCTGCGCTAGCGGCGATGTAAATCCTGTTAGTAATCCGTTCCCAGGTTCAGAAGAATCATGGCCAACATTCATGTTTTAAAACGAATTGATTATGAAAAAGATATTATTATTTACAGTTGCCATTGCGGCACTTTCACTCTTGGCTTCTTGCAGCAAAAACGAAGATCTTCCTAAGGCTAAGGTAAATGTAAACATGGCTGTAAGCGAACTTGGAACCGGCACAAAAGCAATTAAAACCGGATGGGAAGTTGGCGATAAGATTTATGTTTATCTTGATAAAAACGAAACTATCACTCCAGACTTCACTCTTACTTTCAACGGCACCAGGTGGGTTGCCTCCGAAATCACTACTTCCTTTGAAGCCTACTTATCCGAACATGCTAGCGGTAATCTCCGCGGTTTCTGGGAGCAAAGCGGAGTATGTATGGGAAGCCCTTGGAGTCAGGGATCTTGGTGGCTAGGATTCCCTTCAGATGAGAATTACTCTACGACAGGTGTAATGGATTACCTTGTTGCCGACTTCAGCGGAGTTACTTACCATTACGACGGCAACACTCTTTCCGCAGCAGTAACCGCATGGAGATTTAGGACAAATGTGCATATAGTTGTTACGGGTATTACACACTCACCTGGTAAATATACCCTGTATTCTGATCAAATAGATAATTTTGGTTTAATTAATATTCATTCTGGTTTAGGGGCGCCTTATGAGATTAACGTCGGTTATCACTCTACAGGCTCTGGTGAAGGTAGAATTGCAGGTATTAAGAACGATGACGGTGTAGCTTTTGTAGGAGGTTTACATTATAATCTCTCCGAAGGACAGATGATGACACTTTACCTTATAGATAACTTTGCAACTCCATCTGCTAAGACCTACAAGTATGAAAAAACTATGGGTCCATCAGGCTTTTATAATGACGAATTTCATGCCGTTAAAATTCCGTTCAGCAGTTTCACTCTTGTACCTTAGTATCTTAATCTATAAACGATTACATTAATTGTTTAAGAATAATAAGAAAACCAGCCTAAACGACTGGTTTTCTTTTTGTGTATCAATACTTTACTCTGAAGTAATCGAGAAGGGATTTATACTTATCCTGGGCGGTTAGGATGGTATCTGTCAGATAACCATTGATGTGCCCCCATTCGCTCAATCCTCGGTAATAGAACCATTTAAGATCTTCCGTAATGATAAACGGAACTATTCTGTTAGCCAAACACTCCTTAAACATTATAAGTCTTCCTACACGGCCGTTACCATCCTGGAAGGGGTGTATTAATTCAAATCTCTGATGAAGGTCAATGATGTCCTCCAGTTTCTTTTCTGACTTTGAGTTGTATTCGAATAGCAGTGATTTCATTTGAGTGTGAACTTGCTCCGGAGGGCAAGTTTCACGGCCGCCAACTTCATTAGGAAGTTTCTTGTAATCTCCAACAACAAACCACTCTGTTCTGCTGGATGACGTTCCTGTCTTAAGGATTCTATGTAGCTCTTTTACAAGGCTTTCAGAGAGTTGTTCTTCCGCCCTGTCAATAATAAGATCTATGCATCTGAAGTGGTTGGTGGTTTCTACAATATCATCAATATTGACGGAAGTATTTGAAAAACCGATTGTATTGGTTTCAAAGATGTGTCTGGTTTGATCATGAGTCAGTTGGCTACCTTCAATATGATTGGAATTATAGGTCAAATCAATTTGGGTCCGATGATATATGCCTCCGGCAATTTTGGCCTTTTTCTCTTCTCTAAACCGTTTTAAAAGAGGAGAAGCTTTAATTTTTACCTTTCTTGGCAAGGGAGTATCATACGGAAGGGTCCAAGTTTTTCCAGTAAGGAATGCTCCCTCCATTTTTCCCGATTTGCACCAGTTCCTGACGGTTCTTTCAGAAACGTTGTGCATCTCTGCATATTGACTGACAGTGATGAAATCCATAGCTATCGGCAAAAACTCAAAAAATCGTTTACAAAGATAGTATTTCTTGCCGATACCGGCAAGAAATCACAAAACTACCGGTCAGTCTATCGGCATTTTGCTTATTATTATTTAACTTTGTTTAAGAGGAATACAAAAAAACAAATATGAAAAGAGTTATAATGTTATTTGCTGCTGTAACAATGATGGTTGCAGCCGTTTCTTGCAATCAGAACACTAAAAAAGTTCCAAAGATGCTGATAGTTTATTATTCACAAACATCTAACACTAAGGTTGTTGCAGATGAGATTCAACATCTGTCTGGTGCAGACGTTGAGGTTGTTATTCCTGTGAATCCTTACAGCGGAACATATCAGGAGACTATTGAGCGTTCCGCCAAAGAGCGTGAAGAGGGTATACTCCCAGAGATTGAGCCGCTTAAGGCCAATCTTGCAGATTACGATGTAATCTTTTTAGGTTATCCTATTTGGTTTGGAACATACGCTCCGCCTATTGCTACACTCCTGAGTCAGATAGATTTAAACGGCAAGAAGGTTGTTCCTTTCTGCACCTTTGGAAGCGGCGGATTGGAATCCAGTGTAAACGATCTTAAGGCAAAGTTCCCAAATGCTGAGATTTTAGAGGGTTACGGAGTTCGTGCTGCCCGTTTGGATGCTGTTCCATACGAGGTAGATCAGTTCCTTAAGGCTAACGGTTTTATTGAGGGCGAGTTTGTAAAACTGCCTGAATTCTCAGAGCCAAAGCCTGTTACAGAGGAGGAGAGTGCCATATTTGACAAAGCGGTGGAGGGCTATCGAATGTTAAATGCCAAGGCCTCTGAAGTTGCATTGAGAGATATTCCTAACGGAAAAGAGTACCTCTTTATGGCAGTCAATACTCCAAGACCGGACGGCCCGCAAATGCCTGCAAGTGAGATAAAAGTGTATGTAACCGTGCAGGATGGCCAAGAGCCTGTCTTTACAAAGGTTGTAAGATAAGTTGGGGACTCTTCAAACAAAGTTAATATGTAAGCAAAATGCCGGTCATTTGGCCGGCATTTTTACTTTGTAGGAATTGGGTTCTTTTAAATCCTCGGTTTCTGGACTACTCTGATAATTAGAGAGATAAAGTAGACAATCAGTCCGTAAAGGAAGCCAATGAGGGCTACTTTGAATCCTCCGCATGCAACTGAGAAGGGAACATCTCCGGTAACTTGAATAATACTGAACATCTGATAGAGGCCGTAAAGAGTCCAGAAAGCGGA
The DNA here is from genome assembly GCA_017618115.1 of Bacteroidales bacterium. Classification (GTDB taxonomy): domain Bacteria; phylum Bacteroidota; class Bacteroidia; order Bacteroidales; family UBA932; genus Egerieousia. The sequence goes on along the minus strand of JAFZUX010000020.1, from coordinate 4,130 downwards.
GACGACCAAAGCGCCAAGGCCAATTTCCTTGACCCATCGCGGAGCTTTCCAGGCTGCAAAAAGAAGGGCAATTAAGAGAAGGGTGATGGCAATCATTCCCGGCAGGCCGCCTTCAAAAAAGAGGGTTGCCGGCTGGCCTGCACAATCTACGCACTCAACCGGAGCTGAACAGGTAGAATCTGCTACGTACATAAGTTCTTCGTTCATAACAATAGTTTTTAGTTATTTATACTGCAAAGATACGTGGCGGACAAAGGTTTTTCCAAAGTTAAAACCCTCTCTACCCTTGTCAAAACCCACTACAAGCGGGATTTCTTTGCAGAGCTCTGCAATTTCCCTACTTTTGTATTGCAATGAGAACGGTTGGAAGGATTGCATATTGGATTTTGGCTGTTGCTATGCTTACCGCCATACTTGTGAGCCTGGATTATTCTACGGCTCAGGCATTGCTTATCAGCCTGATTTTCTGTCCGTTTGCTATTCTTTTGGAGTACCTTATGCCTAAGGCCAAGAAGGGAAGAGACAAGGTGTATCTCTCTCTGGCGGTGCTGATTTCCATCATATTACTGATTTTGTTCCTCCATTTTTGCGTATGGACAAGGATAACGGAAACCGGGTATCTGGATAGAAGTAAGCAAGTTGCGCCAATGCTTATAAATCCGGTATTTCTAGGGCTTATTCTAACAGCCTTAGCCATAGGTGATTACTTCTGGGCCAAGTGGATAAACAAACGGTTCAAATCTAAAGAGAGAACCATCACCTTCTTCTCAGAACGCAGGAAAGTGACTCTGAGACTGGCAGATATAGCATACGTGGAATCTAATGATACCGAGGTCCGTATAGTTACAACCACTAACGAGTCTTACCGTAACAAGACGGGTATTGGCCAGTGGGCCAACCTTTTAGGGGACGATTTCCTCCGTGTTCACCGCTCTTATCTGGTGAATACCGCTCATGCCGTTCTTGCCTCACAGGAAAGCGTTTCAGTAGGCCCGGCACGGGTTCACCTGCCTGTTTCCAGGAAATATAAGGAGTTTGTAAAGAATGCCCTGTCCTCTACGGAAGGGATGTAACAGCTAAATAGTATTTGATTATGAGTGAATTAAAAGAAATATGGTATGCAGCAGGGTGCTTTTGGGGTGCTCAAAAGTTCTTCAAACTGGTTGACGGTGTTGAGTTTACGGAGGTGGGGTTTGCCAACGGCCATACAGATAATCCTACCTACGAGGAGGTTTACACGGATACCACAGGATATGCAGAGTGCGTTTATGTGCGTTACAACCCTGAGAAAATTTCTTTGAAAAAACTCACTGAATTATACTTCAAAATCATTGACCCTCTGAGCCTTAACAAGCAGGGAGAGGATGTTGGAACTCGTTACCGCACAGGGGTTTACTATGCAACAAAGTTTGCATCTAAAATACCTCAATCTCCAACCGAGCAGGAAGACCTGGCCATTCTCAAAGAGGTCTTTGAGCAGGTTAAGAAAGAGCTGAAAGTGGATTCTATACCGGTTGAACTTAAGCCGCTTGAGCGTTTCTGCCCTGCAAGCGAATACCACCAGGACTACCTGGATAAGAACCCTGGAGGCTACTGCCACCTCAACCCGGAGCTCTTCCATTACGCCAGATCCCTCAACTCCAAGGACTAAACCCTTGCATCAGAGTAAAATTGTACCATTGGGTAAAAACTTTTAGTTGGAAGTGAAAGTTTTTACTCTATGGTAACCGCCCTTTTTCATTCTCGCATAAATTTGTGAATGAATGTTACAGTTCATTAAATGTATTTTTAATAGTAATTTTTCTATTGTAAATACATTTTATAGAAATTTTTATATTAACTTTGTAACTGAAACAGTAGATGAAGTACAGTGAGCTGGATCCTATGCTGGTATTGATAAATGATTGATTATGATTAAGGTAAAAGTTTTTATAGAGAAGGCGGAGAATGGGTATTCCGCATATATGGAAGATGCAGTTGTAGATTACAGCTGCATGGGAGAGGGCACAACCGTAGAGGAAGCTGTAAACGATTTTAAATCTGCGTATAACGAGATGAAGGACTTTTACAGAGAAAAAAAGAAGTTCTTTGAAGAGGTTGAGTTTGAGTTCCATTATGATATAGCTTCATTCCTTAAGGAGTACTCTAAAGCTTTCAGTCTCGCAGGCTTACAAAGGATTACCGGTATTAATCAGAAACAGTTGGGTCACTATATGAATGGCCAAAGCAAGCCAACAAAGAGAACTATCTCCAAGATTCAAAAGGGTATAGAGTCTTTTGCCAAAGATCTTGTTGCGGTGAAATTCTTATAATTACGGATATAAAAAAACAAAATTATGATTGTCATTATTATAATTGCGGCATTACTTCTTGTTATGGGAATCGTAATCCTTATAGGCAAGGGAGATAACTTGATTGCCGGTTACAACACGGCTTCGGAGGAGGAACGGGCAAAGTACAACGTTAAGAAACTCAGGGGCTTAATTGGTGGATTCATAATTGTGCTTGCACCGCTCATGGTTCTATTTCTGGCAGTTGATTCTTCCAAGCATGCAGGCTTTGAATTTGCTGCAGTAACCACCCTGCTTGCAATCATCCTCATCATCCTTGCCAACACCTGGGCTAAGAAGTAAAAAAAGAAAAGTCAGCCATAAATGACTGACTTTCAAGTAGTAGCGGGGGCAGGACTTGAACCTACGACCTCCGGGTTATGAGCCCGACGAGCTACCAACTGCTCTACCCCGCGGTATTGGACTGCAAAGGAAAGCAAAAGTTCTGACTTTTGCAAATCAAGCCAAAAACTCTGCAGCCTCCTCTATTGGAAGGGTTACCTGCTCTCCTGTCTGCAGGTTCTTAATATTCACCGTTTTGGAAGCGGCCTCGGTCTCTCCGGCAATCACAAAGAACGGAATAGAGTTCTTCTCTCCGTATTCAAACTGTTTGCGGAGTTTGGAATTATCTGGATAAATTTCACAGCTTATTCCCCTCTCTCTCAGTTCGTTGGCAAGAGGAAGAAGGTAAGTTACGGAATGAGAGTCCATATTGGAGAGAAGCACTTTGGTTCCGCCGATGGCCTCTTTAGGGAACTTGTCCAACCCGGCAAGCACATCGTAGATACGGTCTGCTCCAAATGATATGCCCACGCCGGAAACATCCGGAAGGCCGAAGATACCGGTAAGGTTATCGTAACGTCCTCCGCCGCAGATACTTCCTATGGCAAAATCCAGAGCCTTAACCTCAAAGATGGCGCCGGTGTAGTAGTTGAGTCCGCGAGCCAGTGAGAGGTCTATCTCCACCTTCTGACGGATACCCGCCTTGGAGATGAGATCAAAGAGAACGGTAAGTTCTTCAACGCCCTTACGCCCTATCTCTGAGGCAGATACTATGCTGCTGATAAGAGCCAGTTTCTCCTCGGTAGTGCCGGTTGCTGTCAGGACCGGAGAGAGAATATTGAAGCCCCTCTCATCTATGCCTGCAGCAAGCATCTCCTCCTTAACCGCCTCAAGCCCTATCTTATCTATCTTATCCATCGCGATGGTTATCTCCACTATCTTCTCCGGGAACCCCATCACCTCTGCAAGGGCGGCAAGAATCTTACGGTTGTTTATCTTTATGCAGACATTGATATTGAAGGTATTAAATACCTCATTTACAATCTGTACCAGTTCAAGCTCGTTCATCAGGGAGGTGCTGCCAATCACATCCACGTCACACTGATAGAACTCTCTGTAACGTCCCTTCTGCGGACGGTCTGCCCTCCAAACCGGCTGAATCTGATAGCGTTTGAACGGGAAGGTAATCTCATTGCGGTGCTGAACCACAAAGCGTGCAAAAGGAACGGTAAGGTCATAACGCAAGCCCTTCTCACAAACCTTCAGGCTGAGAGCGTTGCTGTTAAGCTGCTGGAAATCACCCTCTGAAAGGGATGAAAAAGCGTCACCGCTGTTAAGAACCTTAAAGAGAAGTTTGTCTCCCTCCTCTCCGTATTTGCCAAGCAGGGTGGAGAGGTTCTCCATTGACGGAGTCTCTATTGGCTTGTAACCGAACTTCTTAAATACCCCCTTAACTACATCGAATATGTAATTTCTTCCGGCCATCTGCTCCGGAGAAAAATCTCTTGTGCCCTTTGG
>JAFZUX010000003.1 GCA_017618115.1 Bacteroidales bacterium | reverse complement strand
TTCACTTCTGTAAGAAATCTTACCCCTATTCCACCATGCCCCAATCCATCTAATAACCTCAAATCTTGCCCTTGAGCAAATCCCCAAATGAGTAATAAGTTAATGGTGAGCAAATAGAATCTCATAATCTGAGTTTTGTTAGTTTGAAGCAAATACCGCATATATCGTTTGATTAAATTGAGGATAAAATACGTAAGGATTGGAGTTTGAAAAGATGGTAGAATCTCTTCTCCAACCAATGAAGCTATATCCTTGAGTAGCTGTCGCAGAAATTGTTACTTCAACACCATAAGCAATATAATCTCCTGTCGGGTACTTTGTAATGTATCCATAGGGTGTATATGGATCGGTTAAAACGGTCACTCTATGAAAATTTTCTGGAATATTCATTTCTCCAGGAAGAACGTTCTGACAACTACCATCACAAACAGGTCTTCCACATAAAGAACATGGTTGAGAATTCTCCGGATCCGGGTTTAAAAAGCATACACAGGGATAAGAATGACAAGTTGGGCAACAATGACAAGATGAAGAAGGGTATCCACAAACTGGACAAGGAATAACGTCTATGAAAACTATTGTTGAAATCTTACATACTGGACAATAGAAAACAACATAATCAATTCCAGTTTCAGTAATAACCATAGGGCCACCACAAGATAAACAATTTCTGTCTTCCCCAGTAGCGCCACCGCCACCTCCCTTAGTAAGTATAGAGGAAGAGGTAATGAAAGAGATTCCTTTGAACAGCAAATCTCTTCCTAAAGAATCTACTTTACAGACCTGAGACTGAGTCAATAAGTTGCGATGTTGGCTACCTCCATTATTGAACCTTAATACATCAAATAATAAACCATTCTCTTTGCTGAATAATTGATAACCAGTAAATGTGTTTTTATTATTTCGAAATCCATATCGAGAATCTTCTAGGCTATTAGAATACGAACCCAACGTAGTTACAACAAAACTATTAAACGATTCATTATTCTTGTTCATCTCAATAACCAAAGAGATGTTGAGAGGAACTGGACGAATGTTTTTGTTTATGTGTCCAATACCGTCATAAAGAAAGGCAGTTATAGGAGATGCCATGTTGATTGGAACTTCTACAAAGTAAGCATCAGAGGTTTCGCTCTCAATAGCGGAATCCCAATCAATAATCATGTTCTCTGTTAAAGCAGATTTAGTTCCGGAAGGTTTATCTCCTCCAACTGAAAGAAATCTCAAACAAGTGGAGTGCTGTTCAAAGAACTCTTTAGCCTCTTTAGCCGAAAGGCGGTTAGGATCATCTCCTTTTCCGTTGCTGTCTTTCTGACAAGATGGAACTGAAACAAAGCAAACAGAAAGGAGAAGAATTGTAAATAACTTCTTCATAATCTTTTTGTTTTGGTTTGAATACTGGTTTCAAAGATAGGGTTTCCTTTTCAGAATATCAAATAACGATCAGATCATTTGATGTTAAAGCGTTTGGAGACATAGTCTCCGTTGGATGTCACTCCCTCAAGGGTTATGGTGTAGCCGCTCAGAAGGTCTGAAGAGTTGAAGCGGAATCTTACGGTTCCCTTTTCATCTGCCGTTACTGCCGGATTCCAGTAGAGGGTAGAACGTCTGTCCTGGCCCTTAGGTACAATATCCTTTCCTTCTACCTCATACTTAGGGGAGTAGAAATGTTTAGGTTTTTGCCAGCCCAACGGACGGCCGTATGATACGTGCCAGAGAGTACGCTCTATTGGTTTTGTCTTTATGAGTACAACACTTGGGAAGGAATTGTTGCCATACCCTCTTCCACCTGATGCTATAAACGGAGCTCCCTCCATACCCCTCAGATAAACAACCGTTTCCACATCATCTACCATAAGTTGCTCAACCTCCCACCAATTGTTGGCTCTCATACCGTCTATGAATACTACAATAGACATCCAGTTATCACCCATAGACATACCGCTTGCAACTCCGGTAACACGAGATACTACATAGTGGCTTCCGTTAGGACCAAACCGCTCTCTTGTACCCGGACAAGTCATGACTATATAACTTATCATATCAAAATTGTTGTACATCTCCAGTTTCTTACCCTCTCTTATCTGGTCTGCACGGAATTCCCAATTAGGTAAAGGAGAGATACCATACACACTCTTCTTCTTTCCGTATACAGTGATGGCATTCAACTGATAAGAGAGTTCCCCGCCCATGTTATAATAATTCTTGGTAACAATCTCTTCAACCTTAGGAGAATAGAAAACCTTCTCCTTGTTATGAATGAACTTGGTAAAAGGAGCATAAGAATCTTCATAGACAATAGGTCTCAGATTTCCTTTCCCGCTACTCTTAGCTGCCTTCACAATAAAGGTGGTGCTGTCCGGAAAGTCTATGTCTTTCAGTTCAAAATAACCCTCCGGATTAACTTTTCCCAAAGCGGCAAAGTTTATCTTAGGAGCAACAAAGGCTACAACAGATTCCTTTTTCTTCTTCAAAAAACCTTTCTGAACCTGTCCGGCCAAAGACTGCATATATTCCCTTCCGTATTTGGGCATAGGGAAGTTGCCGGAAAGAATGGCAGGAAGGTCATAATACTCCCAGCCCTGAGTCATAAGCATAATATCCAACGCCTCAACCCTCTTTTCTTTGTCTATGGTATCTGAGAAATAACGCTGAGGATTCTCAATATGTCCACGTATCTCAGAGGAGAGAAGCATAAAGGATAAAATATTGTCATTCAGGTTATTGACCGGAGAAAGCAAATCATCCGTTACAGATACTGAGAAATCTCCGTCTACCTTTTCTCCCAAATCTAAAGCCACCTCTATGTTTTCTCTCTTTCCAAAGTCTTTTCCTTTTGGGGTCATCTTTGGATTGAGTGTTTTCTCCGGAAAAACAAAGAAAGGACGTTTGGCGTATATGGTTCCGGATGAGGTACATAGGATGGCATTGTTGATGCCTGTTGGCATTCCTTTAACAGGAAGGTTGAACTTTATGTTTGCTTTAACAGGGCTCTCATAATAAATCTCATCTCCGCTGCAGAGAACAAACTTTAAATCATCTGCATTTATTCCGGAAAGATGAACGTCAGCCTTAAGCATTTCTGTTCCGGGCTTAAGAGAAATAGTTGCTCCAACACTCTCAACCTTAGGAAGATTCACTTTGGTTGGAATTCCTCTTATATCTTCAATCTTTGCGTAATACTTCTCATTTGCATCATTGGGTCTCAAGTAGAAACTTCCGAATCCGTACTCATCAGTAGTGAATGATGCAACCTGGATATCATTGTGATTGAAGACTTTGCCTTCTGCCTGCTGTCCCAGACCCTGTTCGTTTATAACCTTCACACCTACCCGGCAGTTTGTTCCAAGAAGCAGACGTCCGCTCTCCGGAAGGAATGAACAGTCTATTGTCTGAACTCTCTTAATCTTGTGATACGGGTTCTCCACACCTAAATCTTCATAATGTAAGTCATCACGCATCTTTTTCTTCTCCAGTTCCTTTACGTAGTTGTCCTTTACCGGATTGATGATAGACAACTCCTTTTCAAATAGATACTCCGCATCTTTGTTGAGATTCCAATAGGTAAAGGCCCTTATGGTTGAATAACCCGTATTTACATCATCCGGTACCGGAATATAACCCTCCAGGATGTTGTTTCTCTTCTTTACCTTAACTCTCTGAATGACATAGGACATTTCCACCGGTCTGTTGGAAGAGAGGTCTTTACCCACCGTGGTTCCAACAAGTTCCACATATACAAACCTACTTTCCGGGTACTCGGAGAGCAGAGATTTATTGGCAACATAACATTTGAACCAGATAGTATCTCCTATGGCATAAACATCCTTATCTGTATGCAGATAAACCTTCTCCGGAGAGAGATACTTTACATAAGCCTCATACCGCTCATTCAGCGTCTTTGGTATGTTTATACTGTCCTGTGCAAAAGAACTCTTTGGACAAATGGCTAACAAAGTCCAAAATAAAAGCAAAACTATATTTATCCGTTTCATAACCATCTTCATCTGTTTTTATTTGAATAACGGGCGGCACCGTTTTTATACAAATCATTACCGCCTGAAAGATATCGTATAACCTGATTATTGTCGGTTTCCGAGAGAGTCCTATATTTACACACAATTGGAATGGTTATATCACAAAGAACAGGGCCTTCTTTAGAATAGGCCGGTGTCATAAAACGTTTTCTTACAAAGTTTTTTGACAACAAAAGCACCTTTCTATCCAAATAATCGAATCCGGAAGATCTTACTATTTCCGCCCTTTGCAACTTACCTTTTTCATCAAAGAGAAAGTTGACAGACATCTCGTAATAAGACATTCCCTCCTCCCTTCCGTTAAAACCGAAAGCGGTTCCGGAACAGAAGTAATTGTAGAGAGCTATATGTAAATCCACACCCTTAAACAACGGTAGTCTTACAATGCTACTATCCGTAACTTCAGCTATAATAGGGTCCTGAGAATAGGATTTAGAAGAAATAAGAATCAACAAAGAAAAGACGATGCACAATTTAATAATGCATTTGTGAAAAGAAGTGTTCGTTTTCATAATCAGCAGTTTTTGTTAAAACTGTTGCAATTTATAAAAAAAAAGAAGTTACAAAACCTCGGTTCAATTTAAGTTTTTACTTTTGTCTCCGTTATGAAGAGATTGGCCATTTTATTGATTTGTTTATTGCCCGTTGTTGCAATGGGTCAGACGCCGTTTGCAAAGTATTTGGATCAGGCAAACGGGGCGCCGTTTATTGTTATAGATAAGCCGGCGTTAAAACTTACCCTTGTAGACACAAAGGGGGCTGCCATTAAGGAGTACGGCATCTCCTGCGCCGTGAATTACGGTCCAAAGCAAAAGAAGGGAGACCACAAAACTCCGGAGGGTACTTTTAAAATTACACAGTTGCTTTACGCCAAGGGGCTCACCCATGACTTTAAAGACGGCAAGGGGCCTATCAAGGATGCATACGGCCCGTGGTTTCTGCGCCTGAGCGTACCCGGGTTTATAGATATTGGCATTCACGGCACTCCGTTCCCGGAGAGCATTGGCACACGTGCCACCGAGGGGTGCATAAGGCTTCGTAACGAGGATATTGTAGACCTTAAAGAGCGGGTAAAAGTGGGTACGGTGGTCATTATACTGCCGGACAAGACCAAATAAAATTTGTATTCTTTAAAATAAATGCTATATTTGCAGCCCAATTGACGAAAATAATAAATAGAAAAAGATATGAAACGTACATTCCAGCCTTCCATCCGCAAAAGACGCAACAAGCATGGCTTCAGAGAGAGAATGAGTACTCCTAACGGAAGAAGAGTTCTTGCAGCACGTCGTAGAAGAGGAAGAAAAAAATTGACAGTTTCTAGTGAAGACAGATTTTAATTACTAGATTCACAGGAATTAAAGGGAAGATCAGAATTTTGATCTTCCTTTTTTGTTTTCACCCTTACCTTCTTTTTCTATATCTTTGTGGAGTTATGGCACAGAATAAAAAGGTTAAATGGTATAAGTCTTGGGGGTTCAAGCAGGTAGTATTGGCTATTGCATCTGCGGTAGTTACCGTAATCCTCCTCTTTTGGTTGCTTAAATCAGTTACAAGACACGGTAAGAGTCTGGTGGTTCCGGACTTTACAAACATGACAATAAGCGAGGCTCAGAAACTTGCCCGCAAAAACCACGTAAGGATAGATGCCACGGACTCCGTTTACATTCCTCAACTGCATGCAGGACAGGTAATTAAACAGATACCGGCAGCGGGAAGCAAGGTGAAGAAGAACCGCAGAATTCTGGTTACCATAAACTCTCTGGTTCCGGTTATGGTAAAGGTTCCTAACGTTGTGGGAGTATCACTCCGCCAGGCTGAGAGTTCTCTGCACTCAGTTGGCCTTAAGATTGGAAAACTCAGATACGTTTCTGATATAGCAACCAATAACGTGCTGGCTCAGAGCTTTAACGGAGCACCCGTTGAGCCGGGGACTTCAATTCCTCAGGAGAGTTATCTGGATTTAACCCTGGGACTTAACTCCTCAGATAACCGCACCAATATTCCTAATTTGATTACTGTGCCGTATCATCAGGTTCGCAGTGAACTTATCTATCACTCTCTGAATCTTAACAGAATGGTCTTTGACCAGACGGTAAAGACCTACGCAGATACCGTTAATTCAGTGGTTTACCGCCAGGAGCCGGGCCCTACTCTTTCCAGTTCCGTAATTATGGGAACGGGAGTTACAATCTATCTTACTCTGGATAAGAACCTTGCTCAGCATAACAAGCTCAGCGTTAAAGCTCAGGATCCTATTGTGGTGGATACCCTAAAGAGTGAGAAACCTAAAGAGAATACGGAGAGCGTTCAGGATGAGGAGGTTCAGGAGAACGGAGACGAACCTGTTCTGTAAGGTTTTTGTCTATGGGCGCATCCAAAAAGAAAAATACCGTTAAGAAGCTGGCAGAGAAGCTCAGCGCCTATGATGCTGCAGGTGCATCTGAAGAGCAGGATTTCACAGATGATGAGAACGTAGAGGAACTCTTTGAACACTACAAGTTTGTGGTGGACAAGGGGCAGTCTATGATGCGCTTGGATAAGTATATAACATCCAAGATGACGGAGACTTCCCGCAGCCGGGTGCAGATGGCAATTGAGGCGGGTTACGTGAGAGTTAACGGGAGCGTTGCCAAATCCAACTACAAGGTTAAGCCGCTGGATGAGATTTCTTTGGTATTCCCTTATGAGAAGAGAGTAAGAGAGATAGGACCGGAGAACATCCCAATTGATGTGGTTTATGAAGATGATGACGTGCTGGTAATCAATAAGGAAGCCGGCATGGTGGTCCATCCGGGCCACGGTCATTTCTCAGGCACTCTGGTTAATGCCGTTGCATATCATCTTGGAGGAAAGAACGGAATACTGGTTCACAGAATAGATAAGGATACATCAGGTATCCTGGTGATTGCCAAGAATGAAGAGGCGCAGATGAAACTGGCCAAGCAGTTCTTTGACCACACCACAAAGAGAAAGTATGTGGCAATAGTATGGGGTAACATTGAGGAGGATGAGGGCACGGTAGATGCCAACATAACTCGCGATGAATCTGACCGTATGCGCTTTACAGTATCCAAAGATTCAAGTAAGGGAAAGCACGCCGTAACCCATTACAGAGTGTTGGAGAGGTTTGGATATGTGACTGTAGTTGAGTGCATTCTGGAGACGGGCAGAACCCATCAGATAAGAGTGCACATGAAGTATCTGGGCCACCCTCTCTTCAGCGATGAGCGTTACGGAGGAGACAAGATTCTGCAGGGAACCATCTTCACCAAGTATAAACAGTTCATAGAGAACTGCTTTAAGATTCTGCCACGCCAGGGACTTCACGCAAAGACGCTCGGCTTTGTGCACCCTACAACAGGTAAGGAGATGAACTTTGATTCACCGGTTCCTGCAGATATGACTGCACTTATTAACAAGATGAGGGAGTACACTAAACTCCGAAACGATAAAGCAGAGTAATAAGGGCATATCTTCCTAGTACGTTGGTTCTTACATCCTGATAGTAGTTCTCCGCCGTAGTTCTGTTTATTGCCTTGGAAGATTTTAAGATATCGTAAACCTTGAACTTTAAGGTCATCCTCTTTTTGTAGAATGTCTTTGAAAGAGAGCAGTTCCAAACTGTTTGGGAGTTGCCGTAATCGTTGTCATAACCCCAAAAGAACCTGTGAGTTATATCTGTTGTAATGTTCCAGGTTTTAAGGAAGGTCCAGTTAACGCTCGCCCCTATTCTGTTGTTCCAGGTGGAGATGTCATCCAATGAGGAGAGAGAGTACCAGGCGTTGCGGTATGAGAGAGCACAACTGGCTGCAACCTCCAGATCATCAATCCTGTAGGAGAATCTCTGATTTACGGTGAGGTTGAGGTTGGTGGTAACGTTCTCCTTAAACTCCCCATCCTCAAGTATATAACTTATGCCGTTGCTCAGGGCAGCCCTTGTCCAAAGGTTGTAGAAAAAGTCCGTCTGGCCTAAACGGCTGTTTAGCATCGCTCTTAGATCTGCGCTGTAAACCCCTCTGTCTGAGTTGATATAACGGCGTACCTGCACTCCGTCTTCCGTGTAACTCTTGCGGTTGATTATGCTGTTGGTGGTGTAACGGCCGCGGAAACTTATGCTGAACCAGCGGAAACGATTTCTCTTTCCGCTGCGGTACTCCATATCCAAATTGTGTGTAAATGAAGGATTTAACTTATCATTACCCACCTGGATAATAAGAGGGTTTGAGTTATCTACCAGCGGAAGAAGTTGGTTGAGCGTTGGCTGCTTGGTAGTTCCGCGGTAAGTAATCTTAAGGTATCTTGTATCTGTAAACTTGTAGATAAATCTTGCGGTAGGAGCAAAGTTGCCCAGAGAGTATGTGGTATCCTTATCCCTTCCTTTGCTCTCAGTCTTAGAGGGTTGGTAAGAGACGCCCAGCATAAAGTTGTACTTTTTCTCCTGCTTGCGGAAGGAGAGTTCATAACGCTGGTTGGTAAAATCTCCAAAGTAATCTCTTGTAAGTTCCTCATCCGGAATATCATACTTCTGTGTCTCCTTGTCATAATCATACGTATTACGCAGAGTGTTGGAGTGATTTACAGCATAACGATATGCAAACTGAATAAAGTAGTTCTTTCCAAGAGGTTCTGTATAAGTGATATATGCGGAGTATGCGTTGCTTCTGTTGTTACGGTGATAGAACTGGTCTATCTCCTTGGTTCTGTTTACTGCGTTGTTTTTGAAATAGTTGGTGACGCTTTGGTTGTAGCCGTCCACGCTGTTGGTAGAGAAATTGTAGGCCAGAACCAGAGCCATAGTGCGGCCCGGCTTTCCAAGTTTCTGACGGTAGATAAAGGTTGCTCCCGCCTTAAGGGATTTGTTATCTCCAAAGGAAGAACTCCAGCCCTTATTGGTTGAATCCGAGTTTCTTAGAGTGGTAAAGAGACGCTCTCTGGAGAAACTGCCACTGCCCACCTGAAGGGTAGGCCTCAGAGTGAAAGAGGTGTTATCCGTTGGAGAGTAGGTTGTCTCTCCGTTGTATCTGTGACCACGCACCTTATTCTTGTTGAGGTTGGAGGAGTTGCTATACTGGGTTACATCATCGCTGATGGTGGAGACACGCTCTATGCTCTGTTCAATGCGCTGATCTGAAGAGGAATAGAGGTAACTATTGTGGCTCTTGAGCTTCTTATTGCGGCTCTCATAGTTATAGTTGACTCCCCCCATCCGGCTGGTTGTAATGCCGCTGCCGGTTGCAGTGTTGCCCACCATCTGGGTGAGCATATCCATCGCCAGATCTTTAAAGCCGCTGTTGTTTGTGTTGTTGGCATTTGCAAGAAGACTGAGCTGAGAGGTGTTGGTAAATCTTCCCGCAAGTGCGGCCCCCTCATAGCGTTTGTTGGTTCCGTAAGAGCCACCTATGTTGCCAAACCAGCCGTCAAAGATACCGCTCTTAAGACTCAGATCCAGAACGGTTTCCTCCTGTCCGTCATCTATTCCGGTAAAGCGTGCCTCGTCACTTTGGCGGTCCAGAAGACGAATCTTCTCCACAATCTTTGCCGGGATATTTTTGGAGGCCAGCGTAGGGTCATCCATAAAGAAGATCTTACCGTCTATCATAATCTTGGTAATCTCCTTTCCGTCTACCGTTATCTTGCCGTCTTCAATCTCCGCACCCGGCAGTTTTTTAATAAGGTCCTCCAGCATATCGGACTCCTCCGTCTTAAAGGCGTTGGCGTTGTACTCAATGGTATCCTGCTTTATAAGCATCTGATTTCCAACGGCGCTGACCGTTATAGCATCCAGCATGTTGTTTGAGGAGAGCAGCACCTCTCCTATATCGTTTGCTCCGCGATGGATATCAAAACTAAAACTTTTGCTGCGGTATCCTATGAAATCAATTTTAACCTCCGCCCTACCGGTTGGAACCTTTTTCAGCACGGCAACTCCGCTGCTGTCCGTAAGGGTGTAACGGGGATTGCTCTCCCCTATGTACTTGACGGAGAAGGTTGCCAGTTCCACCGGAGTACGGGAAGTGCTGTCCAAAACCCTTACGCTAAGAGAGTTCTGAGCATATAAGAAGTTTCCCCGGCCACTCAGAAGTAAGACCAGGGAGACTAAGGTAACTTGTAATATCTTTATTCTGAAACGTTTCAAGGCTTATCTTCTTCCGCCGCCCGGACGTCCGCCTCCTGGAGGAGGGCCCATAAATCCGCCGCCTCGTCTTGCATCACGCATGCTCTTTCCTCCAAACGAACCGAATCTGAAGGTAAGGGTGAACATAAGGTAACGTCCTAACGTATTGTTTGTTACATCCTCAAAGTAGTTCTCCGAGTTGTTTCTGTAGGTGTTGCGTGATTTGTTGAGAATATCATAACATCTTACCTTGAAGGTAAATGCGTTGTGGTAGAATGTCTTTGAAATCTCACCGTTCCATATTGTCTGACTCTGACCGTAACCTGCGGAGTAACCGTTGTACCAGCGGTAGTTGATATCCGAGGTAATATTGAAGGTCTTAAGGAAAGTCCAGTTGAATGAGCCGCTTACACGGTTAGACCAAGTGCGTACATCATCAATTGACTTAACGCTGTATCTGGCGTCTCTGAGGTTGGTTCCACCGCCAACAGAAGCCTCAAAGTTGTCTATTCTATAAGAGAGACGAGTATTGAGGTTAATGTTGAAGGTCTTGGTCTCGTTCTCCGCAAAGTTGCCGTTGGTTGCAACATAACTGAATCCGTTACCGTAGGAGATATTGGAGTTGACATGGATGTTGAAGTCACTCTTTGCAATCTTGGAGTTGTAGAACAATCTTCCGGAGATGTTGTAAACTCCCTTGTCTGCATTGACATACTTGCTGTACTGAATTCCGTCATCTGAATATCTCTTCTGGTTGATGATGCTCTTTGAAGTATACTTGAAATCAATGGATGCTCCAAAAAAACTGAATGTCTGACGGTTATTGGTTCTATACTCACTGCTTATCTGGTGAGTGAATGAAGGATTCAGGCTTGCGTTACCCTCCTGAACGTAGAGCGGATTGGAGTTGTCCGGAATTGGGAGCAACTGGTTCAGAGATGGCTGAGAAGTTCTGCCCCAGTAAGAGAGACGGAAGAACTTAGACTCTGATATTCTGTAATCCAGTCTTGCAGATGGAGAGAAGTTGGTTACAGTATAAGAGGTATCTCTTCCCCTTCCTTCACTTGTGGTCTTGGACGGACTTGCAGAGAAACCGAACATAAAGTTGTATTTCTCCTCCTGTTTACGCAGGGCAAGTTCATATCTCTGATTTGTGAAGTTACCCATATACTTGCTTGAATACTCCTCATCCTTAATATCATACTGGTTTGTGAAGGGATCAAAATCATATGTTGTCTTAACGGTGTTGGAGTGATTTATGGAGTATCTGTAAGATGCCTGAATGAAGTAGTTCTTACCTAGAGGCTCCGTATATGTTCCGTTAATTCCAATCTGGTTAGATCTCTGATTCTGGTGGTAAGACTGGTTAACCTCAGAGGTCTGGCTTATTACACCGCCTGTGAAGTAGTTGGTCTTGGAGATATTGTATCCGTCTGAAGAGTTGTTTGAGAAGTTGTAGAAAATACGCAGAGTGAGAGTTCTGCCCGGTTTCCAGAGTCTCTGACGGAATACCAGACGGCCTCCAATCTGCTGAGAATGATTGTCTCCGTATGAGGTGTTGTAACCTCTGTTGGTAGAATCCGCTCCTCTTAATGTGGTGAATCTGTTAAGCTGCTCAAAGTCTCCGTTACCGAATCTTACGTAAGGACGGAAGATGAAGGAAGTTGCGTCAGTTGGGTTGTACTCAATCTCCGCATCCCATCTGTGACCGCGTGCAATGGTATTCTGCTTACCTTTAGACCAGTTGTACTGGTTAAGGTTATCAGAGAGCATTGTAGTACGGTTCTTCTCCTCCTCAACGTTCTTGTCTGTAGTAGAATAGAGGTAACTGGTATTAACCTTAATCTTCTTGCTGTCTGCCTCATAGTTGCCGTTGAAACCACCCATCTTGGATCTGGTTACACCGTTTCCGGTGAAGGAGAATCCTCCGCCCGGGCCACGTCCCATTCCCATTCCGCCGCTTCCGGAACTCATCATAACGCTCATCATTGAGCCGGCCATATCATTGAATCCGCGGTTGTTGGTGTTGTTGGCGTTACCTATGAAACTTAAGTTTATGTTCTTTGTAAATCTTCCAATCATTGCACTACCCTCATATCTTCTCTTGGTTCCGTAACCTCCGCCCATATTTCCAATCCAGCCTTCACTCATTCCCTTCTTAAGGCTGAGGTCCAGAACGGTCTCCTCCTCACCGTCATCAATACCGGTGAAGCGGGCCTCGTCACTCTTTCTCTCAACCACCTTCAATTTCTCTATAATCTTAGCAGGCAAGTTTTTGGAAGCCAGCTGAGGGTCATCCATAAAGAAGGTCTTACCATCTATCATAATCTTGGAGATGGTTTTACCGTTTGCAGTAATGCTTCCGTCCTCACCTATTTCAACGCCCGGAAGTTTCTTAAGGAGTTCCTCAAGCATATCCGTATCGTTAACCTTAAAGGCGTTGGCGTTGTACTCAATGGTATCCTGTTTTACCATCATCTGGTTGCCGGCAGCGGTAACCACAATTGAACTCAGGGTGTTCTGTCCGTTTAGGTAAACGGTTCCCAAATCATTGGCTCCCTTATGAACGTCAAAGAGCTGCTTGTGCTGGCGGTAGCCCACACACTCAATAGTAACTGTTGCTCTTCCTATAGGAGCGTTCTTAATGATAGCGAATCCGGTGCTGTCTGAGAGCGCATAACGCTTTGCCTGCTGCTCGCCAATGTACTTGATAGACATTGTGGCAAACTCCACAGGTGTTCTGGATGCGCTATCCAACACCATCACTTTCAATGAGTTCTGAGAATATCCCTTTACAGAAACAAGGGATGATAAGATTACTGTTATTGCAAGGAAAAATAAACCTTTCTTCATATTTTTAAAATTACAGCCGTTAGACTGAAATAACTATTCAACGTAAAATTAATCAGTAGTTTTTTTTCTTCTGTTTATACCCGTTATTGTTCTGGATGGATTTGCCTTTACAAAATCTTCCCATCCCCTCTTTCCTACTCCTCTGCTAAGTGATACCACTTTCTTTTCCTTTGTAACCTGTGAGGAGAGGGTGTTACTATTATAATAATGGCAGAGCGCAATGGCCACCGCATCAGTAGCGTCCAGATACTTCACCTGGCAGCTGAAACCCAGAATTGCCTGAACCATAGAGGCTACCTGCTCCTTTGAGGCCGCACCTTTACCTGTTACGGAGAGTTTTACGCTCGTTGGAGCATATTCATAGATTGGAATATCCTTAAGCAGCGCTGCGGAAATTGCCGCTCCCTGAGCTCTTCCCAGTTTGAGCATAGTCTGAGGATTCTTTCCGTAGAAAGGAGCCTCAATAGCCATCTCATCCGGCCTGTACTTTCTCACAAGTTTGGAGACCTCCAGCAGAATCCTCTGAAGCACAAGGAAATGAGTCTCCTCCTTCTTAAGATTTATGACACCCAGTTCTTTTAGAGAGAGCTTGTTGCCAATAACGGAAATAACCCCAAAACCGAGAATTCTGGTTCCGGGGTCAATTCCCAATATTACTCTCTTGGATGCCATCTGCCTTAGGATCAATCTATAAAGTCAAATCCGGTGAACGGTCTCAGACACTCGGGAACTCTGATTCTGCCATCCTCCATCTGGTTGTCCTCCAAAATTGCAGCCAGAATTCTAGGCAGAGCCAAAGAACTGCCGTTCAGAGTATGAGCAAGACGCATCTTGCCGTCATCATCCTTATATCTTAATTTCAGACGGTTAGCCTGGTATGTCTCAAAGTTGGAAACGGAACTTACCTCCAGCCAGCGGCCCTGAGCCTGGCTGTAAACCTCAAAGTCGTAGGTGATTGCAGAGGTGAAACTCATATCGCCGCCGCAAAGACGGAGAATACGGTAAGGAAGACCGAGTTCCAAAACCAAAGACTCCACGTGAGCTACCATTCCGTCCAGAGCCTTGTAAGACTCCTCAGGCAGAGAGAGTTGCACTATCTCAACCTTATCAAACTGATGCAGACGGTTCAATCCTCTCACATCCTTTCCGTAAGAGCCTGCCTCACGGCGGAAGCACTGAGTGTAGGCGGTCATCTTAATTGGGAAGTCCTTTTTATTGACAATGCAATCGCGATAAATATTGGTAACAGGTACCTCTGCGGTTGGAATCATATAGAATTTGTCCAGACCCACATAGTACATCTGCTCACCCTTATCCGGCAGCTGACCGGTACCGAATGCGGAATCCTCATTTACAACCAGAGGCGGCTGAACCTCAAGGTATCCGGCCTTGGTGTTGCGGTCCAAAAAGTAAGAGATAAGCGCTCTCTGAATCTTGGCACCCTTACCCAGATAGACGGGGAAACCTGCTCCGGTAAGTTTTACTCCAAGGTCAAAATCTATGATATTCAAATCTTTGGCAAGTTCCCAGTGAGGTTTTGCATTTGGAGGAAGAACGGCCCTGTGACCACCCTCCTTTACAACTACGTTATCCTCAGCTGTTTTGCCCAGCGGAACCTGGCTGCAAGGAAGGTTAGGAAGAAGTACCAGTTTGTCCAACTGCTCCTTTTGCAACTGATCCAGAGTCTGTTGCAGTTCTGCCGAACGGCTCTTGAGTTGAGAAACGCTCTTCTTTGCCTCTTCTGCCTCCTCCTTTTTCCCCTCTTTCATAAGCATTCCAATACTCTTTGCAGTCTTGTTCTGCTCTGCAAGGTTGGAGTCCAACTCCGTCTGAACGGAGCGGCGGCTCTGATCCACTTTGAGGATATCCTCAACTATCTCTTTGGCATCAAAGTTCTTAACTGCAAGGCGCTCAATCACAAACTGTGGATTCTCACGCAATAATTTCAGTTCTAGCATATAGTAAATTGTTTAATTCAAAGTAAAAGGCGCCCCATGCAAGCAAAGGACGCCTCTCAAACTCAATAATTAACGTACCGGTCCCTTGAGATTAGCTCTTTGCCTCTTCTTTAGGGAGTACCGATACATAGGACTTACCTTCAGCCTTAACCTTGAAGGTAACAATTCCATCCGTCAAAGCAAAAAGAGTATGGTCTTTACCCATGCCTACGTTCTTGCCCGGATAGTGAACGGTACCCCTCTGGCGAACCAGAATGTTACCGGCTTTGCACTCCTGGCCGCCAAAAATCTTGAGGCCAAGTCTTTTGCTCTGTGATTCACGGCCGTTCTTAGAACTACCTACACCTTTTTTGTGTGCCATAACTTTTTACTTTAAGCTATTGATTCAATTTCCAGTCTGGTTAAATACTGACGGTGACCGTTCTTCTTGTCAAAACCCTTGTGGGCAATCTTCTTGAAAACGATAACCTTGTTTCCTTTCAGGTGCTCAAGTACCTTTGCCTTTACGGCTGCACCTGCAACATACGGAGTGCCGACTGTAACCGCTCCGTCGTTGTCTGTCAACAGAACTTTATCAAAGGTAACGGTAGAACCTACCTCGTCTGAAAGACGATGAACATAGATTTTCTTACCGGCCTCTACCTTAAACTGCTGACCTGCAATGTCTACAATTGCGTACATATTAGCAAAAACTTTTAAGTTTTGATAGCAAGCGGCCTGATTTACAGACTCTTATAAAAAGCTCCACTATCTTTTTCGTGTTAGGAGTGCAAAAGTAACGCATTTATTGAAAAATGCAAAATTTTTCAGTAAATTTGCTAGCCAATGCCCCAAATTGTATGGATTCAATATCTCCATTTGAGTTCAACAACATAGTGACGGGGGATCAGTTCATAGGGCGTGAGAAGGAAGTCTCACGCCTAAAGGATTTGATTTCCAGGCACAAAAGTGTTGTAATCTACGGTCCGCCCAAGATAGGCAAGAGATCTTTGGTCTTCAACGCCCTCTCCCAGATGGACCTTAGAGGGGAGAATATTGCAATTTGTGATATAGATATCTTCAATATCAGGCATATAGACAAGCTTCTGAAGCGTCTGGCCAAGCACGTCACCAACACACTTTTTGAGACGGAGGAGGAGAAAAACCGAGCCGTATCTACCTATTTAAAGGGTATTCCTCTCACGATGGATACCCGCAATGACCTTTCAGACAGGCAGATAAAAACGCTGCTCAACTACCCTCAGGCTGCCGCACAGCTTAAAAAGGTGCACCTGTACATCTACTTCCAGCAGTTCCAGGATCTTCTGCTCTTTGACAAGCCAAAGAAGGTCCTCTCCCTTTTGGAGACCGCCTTTTCCGAGTCCAAACAGGTCTCCTGCATAATTGTGGGAGACAAGCGCAACGCCATGGATTCCATTTTCAACCAGATGAACTTCTTCCGAAACCTGGTGACGGAGATACCTTTAAAGCCTGTAAACAAGAAGGTCTTTGCAGAGTACATCTGCAACCGCTTCATTCAGAACGGCAAAAAGGCCTCTGCAAAAGAGGCGTCCACCATTTACGAGGCGGTGGGAGGAGACCCGTGGTACGTTCAGCATCTTGCGGAGATCTGCTATCTGATGACAAAAGAGGAACTTACGCCGGAGATTGTAAACGAGGGCATCTCCCACCTGCTCAACATTCATGATTACGAGCTTCACAATACCATATATGATTTGAGCACTCACCAGCTGCAACTGATTAGGGCAATTCTCAACGGTGAGAGAAAGTTCAGTAAGACAGAGGTTTTGGAGAAATATCACCTCAACTCCTCCGCCAACGTGAACAGGCTCAAGGAGGCTCTTACAAAGAAGGAGATAGTGACATTCGTCTCAAAAAATACAATAGAGTTTAACGATACCCTGCTCAAACTCTGGTTTGAGAACTACTTCTTTAACGATGATTAACAAATAATTATGGCTGAGAGAAAGAAAATAGCGGTATTAAGCGGTGCGGGTATCAGCGCGGAGAGCGGAATATCCACTTTCAGAGACAGCAACGGCCTCTGGGAGAACTACAAGGTGGAGGATGTGGCTACTGCGGACAGCTGGTACTATTACGGCCGTAAGGAGTTGATGCTCAACTTCTACAATGCAAGAAGAAGAGACCTTAAGACTAAGGAGCCTAACCTTGCCCACAAGATTGTAGCGGAACTGGAAAAGTGGTATGACGTTACCGTTGCAACTCAGAACATAGACAACCTTCACGAGAGAGGTGGCAGCACTAACATCATCCATCTGCACGGTGAACTTACCAAGGCAAGGGGGGAAAATTCAGACTATTACAACACTATCGAGATAGGATATAATGATATTCACCTGGGGGATAAGAGCCCGCGGGGAGAGCAGTTGCGCCCTCACATTGTTTGGTTCGGGGAGCAGGTGCCGGAATTGGAGAGAGCGGCCAGAGCGGTTCAGCAGGCTGATATTATGATAGTTGTGGGGACCTCTCTTGCAGTATATCCGGCGGCGGGGCTGTTGGGTTACGCCAAGAGCAGTGCGGAGATTTACCTTGTAGACCCGGCAGATGTTCAGACACATTACAGATGTGAGCATATAAAAGAGAAGGCTACCGTGGGTATGCAGAAACTTTTGGAAAGACTTAAAGGATAACAAATTCAAATATATACACACACATTATGAGATTCAAAGCATTACTTCTATCAATTATGGCCACCGCCTTCCTGGCAGCGGGCTGTACTGAAGAGGACGACATCCAAATGCCTTATATGGATGTAAACCTGGCAAATCTCCAGTTAGATTTTGGCGAGGCTGCCTCTTCACAGACTTTCACAATTACCGCAAACAGGTCTTGGAAAGTCACTTGCAACGAAACTTGGATTTCTGTTGAGCCGACAAGCGGAAGCGCTTCTGACGAGCCTCAGACAATTAAAGTTTCAGTTTTGGGCAATGACCTTTTCAACAGAACTGCAAGCGTAAAGGTCTCTATGGATTATGATTACAGAACCGTAACCGTTAACCAGAAGGGTGAATGGGGAAATCCTGAGGACCTTATTGTTTACAAGAACAACTTTGACGCAGAGGCTGCAACTCAGACCTACGGAACAGGCGGAAAGAGCTGGCCTTACACAGACCAGTCAGACTGCTGGAAGAACGCAAGCGGTTCCGCAAAGAATGTTGTTTATACAATCAGCGGCGTTACAGTACGTAACAACAGTAACTCCAACGGAAACTACTCTGATTATGAGGGTAGCGGAACCAACAACCTCTTCTTTGGTCAGAAGGCAGGTTTCAAGGTAGACAACATTGACGTAGTTGGCAGAGACTTTACACTCACATTCGGTAGTGAGAAATATCTTGCACAGGGCTCATCCGTATTTGACCCTGCAGAGTTCCACGTATGGTTGGGACCGGATCCTCAGCACATGATTGAACTTGCATATACCTTCCCTAACGGATTCAAGGACGGAAGATGGGATCTTGCAACCGCCTCATTCACCGTACCAGAGGGAACTACCAAACTCTGCGTTTACTTTAAGCCTGACGTTGCCAGCGCCTACAGATTGGACGATGTAAACCTCAGCCGCTCAATAACTGCAGGAACTCCGGTAGACTTTACAAACGGTGTAGATCCGGATGTTGATCCTGTAATTGGAACTGTAATGTACTACAACAACTTTGATAAGGAGACCGCTACACAGACCTACGGTTCAAAGGGTAACAGCTGGCCTTACACAGACCAGTCTGACTGCTGGAGAAACGAGACCGGTGAGGGCGCAGCCAACGTTGCATACTACAACGCAGGAATAAGCGTAAGAGCAAACAGCGCATCTGACGGTTCATACTCAGACTATGCGGGTTCAGGTGCTAACAACCTCTTCTTTGCAAATAATAATAGATTCAAGATTAAGAAGATACAGACCAAGAGCGAGTACCAGAACTATAGAATTTCATTCGGTGCGGAGAAGTATCTCTCTTCAGGTTCTTCCGTATTTGACCCTAAGGAATTCCACGTATATGTTGGAAAGGATACTCTTCTCTGGACAGAACTTTCATACACATTTGCAGGCGGAGAGTACAAGACGGGAAGATGGGATGAGGCTTCAGTTACCATCACCATCCCTGCCGGAGTTTCAGAACTCTTCTTCTGGATTACTGCAGACGTTGCAAGTGCCTACAGATTAGATGACTTCAAGGTTACCGTATCTGAGGAGGCAGGCACAGCTATTGACTTCTCACAGGGTAAGAAACTGGATCCGGATGATCCTACTCCTGGCGGAGACGAATTCAAGTATAAGAAGGTAACCGCTCTTACTCCTGGTAAGGCATATCTGCTTGTAGCAAAGGATGCTCAAGGTGTTCTCTATGCAGCCGCTGCTATCCCTGCTAACAAGAATTTCGGCTACCCTGGAAAGGTAGAAGTTACTGAGGAGAACGGTGTTATCACCCTCACTTCAGATGAGAACGAAATCCTGATTGAGGCTGCTACAGGTTCTACCACCACTTATACTATGAAACAGAAGGACGGCAGATACCTCTATCAGACAGGAACTTACAACTCCATGAACGTTTCAGCGGAAGTCTCTACGGGCCAGTACTGGACAGTAGCTCCTACTACTGCAGGAACGTTTGAAATTAAGAACACCTCAGTTAACAAGTGGTGGCAGTATTCAACCGGCCACTCATCCTGGGGTTCATACGCATCCGCTCAGAGCGACGGCATTCTGCCATATCTCTATGAAAGACAGACAAGTGGCGGCGGCGGTGGAACAACCGGCACAGTGGAGTGGGCTATAGGTTCAGGTAACCAGACTTGGGCAGCAGAGACAGACGCTACTTACGGTGCCGGCTTCTCTGCTTCAGATAACGACATTAAAGTTGGCTACTACAAGCATACCGGTTCAAGTGCAGCTGTGACTGCAAATTCAGACCACATAAGGGTTTACAAGAACTCAGTACTTGTAATTACCCCTACCGGCGGAAAGAAGGTTAAGAAAGTTGAGATTGAGACAACAGGCACAGGCTACACTTCCAATATGGCTATTCTTGCACCGGGCAGCGGCAACGCTACAGCCAGCGGTACCACAATTACCTGGGAGGGAACAACAGCCGTAACTCCTTTTGTAGCACACGCTACGGGTGGTCAGGTAAGAGTAAAGACATTAAAAGTAACACTGGAATAAGGTGAAACAGATAAGATACATACTGCTGTTTACGGCCCTGGCAACTATGATGTTGCTGGCGGCCGCCTGCGGCGGTGGCGGAGGAGGAAAAGGTAGCACGCCCACTCCAACCCCGGGTCCCGAACCTACAACTCCTGCCTCTGTAACCTTCAAACAGGCTAGCGTTGAGGCGGCTAAGGGAAGCCAGTTCATTGTCATTACGGCAAGCGGAGCCTGGACCCTTACCTCTTCTCAGAGTTGGCTCAAGGTGAGTCAGAGTTCCGGAAGCGGCAACAGTTCAACGGTTTCCGTCTCATACGAGGCGAACACCTCCAACGATGCCCGCACCGCCACACTTACCTTAACCAGCTCAGGCTCAACTGCTACGGCAACTCTCACTCAGAAGGGAGCCGGCCCGTCAACCACAACGGTGACTTCACCGGGATGGTTGGAACTGCCGGACCTTAAACTGGTAAGCGGACATAAGTTTGTCTATCACCAGTTTGCATCTGCAGGCAAGACGGGCAGAAGTTTCTCTTTTGACTGGAGTCCTACTGATTTGGTTGCCATGTGGGTGGCATATCCGCTCAACAACTCCCTTAAGGGAAGCGGCAACAGATCAGACGCCTGGGGCTATGACCCGGATATTGTAACCGCAGACCAGCCTACCCTCTTCTCAGCATACAAGGGGACAGGCAGTTACAGTTACGACAGAGGTCACCAGCTTCCTAGTGCAGACCGCCTCAGTTATCAGGACAATGTGATGACCTTCTACTTCACCAATATGACTCCTCAGCTAAATGCCTTTAACGGAGGTATTTGGGCCAATGCGGAGACTCTGGTGAGAAACTGGGCTTCCAAGTGTGACACTCTCTACGTTATTACGGGATGTGTTGTGAAGGGAAGTTCTCAGAAGGCCTACGACAATAACAATAAGGCTGTTACCGTTCCGGTAGCTTACTGGAAAGCGGTTCTCAGATACAGCAACGGAAGCACTCTGGGATACAACGGTTATATGGGATTGGCTATGTACTTTGAGCACAAGGCTTACAGTCAGGCCTCCATCACCAGTTCATCTACATCCATCGTGATGAGTATAGACGCATTGGAGGCAAAGATTGGCTTAGACCTTTTCCCCAACCTTGCTGCAAAAGTGGGCCAAAGTGTTTCAGATCAGGTTGAGGCTGAGGACCCTACAAAGAATTCTTACTGGTGGTAAACAATGAGACCTATGAAGAAAAGCATTACATACAAAATAATAATCCTGGCTGCTCTGCTGCTCTTTGTCTTCCTCAAACCGGGGATGTCTCAGAAGAGTAAGAGCTATGTCATTGGATTTTACAATGTAGAGAACCTCTTTGATACGTTTCACGATATTGGCAAAGGAGACTTTGAATATCTGCCGGACGGTGCAAACGAGTGGACTGCTGCCAAATACAACAAGAAGCTCCACAATATGGCAACCGTCATCAGAGATATGAAGGAGGACAACAAAGCTTGGCACGCCGTGTTGGGACTGAGTGAGGTGGAGAACCGCCACGTTTTGGAAGACCTTGTAAGTCAACCGGAAATTGCGGATGCCAACTATCAGATAGTCCACTTTGAGGGACCGGATTACAGAGGTGTAGACGTTGCTCTGCTCTACGACCCTACCAAGTTCCAACTGCTGGAGGAGGATGCAATTCCTTACAACTTTGACAGCAAGAGGATTACTTTTACGGACACCGTGGATATGAAGAAATTTCTTACCAGAGATATTCTTATGGCCCGCGGTATGTTGGGAGGAGAGATGTTCGCTTTCTATGTGGCTCACCTTCCGTCCAGAGCAAAGACGGACGAGAGGAGATGCCGCGGTGCGGAAATCATTCACGATCATGCCGTTGAACTGATGAAGGAGTTCCCGGGTATTAAGATAGTTGTGATGGGAGATATGAACGACAACCCTACGGACAGAAGTATGACCAAATTCCTTCACGGAAGAGAGAAGATAGATGAGTTGAAAGATGACGACTTCTTCAACCCATTCATCGCTATGTATAAAAACGGCTATGGTTCACTGGCTTACAGAGGTGCCTGGAATATCTTTGATATCATTATGGTAAACAAGAACCTGGCTCAGGCAAAAGAGGGCACTCTGAAGATTGTACCTATCGTGAAGAAAAAATATTACGGAAGAGTTTTCCACAAACCTTATATGGAGGTGCAGGAGGGACAGTATAAAGGTACGCCTTTCAGGACATTCCAAGGCGGCGCTTTCATAGGAGGTTATAGCGATCACTTCCCTACTTACATAGTTGTAACAAATAAATAAATGATAATAATATGTTAAAGAAAATTTCCTTGGTAATTGCCATCCTCTTTACTGCCCTAAGCCTTCAGGCTCAGAGTAATACGGGTGGCGTAAAGGGAACGGTAATCAACCGTGCGGACCGTACTCCGGTCTACAACGTCTCACTTACTCTTACAAAGAGCGGTGAGGTTGTTGCAAAGGGCACCACTGATTCCGACGGTAATTTCTTGATTTCCAACATTGCGGATGGAGTTTACTCCCTTGTCTTTGCTGCGGAGAATTACGTGCAGACAAGGGTGGGCGTTACCATTGCAGAGGGAAAGATTAAAGATCTCTTTACCGTTTCCCTATCTCCTGTAGTTACAATTTCAGACACAGGATCTGAGGAGGATCAGGCAGAGTTTGAGTTGGACGATGACGGTTATTCAGATAACCCTACCGTTCTCTACGGACAGAATGACGTCTTCAACAACCTCTCTTACAACTTCTCCTCCATCAGATTTAAGGCTCGTGGTTATACCAGTGAGTCTCAGGAAGTTGAACTTGCCGGCATCAAACTCAACGATGCAACTACCGGCAGTTCTCCGTTCTCTCTGTGGAGCGGTCTTAACGAGGCAACCAGAACCAAGTTCACCGTTAACGGCTCTGAAATTTCAAGCTACGGCTTTGGCGGTTACAACGGTCTTACCAACATCCCCGTTAATGCTTCCAACGTCCGTAAAGGCTGGAGAGCCAGCGTAATGACAAACAGCTCATTATACAGGCTCCGTCTTATGCTCACCTACGCTTCCGGCGTTCTGGACAACGGCTGGTCTTATGCATTCAGCGTATCTGCCCGTTTAGGCGGAAATGACTGGATTCAGGGCGTTTACTACAAGTCTTTCGGTTACTACTTTGGTATTGAGAAGAAGTTTGGTAAGGGAAGCAAGATTGGCGCTACGGTACTCGGAACTCCGGGCCAGAGGGGCGTGCAGATGGCTGCCACACAAGAGGTTTATGACCTTATGGGAGACAATATGTACAATCCTAACTGGGGATATCAGAACGGCAAAATGAGAAACGCCAGAGTGAGAAGGACTCACGAGCCTATCACAATCCTCAAGTATGACTATGAGCCTTCAGACAAATTCAGAGGAACCCTCACCGCTCTCTACAGATTCGGTATGAACGGTTACTCCGCTTTGGACTGGTATGACGCATACGACGCTAAACCGGATTATTACAGAAATCTTCCTAGTTACTTCTGGAATGAAAATCCTGATTATAACCGCAATAACATGCAGAAATACCTCTGGACCAAAGATGCCTGGATGGCTGATCTGGATAACATTGCGCACGTAAATTGGGACCGTTTCTACAACGTTAACAAAAACAACAGAACCACTCACGGACTCCGTTCAAAGTATATTATTGAGGAGAGAAGAGTAGACCAGAAAGATTTCAACTTTGGAGGCAACCTCAAGTGGAAGATTAAAGACTGGTTGACTCTCACCGGAGGATTCACCTACAAGTGGAACAGAAGTGACAACTACAAGAAGATAAAGGATCTTCTGGGCGGTGATTATTACGTTAATATTGACCAGTTTGCAGAGAGAGACTACGCTTCCAACGAGGCACTCATTCAGAATGACCTCAACTACTTCTTTAAGAACGGCAACGCAGAAATCCTCTATAAGGGAGACAGATACGGATACAGCTATATTGCAAATATCCGTAACCTCACCGGATGGATGAACTGGACTTTCAAATTCGGAGGCTTCCAGGCAGACTTGGCCGGCAAAGTTGAGAGAACAAAATTCTGGAGAGACGGTAAGTACCGTAAAGGCCTCTTTGCAGGTCTGAATGAAGACGGCAGTGAGATTTTCTACAAGGGAGAACTCATTACCAAATATGACGTAAACGGCAAGCCTATAACCTCTTACGGCTCCAGTGAAAAACCTGAGTTTACAACCTGGAGTGCAAAGGGTATGTTAAGTTACACATTCGGAGGCAGCCATCGCCTGAGCGTAAGCGGCGGTATCTTTACTGAACCTCCTAAGTTTAACAAGGCATTTGTCTCTCCAAGAACCAGAAACACTCTGATTCCTAACCTGGACAAGACTAAGATTGTATCTGCAGATGCAACCTACTCTTTCAATACCAACAGCGTAAACTTCAGACTCACAGGATTCTTCACAACCATAAAGGATCAGACGGACCTTATGAGTATGTATGATGACGTTCAGAACTCCATGACCAACTTTGCTCTCAGAGGAATGGACGAGCGCCACATGGGTATTGAGATGGGATTCAAGGTTCCTACCTTTATTACGGATCTCTCCCTTGTTGGAGCACTCAGTTACGGAGAGTACGTTTACACATCCAACCCAAGAATGACTCAGACCTTTGATAACACAACCGAATACATTGTAAATGATGAGGTTGTACCTTACTGGAAGAGTCATCCGGTATTCCTCAAAGACGGAAACGGCAACTATGTTAAGGATGAGAAGGGCAGATACGTTGTTGAGAAGTTCCAGAAGCACTATGTTCCGGGAACTCCGCAAATTGCTGCCTCTATGGGACTTTCATACAACTTCAACTATTGGTTCATAGATGCTAACGTCAACTACTTTGACCGCTCTTACCTGAGCATGAACCCGTTCCTGAGAACAGACCTTCCAACCGCAGGACCTGATAAGATTATCACCCCTGCAGAGGTTGAGTATATGGCCGCTCAGGAGAAGTTCAAGAAGGCTTGGATAGTAAACCTCAGCATTGGTAAATCCTTCTACATCAAGCGCAAATATCAGTTGGGCTTCAATGTTAACGTCAACAACCTTCTCAACAACAAGGGTGTAAAGACGGGAGGATTTGAGCAGAGCCGCCTTGTGGAGAACACCGTAAGCAAGGAGCGCTACTACAAGTTTGACAACAAGTATTTCTATATGCCTGGACTCAACTATATGGTTAATCTCTATTTCAGATTCTAAAACGCAAAGACTATGAAAAAGTTATACACTATTATATTCATTTTTGCTGTTGCACTCTTCCTCGCATCTTCATGCCACGAGTGGGATCCGGTTCTGAAAAAGTATGATGAACCACAGAGTGACGAGGTAGTTGATATTAAGGCAAACACCACAATAGCAGCCATTAAGGCTCTCTATGTAGACAAACCGGTTCACATTGAGAAGGACCTTATCATTGGCGGTCAGGTGATTTCTTCAGACCAGGGAGGTAACGTTTACCGTTCATTGTATATTCAGGATGCTACGGGCGCCATCGAGATAAAGATGGGTAAGACAAGTCTTTACAATGACTACCAGCCGGGCAGATGGGTATATGTTAAGTTGGACGGCCTTACGCTGGGTGCATACGAAGGCATGCTTCAGATTGGTCTTGAGGATCCTACAGGTGAATACGAGACCACCTATCTGGACGCTCAGAGAATCATAGAACTTCACGTATTCAAGGGCAAAATTGCAGACCCTGTTACTCCGGAGGTAATTGCTCCCGCAGATCTTACAAAGAAGGAGAAATTCCAGACTCTTGTAACTCTCAAGGGGCTCACATACGCCAACGAGGTCTTTGCAATCCTCTATCCTGCAGATGAAAACGCAGGTAACGGAAAGAGAGTTTACCTCTCAGACAAGACCTGGGGCATCAACACCTGGGCAATGAGCGCCAACCAGATGCAGAAGTATTTGGATTCCGGAATTTGGGATGCCGCAGTTACATCTGACAAAACTATGACCGTTGCAGAAATGAGAGAGCAGAACGCCCTTTCCATCTCTGCCAACTATGTTTCCCATTATTTCACGATGGGTGGCGTACAGGTTCAGGTACGTACCAGCGGATACTCCAAATTTGCAGATTATAAGTTGGATGAGGATGTGCTGGCTAAGAAGGCTACTTACAGTCTTACCGGTATTCTCACCAATTACAGAGGAACTCCTCAGTTTGTCATTCTGGATGACTCCTGCATTAAAGTAGAAGCTCCGGTAGACTAATAAACTAAATGATAATGAGAAAATTATTTATCACAGTTATTGCTGCTATGGCCATAATCTCTTGTACTTCAAAGAATCCCCTGCTCACCGAGTGGGATACTCCTTACGGTATTCCTCCTTTTGAGCAGATAAAACCATCTGATTACATCCCTGCCGTTAAGGAGGGAATCAAGCAGCATAAAGCTGAACTTGAGGCCATTATCAACAACCCTGAGGCTCCAAATTTTAAGAACACTATAGAGGCTGCAGCTCTCTCCGGACAACTTCTGGAGAGAGTTACCGCCGTTCTTTTCAACCTTGCCGAGACTGAGGGTGACAGCACCTTCAACGCCATTAGAGAAGAGGCTGCAAAGCTTGTAACCGCCTTCTCTGATGAGGTTTATATGGACAAGAAGTTCTTTGAAAGAATTAAGGCCGTTTATGACGCTCCTCAGATTCATCTCAACAGAGAGCAGCAGATGGTTCTTAAAAAATACTATGAGAACTTTACCCGTAACGGTGTCAACCTTACTGAGGATGCTCAGGCAAAACTCAAGGATATCAACCTCCAACTTACTGAGGCTCAGCAGAAATTTGGAAACAACCTATTAGCCGAGAACAACCGCTTTAAGGAGAAGTTCGGCATTCCGGTTTCATCTTATGAAGATGAGATGACCAATTGCAGTGACCGTGAAAGAAGAAAGGAGATGTTCCTTGCCTACTCAAACCGCGCCAACAACAATGACGAGTTTGACAACAAGGCTCTTTGTCTTAACATCCTCAAACTCAAAGCAAAGAAAGCAAAACTTCTGGGCTTTGAGAACTATGCCGCATACCAGTTGGACAACAAGATGGCCAAGGATCCTAAGACCGTAGATGAGTTCCTGGATAAGGTGATTGCTCCTGCAGTCTCCAAAGCCAAGGAGGAAGTCTATGATATGCAGCAAGTTATGAACCAGGAGATTAAGGAGGGCAAACTTCCTAAGGGAAGCAAGATTGAGCCTTGGGACTGGTTCTACTATGCAGAGAAGGTAAGAAAGCAGAAGTATGATTTGGATGAGTCTCTCACCCGCCCATACTTTAAGATGGAGAACGTCAGAGACGGTATCTTTAAGACTGCCAACAAGATATACGGCATCTTAATTGAACCTGTCAGCAACGTTCCTCTCTACAACCCTGAGGTTGAGGTCTTTAAGGTAATGGATGCAGACTCCTCTCTGCTGGGTATCTTTATGACGGACTACTTCCCGAGAAGTACCAAGAGAGGCGGTGCCTGGATGACCAACTTCAGAGAGCAGTATGTAGATAAGGATGGCAATGACATTAGACCTATCATCATAAACGTAGGCAACATGACTCCTGCAACAGACTCTCTCCCTGCACTTTTCACTATAGACCAGGTTGAGACCGTATTCCACGAGTTCGGTCACGCACTCCACGGACTTCTTACCAAGTGCCACTACCCTACCGTCAGCGGAACCAACGTTACAAGAGACTTTGTTGAGACCTTCTCACAGTTCAATGAGAACTGGGCATTCCAGCCTGAGATTCTGGCTCTCTATGCAAAGCACTACAAGACTGGTGAGGTTATTCCGGATTCTCTAGTTGCCAAGATCAACAACTCATCCAAGTTCAACCAGGGTTTTGCAACCACAGAACTTGCAGCCGCCTCCATACTTGATATGAAGTGGCATGAACTTGATGAGGACCAGTTGGACGGCATTGATATTAAGGCATTTGAAGATAAGGTTTGCAAGGACATGGGACTCATAGACGAGATAATTCCAAGATACCGCACAACCTACTTCAACCACATTTTCAACTCCGGTTACAGCGCAGGTTACTACAGTTATCTCTGGAGTGAGGTGTTGGAAAAAGATGCCTTTGATTACTTCAAAAAGCACGGCATCTACAACAGAGAGGTTGCAGACAAATTCCGCAAGACCCTCCTGGAAAAGGGTGGCAGTGAGGAACCTATGGTACTCTTTGAGATGTTTACCGGCGCCCAGCCAAACCCGGATGCTATGCTAAAAGCTCGTGGTTTAATTAAATAGGAGTCCTATTTTTTATTTCCTTGGTTATCAAGGATGAGAGTGCGGTCCTGGCCGAGCGGGGTGATTTCAGGCTTGGAGGAGCGGGCCATGGCCTTCTGCATTTTGCGGATAAGACGGTTGTCTCTTCTTGTTGCCCTTGCAATCTTTTTGTCAAGGTCTTTAACAATTGGACTGTAGCCCTTATCAAAGAAGCCTGCATTTGCCTTTACTGTTAAGACTTTACGAACCTTTGCATCCAACTCCTCCATGGAGTAGATTCCTCTGGAAACGGAATCTGCAATGGCCTCTATTGCCTTCATTGGCTCATCCGGCATAAGAATCATATCTGAACCGGCCTTGTAAACAGCTGTGTTAATGTCTATTGGGTCTTTGCCCTTGGAGAGGCCCTGCATTGTAACGGCATCTGTCATAACCACACCTTTAAATCCCTGCTCTCCCTTAAGAACGTCTTGTACGCAGAGTTTGGAGATGGACATAGGGTCTCCGCTCGGGTCTATTACAGGGTATGAGAAGTGGCCCACCATAACCATAGCCAAACCGTTGGCTATCATCTTGTTGTAAGGGAATAAATCCTCATTGTAGAGTTTCTCTTTTGAGTGGTTTATGATTGGTCTCTCATAGTGAGAATCTACGTATGTATCTCCGTGGCCCGGGTAGTGTTTTCCGCAGGCATAAATTCCGTTATCCTGCATTCCCTTCATATAGGCGGTGGCAAGGTCTGCCACAACCTGAGGATCTCCGCAGAAGGAACGTTGGCCGTCCGCTTTGTTGTAAGGGTCCGGGCAGACATCTGCAACAGGAGCAAGGTTAACGTATATGTTCAAGTCTTTCAACTCCTTAGCAACATTCTTTCCCATCTTGTAGAGAAACTTTTCCGGATTATCTTCTATTCTTGCAAGCAGTGCCTGACGCGGATAAGCTGGATACTCCGCAAAACGCATATTGGCACCCCACTCTGCATCTGTCATCTCCAAAAGAGGAATGGTGCTTATAGATTGCAGATAGTTAACTCTCTCTATGAACTCAGCAATAGGACCTCTCATAATGATTATGCTTCCAACTCCGTACTCTCTTACCAAAGAGTCCTGGAAAGCCTTGGTTTTCTCAGAAGGATTACGGCTTATGGTAATGATGAATAATTGTGCAACTTTCTGTCTAACAGAGAGTTTACTCATCAGTTCATCTACCTGTTTCTGATGTCTTACATCCGCTTTGCTCTGAGAAAAGAGTGCTATTGGAGATAATACCATAATGATTAAAAGTGATATGATTTTGCTCTTCATATTGAGTGTTTTTTTTATTAAAAGTTTATACCAGCCTGAGCCCCTGCAAAATATGGGCGCTCCACAAGGTTGATTCTTTCCGCCTTGTTCTTTGCCTTTTTCATCTGCTTAATGAGGCGGTTGTCTCTTTTGAAGGCACGCTTTACCTTGCGCTCAATATCTGTTACCACAGGGTTGTAGTCCTTGTCTAAAAGGCCTGCTTTTGCCTTGAGAGTGAGCACTCTTCTCACCTTGGCGTTGAGTTCGTCTAAAGAGAAAACGCCTCTTTGAACGGAGTCTGCAATAGCCTCAATGGAGCCCTTTATCTCTATAGGCATTAGCAGAATGTCCGAGCCCGCTTTGTAAGCCTCTACCGTCACCTCAACCGGATCTCTCCCCTCTGATATTCCCTTCATCACGATGGCGTCCGTTATAACAATCCCCTTGTAGTTCTGCTCTCCCCTTAAGAGGTTCTCTATGCAAGGCTTTGAAAGTGACATAGGAAGGAGAGACGGGTCTATCTCCGGACTCGCTATGTGCCCAACCATAATCATCTCAAGCCCCTCACCTATAAGCTTTTGGTAAGGGTAGAGATCTACGCTGTCCAGCACCGCTTTGGAGTGGTGGATGGTAGGCATCTCATCGTGAGTGTCTATGTAGGTATCCCCAATTCCGGGGTAGTGTTTGCCACAGCCGAATGTCCCCTCCTCCTTCATACCTCTGAGGTAGGCGGAGGCCAGAGTTGCAACCCACTTAGGATTGCTGCCAAAAGAGCGGGGAGCAATGGCTGTCTTCTGCTTGTTTTGGCGTACGATATCGTTATCCGGGCTTACATCCACAACCGGAGCAAAGTTCACTGCAATCCCCAGATCCTTAAGTTCTTTGCCTATATTGCGTCCCATTTTGTAAACGAACTTCTCAGCATTAGGAAGCTTGGAGAGCTGCTCCTGTTTTGGGTAACGTACGTACTCCTCAAAACGCATAGCCGCACCCCACTCCGCATCTATGGTAACAAGCATAGGAACCTTGGATTTGCTCTGAAGAGCGTTCATCCTTCCAACTATATCATAGACGGAACCGTCCATAACAATGATACCTCCCGCTCCGTATTCAGTTACAAGAGAGTCTTCAAAAGCGGTACGTTTCTCATCCGGCTTTGGATATGTATCAAAGATAAAAAGCTGTGCAACCTTCTCTCTTATAGAGAGTTGGTTCATAAGTTGGTTAATGCGTTCCTCTCTTTCTCTCTCCTTTTTGCTCTGTGAAAATACGGTAAGGGAGAGAAGAAGCAGCAAGGTTATGAGGGTTAATTTCTTCATCATCAGTAGGAAAGAAGGGTGATAACTCCGTCCATTGTGCTTACCAGAAGTTGATGTTCACCTA
The DNA here is from genome assembly GCA_017618115.1 of Bacteroidales bacterium. Classification (GTDB taxonomy): domain Bacteria; phylum Bacteroidota; class Bacteroidia; order Bacteroidales; family UBA932; genus Egerieousia. Next base: position 5,081 of record JAFZUX010000003.1, on the reverse strand, counting down.
TCGGGAGAATATAATTTACCAAAGCCTTTGATACCTCGTGCTGCCACTCCACTGCACCGTCTGAGACTCTGAGGGCAAAGATACAGCCGCGGCTGGTTGCAATGAATACCAGTCCTTTGCCGTCCTTACCGCCTGTAGGTGTGGCAATTATAGGGGTAGGTCCTATCTCGTAGCCGTACTCGGTTATGGTCTGCCAGGTCTTAACATCCTGAGCGTTGAGCTGTGCTCCGTTGTCTGCCTTGCTCAGAATCTTATCCAGCGAGTAGGCCCTTACGGTATCCTTCATGTTCTTTATGTAGTACTCTTCTCCGTTTGGAGAGAGTCCCACAGCCTCTCTTCCGCCGTAAACCTTTGCAATCTGTTTTCCGGTTTTGGCATCAAGCACATAACTGCATCTATCCGGAATGGTAATCATAAGATAACCTTTTGATTTAACGGGCCATACCTGAGCTGGAGAGTAGTTGCGCACCTTAATTTTAGTCATCCACTCCCACTGGAGTTTGCCGTCTTTATGGTTAAAGGAGTAGAGAGTGTTGCCCCAGTCTCCAATAACCACCTGCTGCTTATCTACATACGGACGGCTTACCACAAAGCTCTTCATCTTGTCATAACTCCATTTGAGTTTGCCCGTCTTAAGATCCAATGCGCGGAAAACGTTATCTGACGTACCAATGTAAACTACTCCATTATAGATATTTGCAGTACCAAGTACAGATTTGTTGCAGGTGTATTTCCATCTTAAGGAGCCGTCTTTAGGATTGAGGCAATAGATGTTGTTGTCTGAACTTCCCACAACAACATAATCTCCGCTTACGGCCGGAGTTGAGAAGGTCTTGCCATCCGTCTTAAAACTCCAGAGTTTATCTCCGGAGGTTGCATCCAGGCCGTAAATCATTCCCGCTTCGTCTGCAAAAATCACAATATCACCCTTTTGCACGGCGTTGGCAACAGACGGAAGCGCGTTCACTCCCTCCTTAGGCATAACCATTTTACCCTTTCTCCAGATGGCTGCACCTGAGCCCACATCTGCATTGTTCTCATATCTCCACACCTGGGTAACCTGAGGGAAACGAACGTTGTAGTCATTAACCGGCTGCGGGTATTCTACGTTGTCCGGATATGCAGGGCCGTTGCTCATACGCACTGTGTACCAAATCTTTCCCGGCTCCTTCTTTCCCACAATCTTATCCTGGAAAGTAATTACTGAACCCTTGATTGTGGCAATCACATAACCCACATCACCCTTTGAAGTTGCCAAAGTTGAACGGACAATCACACCCGGAACTCCGTCATAAACCATTGCGCGGTCCTGATGCCAGTGACCGGAGAATACAAGCTGTATGTTTCTGCTCTTAATGGTGTTAAGAACGTCATCATATTTAATAAGAGAAGAGTCTAACGGATAGTGAGTTACAAAGAAGAGAGGCTTGTCCTCCGGAAGAGCATTCACCTCATCCTTGAGCCACAACATGCTCTCTCTTGGAACCAAAGCGGGAGCCATCCTTATGTTAGGACCGCACGGAACACCCAGGAACTTAAATTTGCCCGCCTCAAACTCAAACCTCTCATAGCCGAATATCTTTGTAAATGAGTTGGTTCCGCTCTCGCTCCAGGTAGCGTCATGGTTTCCGGGAATTATAAACCAAGGGACTTTTATAGCGTCAAATATCCTTTTTGCACTTTTAATCTCATCATCGGAACCAAAGTTTGCAATGTCTCCGGTAATCATAACAAACTGAATGTTAGGATTTTTATTGATATCCTCCACGCAAGCCTCAGTTCCCTTTACGCTGGCACTGCCAAGAGAGATGTGCACGTCACTCAGCACTGCAAACTGCAGAGAGCCGTCCGCTTTCTGAGGGATATAGGTTCCGCTGAAGGTTCCGTTTTCTACCTTCTGTGCATAAACAGAGATGGCAGATGCCATAAAGACAACTGCCACCAGTAACAGGATAAATCTTACTCTTTTCATTCTATCTATTTAAGTATCAGATTATTTCTACATCTCCCGCTTTAATCCATCCTTGCCTTCCGTCTTCAATTTCTATCTTATACCACTCACCCACATTCTCCAGTACCTTCATCTTTGTTCCCTCATGGAGAATGAAAATTGAGTTGCCTCCGGATTGCGGAGAACTCTTTACGCTGCCCAAACTCTCCACCACAACCGCAGATGAACTCTCCCTTGCATTGGAAGCCAGCGCCAAAGAGAAGAGGAAGCTTACGGCAGTTATAAAGAAGCAAACTATCGAGAGTATAAAGAACAACTTTCTAATGCGGCTTCTTCTGGAGAAAAGGTAGAGCAGCATCAGCATAAGTGCCAGAGCCAGAAGGAGAAGGGAGACCACTGCCCAGCCGTCTGAAGATATGGAGGAGCGGATGTTTTTAATCCAGGTCAGAAGCACAAACTCAGGTACGGCGTCTATCTTATCCAAAGTCTTCAGACGGGCCAGCTGAAGGTTGTTCTGCACATCCTTGTTGGATGGGTCCAGCTTTAACGCCCTCTCATAATAGAGAACGGCCTTACCTATCTTATTGGCTCTGTAATAGGTATTTCCAAGGTTATAGAAGAGCTCCGGAGAGACCTCTCCGCTCTTTTCAATTGAGAGAAAAGCGTTTGCAGCCTCATCATATTTCCCCTCAGAGTAAGCCGCTACTGCACTGTTCCACTCGGCACTTTGCGCAAAGGCAGTGGCGGAGAGGAGCAGAACCAAAAGTGTATATAGAGTCTTTTTCATCACGATAGTTTCTTTACAGTTTGTTTTCCAAATCGGAGATAAGCCCAACAGCCTTTTTGTACTGTGCATCCATTGCACCCGCCGCTCCCTCAGGGGAATAGCGTACCATCTCGCAGTCATCCAAAAGGGAGATTAAAGAGGCAACCTGCTCCGTTGGAACGTTTCTTCCAAGCAGTGTCTCTTCAATTACATCTCTCTGGAGTTCAGACCTTTGAATAGAGAGTTTGTCTGAGGTGTAACCCAGCAGAGCCTTGTGAAGCTCCTCATAGAACTCCTGTACCTTGTTCTGGCTGAGGTAGTTCTGTGCCTTCTTCAGACGCGTGCGTGCCACCTTGTTTGCCTTGCGGTTACGGGTGCGCATCACATCCTTTGCCAGAGCAATGCGGCTGGAAGTAAGTTTCTTTATTCCAAAGAAGCCTGCAATAAGCAGTGCTGCAATCAGATAGAACGGCCAGCTCAAAACCGTAAAACGGCCCGCCTTCTTAAGTGAAGGCATTGCGGTCTTTATGTATCTGATATCGTCCCCCAGGTTGCCCACACTCTTCTGAGATGCAGGAATAAATGTTGCTCCGTTAGGATTTGCACTTCCCTTAGCAACCTTAACCTCAATAGGTTCCGTATGCAAAGTCACATATCTTCTCTGATTCAGATCAAAGTAAGAGTACTCAATAGAAGGAATTGTGTAGGTTCCGTCCGCCCTTGGAATGAATGGATACTCGTAAACCTTCTTGCCCACAGCACCCTCTGCGGTATTGTTAAAGTTGTTGGTACTCTTGGCGTCATACTTCTCAAAGTCCTGCGGGAGTTCAACCTTTGGAGCCTCAATCAGGTTCAAGTTACCTGAACCTGAGAGCTCTACAATAAGTGAAGCGGCCTCGTTAGACTTAAGGCTGTCTTTTGTAAGACGGGCAGTCATTGAGAGTTTTCCAACTCCTCCGCCAAAACTTTCAGGTGCTCCGCCCGGAAGTTCGCTTACGTGAATAACTTGCTTTCCGGTGCTGAGTTTCTTCTTTACAACATCGTAAGTATCATTGTCAAAGAAATCATCAAAGATGCTGCGGCTGCGGGCTTTCTTGGTAACAACCTGCACCTGGCAGACCATTTCGCAAGGATCTACGGTAAGGGAGCCGCTCTGCTGAGGCATTATCATATAACGTCTTATGAGAGCGCTGCTGTAAATCTGATTCCCCACCTTTTCACGGGTGAAGTTGATGTTCTGAGGTACTTCTATCTCCTGACTCCAAAAGCCGTTAAAAACAGGCATTTTAACATCTTCCAGCCCCACAATATTGGAACGGGTGTAGAGTTTCAGAGTTGCAATAATAGGCTCGCCCTTTACAACCTTGGTTTTGTTGAAGGAGAGTCTTAAAAAGAGGTCCGCCTTGCCGTAGGTGATTCCCGGGTCATCCTCATCCATAGAGGAGAAGGGATCCTGATTTCCGTTCTGGTTGCCGCCGCTTTGCTGGCTGCCCTGAGATGTCTGAGAGCCGCTGCTTTGAGAAGAGGCACCTTTCACAATATCAATTGTAATGGAACGGGTGGAGTATGTATTCCCTCCAATGGTAGCCGTTGCAGGGGTGATGTTAATCTGACCCTGCTGGTCCGCCTCCAGCACGTAAGTATAGGTAACAGTGTAAGAGTCTGTCCTCTTGCCGTTTACCCAGGAGGTATAACTGGATGTAGATGTGGATGGACCCGCAATCACATCCGCACCCGTAATGGTTGGACGGACAAAATTTGTAACGTCTCCGTCAGAGATGAACTTAACGAGAAATCTCTCCCCGCTTCCCACAATGTTCGGAGCCTCCACCTTAAAGGTGTTCTGCCCCGTTGCTGCGGAGAGCGAAATCAAGAGCGTAAAACACAACAATAGTATTGAATAACCTCTTTTCATACCCATTTGGCTGAATGCAAATTTACCAATTCTTCTCTTTCTGTTTATTCCTTGCGGCGGCTTTTGCCTTTTTAACCTTCTCCTGAGTCTGATTTTCCTTATCCTGAATAGCCTGAAGCATCTGAGCTGCCGCCTGTTGGCTCATTTTCTGCTGCTGAGGCTGCTGACCCTGAGGGTTTTTGTCATCCTTGTTCTGATCCTGATTGTTCTGATCCTGATCTTTGTTCTGGTCTTTATTTTGGTCCTTGTTTTGATCTTTATTTTGGTCCTGATTTTGGTCCTTGTTCTGGTCTTTGTTCTGGTCTTTGTTCTGGTCTTTGTTCTGGTCCTGGTTCTGATCTTTGTTTTGATCTTTGTTTTGGTCCTTATTCTGATCTTTGTTTTGGTCCTGATTTTGATCCTGGTTTTGATCCTGATTCTGCTGGTTCTGCTGATTCTGCTGCTGTTGC
>JAFZUX010000019.1 GCA_017618115.1 Bacteroidales bacterium | reverse complement strand
TTCCATAGTGCTCATGGATATAGTGTACACTATACCCCGCCTCAAGCATCTTCATATACTTGAGGCGATCTTCGTAAGAATGCTTTTTTCGCATAACATAACCCCGAAAGTTTTTTGTCTAACTTTCGGGGTTCATGTCACCGGCGAGCCCTTTTTTCTTTTTCAAACCTCAATCAAAACACTATTCTGGATTATATGGTTCTATTATCCAATCATAAGGTATTCCAGAATCACCACGCTCCCATAAATCTTGTCCGAAAATATTTTCATTGACATAAAAAGTATGGTCATTACTTCCTTGTGTAACAATGACTCCAGCCAACCATGAAATAGTTGGTTCTTTTACGTTAGGATCAGTTGGATTAGTAGCTAAACAAGTTACGGTCTTTAATACATAGCAATCATAAAACATTCTATCATAACAATAATTTTTCAAAGTCTCAGCTGGAAGTACTGGCGATTCCGTTATAATCTTGCAGAGTCTGAACATTTCACAGTAACAACTATCTGCAAGTGTAGTCGCTGGAAGTTCAGGCGCTGTTTTTAACTTATTGCAGTTTTTAAACATTGACACATAGCACGATTGAGCAAGTGTCGTTGCTGGCAGTCGTTCTGGGGCAGTTGTTATTTTAGTACATCCTTCAAACATTCTGCGGTAGCAAAAATCAGCTAAAGTAGTGGCTGGCAGTGCTGGTACTACAGTTAACTGAATACAACCACGGAACATATTGTGATAGCAATAAGGAGCAAGTGTGGTTGCTGGAAGTTCTGGGGCACTAGTCAGTTTCGTGCAATCAAGAAACATTCCTTCATAACAAACGTCTGCAAGTATGGTTGCTGGAAGTTCTGGGGCGGAAGTTAAACTTTTGCAACCATAAAACATTTGAAAATAGCACTTCTCCGCTAATGATGTAGCCGGTAATTTTGGAGCGTTTGCCAGATTTTTACAATTACAAAACATCTGGTAATAACAATCCGGTTCCAATTCAGTTGCAGGTAACAGGTCTTCCGGAACAGATGTCAAAACCATGTTTTCTCCTGTTCCACAAAACATTTGCCTATAACAACTCGTATCTAAAATCTTTGCCTTAAGTTCTGGAACTTCCGTCAAACTACGGCATTTCTCAAACATAGACTGGTAACAATAAGGAGCCATAGTTGTTGACTTAAGTACGGGAGCTGATGTCATACTATAGCACTGCTTAAACATGCTATTGCAACTATAATTACCCATTGTTACAGCAGAAATAACTATGTGATTGCCCTTAACTATGGAACTTTGTCTAAACATGTTTTGGTAATGATTGGTACCGCTAGTGAGATCCTGTGCAGAAAGAACCAGGTTACGGTCTTCATGAATATCCATATTGGTAACATTCCAAAAAGACCCCGAAAAATCATGTTTGTTGAGATAGTTAGTTTTATTGTAATTTGCGTCACATAGTAAAGACATTATGTCTCCATAGACCTTTACCGGCTGAGAAAATGTAAAAATTGGGCGTCCTGCACTCTTAGGCCATGTGGTAGGACCTTGCGCATCTGTATTAGTCTGATTATCATAGACACCTTTCCCCGCTCCTACATCAACACGCTTAGCACGAAAACTTACAACAACATTTGCAGCCAAGCCAGTTAGAGGCTCCGTGTAAGACAACCAGTCTTCGCTAGGAGCAATTTGATATTGCACACCAGCTCCAGATCTAAGATAATAACTATTAAAGGTTATAGTAGTATTATCCGTTGTCGTCACTATAGAAAAATCATCTACTACATCCCTCTTTACATTGTATTTCTTGCTTTTCTGTAAAGTTGCACCTTTAATTGAAAAATCCATATCTGGAAAATCATCCGAAGATATTGTTACTTCAGCACCATCAAGTACAGTTCCGCCTGGGAAAGCAACAAAACATTGTGAATAAGCATATCCAGCCTCATCGGCGGTTAAAGCGACTACCCCCTCTCTATGATCAGCAGTAATTTCGGATTCACCATTAGTATTAGTAAATTCAATTATGGCATCTTCTCCAAACGATTTTGAATCTACATAAATATCCAAGTATCTAATATTAAATTCAATGAATGTAGAGCCTTGACTTAAATTGCAACTATTTGTTTCTCCGTAGTTGAAGGAACCAGTAAAGTCACTATACCAGTTGATTGCTTCCTCCAATGAAGAAGCTATTGCTCCTTGTACGGGTGGATCTCCCGGTGTTGCCGGTACGCCTGTAGGATAAGTTCTAGTTGCAGCAACATAACGGTAAGGTGCTTCACCCACTAATGTATGTATCTTGTCGTTTCCTCCACTTACCAAAGTCACATAAAAGGTTGTGCCCTCAGATGGTTCTTCGTTAAATGCGCCACTAAATGTCCCCTTCCTTCCCTCATCAGAAGTTGAAGTCAATGTTAACTCTCCTCGAATTGACTGATCGCTATTGGCTACAAACAACATATCTCCATCACGGAAGACATATTCACCAGAAGAATTTACGCCAGCTCTGGTATTTGCACCGGTTCCCACCGTAATTGAAAATGGGAACGAATTATCTATGACAACCGGCTCTTCTTCAGGCACATATCTATCCTCTTTTGTGCATGATAAAACACAAACAGAGAGCAGTATTAAAACAACTCTCAAAAGAATATTGTTAAATACAGACCTTTTCATTACAAATCCCCTCCATCCTCTAAAAAACCAATGAATCTTGCCTGACTTAATGTAATGCACAACCCACTTTCTTGAACAATTTCAACAATTTCTGAAAGTGGAGCTATGTAAAATTGTTTCTTCATTACTCTGTTACTCTGCAAATAGTCGTTGTTCGTTTTTGGGAAAGTGCCGCAAAGATATAAAATTTTTGGAAAAGCGAAAAATTGACATAAATGTAACATTCACGTTTTAACGTGAAATAGATAAATTTTAGAGGGCAGTTTCTGTGAGGCGGACGGCGTGGCGGACGCAGTTGTCACAGGAGCAGAGAGGCTGTTTGGTGTCTGCGCCTTTAATTTCTCTGCAAGTGAGGGCGCCCACTTTGGCCTTGAAGGCGTTGGAGAGCTCTCTGGTGATGGCTGTAGTGGGGTTTTCCGAGTTATTGAGCAGGCCTACGACCATTGCAGCACCACAAAGCGCTCCGCAGGTGCCGTTCATTGAGCCCATCCCGGCTCCGAATCCGGAACCGAGGTTGAGAAGTTGCTCTTTGGTCATCTGCCTGGCGTTTTCAATCTCCGGAGCAAACTCCAGGAGGACTGCCTGGCAGCAATTCAAGCCATAATTATGTTTTACCTCAACTGAGTGTTCTAATCTGTCCATAATCAATCATTAACATCTTCCTGGTGGTCTGTACTCTCCAGGTCTGTTGGGGCGGGTTGGTTGAGAACGTAGTTCTTGTAGTAGGAAAGTAGGATGGTTGTCATTGGGAGAGCGATGATCATTCCCAAGATGCCCAGCAGTGAGCCCCAGATGGAGAGGGAGAGAAGGATGATAGCAGGGCTGAGGCCTGTTACCTTTCCCATGATCTTAGGGGTGAGGAAGCCGTCTTCAATAACCTGGATGACTGAGAAGACAATGATTACCAGCAATATAATGAGCCAGAAACTCTGGCCGGTCTCTGCAGATTTGACGGCGGCAAGGATGAAGATTGGGATGAAGCCGGCAAAGTGCAGGTATGGCACCATAGCAAGAGCGCCCATCATAAGACCCATCGGGATAGCCATAGGGAAACCTATGATGAGAAAGCCGATGCAGAAGAGGATACCCACGCAGAGTGCAACAAGTGCCTGGCCGCGGAAGTAGCGGTTCATACCGGTCTCCACGTCGCTTACAAGGGTGATGGTGCCTTTGCGTATTTTCTTTGGAAGAAGGTCTTTCCAACCCTCTGAAAGTCTCTCGTAGTCTAAAAGTATGAAGACTATGTAAAGAAGCATCATCACAATGCTCAGTATGCTGGATACGGCCCTGAATGAGGAGTTTAGAACGTTCCAGACCTTTGGCATAATCTCTTTGGCCATGGCGGAGAAACTCTCCAGATCAAAATTGCCGCCCTTAAACTGGCCCAGATTGAGCTTCTCGCTTAGGAACTGATGGATGGTTGCAGAGAGTCCGCTTGTGTTGTAGTTGCCCTGAACGTATGAAACTAACATATCCTTTACCTTCACAAAGTCTTCCAGCATTGGAGGAACAATAAGGACTACAATTAGCCAGATGACTCCTACAACCGCTGCAAAGGCTGCCAGCATTGCAAGCAATCTGAACTTCATCTTGCATCTGTACTGGAAGAAGCGTACCAGCGGGTACATCCAGTAGGCAATAAGCCAGCCAATTACAAACGGAAGCAATGCACTGCTTAATCTACGGATGAGAAAGTAGATACCAACTATAAGCAGGGTGATTAGGATGCCTCTGATAAAGGACTCAAATGTTATCTTCTTACGTTCCATAAGGACAAAGATAGTTATAAAAAACGGAGAGGCGTTTAACCTCTCCGTTAATTTAAGTTAAGCGTTGGGCAAATTACTTTGCAGGCTCTGCTTTCTCGCAAGCTTTCTCGCACTCAGGTTTCTCACCTTTGCAAGCGTGCTTTGGACCCTTAGGGCCTTTAGGACCCATGAATGCAGGAGCTGCTGCTGTAGCCTTGAATGCCTGGCTCCAAGCCTTAAGAGTTGTGCCGTCTGCTGCTGCAATGTCCTTAACCTGCTTTACAGATACCTCAGGAACAGCAATCTCAGGTTTCTCACACTTCTTAGTTGAATCGCACTCAGCCTTTGCCTCAGGACAAGCTTTTGTTGAGTCACACTCAGCCTTTGCCTCTGGGCATCCTTCTGGTTTGCCACACTCAGGTTTTCCTTCCGGACAAGCCTTTGTTGAGTCGCACTCAGGTTTTACCTCTGGGCACTCGTGCTTCAGAACGAGGACTACGAACTTACCGTCCTTGCCTTTGCACTCAGGTTTTGCAGGTTTTGCCTCCGGGCACTCAGCCTTTGTGGAGTCGCACTCTGCTTTGCACTCTGGTTTGTCACCTTTGCACTCATGTTTGCCATCGCACTCAGGTTTACCCTCTTTGCACTCAGGTTTTGCCTCTGTGCACTCTGCCTTTGTAGAGTCACACTCTTTCTTGCACTCTGGTTTCTCTTTTGGCTCAGGGCATACGGTTGGATCCTGGTCGCATACGAATGCTGCAACAACCTCCTGACCTTCAACCTCAAAAGCATCTGCTGAAATCTGCTCTGCAGAAACTGCCTTGTTGAACTCAACTACAACTGCGGCAACTTTGTCACCGGGAGCTACCATTGCGGTAACTTTCTCAGGCTTAGCTGAACAAGAAGCCAACATAGCAACGATGCCGGCTGCTGTGAAGACGCTGAAAAAAATCTTTTTCATAATAAATTGTTTTTTAAGTTATTGTTAATGATTTATTATCCAGTTATTTATGCTGTTATGCATGCTTTGTGTCAGTTGCTTGCACTCCTTTCACAGAACAAAGTTATGAATCTGACTCTTTTTAGTTAAATTTGTGCTTACAACTTAATTATTTTGAAACATTATGAGTAAAGGCAAAATTCTTCTTACGGGCGGTACCGGATTTATAGGTTCCCACACTTGGGTTGAACTCATCAACGCAGGGTATGATGTAGTTGGAGTGGACAACTTCTATAACTCCAACGATAAGGTACTCAAAGGAATAGAAACCATCGTGAAGAAGGAAGTTGTCTTTGAAAAGGCAGACTGTTCCAACAAGGAGGAGTTCAAAAAGGTCTTTGAGAAGCATCCCGATATTGTTGGCGCGGTTCACTTTGCGGCATACAAGGCGGTGGGCGAGAGCATAGAAAAGCCGCTGGATTACTACCGAAACAACATGGTCTCACTGCTCAACCTCATTGAGCTGATGAGAGACTGCGGCAAGAGAGCAAACATTGTATTCTCCTCTTCCGCAACGGTTTACGGCCAGCCGGATAAGGAGCATCTTCCTATATCGGAGAACGCACCGCTCAAGAGGTCACTCTCCCCTTACGGCAAGAGCAAACAGATGGCAGAGGAGATTTTGTCAGACAGCGTGATTGCTTATAACAACGTGAAAGTGTGCGCATTGCGCTACTTCAATCCTATAGGAGCACACCCTTCTGCACTCATTGGAGAGCTTCCAAGAGGAGTGCCTCAGAACCTTGTACCTTTTATCACTCAAACCGCTGCCGGAATCAGAGATCATCTGAATGTGTTCGGAGATGATTACAATACTCCGGACGGAAGCTGCATCAGAGATTACATCTATGTGGTGGACCTGGCAAAGGCACACGTTAAGGCTATAGATAAGCTTATGGAAGAGAGAGTTACAGTGCCTGAGGTTATAGATGAGCCAACGTATGTAGATGCTGCAAAGACGGGAAGGTGGTTTGTATACAATTTGGGTACGGGCCGCGGACTCTCTGTCCTTGAGCTTGTTAGAGGGTTTATCTCTGCAACGGGAGTTAATCTGAAATATGAGATTGCACCAAGAAGAGCGGGAGATATTGAGCAGGTGTGGGCAGATCCTTCAAAAGCAAAGAGAGAACTGGGTTGGAGTGCAGACACCCCTATTGAGGACGTGCTGCGTTCCGCTTGGAACTGGCAGAAGACTCTGTAAATCTGTGGGTTTTACTGGGAGATAAATCTGTAGGTGATCTGACCTATCTGAGGTTCAGGTGCCGTATCGGACATTGAAAATCTGGATTTTTTAGCAGCGGCCAGGGCGGCATTTCTTATGCAACCGTCCGGGACGGATGCATTCTCTTCAACCTGAGCCTTTTGCACGTATCCGTTTCTTTGAACGTAAATGCGGACGGTAACATCTCCTCCCCCCTTGCACTTGTAGACCGGGATAGGGAGAGAGAAGGCCCTTCTACCCTCCAAAGACCAGTTGAGCACTGAAGGACCAATGTAGATTTTCTTTGGAGGCTCCTGGCTTGTAACAGGCCCTGCATTAGGCACATCGTCTACCCCTTTAGGACTCTCGATGGCTGCCATCTCCTTAACCTTTCCGGAAAGGCGGTCCATATCCTCCTTAAGTTGCTTGGTGTCCGTATTGCGGTCATCCTTTAAATTTGAAGTGTTGGATGAAACGGGGATGGCTTTGAGGTTTTGAGGAGTTGCCGCCATCTGCTCTTCCAACTGGCTTTTAGCCATGGCTTTAATCTCCTCTTGTTTCTGTTCCTCAAGGAGTTGTCTCTCTTTGGCAATCCTTCCTTCACTGTCCGTAATAAAGGAGACCTCCTCCCTTCTCACGTAGGAGATGGAAAGGATAAGAAGGATTATGATTAAAAGCAGATGGAATATTGCAGTGATATAGAGACCTATACGCCTGCTACGCTTATCTTTGTTGTCCATATTATTCTCCCTTGGTAAGGAGAGCTTTCTCAATGGTTGCTATCAAAATGCTTATAGCCACCGTGTTATGGCCACCTTGCGGAACAATGATATCTGCGTAACGCTTGCTTGGTTCTATGAACTGAAGGTGCATTGGTTTGACGGTCTCCTGGTAACGCTTCAAAACCTGTTGAACCGTCTTACCTCTCTCCTCTATATCTCTCTGAATTACACGGCCCAGGCGGTCATCTGCATCTGCATCTACATAGATGAGGATATCAAACATATTTCTGAGTTCCTCATTTGTAAAGATGAGAATACCCTCAACAATGATGATGGTTGCAGGCTCTACGTGAACCGTCTCCGTGGTTGAGCGTGAGCATGTTATATAGGAATATACCGGTTGCTCAACACTCTGTCCGCTCTTAAGTTTTTTAAGATCTGAAATAAGCAGATCAAAGTCTACGGAGTTAGGGTGGTCAAAGTTGTTTGCAGCCTTCTGTTCCGGAGTCATATAACTGCTGTCCTTGTAGTATGAATCCTGAGGGACAACTACAAAATCCTCATTCTTAAAGTGTTTCTTAAGTTTGCGGACTACCGTTGTCTTTCCGCTTCCGGTACCGCCGGCTATTCCTATTATTAACATACCTATAGTTTTTTGTCTGTTAGAATTCTGCGTTCTTTGGAGTTCTTGGGAACGGAATCACGTCTCTAATGTTCTGCATTCCTGTAACAAAGAGAAGCAGACGCTCAAATCCGAGTCCGAATCCTGCGTGAGGACAGGTTCCCCAACGACGGGTATCCAGGTACCACCAGAGGTTCTTGGTATCCATCTTGAGTTCCTCTATTCTCTTCATTATCTTCTCGTATGAAGGCTCTCTTTCACTTCCGCCAATGATCTCTCCAATCTTAGGGAAGAGGACATCCATTCCGCGAACGGTCTTTCCGTCATCATTCTGCTTCATGTAGAATGCCTTTATATCCTTAGGGAAGTCTGTCAGAATCACCGGTTTACCAAAGTGTTTCTCCACAAGATATCTCTCGTGCTCGCTCTGAAGGTCCGTGCCCCAGTGAACAGGGAACTCAAACTTCTCACCGCTCTTCTCAAGGATATCTATGGCTTCAGTGTAAGTTACTCTCTGGAATGTTGTCTGGGTAACGCTCTTCATTCTCTCTATGAGTCCCTTGTCAAACATATCGTTGAGGAACTGGAGGTCTTCCTGGCAGTTCTCCAAAGCGTAGTTAACCAGGGACTTAATGAAGTCCTCTGCAAGTTCCATGTTATCATTGTTGTCATAGAAAGCCATCTCAGGTTCTATCATCCAGAACTCTGCAAGGTGGCGAGGAGTGTTGGAGTTCTCTGCACGGAAAGTAGGACCGAATGTGTAAATCTTTCCAAGTGCGGTTGCTCCCAACTCGCCCTCCAACTGTCCGCTTACGGTAAGAGCGGTCTGCTTTCCAAAGAAGTCTGAAGAGTAATCTACCTCACCTGTCTCTTTGGAGATAGGGATGTTCTTCAGATCCATTGTAGTTACCTGGAACATCTCACCTGCACCCTCACAGTCACTCTCTGTAATAAGCGGAGTATGAAGATAATAGAAGCCGTGCTCGTTAAAGTACTTATGAATTGCAAAGGCCATTGCGTTGCGGATTCTCATAACGCAACCAAAGGTGTTGGTCCTCATTCTCATGTGAGCAATCTCACGCAAAAACTCCATTGAGTGACCCTTCTTCTGAAGAGGATAATCCTGAGGATCTGCCTTTCCAAAGATTTCAATTTCTGTTGCCTGAACCTCTACGCTCTGTCCTTTACCCATGCTCTCAACAAGCTGACCTTTAACGCACAGGCAAGCTCCGGTGGTTACATCTTTAAGTTGCTCCTCGCTGAATTTATCTCCGGCGCAGACAACCTGCATATTGTTTATAGTACTACCGTCATTCAGTGCTATAAAAGAGACATTCTTGTTACCTCTTTTGGTTCTTACCCATCCTTTTACAACAACCTCACATCCAGGTTTTTCCTTAAGAAGTTGCTTAATGTTCTTTCTAGTAAATTCTCCCATATCTCTTAAATTTATTTCACGTATTTTCTAATTGCTTCTGCCCAAATCTTATATCCGTCTTGTGTAAGATGGAGTCCGTCTTTTGTAATGTTAGGATTCAGAACCTGCTCAGATGCAGGAAATTTCAAGTCCTCAGGTCCGTTTGTCAAAAAGAGCGGATAGAGCTCAATAAAGGTAACCTTCTCCTCCTTTGCCATCTCTTTCAGTTTGGCGTTTATCTCAGAGAACATTGCAGTCTTTCCGGTAAGAAGTCTGTATCTCTTAAAGCTCTCGTTAATTGGGAGCAGACTCTGAAGATAAATCTTGGTTTTTGGACTCTCTCTCTTAATTCTCCTTACTACGTTAATGATTCCGTTGGCAATGGAATCTGCTGTAAGGTTGTGACTTACATCGTTTGCACCGGTAAGGAAGAAGATGGTCTTAGGCTGGCCCGGAAGTATCTGATCCAATCTTGCGTCTATACCTCCAAAGGTATCACCAACTATTCCGCGGTTACGGATTGCACCGCCCTTCTTTGCAAGTTTCTCATTTACGTCTGCAAAATACTGACTCCATTTTCCACCCTCTGTAAGAGAGTTGCCAAGGAATACAATATCATTTGAGTTGATTGGAGCGTCCTTGTCAAATATAGCCTTTCTCTTATAGTAATGGTCTGTATATTCAGCAGTTGCACCCATAGCCTTCATAATGTTCTTAGGGATGTCTATGTTGTTCTGTCTTCCCGCAAAGAGGCTGCTGTGAGAACCGACTGCAAAGACAGGAACTGCTATTCCAGTGTGGCTTCTGGTGGTCCAACCAATGCGAGCCTTCTTGGAGAGAGTATCTCTAACATCCTTAGTCATATAGTTGTCCAGGGTGATGTCAGATTTCTTAGCCTCGTTTATAACCTTCTCAACCTCATTCAGATACATCTTGTAACCCTTCTCTCTTCCAAGAGTAAGACCGCCGGTCTCATGGTCTGCGGTTACAACAATCAGAGTCTCATCCGGATGCTGCTTATAGAACTCGTATGCTACTGCAATAGCCTCATCCATATCAATAGTCTCAGTAATAGTACCTGCGGCATCGTTGTTATGTGCTGCAAAATCTATCTTTCCACCCTCGCACATCATAAAGAAACCCTTGCCCTCCGGAGTGTAGAGGAAGTCAATTGCAGACTCCACAACCTGCTTGAGAGTAAGGTCTTTATCCGTTCTTCCTACTGCGTAAGGAAGTATCTTGTCCTTCTGTTTTTTGTCTGCCTGGAAGAGAATCATCTTATTGGTTGAACCCTTCTTAGCCTTGTAGTCATCTACACCGTAAGCAACTGTGTACCCGAACTTTGCAACCTTGTCATAAATCTGCTTCTCCGGGTTCTCAACTCCCTTTGCAGATGCTCCGCCAAATCCGCCGCCTCCAAAGAAATCAAAGCCGGACTCAGGAAGTTCCATTGCAATGTTGAAGTAATCATTCCTTCTTATGTTGTGAGCAAAGAAACCGGCAGGAGTTGCGTGGTCTATAGTTACGGATGTCATTATACCAATCTTGTAACCAAGGTCTTTCAGTTTGTATGAAATCTGATAAACCGGTATGGAATCCGGATAAACACCTACCGCTCCGTTAAATGTCTTAATGCCTGATGCAAGTGCCGTAGCAGCTGCAGATGAGCAGGTTATAATATTTGAAGCGGAATAGGTAGTAGCCATACCCATTACAGGGAACTGGGTAAAGAGCAGCGGCTCGCTTCCGATCTTTCCCTTAACGGCAGCCTTATATGCCTCAGTAAGAGCAACGTGGGCAAAGCCCATTCCGTCACCTATAAATAAGAAAACATACTTTGCGTTGGGTTCCTCTTTCTGGCAATGCTTATGTTCCTGCGCGTAAGATGTTGAGAACAAAAACATTAAAGCAGCAAACACAACGGCCGCCTTTGATATAAATGATTTATATTTCATAACAACTTGAATTTATTCGGTACATCAGATGCAAATTTACTAAAAATGAGGGTACAAAAAAAGCCGCAGACCTTTCGGTTGCGGCTTTTTCTCACTCTACCTCAGATTATTTTTGACGTGCAACGTACATAATCTTGAGGGCAGAACAACGTCTAAGTTCTTGCTTTACATCTGTAATGATACCCATGCGGACGTTCTCATCAGCCTTGATAGCTACGGTCATCTCTGCCTTATCTGCCTCAGAAAGAGACTCTCTCTCTGATGCGATAAAGTCACGAATCTCGTTGATTGTCCTATAGGAATCGTTCAGCTGGATACGTGAATCCGTTCCGTACTGAGCCTGTTTTGAAGGGATAGGAGAACCTATATAGATATAGGATGTCAAATCCTTTCTCTCAAGCTTAACGTTCTCAGTTGCTCCAGGAAGTTTAACCTGAACCAGCTTATCCGTCTGACGGAAAGAGGTGGATATCATAAAGAAGAACAAAAGCATAAAGACAATGTCCGGAAGGGATGCAGTACTGATAGCAGGTGCAACCTTTTTTCCACTTTTTCTAAATCTTCCCATAATAACCTCCTACTTCTTAGCTTTTACGTCCTTAGGCTCAGCCTCGGAAATGTTCTGAGGTACAGCCTCTTTGACAATTTTCTGATGATCTTCGTCCAACTGTGCGAATTTCTTGCCGTAATGTTGGGTAGAGAATTGGTCACGAATCTCGTTGATTGCTCTAACGATCTCGTTCTGAACCTGAATGTACGTGTTGTACAGTGTACCCTTATCATTCTGCAATGAAACCACACCTTTGGATACAGCGTAATTACCCAATCCTTTGATGAACTTAACCTCCTTCTCAGGCTTGTTAGGGTCATCATTAGGGTTGGTCAAAAACTCTACTATCTGATCCTTGATCTCACTAACGTCAGTAGGTTTTGAACCAACCATGATTCTGTCTTGTGCGTTGATTTTAACAACCACAATGTTTCTACGGTTGATCTTCACCTCGTCCTGCTGCTGATTCTCTTCCGGCATCGGAGGAAGTTTCCTCTGAAGACCTTTATCCACATCCATTGTTGTGGTAATCAGGAAGAACACCAAAAGCAAGAACGCAATGTCCGCCTGACTGGAAGCATTGATCTCGGGTGTTTTCTTTGCCATGTTACTTACCTAAAATTTAAGACTTTTTCCTTAACAAGCTGCCGAAGATGGTTGCCAAAATAGCACCAACCAGCAGGATAATAGATGTAATGAGGACGGTGTCCGTCATCTTTAATGTGCCGTGTGTTGGCTCAGGTACACTCGGAGAGAGTGATACTGAATTTCCTGAAGCGAGCAGGAAGGATACCAACAGTACTGCTACCAAAATGACCAGTTCCCAAAGAGTCTTCTTTCCACCTCTTCCGCTGCGGAAAATCAAAGGCAGAACTACTGCCAATACGATTCCGATGAACAGAAGGATGTACGCCCAATTGAGAATTGGAGAGACCATCCTGTTCTCATCGCCGTTGAAGAAAAGGAACGCAAGGCCGATGACAACTGAGATAATCAGCAGTACATAAAAGAATAATTTCAAAGATTTGTTCTTCATAACTCTTTGAACTGATTATTTATTATTGAATTTAGTAAGTACGTCTACGAAGTTGATTGAAGCATCCTCCATTGAGTTAACGAGGGAGTCAATCTTTGCAACGATAATGTTGTAGAAAATCTGAAGAATAACGGCAACGATCAAACCGGCGATGGTTGTAATCAAAGCCACTTTAATACCACCAGCTACAACGGTTGGAGAAATATCACCTGCTGCCTCGATAGCATCGAATGCGCTAACCATTCCGACAACTGTTCCCAAGAATCCCAACATAGGAGCAAGAGCGATGAACAAAGCAATCCAAGAAAGACCGCTCTCCAATCTACCCATCTGAACTCCACCATATGCAGTAATGTTCTTCTCTACGCTTGCAAGACCCTCATTGTAGTGGTCAAGACCCTGATAGAAGATAGAAGCTACAGGACCGCGGGTGTTACGGCAAACATCCTTTGCCTTCTCAACGCCACCAGCCTTAAGAGCAGCCTCAACATCACCTATAAGTTTGTTGGTGTTAGTTGTTGCCATGCTGAGGTAGATAATTCTCTCAATTGCAACTGCAAGACCAAGGATAAGACAGAGAACAACCCATACCATGAAAGCAGGACCACCCTCAATGAACTTAGTCTTAATCTGCTGATAAAGAGGCTTATCAGACTTCTGGTTGAAAATGTTCTGCTCATCAACAGGTGCCTGAACTTCGTCCTGAGCTGCCGGAGCTACCTGCTCTGTTGCATTCTCAGCCTGTGTTTCATCCTGAGCTACTGCGTTCTGGGCAGTGATAGCCATTAGGCCTGCAACTGCCAAAAACATGAAAATTTTTTTCATAAATTTTGTTGTGATTAAAGTATTAAACAATGTTTATCTGTTATTATTTTTCTAAAGTTTCAACGTGTCGCTGAATCAAGGTGCAAGTTAGCAATTTTTTTGACTCCGTAATACTCGCCCCCCTATTTTATTGAAATCTCCCCGCAGAGACACCTCTGGAGCTCTTTTTTAACCATCGCGGAGGAAGAATAGCGGCCCAGAAGTACAAAGAGCTTACATAGAGTGGCTTCTGTAGTGCTGTCATAGCCGCTCACAACTCCCGCCTCTCTGAGGGCAACGCCGGTTGCGTATGCGCCCATATCCACCTTACCTGCCTGACACTGAGTCACATTTACCACAATCAGCCCCTTCTTCACCCACTTCTTGATGGTGGAGACAAATTGTTTGGTGGTTGGTGCGTTTCCGCTGCCGAATGTCTCCAAAACCACGGCGCGGCACCCCTTTGTTCCCATAACCGCATCTATGGCGGCAGGCGTGATGCCCGGGAAAATCTTCAGAATTGCCACGTTGGTGTCCAGTTTTGTCCTCACTTTAAGCGGCAGATCCCACCTCTTAGGGTACTGAATCAGAGAGCGGTTGAACTTGATATGGATTCCCACGTCCGCCAGAACCGGATAGTTTGCGGAGCGGAAGGCGCGGAAGTTTTCCGCATTGTATTTGGTGGTGCGGTTACCTCTATATAGCTGACTTTCAAAGTATATGCAGACCTCAGGCACCATTGCGTGGCCCGTCTCGTCTACCGCCGCCGCTATCTCGATGGATGAAATGATGTTCTCCTTTCCGTCCGTTCTGAGCATTCCCACAGGGAGTTGGCTTCCCGTAAGGACCACCGGCTTAGCCAGATCCTCCATCATAAAACTGAGGGCGGAGGCCGTATATGACATAGTATCAGTGCCGTGCAGAATTACAAAGCCGTCATATTTCTCATAGTTCTTCTTAATGAGGTTGCACAGATTTACCCAGAATGCAGGCGTGATATCACTGGAATCTATCACAGGATCAAAGGAATAGGTGTCTATGCTATAACCGAACTTCTTGAGTTCCGGCACCTCCTCCTGAATCTGGCTGATGTCTACCGGCACCAATGCCATTGACTTTTCATCTTGCTTCATCCCGATGGTTCCACCGGTGTAAATCATCAAAATTTTCCTTTTCATATCTTGTTGCTCTCTTTACAACTTAAACAGTTCCTCTGCGTTGCGGGTGGTAACGGCCGCTACCTGGCTCAGAGGAATATTTTTACACTCCGCTATCTTATTTGCTATCAGCGGAATATATGAACTCTCATTTCTTGTTCCGCGGTGCGGTGCGGGCGTCAGCCACGGAGAATCCGTCTCAAGCAGAATTTCCTCTAGCGGAATCTCCACCACCGTTTTTGCCACTCCCGCATTCTTGAATGTCACCACTCCCCCTATTCCTACCTTAAAGCCCAAGCGGCGAATTCTCCTGTAAGTCTCTATGCTGCCGGTAAATGCATGGAATACTCCCGATAGTTTTCCGCGGTACTTTTCCATCAAATCCAGCATCTCCTCCGTTGTGCTCCTCTCATGGATAATCACCGGAAGAGATTTTTTGACAGCGTAATCTAACTGAGCCTCAAGCACTTGCTTCTGCTCATTTATAAACTCGCGGCTCCAGTAACCGTCCAAACCTATCTCACCCACAGCCACATAGTCCCCATCCTCCTCCAGTTTTCTGAGGGCAAACTCCAACTCCTTCCTCCAGTTAGAGGAGACGGATGTTGGATGGAGCCCCATTGCCATAAAGGCCGTGCCCGTGTAACAAGTGGCCAACTCTCTCTGAATCTTGTAGGTAGAGGAGTCTATGCCGGGGAATATCCACCTTTCCACTCCGGCATCCAGCGCTCTTTGGAGGGCCTCACTACGGTCCTCATCAAAGGCCTCATCGTATGGATGAGTGTGGGTATCTATGAATCTCAACTGTTCCAATTTCTTAAATTATAAACATTTAGCACTTAATCCATCCTCCGGAAGCTACCTTGCGTATCTTCCCCTCCAGTTCCAACTCCAACAGAGCAAGACTCACATCCCCTACCTCCGCTCCGCTCTCTTGGATAAGTGACTCTTCATCTCTTCCTTTAACAAATGATAAAGATAGTAATAATTTTGCCTTCAACTCCCGGGTGGCGGAAAAGAGAGTTGGCTGCTGCAGAATGTCTGAGATTTTGTCTTTGGCCCAGCCCATTGAGTTTACAATGGAGGTTCCGTTGAGGACCAGTTGCGCAACATTCCTGTTTATAAGATAGTTACACCCGTAGGAGTTGGCATCGCTCATCCTCCCCGGAACGGCAAAGATGTCTCTGCTGTAACCGGAGGCGTACTCCACTGAACTCATAGACCCGCCGCTGACGCGGCTCTCCACAACCAGCAGCGCGTCACTCATTCCGGAGATTATGCGGTTACGCTGTAAGAAGTTTCTCCTCAGGGGTTTAATCCCTCTTGGGTATTCCGTCAAGACACCTCCCTGCTCCAATATTCTCACAGCCATATCTCTGTGAGCGGCAGGGTAAATCTGATCTATGCCGCAGGGAAGTACCGCAAAGGTTTCCAGAGAGTTATCAAGTGCGGCAAGGTGGGCGCAGCCGTCTATCCCCATTGCGAGTCCGCTTATAATCTGCAGTTTAGGGACATGATTGGCTAGTTCTGAAATGATTAAAGTGCAACACTCCCTGCCATACTGAGAGGCCAGGCGGGTTCCAACAACGCTAAGCATCCTCCGCCCAAAGATCTTACAGTCAACCTCTCCGTCACTTCTTACCCCTTTGTAATAGAGGGCAAAAGGGGCATCCGCACACTCCCTTAAAAGAGGGGGATAGAGAGGAGAAGTTATGGGGATAATCAAGACCCTCTTCTTAAGATACCACTCCGCCTCCTCCTGAGCCCAATCAATCATCTCCCTTGAGAAGAGTTCGGAGGCGATTCCCTTGCCGTTATCCTTTCCAAGTGTCTCTATAACAAAAGATTCCCCGCCCGAAAGCAGTCCCTCCAACCCCTCCTCTCCCTCTCCTTTTTTGGCTGAGGCCTCAATCAATCTGCGGCCGGTTAAAGGGTGGTTTATAAGCAACCGGCTCATGGCACAAATCAACGCTTCTTTTCTCACATCCATAAAAATTAAACGGCGGCAAGATAATCATCCGCCGCCGTAACCGGTTACCATCCGGTACATTTGACTCAAGAAGTTTTTATTCCTCTGATTTTGTACCGGTTAGAGAGTCCTTTAAACTATCAGCATTGCATCTCCGTAAACGCCAAATTTGTAGATATCCTTGGCGTCCTTTCCATGCATAGCCTGCTTGTAAGCTGCCATAACCTTCTGATAGCCACCAAATGCCGCCTGGCACATAAGCATAGTGGAGAGAGGATGATGGAAGTTTGTTACAAGTGCATCTGCAATCTTAAAGTCGTAAGGAGGGAAGATGAACTTGTTGGTCCAACCGTCAAAAGGCTTAACGCGGTTGGTGGTAGTTACCGGAGTCTCAAGTGCTCTTGCTACGGTAATACCAATTGCAAATACCTTGTGACCCTCATCCTTAGCCTTGTTAATCTTCTCCGCACTCTCCTCAGAGATAATCATTCTCTCAGAGCCCATCTTGTGCTTTGAAAGATCCTCAACGTCTACTCCTCCAAAGTGGCTGAGACCAACGTGAGAGGTGATAAAGGTGTAATCTACTCCCTTAATTTCCATTCTCTTAAAGAGTTCACGGCTGAAGTGCAATCCTGCAGCAGGTGCGGAAACGGCACCCTCGTGCTTTGCAAAGATGGTGTTAAAGTTCTCTACGTCAGACTCGTTAGGGTGCAGACGTATCTCCTTTGGAATTGGGAATTCTCCAACGCTGAAAAGAGTGTTGCGGAAATCCTCATAACTACCGTCATAGAGGAAACGGAGAGTTCTTCCTCTGGAGGTTGTGTTGTCTATAACCTCAGCTACAAGAGCCTCATCCTCACCAAAATAGAGCTTATTACCAATTCTGATTTTACGAGCCGGATCTACCAGTACGTCCCAAAGACGCTGCTCTCTGTTAAGTTCTCTTAAGAGTGATACCTCAATATCCGCACCCGTCTTCTCCTTCTTTCCGTGAAGACGTGCCGGGAATACCTTAGTGTCATTCAAAACAAAGATATCTCCCTCACGGGCGTAATCCAAGATATTTTTAAATAGTTTGTTCTCAATTTTGCCTGAGATTCTGCGCATTACCATAAGTTTACACTCATCTCTGAAGCGAGGAGGTTCCTTGGCAATAAGTTCCGTTCTAAACGGGAATTTAAACTGTGATAACTTCATAAATAACGCTTTTGTACGTGTTGCCCATACACGATAGGCAAAAGATTATACGTAGTACAAGGGAAAAGGTTACAAAAAAGTATGAATTTTTATGGCATCCTCCACACGGAAACCACCGGAGGCGGTCCTTCTTAAAGCGGACATAAAGGCTCCGCTGCCCAGTGACAGCCCAAAATCTCTGGCAACGGAACGGATATAGGTCCCCTTGCTGCACTCAATTCTTACAACCGCTCTTGGCAGTGCGTTAATCTGCTCCGGCGTAAGAAGCGAGTTTTCAGTGTATAACGGGATTGGATTGTCTTCCTGACTTGCTATGCGTTTCTTCACCATAAAGGTATTATGCTCAGCATCAGAGCCATACGACGGCCTTTCCAGACCCCAGTCTCCGTCTGTTGCCAACAGCTCTGTTTCATAAATCTTTATGGGTGCAGGTTTTAGTTCAACCTCCTCTCCGTGGCGGGCTAAAAAGTATGAACGGGTACCGTTGACATATTTTGCAGAGAAGACGGGAGGCAGTTGCTCCGTCTGTTCTTTAAGCTGAGAAACAGCTCTTTGTAAACTATCGGGAGTTATATGGTCTGTTGGATAGAGAGCGTCTATGGGATGTTCGCGGTCAAAGGAGGGAGTGGTTGCTCCCAGTGTGAACTCCGCAATATACTCCTTCTTTTCCGCCTGGAGAGATTCTGAAAGTTTGGTGGCTTTGCCCACGCAGATAATCAGAAGGCCGGTTGCAAGAGGGTCCAACGTTCCGGCGTGCCCTATCTTTATATTCTTGGTATCAAAGTAGTTACGCAGGGCATACTTTATCTTGCGAACAACGTCTGAACTGGTCCATTTGTAGGGTTTGTCTACCGGAAAGATTATACCCTGAGGATAGGCCGCAAGGTCTCTCTCCAGCTTTGAAGAGCTATGAGCATCTATTACAACAGGCTCTATTGGCATACAGGAATCTTGTCTATTCTTCTCTGGTGGCGGCCGCCTTCAAACTCTGCGTTCAGGTAGGCCTTCACAATCTCCTCAGCCTCAGACTCTGAGATAAATCTTGCAGGGAGAGAGAGAACGTTTGCGTTGTTGTGCTGCTTTGCCAAAGCTCCAAGTTCCGGAGTCCAGCAGAGGGCGGCGCGCACTCCCTGGTGTTTGTTCAAAGTCATTGTGATTCCGTTACCGCTTCCGCACATTGCAACACCAAAATCCACCTCCTTGTTCTCCACTGCAAATGCCAATGGATGAGCGGTATCCGGGTAGTCCATGCTCTCCTCGGAGTGAGTTCCGAAGTCCTTAACCTTGTAACCCATCTTCTCCAGGAAAGGTTTTAGATGTTCCTTAAGTTTGTAACCGGCGTGGTCTGACGCCATTCCAACAATAACTTTCTTTGCCATAATGTTTTACTTATCCGCTTTTACCGTTTTTTCCTCCGGCTTTTCCGTATCTTCCACTCCTTCAAGTTCTTTAACCTTATCTACAAGGTTGTCTATCTTGAGAACGTAAGGATAAACCGCATCCTCCTTCATTGCGGAGTAGCGTCCAATGAGTCCCTTAAGTTGCTGAAGCACAATGAATCCGCTCTGCTCCCACTCATATCCCTTAGGACGTATACCCTCGGATGCGGCATAGAGAAGGAACTGATTCTGAAGATGTTCGCGGTTGAAAATCTCCTCAAGATCATCCAGAGATTTTGCAGTATCCAAAGCGGCTCTGTTAAGATCTGCAAAGTGAGATGAGAACTTCATAAGCAGACTCTTGCGGTTCACTTTGATAAGGAAATCCGTAACTCCCACGGTATCTATCGGGACAAATACATCCGGCATAATGCCACCGCCTCCGTAAACGGTACGCCCTCCTACTGTGGTGTATTTGAGGGAGTCGTTCACTTTTATTGAGTCTGCGCTGCGCATCTCACCTCTCTGGTATCTGCCCAAAATGTCATAGTTATAATCCTTTGTGTAAGGTTTCTGAATGCATCTGCCGGACGGTGTGTAGAAGCGGGCAACGGTAAGGCGGATTCCGCTGCTGTCTGAGAAGCGTATTGGCTCCTGAACCAGTCCCTTACCAAATGAACGGCGGCCTATGATTGTTCCGCGGTCGTTGTCCTGAATTGCTCCGGCAACTATCTCTGATGATGAAGCAGAGGTCTCATTTATAGCAACATACAGCTTAATGTCTTTAAGTCTTCCGGTTCCTCTTGCCTTATAATCCTCTCTCTTACGCATCCTTCCCTGCATATAGACAACCTTATCTCCCTTATTGAGGAACTCGTTGGAAATGAGAACCGCCTGCTCCATAAATCCGCCCGGGTTGTCTCTGAGATCCAACAGCAGAGTCTTCATTCCCTGCGCCTTAAGTTCAAGGGCCGCCTTTAAGAACTCCAAATGCGTTGTGAGTGAGAAGGTTGAAAGTTTAATGTAACCCAGAGTAGGAGTAATCATAACTGCAGCATCCAGGCTGTTGATTGGAATTACACCTCTGGTTATCTCAAACGGAATAAGTTCGTTAACTCCGTTTCTCTGAATCTCTACGGTAACCTTGGTATCTTTTGGTCCTCTGAGCAATCTGATAAGAGAGTCCTGAGGAATGTTCACACCTGCAACGGTTCTCTCATCAATTTTAATGATGCGGTCTCCGCTGTGAAGTCCTGCGCGGCTGGACGGACCTCCCGGTATTACGCTCACTACCACCGCAGTATCATTAGGAACGTTGAACTCAATACCAATGCCTGAGAAGTTGCCAATCAGAGACTCGTCCGCTCTCTGAAGGTCTGTAGGAGGAAGATAAACCGAGTGAGGATCCAAACTCTCCAGCAGTGAAGGAATGGCCTTCTCAATTATATCTTTGTAACTGATGGTATCCACATAGTTTTTCTCTATCTGGTCAATCACCAGCATCAACTTGCTCCACTTGGCGTTATCTCCTGTAGGAATGGGCTTTACCGTCCTTGAACATCTTCTGGCGTGACCCAAAAGAAAGGCGGCAAGAAGCAATATCAAGAACCCCTTAAACCAGGGATTGTCTAACAGTTCTTTTAATTTCTCAGGCATCTCTCTTCTCTTTAACTATTCCTTCTCTTTTAACTCTTTTTCCAACTCCGCCATCTTTTCTCTGTCAATCTGCTCAACCTCAATGCCGGCACGCTTTAAAAGTTTGATACCGTCATCCAAACGGTAAGCGTCTCTGTAGACCACTCTGCGTATACCGCTCTGAATGATGAGTTTGGAGCACTCCATACAAGGGGAGGCGGTAATGTAGAGCGTTGCACCCTCTGAAGAGTTGTTGCTCTTTGCAACCTTTGTGATTGCATTCGCCTCTGCATGAAGAACGTATGGCTTTGTCACTCCGTTCTCATCTTCACATACGTTTTCAAATCCCGATGGTGTACCGTTGTAACCGTCTGATATAATCATACGGTCTTTAACCAGCAGCGCACCCACCTGAAGACGTTTGCTGTATGAGTTTCTGGCCCAAACACCGGCCATTTGCAGATAACTTAAATCAAACTGTAACTGTTTATCCATTTTACTCTCTTTCAGTTAGTTCTGATATATGTAACGTTTGATGCTTCTCTTTGGTGTCTTCTCAAACTCCTCAGGCATAATTCTTACGTCTGAAATCTTTGAGTAGTTAGGCATCTCCTCGTTTACAATGGTTATGTTCTCCTTCATCTTTGCAAGGATCATCTCCTGAGTTGTAAGACCCTCGTTCATTGCAGACTCAATATCCGGATAGATAAGAGCTATCAACTTACCGTCATCTTCAATAACCAATGACTCAACAACATACGGCATATTGTTAATTACGCTCTCTATCTCCTCAGGGTAGATATTCTGTCCGCTAGGACCAAGAATCATACTCTTGCTTCTTCCCTTTATGTAGAGGAATCCGTCTGCATCTACAAGACCCAAATCTCCGGTTCTCATCCAGCCGTCATCTGTAAATGACTCTTTTGTAGCCTGTTCGTTCTTGTAGTAACCCAGCATTGTGTTGTCACCCTTTACGTGAATCTCACCCGGAACTCTCATAGGATCTTCAGAATCTATTCTGATCTCCATCCTTGGAGCGGCCTTTCCGCAAGAGCCAACTTTCTTCTCCTTCCAATCTGCGTATGCAATAATAGGAGCGCACTCTGTCATGCCGTAACCAACTGTATATCTGAAGCCTATAGAGTTAAAGAAGGCGTCCGCATCTTTATTGAAAGCCGCACCGCCAATGATAACCTCTTCAAACTCACCGCCAAAGGAGTTGGTGAGCGTATCGTTAATCTGTGTCTTGATTTTCTTATCCGCGATAGGTAAACGAAGCAGGAATCTCACGCCCGGAGTCTTGAGGAACGGCTGCAGGCGGTTCTTGTAAATCTTCTCAATTACCAAAGGAACGGAGATGATAATCTTTGGCTTAATCTCTTCAAAGGCCTTAACTATTACGCTAGGGCTTGGCACTCTTGTAAGGAAGTGAACGTGAGCACCTACCGTAAATTCGTACAAGAACTCAAACATCATTCCGTACATGTGTGCGGTAGGAAGAATAGATACCACGTTGGACTTATCCGTAACCTGAGGCATTACCTCGGCAGCAAAGAGAACGTTGGAGAGAATTGCTCTGTAAGGAATCATAACTCCCTTGGAGAATCCGCTGGTTCCGCTGGTGTAATTTATCATAGCAAGCTCATCACGGCTATCCTCCTTATCATAGCAGACGCTGTCCTGTTTGAAGTTCTTAGGGAACTTTCTTCCAAAGAGTTCGTTAAGATGTTCCATAGTCTCCAAACCCTTAGGATCCTTGGCGTGAACCAGAGAGAAATCATCCAGCAGAATAGTTGCACTCAGCTTAGGCATGTGAGTCAGCGTAACTCCCTCAAGAACAGCACTTCCTACAAAGAAAATCTTACTGTCGGAATGGTTTACTATATGCTCTACGCTACTAGGTTTAAACTCGTGCAGAATAGGAACCGGAACCGCTCCGTATGTAAGAGAGGCCAGAAAGACCACAGCCCAGTTGGCCTGGTTTCTGGAACAGATGGCAATCTTGTCTCCGCGTTTAACGCCCACCTCTTCAAAGACAATGTGAATCTTTGCAATTCTGCGGGCAACATCTCTGTAGTAGAGAGTAACGCCTTTGTAATCAGAAAGAGCGGGAAGATCCCAGTGATGTTTAATGCTCTCCTCAATAATCTTGTTTACTGAATCGGATCTGTATAACATTGTTAATAGGTTTTAGTTTCTGTTAATTAAATACTTGCATAGCGCAGAGTCCTGCATAAATTCCGCCTTTTGCGGTAAGTTGATCGTGGTTACCCTCCTCAACAATCTCTCCCTCTTTGAGAACTATGATATCATCTGCATATCTGATTGTAGAGAGGCGGTGTGCAATCACAATAGATGTACGGTTCTGCATCAACTTATAAAGTGCATCCTGTACAAGACGCTCACTTTCAGTATCCAGCGCGCTTGTAGCCTCGTCCAGAATAAGGATTGGAGGGTTCTTCAAAACAGCTCTGGCTATTGCTATTCTCTGCCTCTGTCCTCCCGACAGGTTCTCTCCTCTGTCTCCTATGTTGGTCTCAAACTTCTCCGGCATCTGCTCAATAAACTCCAGAGCGTTGGCAATTCTGGCCGCCTCTATAACATCCTCTCTCTTAACGTTTTTCATACCAAAGGTGATGTTGTTGTAGATGGTATCGTTAAAGAGAATGGACTCCTGAGTTACAATTCCCATAACGGAAGTGAGGGAATCCAAAGTGTAATCCCTAATATCCACTCCGTCTATAAGTATCTGACCTCCAACCACATCATAGAACCTCGGCAGCAGATCCGCAAAGGTAGATTTACCCGCGCCGCTCGGTCCCACAAGTGCAACCATCTTTCCCTTAGGAATATTTACGGAGATGTTCTTAAGCACCGGAGTCTGGCCGTATGAGAAGTTTACGTTCTTGTACTCTATGTTTGTAGTGAACTCTTTAAGAGTCTTTGCATCAACCTTTTCCGTAATATTGTTGTGTGCATCCAAGATTGCAAAGAGACGCTCTCCGCTCACCATTCCTCTCTGAATGCTGGCGTATGCGTTTGCAATATTCTTTGCAGGTTCCAGCACTCTCCAGTAGCAGAGGATGTAAACCATAAGGGTGCTCATACTCATTCCCAACTTCCCTCCTATCTGGAGCCAGCCGGCATACATCAAGACCGCTGCAGCTATGGTGATACCTAAAAACTCAGAGAGAGGATGGGCCAACTGCTGGCGGTAGAGCATCTTGCGGCTGCTCTTTTTGTGAGCAATATTGGTCTCCTCAAAATTCTCCTGCACATACTTCTGCGCATTGAACCCTTTTATTATTCTGATTCCCGATATGGCCTCGTCAAAGTGGCTCACTATCCTTCCCATAAGTGTCTGAGTAGTAACGGCTTTCTTCTTCAGTTTCTTGGTGATGCCGCCAATGACCAGAGCGGAAATCGGGATGGTTATAAGGGTCATCAAAGTGAGCCTCGGTGAGATAATAAAGCAGGCTGAGAGGAAACCTATGATTAAGAGAGGTTCCCTGAAAATCATGTGGAAACTGTCCGCCACTCCGTTCTGTACCTCGGTTACGTCATTGGAGATTCTGCTTAAGATATCTCCCTTCTGCTGAGTGTGATAGAAGCCTACGTCCATAGTTGAGACCTTATGGAAAAGATCCGTACGGATGTTCTTCATAATGTGGGTTCTCATTCTCACCAGAATGGTCTGGCTAAGATATCTTGCAAGGTTGGAAAGCATTGAGGCTCCCACCAAAAGGGCGCAGACAAAGAGCAGCGCCTTAAGTGCTCCGTGAGCCAAGAAGACCTTATCCAGATAGTACTGGAAAGTGTCTATAAACCAGTCCTTTGTAAAGGCAAACTCCTTGGTATTCTCCGCCAGGGTTGCCATCTGGGCGGTTACTTCCGCCTGAGATGGAGACTCAAAGAGCAGGTTCAACACAGGGGAGATCAGGGTGTAATTCACAACTCCGAAGATTACACTCAGAAGAGCCAGAATTATATATCCCGGCCAGAACCTGTGAAATGGTCTTGCATAGTTGAGAAGCCTCCAAAAACTTTTCATATCTCGTTACAACTTTTTAATTCTTCCGCTGCGGAGGTTGAACAGAAATTCCTTTCCGTCTACCCCCATAACTTTTACATAACCCTCCTCGGCCTCCACAATAGGACTCTCCTTGGAGATTGGTCTCTTAAGATTCTTTGCAGTCACCTCCTCTCCGTTAGGAAGGTATATGCGAGTCTTACCCACTGTTCTGAGAATCAGATATTTCTGTCCAAAGAGAGTCATCTCGTCCGGCAGGTTGCGGGTGAACTCATCTGCGTGAATATCTTCCCAGCCGCTCACTCTCTTTCCCTCCAAATCTCTCTTGGTCACAATGTTCTCATCCGTAAGAATCATAAGGCGTGTCTCTCCCTTTTCTGTCACAACCTTAGGACCCAACGCAACTCCGCAATCCAACTCCTTAGGATAACCTGTATAATGTGCTCCCTTGCGGCTCATTGCATAGAGTTTATTGCCAAGGATGAAGAGAATATGTTTCTTCTCATCCGGCATGGTAACCAGAGAAGCGTAGTTCTTTATTGTATCCTTCATTGGTATTCCCCAGATTCCCTTATGGTTACGGTCCTGGTAAGCAACGGAGAGCCACTTCTTGGATTGCTCAAACCAGGTTGTATCTCCGTTCTCAACCAATGGGAACGGACCAAAGAAGGTCTTAATTGTGCTGTCTATAAATACCTGATTTCCTTCCTCCTGATTAAAGAGTTGCGGAACCTCTGAAAGACGTGCCGCATAGAAATTCACACTTGCAAGAACATCACTTCCCTTAGGAGTAACGCTCAAGGTTGCATACTCAAAGTTCTTCTTCTGAATGGAGGAGGCAAACCGTTTTCTGTAATATTTGTTCAGAACTGAGAAGAGTGTGTCAGATCCCTCCTTTATGTTTGCAAATGCCTTAACTGCAGCCTTATCTGAGAAGAAAGAGGAGGCCGGAGTATGTGAGAGATAATCATCCAGAGAGACAACGTTTGCCTTACCCTTTGCAAATTCCGCAACTGCAGGAGCGCTTCCTATTACCGTCCAGTCTCCCACCTTGCAGAACATATCCTCCTGAGTATGAGAGAATGACTCGCCAAAGAGAGCCTCAAGATAGCCCTTGTAGATATAGGGTTGCGGCTCAGTAATCTCTCTCTTTCCCTTAATTCCGGTAATCTTGTTCAGCCAGGTTTGGGAGTTGTGGTAAGCAAAGGTCATCCACTCATATTTGTTTCCCACAAGAATAAAGGCTGATACAAACTCCGTAAAGCCCTCAGAAGCAACCCACTCCAAAGGAGAAGGAGCATCAGGCAGGGAAACCCTCTCCATCCTTGCTGCGTATGATGAGATTTTCTTGTTGGCATCCAGATACTTCTGGAAATCCTTAAGGTAATTTTTAACTCCGGAGATGTTCAGACAGATGGCAAACATTGTGCTTGCCGGCAGAATTTCTGCGGAGCGGAAACTCTCTCCCTTCTGTCCGGAGAGAACTGTGGAGAAGTTTATAAGGTCCTCATTCCCTTTAAGATAGCCCTCAAAACTTATAAAGTTCTTCTGACGCGGATTCATCATAAGGGCACTCCAGGTAGCCATCCTCATTATGAAATCCGAGTACTTGAGGAATCCGTAGGTAACGCTTCCGGAGAAGAGTTTTCCTATCTGTTTGTGATTTACATAGAGGCACTCGTCTCCACCCGTTCTGCGGAGCATTGAGTAAAACTCCTGATTGTCCAGCACTGAGGAGCCGTTAGCCAGGTGGCGCAGAGAACCTTCCACGCAGATGGTAGAAGTGCTGGCCAGCAGGTAGTTATCCTTAACGGCCACCTTAAAGTCATTATCGTAAACCAGCATTGAGGCCTGGTTGTACTCTCTTTTTGTGTGAGGAACGGAATCCAGATATTTTAAGATTCTCTCCTTTGAAGAGGCATCCGAGAGGTCTGCAATCTGAAGCAGAGTTACCTCGTTGATTGCTGAATAGTGAAGAGAGTAGAGCGTGTGGCAATTCCCTGCACCCAAATCCTGCAACCTCTTTTGGAACTTCACCAGTTCCGAAGAGGGGTCTATAAGACCGTAGAGATAGTTGGAGGTATCCCTTAAAAGCGGGGCAATATGATCCAACTGCTCAAAATCAAAGATAAGAACCGCATCGCTCGGCACCGCCTTGTAGGCCGCCTCTGTTTTTGGTGAGAGCACCTTAACCTCTCTCTCTTCTGTCTCCTCCTCTCCTTTTGTTCTGAAAATCAGCAGCAAAGCTACAATAAGTATGAGTAAGGCCGCTATCGCGATATATATTTTTCTTGACCCCTTTTTCATAAGTGTATAATCCGTGCGAATTTAATAAAAAAAGAGGGGGTGACCAAAAGTGTTTTGGTCACCCCATTCCTTTTACCCCGCCTTGGGGGCGCCTTTAGGGCTCTTATTATTTCTTCTTCTCTACCTTCTCTACGTAAGGGAATACCTTAACGAGCTCAACGTCAAATACGAGTGTTGAGAATGCAGGAAGGTTAGGACCCATATCTCTTGAGCCATAACCCATGTTGAATGGAATCCAGAGTGTCTCTTTTCCACCCTCGCCAATGAGCTGAAGACCCTCAGTCCAGCCCTTGATAACTGAGTTAAGAGGGAATTTAACGGTCTCGCCTCTCTCGTATGAGGAGTCAAATACCTTACCGTCCAAAAGCATACCCTTGTAGTTAACCTCAACGGTATCTCTCTCTGTAGGCTTAACCTCGCTGCCGGCAACCTCAATCTTGTACTGAAGGCCGCTCTCAGTCTCCTGAACGCCCTCTTTCTTCTTGTTCTCCTCAAAGAACTTCTTCTCCTCCTCAGCCTTCTGAACTGCAAGAGCGTCAGTTACCTTCATCATGTACTCCTGAATGTACATAGGTGCACTCTGACCGTCAAAGATAAGAGTAGTGTCACCTGCCATAACACCCTTAATGGCTGCAACTATCTTGGAATAGTTAAGACCCTCAAGGTTAGAGCTTTTAAGCATGTTACCAAAAGCTACGCCAACTGCGGTACTAACTGAGTCAACCTCACCCTGAGTGATTCCTGGAAGTGGTTTGCTCTTAGGCTCGCAAGAAGCAAAAATAAGTGCGCAAAGAGCGCAAGCAACAATTGTCTTAATAGTTTTCATATTCTTATAAATATTTAGTTTGTCTTTTTAGCGGCGCAAATATACTCAAAATTCATCACTTGCTCTTTAGTGCTGTGAGCAGGGATAGTTTATGGAGAAGTCTGGCACCAACGTTTGCATCCCACTCGTTCTCTTCTCCTCCAACAGCACCCTTTCCCTTTGCTCTTGCAGGGGCAACTTCACAGAGGTCAAAACCTACAATCCTGCGGCTTTCGGCCACTTTTCTAAGCAGTATAACCGCCTGATTATAAGTCAATCCTCCAGGTACCGGCGTTCCCGTATTAGGACAGAGTGAAGGCTCCAGGCCGTCTATGTCAAAACTTATGTAAACGTTCTGAGGAAGATGGCAGACAATCTCTCCACAAATTGTGAGCCAGTTCTCGCCCTGTGCCAACCTTTGAGCAATCTGGGTATCCGTAAAGGCTGTAATTCTCCCCTCTTCTCTTATAGTCTTGTGCTCCTCGGATGAGAAATCTCTTATGCCCACCTGGCATAATGCGCTGATTCCCGGTATCTTGGAGAGAATGTTAAACATTATTGAGGCGTGGGAGTGTTCAAATCCCTCGTATGCCATTCTTAAATCTGCGTGGGCGTCAAACTGCAAAACTCCCAACTCTTCCCCCTCCTTCAGAGAGGCGGCGGCTGCCTTAACGGCACCAAAGGTTACGCTGTGTTCACCTCCCACAACTCCGGGCACCTTTCCCTGAGCAAGATAGCCGCTGCAAATCTGTTCTACCAGATAGTTAACCGCTTCGCTTGCCTGGTTAACCTCCTCCAACTCCTTCTCAAGATCTTTACTGAGTTCATCTCCCATTGCCTGGCACTCAATTATTTTGCAGGCCTTTGGACGGCACTCTTCATTGATGGCTTTAATGTAATCTGACGCAAGAATCTTATCATCGGAATCTTTTTCTCCTTCATCACGGTCCAGGTCTATAAGCGTCTCATCCGTTCCAATCTTAACGGAATCAGAGCCTTCCAAAAGTTCATCGTAGAGATCCACCTGAACGGAGGCATCTATGATTGCTGCAGGGCCCTCTGCGGTTCCCGCTGAGTATGAAACGGTTGAGTCCCAAGGAACAGGTATCAGAACCACAGGGCACTCGTCATTAGGAAAAGGCATCCCAAAAAAGCGGCCGTTGGGAACACCCACGCCGCATGCATCAAACTCTATATCTTGCTTTTTATCAGCCATATACAATCAGATTAAACGATTCCCTCTCTTAAGATATCGTGAATATGAATAAGACCAACATAACGCCCCTCCTTCATTACAACTACGGAGGTTATCTTGTTTTTCTGCATTATGTTGAATGCGTTTACAGCCATGTCATTAATATCTATCTGCTTAGGGTTCTTGCTCATAATCTCCTTTGCCACAGTCTTTTCATTAGGGTGGCCCTTCTCCAGCATTCTTCTTACGTCACCGTCCGTGATTATTCCCTTGAGATTTCCCTTGCCGTCCAGAACTACCGTTGCTCCCAGGCGGTTCTGAGAGATGTTGATTATGGTCTTCTGAATAGATTCATTAAGCCCAACAAAAGGTCTTACGTTCATATCCATAACGTCTGAAACCCTCAGATAGAGGCGTTTGCCCAGAGAGCCTCCCGGGTGGTACATTGCAAACTGCTCCTGTGA
Source organism: Bacteroidales bacterium (assembly GCA_017618115.1). Taxonomy (GTDB): domain Bacteria; phylum Bacteroidota; class Bacteroidia; order Bacteroidales; family UBA932; genus Egerieousia. The sequence continues at coordinate 15,151 of JAFZUX010000019.1, read as the reverse complement.
GAAGCCCCTCTTCTGCAGCAGGCAGACTGCAAGTGCGTCACCCATAACAAGTTGTGTGGTTGTAGAGGAAGTAGGTGCAAGGTTGTTAGGGTCACTCTCCTTGTCCACGGTTGCCCTTATGATATAGTCTGCGTGGGTTGCAAGGAAGGAGTCAGTAGAAGAAACCATCGCGATAATTTTATTTCCCATGCGGGCGATAAGCGGTACCAACACCTTGATTTCCGGGGTATTACCGCTCTTGGAGATGCAGAGCACAATATCGTCCGGCTGAACAATTCCCAAATCTCCGTGAATGGCATCCGCCGCGTGCATAAAGATTGCCGGGGTTCCGGTGGAGTTCATTGTTGCAACTATCTTGGTTCCTATGATGGCGCTCTTACCTATGCCGGTAATTATCAGACGTCCCTTGGAATTGAAAATCAGATCTACCACCTCCACAAACTCATCATCCACGAATGAGGCCAGTTTTGCCACACATTCAGCCTCTTGCGTAATAACCTTCTTAGCCAGGTCTGCAATCTTTACATTTGATTTTTTCATAAAAAATTTGGACAAAAAAAATCTTATGAGTACATTAGTAAGCACAAATGTAGATAAAAAATAGGAATGAACATAACATCAGAGGTTCTGCGCAAGCAGCTTAAAGAATTCTTTGGCTTTTCCACTTTCAAACCGATGCAGGAGGATATCATCAAGCATCTGGTGAGGGGTAACAACTGTTTTGTCCTTATGCCTACCGGCGGCGGCAAATCCCTTTGTTATCAACTCCCTGCACTTTTGATGGAGGGCACGGCGGTGGTGGTTTCCCCTCTGATTGCCCTTATGAAAAACCAGGTGGATGCAATCCGCGGCTTCGTATCTGAAAAGGAGGGCATTGCCCACTTCCTCAACTCCTCTTTGAACAAGGCTCAGGTTCAGGAGGTTAGAGACAACCTGCTGAAGGGCGTAACCAAACTTTTGTACGTTGCGCCGGAGTCCCTCACAAAGGAGGAGAACATCCAACTCTTAAGGCAGTGCAAAATCTCCTTTTATGCCATTGACGAGGCGCACTGTATCTCCGAGTGGGGTCACGATTTCCGCCCGGAGTACCGCCGCATTCTCCCGATAGTTCATGAGATTGGAAAGGCCCCTATCATTGCTTTAACCGCAACCGCAACTCCTAAAGTTCAGTCAGATATTCTCAAGAACCTCGGCATGTCAGATGCAAAGGTCTTTAAATCATCATTTAACAGACCTAATCTCTACTATGAAATCCGTCCTAAGGTTAACGCAGAGAAGGAGATCATTAAGTTCATCCGCAACAACCCGGGCAAGAGCGGCATCATCTACTGCCTCTCCAGAAAGAAGGTGGAGGAGATGGCTCAACTACTGAATGTCAATGGAATAAAGGCGGCTCCTTACCACGCCGGCCTGGACGCTGCAACCAGAGCGGAGAACCAGGACAAGTTCCTGATGGAGGAGATTGATGTCATTGTTGCAACCATTGCATTCGGTATGGGAATAGACAAACCTGATGTAAGATTCGTCATTCACTACAACATACCAAAGTCTCTGGAGGGTTACTATCAGGAGACCGGAAGAGCGGGAAGAGACGGCGGAGAGGGACAGTGCATTGCCTTCTACAGTTTCAACGATATTCTCAAACTGGAGAAGTTTATGCAGAGCAAACCTGTAGCCGAGCAAGAGATTGGAAAACAGCTTCTTACTGAGACCGTAGCATACGCGGAGAGCAACCAGTGCAGAAGAAAGACTCTGTTGAATTACTTTGGAGAAATCTATCCGGAAGATGATTGCGGAAACTGTGACAACTGTCTCCACAAACAGCCAACCTTTGAGGGCAAAGATTACCTTGTCACTCTCTTCCAACTCATTCGTTCACTCAAGGAGAACTTTAAGAGTGACCATCTGGCCAACATATTGGGCGGCGTAACCAACGCAATGATAACCTCTTACCGCCATAACACCAGCCGTTTCTTTGGCATAGACAAAGAGAAGGATGAAAAGTTCTGGCTGGCGGTAATACGTCAGGCCTGCGTTGGTCAGTTCCTCAAAAAAGATATTGAGCAGTACGGCCTTATCTCTCTGACAGATAAGGGAAAAGAGTTCCTTGCAAAGCCTTACTCCATAATGCTTATGGAAGACCGCAAGTTTGAAGACGGCGGTGAGGGAGATGACGTAGATGAGGATATGATGGCCGGCGGAAAGAAGGGCGGCGGCGGTGGAGACCAGACACTTCTGGCCATACTTAAAGATTTGCGCAAAGATATGAGCCGCAAACTCAACCTTCCTCCTTACATCATCTTCACGGATCCTGCAATTGAGGATATGACCATCTTCTATCCTATTACCCTTAAGGAACTTACCAACTGTTCCGGTGTTGGAGAGGGCAAGGCGGAGAAGTACGGAAAAGAGTTTGTGGATCTCATAAAGAAGTATGTGGAGGAGAATGAGATAGAGCGTCCTACAGATATTGATGTCAAAATCCGCAGCATAGGCGGAGACAAGACGGAGATGACCCGCTTCATTGTCCACGGTCTGGATATGCACATCCCTCTGGATGAGATTGCCCGTATGAAGAACCTGGATATGGATGAACTTCTTACCAGGATTGAGGCAATGGTTGCCGCCGGAAATAAGGTTAAGATAGACTATTACATCCGTCAGGCGGTAGATGAAGACAAGATAGAGGATATCTATGACTACTTCAAAGAGGAGGCGGAGTCAGACTCGGTTATGGATGCAATGAAAGCCCTCGGCCGTGACTACACGGAGGAGGAGATCCGCCTTATCCGCATCAAGTTCCTTACAGAGGTTGCCAACGGTTATTAATTTATTATATGAGTACACTGATGATAATTGAGTTGCTGATTGTATTGGCGGCTCTCTATGTAGGCTCCCGTTACGGTAGCTTGGCACTTGGTGCCATATCGGGAATAGGATTGGCCATTCTTGTATTCGGGTTTGGAATGAAACCCGGCACTCCTCCAACAGATGTTATTTACATCATAATTGCGGCGGTTACCTGTGCCGGAACCCTGCAGGCATCGGGAGGTATGGATTGGATGATTCAAGTGGCTGAAAAGATGCTCCGTAAGCATCCCGCAAGAATCACTATGCTGGCCCCTTTCACCACCTTCTTCCTTACCGTTTTGGTTGGAACGGGACATGTGGTTTACACTCTGATGCCTATCATTTGTGATATCTCATTAAAGGAGAAAATCCGTCCGGAGAGACCTTGCGCCGTTGCTTCAATAGCATCTCAGGTTGGTATCACCTGCTCACCTATTGCCGCTGCGGTTGTGGCCTTTGTTGCAATCTCCAACGCCAACGGATTTATGGTGGCAATTCCTCAGGTTTTGATGGTTACAATACCCGCCTGCATGTGCGGTCTGCTTTGTGCAGCCCTCTTCTCTTATCACAGAGGAAAGGATTTGGATAAGGATCCGTTATTCCAGGCAAAGCTGAAAGACCCTGAGCAGAAGAAGTATATATATGACAGTGATGTTACCACTTTGAATAAGAAGATTTCCGGTAAGGCAAAGGCTTCCGTTTATATCTTCCTGGGCTCTCTGCTTGTAATTGTTCTCTTTGCATTCTGCCAGATGATTCACGTAACCAAAGGAGATGAGAGCGTTACACTTGCAAAAGCAATGGGAATTCCTAAGATGAACATCATCATTCAGATTATCATGCTGGTTGCAGCTGCTTGTAACATAATGTTTTGCAAGGCTGAGCCAAAGAAGGCCGTTGCCGGACCGGTATGGCAGAGCGGAATGGTTGCCGTTATTGCAATCTACGGAATTGCCTGGTTGGCAGATACTTTCTTCAGCCACTATATGGAGGATATGAAGGTGATGCTTGCAGAATTGGTTTCTGAATATCCTTGGTCTATTGCTCTGGTCTTCTTCTTAGTGTCTGTATTGATAAATTCTCAGGGAGCGGTTGTAGTTGCTATGCTTCCTCTGGCATACGAACTCGGAATTGCAGGACCTGTTCTACTTGGCGTACTTCCAAGTGTTTACGGTTATTTCTTCATTCCCAACTATCCGTCAGATATTGCAACGGTCAACTTTGACAGAAGCGGTACAACGGTCATCGGTAAATACCTGCTGAACCACAGCTTTATGATTCCGGGCTTGATCTCCGTCGGAGTCTCAACAGTTGTAGGTTACCTCCTCACAAGCACCGTCTTCTCCAACTACTTTGCCGGGTTCATACATTAATGGGTAAAGATTGTAAGCCTACTCTCTTCGCCTTCCGCTCCGCTAAAGCGTCGCTTCATCCCGCCCGGGCAAGCCGGGCACCCATTCATAATGGCCATGGGCGGCCACGGCTCAGATGAGTAGGCTTACAATCTTAGCAACAATAAAAAAAGGATGAACAATCAAATTGTTCATCCTTTTTAAATTCAGCAGATTGCAGCTTACTTCTTGAAGTCTGCAAGTGAATGGATAGTGATACCTGAACGGAGTTTCGGCTCAAACCAGGTAGTCTTTGGAGGCATAATGTTGCCTGTGTCTGCAATGGTTATGAGCTGACGCATAGAGACAGGATAGAGCGCAAATGCCGCAACCATCTCTCCGCTGTCCACTCTCTTCTTCAATTCACCAAGTCCTCTGATTCCGCCAACAAAATCAATTCTGTTGGAAGTTCTGAGGTCTTTGATATCCAGAAGTTTATCTGCAATGTACTCAGAGAAGACAGAAACGTCCAGAACCTTGATAGGGTCATTGTCATCGTATGTACCAGGCTTAGCGGTAAGTGAATACCACTCTCCGCCAATGTACATAGAGAAGTTGTGAAGAGCTGCAGGACGGTAAATCTCAGCACCCTTCTTTTCAACTGTGAAGAACTCCTCAAGTCTCTTAATGAACTCCTCTTTGCTCATACCGTTAAGATCCTTAACTACTCTGTTGTAGTCTATAATCTTAAGCTGGCTCTCCGGGAATACAACAGCCATAAAGTAGTTGTACTCCTCATTGCCTGTATGGTTAGGATTCTGTGCTCTCTTCTCTGCGCCCACTCTTCCTGCAGCAGCTGTACGGTGGTGACCGTCAGCTACATAGAAAGCAGGAATTGTAGAGAATATCTCCGTGATTCTTGCAATGGTTGCATCGTCATCAATCACCCACATCTTATGACCAAAGCCGTCTTCTGCAACAAAGTCATACTCTGCAGGTTTTTCTTTAACGGTCTTTTCAACTATTGCATTAATCTCCGCATTGTCCGGATAAGCAAAGAATACAGGCTCAACGTTGGCGTTCTGAATCCTTACGTGGATCATACGGTCATCCTCTTTCTCTTTGCGGGTGAGCTCGTGCTTCTTAATTGCGCCGCTCATGTAATCATCTGTGTTGGCGCAAACTACAAGGCCGTACTGAGTTCTTCCGTCCATGGTCTGAGCGTAAACGTAGTACTGCTCTTTAGCATCCTGCTTGAGCCAGCCCTTCTCTTGCCACTTCTTAAAGTTCTCTACAGCTTTGTCGTATGTTCTCTGCTCGTGCTCTCCGGCAATAGGATCAAAATCTATCTCAGGTTTGATAATGTGAAGCAAAGATTTTTCACCTGCCTCAGCCTTTGCCTCTTTGGAATTGAGGACATCGTATGGGCGTGAAGCAACCTCTTTAACTATCTCCTTAGGAGGACGGATAGCTGCAAACGGTTTTACTTTTACCATAATTCAATGCTCTGATTTAGAATTTGTTAACCTGGAACTTGGTGCAACCGTTCTTAAAGAACTCGCAAATCTGATTTGCTGCTGCAAGACCTGCGTTGAGGTTAGCCTCTGCTGTCTCCGCACCCTGTTTCTTAGGAGTTGCAAATACTCTCTTGCCAAACTTCTCTTTGAGAACTTCAATGTTTGCAGGAGCAATATCTGTGATGTACTTGAGGTCCTCTCTCTCCTCCAAAACTTTCTCAAGTTCCGGCTCGTTGATAACCTCTTTTCTTGCAGTATTTACAAGACAGCCACCCTTTGGCATCTTGCTCAGAAGAGCATAACCGATGGAGCCTTTAGTCTGCTCATTTGCAGGGATATGCAGAGAGATGAAGTTGCTCTTTGAATAGAGCTCGTCCAAATCTTTTGCAACGATGACACCCTCTGCCTCCATCTTCTCTTTTGGAACAAAAGGATCAAATGCCATAATCTGCATACCGAAAGATTTTGCATGCTCTGCAACCAATCTTCCTACATTTCCGTAAGCCTGAATTCCCAAAGTCTTACCCTTGAGCTCGCTTCCGGTACCCGGAGTAAACTGGTTTCTGGAGATGTAAATCATCATACCTATAGCCAGCTCTGCAACAGCGTTGGAGTTCTGACCGGGAGTATTCATAGCAACAATCTTTCTCTCTGAAAGTGCCTGAAGATCAAGGTTGTCAAAACCTGCGCCGGCGCGTACTACAATCTTCAGATTCTTAGCTGCGTCAACTACCGCCTTGGTAACTTTGTCTGAACGGACTATCAGTGCGTCTGCATCTGCAACCGCTGCCAGAAGTTTATCTTCCGTTCCGTATTTCTCAAGAGCTGCAAAGGTGTGACCTGCACTCTCAACGATATTTTTGATACCCTCTACAGCCTTGGCTGAGAAAGGTTTATCTGTGGCGATAAGAATTTTCATAACACTTATTTTGTATTGTTTTTCTCAAATTCTTTCATGCACTTAATGAGAGCCTTAACGCTGTCTACAGGGCAAGCGTTGTAGATGGATGCTCTGAATCCGCCAACTGAACGGTGACCCTTAATACCCATCATGCCGTTAGACTTAGCAAACTCTAAGAAGTTAGCCTCCAGCTCTTTGTACTCAGGAGCCATAACAAAGCATACGTTCATGATTGAACGGTCCTCAGGATTTGCAGTACCTACGAACATCTTGTTGCGCTCAATCTCCTCATAAAGCATCTCTGCCTTCTCGTTGTTGATCTTGTTAATCTTCTCAACTCCGCCAATGCTTCTCAACCATTTGAGAGTCTGAGTCATAATATAGATTGCAAATACAGGAGGAGTGTTGAACATACTCTCTTTCTCAATGTGAGTTCTGTAGTCCAACATTGTAGGGATGTAGCTGGAAACCTTACCCAGAACATCGTCTCTTACAATTGCAAATGATACACCTGCAGGACCTACGTTCTTCTGTGCACCGCCGTAGATAAGGCCGTACTTGGTAACGTCTACAGGACGGCTCATAATGTCTGAAGACATATCTGCAACCAAAGTTACAGGGCAGTCCATATCGTACTTAATCTCAGTACCGTAGATGGTATTGTTGGTTGTGATGTGGAAGTAATCCAAATCTGTAGGAACTGTGAAATCCTTAGGGATGTAGCAGTAAGTCTTGTCTGCAGAAGATGCAACTGCAAAAGCAGCATCTGCACCCAGTCCTCTGCTCTTTGCTATTCCCTGTGCCTCCTTCAGAGCCTTCTTTGCCCAAACACCGGTCTCGAGATATCCGGCCTTCTTCTCAAAGAGGTTCATTGCAACATAGAGGAACTGCAAAGATGCACCGCCACCGAGGAAGAGAATCTGATAGTTATCAGGAATACCGAGAAGCTCTCTCCAGAGCTGACGGCACTCGTTCATTACCATCTCCCACTCCTTACTGCGGTGTGAAATTGAAACTACAGGTATGCCCGTACCTGCAAAATCTTTAAGGGCGTCAATTGTTGAATCTATAGCCTGCTCCGGCAAAACGCAAGGGCCTGCAAAGAAATTATAAGCTTTTTTCATATCTCAATATTTTGTTCAATTCGTATTCAACAAATATACAAATTATTTTGAATTTTTAACCTAAAAGGGCACTTTTTGTAAAAAATAAAAGGAGGAGGACCTTTGTCCCCCTCCCTCAGTTCTGAAAAAACCTCAAAATCTATCGGTGAACCTACAACTGCAGGTTCTCGCCGTCTGTGGTCTTCTCGCAGTAGTGGCAGAGAAGTTTAAGGTGTTTGTTCTCGTAGCTTGTGGTAAAGCGGGTTGGAACCGGCTGATGGTTGGTTATGCAGGCCGGGTTCATACATTTTGCAATACCCACAATCTCCTTAGGAATGCTTATGACCTTTTTCTCAATTACTTTGAAGTCTTTGATGATGTTAATCTTAGCATCCGGAGCAACGAGTGCTATCTTATTAATTTCCTTAGGTTTAAAAACTCTGTCTGCTATCTTGATAATGGCTTTGCGGCCAAGTTTTTTGCTCTCCAGATTGGTTCCGAAAGTTATCTGATTCTTGCACTCTTTATCCAGACCCAGAATCTGAATTACCTTAAAGAGTTGATCTGCCGGTATATGATCCAGTACGGTGCCGTTCTCAATGGCGTTTACCTGGAGTGTCTTTTCTGTGATTTTCTTAACAGTTCCCATAATTATGCTTTTTAATTATCTGGCTCCCAGCAGGTAAGCTATTATTGCCATTCTTACAAACATTCCGTTACCTGCCTGACGGAAGTAGTAAGCAAACGGTGTATCATCAACATCCTGAGTTATCTCGCCCACTCTAGGAAGAGGATGGAGAATCTTCATGTTCTTTTTGCAGCCGCCAAGCATAGAGGCTGTCAGGCGGAAACAATTTTTAACCTTCTCATACTCCATAGGATCTGTAAATCTCTCCTGCTGAACGCGAGTCATATAGAGGATATCCGTATCGTTGATATGTTCCATCAAATCTTCCGTTTCCGTAAAAGGAATCTTCTTTGATGTTAGGAAATCTTTATACTCCTGAGGCATCTTGAGCTCAGGGGGAGCGGTAAAGACGAAACTAGGTGAGAAATAGCTCATTGCCTGAATGAGAGAGTGAACGGTACGGCCGTACTTGAGGTCTCCCACCATGTTGATGTTCATATTCTCCAGGTGCCCTTGAGTCTGCTTGATTGTGTACATATCCAGCATTGTCTGAGTTGGGTGTTGGTTGGCGCCGTCACCTGCGTTAATCACAGGAACAGAGGCAACTTCACTTGCATAACGAGCGGCACCCTCAAGAGGATGGCGCATAACAATCAGGTCTACATAGTTGGAGACCATCTTGATTGTGTCTTTGAGTGTCTCTCCCTTTGAGACACTTGTGTTAGCCACATCGGAGAACCCGATAACCCTTGCACCCAGGCGGTTAGATGCCGTTTCAAAGCTGAGCCTGGTTCTTGTGGAAGGTTCAAAGAAGAGACATGCAATCACTTTGTCGTGAAGAAAGTTTTGAGATTTGTTCTTCTCAAATTCGCCCGCAACATCCAGGATGTGGAGCATCTCCTCTTTGGTAAAATCCGAAATAGAAATTAAACTCTTAGGCATATTATTGAATTATTAGTTTATTCTGTAACTGTAACACTCTCAATCTTTTCCAGCACGCTCACAATTTCACTGCACATACTTAACGGGGTGTGAGCCGTAAGCGAGCAATCCACTCCGAACTCCTTGTTGCTCTCACTTATTCCTCTCTTTCGTAGTTCCTTTAGCACGCGGTCTGTCTGAGGATAAGAGAAGTGAATTTTGAGCGGACGGGTTGCCGTTTTTGTAATAATCTTTGCAGAGTCCAAAGCCTCCTGAGTGGCTTGTTTATAGGCTTTTATAAGGCCGGGCACACCCAACTTCACGCCGCCGAACCAGCGCACTACAACTACCAGTATGTCACTCAGATTTCTGGAGAGTATCTCTCCATAAATAGGTCTTCCCGCGGTGGAAGAGGGCTCACCGTCATCGTTGATTCTGAATAAATCTCCCTTCTGCCCAATGCGGTACGCATAGCAGTGATGGGTTGCATCAAAGTACTCTTTTTTAAGTGATTTGACCCTTTCTTCCGCCTCTTCCGGGCTCTGACAAGGGAAGGCAAGAGAGAGAAAACGGCTGCCGTTATCTTTGTAAAGACCCTCACAAGGGGAGGCGATACTTAGATAGTTGTCCGGAAGACCTGTAAGATTCGACTTTTTCTCTGTGCCCATTCCGGGTTGCTAAGGTAGTCTGTTTTTGGTAAATTTGCAATAAGAAAAATGGCGCAAATGAGCTTTGAAGAGAACTTCATAAAGAGTTTCAGCAGGTTAGCGGTTTTGCTCCGCGATAGATTCCCCAAGGCGGACTATATGCAGAGAAGGGCCCTTACCGCCATTGCGGAGGAATATCTGACAGAAGCGGCACTGAAGCGCCTTCTCTCTTTTTCCGATGGTAAAAGAGAGATGCTGAAGGGTAAAACCGTTGGAATCATTATGGCGGGCAATATACCCGCAGTTGGTTTTCACGATCTGCTCTCCTCTCTTTCCACCGGAGCCAACGTTGTAGTAAAACTCTCTTCCAAAGATCGTTATCTGATTCCTGCAATGATGGAGGAGATAAAGAATCTCAGCACTGATATTTATAATCGCGTCAAATTCCTTCCACTTGAATCACCTGCAACGGAACTCAATTCATATAAACCGGATGTGATTCTCTTCAGCGGCTCGGATGAAAACAAAGCCATGCTCTCCTCTGAATTTAAGGGAGTTCCGCTTATTGCACGCGGTTCCAGATTTAGTTGCGGAGTCCTTACCGGGAAGGAAAGTGAAGAAGAACTTGAAGGTTTGGCGGAGGATATGTTTCTTTACTGCGGACTGGGATGCCGAAGCATAAGTTATCTTCTTATTCCCAAAGGGTTTGATTTTAAGCCTCTAATAAAGGCCGCTCAAAAGATGAAGATGGTCTCTGAAATCTCCGCCTTTGCAAATTCTGTAATCCGTCAGCGTGCTCTTTTGACAATGGAGGGAGAAGAATTTATAGAGGGCGGATTCTTTATTATGAGAAACACTCCTTCAGTGTTTCCTCAAATGGGCTGCGTAAACTTCTCATTTTATGAGAGTAAAGAGGATGTAGAAAAATTCTGCAAGCAACACGCAGAGCAAATACAGAAAATATTCACTAAATTTGGGATAGCGCAGCGTCCCAAGATTGACGAGTGGATGGACGGAATTAACACTGTGAATGAATTATGGCAAAGATTATCAAATACAAAGTAACCTTCCCTTCCAACAAGGTTTTCTTCAGAGAGTATGAATTTTCTGATGATATGACTCTCTTTGCACTGAATAAATTCCTGGTTAATGACCTGGATTTTGCTCCGGATCAGATGATTGCATTCAGGGGATTTGACGAGAAGGGAAAGAGGACCGGCCTGTACGGACTCTTTGATTTGGGAAGCGGAACAATAGACGGAGTTACTCTTTCCAAGACACTTTCCAAAGGAGAGACCACCCTCCAATATGTATTTGATCTTAGCAAAAACAAGTTCCTCACTCTAACGTATGAGGGTGAGGTTGAGCAGATTCCGCACATTCACTATCCGCGTCTTACTGCGGAGAAGGGAAGAGCTCCGGGGCAGTTCTCCAGCAAACTGGACAACCTGGACAACTTCACAGATTTTGAAGAACTGGGTACTGAAACAGAAGAGGACCCGGAAGATAACGATACAGATTTCTAGTGGCACAAAACCGTAATACTCTTACAATTATCCTGGGTCCTACGGCCGTAGGAAAAACGGATTATGCCATTAAACTTGCTAAGGAGATTGGCTCTCCAATTCTCAACTGTGACTCCCGTCAAATCTTCAAAGAACTTACAATAGGAACCGCAGTCCCTTCCAAAGAACAACTTAAGGAGGTAAAACATTATTTCATTCAAACCAACTCAATCACAGAGCATTACACGGCCGGGAAATATGAGTTGGAGGCACTGGCTCTTCTTGAGGAACTCTTCAAAGAGCAAAACAGAATAGTTATGTGCGGAGGCAGCGGACTCTATATAGATGCCGTATGTAACGGACTTGACGCCTTTCCTGAGGCGGACCTCAAACTGCGTCACACTCTCAACAACCGTCTTAAGGAGGAGGGATTGGAATCTTTGAGATATGAATTAAAACAACTGGATCCCGAATCTTACGCAGCGCTGGATATTGCTAACCCTCAGAGGATTGTAAGGGCTCTGGAAGTTACACTTCAAACCGGTAAAAAGTTCTCGGAATGGAAGAGCGGAGCAAAGGAGCGTCCTTTTGATATTGAGAAGATAGGTCTTACAATGGATAGAGAGAAACTGTACGGCCGTATAAACCAAAGGGTTGACAAGATGATGAGTGAAGGTTTGCTTGATGAGGTAAAATCTTTGGACCATTTCCGTTACGTTAACGGAGAACTGAAGGCAGACCTGGAACACATCCCTTCACTGAGAACTGTAGGATACCGGGAACTCTTTGATTATCTGGACGGTAAAACTGACCTGGAGAGTGCGGTAGAGGCTATAAAAATGAACACCCGCCGTTATGCTAAACGGCAGGTGTCCTATTGGGGAAGAGATAAATCTATCCGTTGGATAACTCTTTAATCTTTTGGCATAACGTAGCGGTCTCCGGTATGCTTCTTAATGGCATCGTTGAATACAGGAGAGTACTGAGGAGCCGTCCTTCTGCCCGGAACTACAACTCCGTCTTTTGAAGGTTGCATAGTCTGGTCATTGTGTTTTACAATAAGCAGTCTTGCAAGTTTGTCCCAACGTTTCATCATCATATCCGTGTACTTCTCGGTTTTATGGTTGAGGAAGTCAACCCTCTCATTACGAGTCATTTTAGCGCACGCCTCCTCTACCTTCTTCTGATCTTCCGCATAGAAATCTTCCAGCTCTTTCTGAGCCTCCAGAAGATCCGGAATCATTGCACTCCATCTTGGATAAATCATGTTTGCAACAAAGTTATTCATCCAGAAAGCACTCTCAGTGCTGAACTCCATAATGTTGTTGTTCTCTCTGCGGAACGGTTCCGGAACGTATGTATTTCCGCAATATACAGGCACATACGCAACCATAGTTGCATCGTCAAGATTGAAGTAGGTTACTCCGCCAACCTCATCTGGGAGCCAGTCTCTCATCTGGCACACCATTGTCATTGCACTCTGCTGGCAGCCTATAGGTCTCTCTCTGAATAACTTAGTAGAATCACTGGTGTAGAGATTTATAGATTGATGACGGTATGGAGAGCCCCAAGGACCTGCACTTATATCTGCTGTCATATCCAAAGCAGTACCCTCGTAATGGTCTCTCATATCGTTCATTATATCCCTTACGCTAACAGGTTTCTCCGGTTTGATCCACAGAGGAAGTTCATCACAGATCTCCATCTTTCCGTCAATGAAAGGAAGATAACTGTCTATAACAGCCTTGTCATAGTGGTGACGGAAGAAACTCCAAACTCTTGCCTCGCAATATCTTATGGTAGTGAAATTCATTGGTCCGTAAGCCTCACGGAAAGAGAAATCTTTATCCTCTCCGTTAAAGTATCCCATCTCTCTTGCAAAGGAGATTACATCCGGAGAGTACATACACTCGTTCTCTACAACATAGAATCCGAGTTTCTTGTCTATCTTCTTAGCCTGAGGGAACTTACGAATGCGGCTTGAGTTGGCGTAAGCGGTAATGCAGTCATCCGGAACTCGTCTTGCTACCCAAACTGCACCCTTTCTTCCCTCACCCTTTCCAATGAGTTCCATAATCCAAGCCTCATCCTTATCACATACTGCAAAGGACTCACCCGTATCATTATATCCGTACTCCTGAACCAACTGATGCATAACTGCAATGGCCTCTCTTGCGGTTGCAGCTCTCTGAAGTGCAATCTGCATAAGAGTAAAGTATCCGAGCCAACCCTCTTTGTTTCTCAGTTCCTCACGTCCGCCCCAGGTGGTCTCAACAATAGATACCTGATGGTCATTCATAAGGCCCATAACTCCGTACGTGTAAGGGACTTGCGGAATAAGCATATCATCCTTCTTTGGAGAGAACCAGTTTCTTACGTTAATCATCTCCCCCGCAGCGTGCATTCCGGCAGGAGAATAGGTCAGAGATGCAGCATATCCGAATCCGTCACAGTTGTATGTACAGATTACGCTGCCGTCCACAGAGGCCTTCTTTCCAACAATAAGATTTGTACAGCCTTCCGTTTCAACAGGATAGGCCATGGCTCCAAAAAGAACCATCGTGAGTATTAAAAGCCGTTTCATATAGAATTACAAGTGTTTATAATAATCCATTCTTTCATGTAATATTCTTACTACTCGTATTTTGTTGCTACTGAGTATTCTATAAAAAATAATGTGTTTACCTGAACGTACACCTCTCACTCCGCTTCGCACATAATCGTATGAAACTCCGGAGATAGTTGGTTTTTCTGTAATCTGGTCAATATCAAGCAGAATACTACGATAGTATTTATTAGCCTGTTCTACAGACCATGTCTCTTTGGTGTAAATCCAAATGTTTCTTAAATCTCCCTTTGCTCTCTGAGATAGAATATAATCTGCCATATTACCTCACCTCCGCATTCAACTCTTGAAGGAATTTCTCCCCATCAAAATCAACAACATCAACACTAGAATCTCCTTCATCAAGAGCTGCACGAAGAGCAGAAAGCTTGGATTCATCTTCCTCCAATCGGCGTAATCCGGCACGAATAACCTCACTTACGTTGTTATATCGGCCTCCTTCAATACTAGTCTTAATAAAATCCTCATAATGAGGACCCAATGCAACTGTAACCGTTCTTCCCATAATTAAAAATCTGTTTGTTACCACAAATATAAGAAATATTCTTACAATAATCACCTCTAAAGCGGCGTAAAGAATGTGGCTGCCAGCCGCCAACAAAAAAAGCCCCATCAGTCGTAACTGATGAGGCTTTTTGAAGTTGGCGGCTACCCACTTTCCCACTTGGTATAGCAGTATCATAGGCGTGAACGGGCTTAACTTCTCTGTTCGGAATGGGAAGAGGTGGATCCCCGTTGCTATTACCACCTTAATTAACTTTCTAACTCGGTGTTAATTAACCGGTAAATCGTAGAGAGAAAAACAGTCAGAGAACTAAAAGAAAATTGTATCGTATGAAGTCTTCGGGCTATTAGTATTGCTCGGCTTTGACATTTCTGCCTGTACACCTGCAACCTATCAACGTGGTAGTCTACCACGACCCTATAAGGAAATCTCATCTTGAGGCTAGCTTCGCACTTAGATGCTTTCAGTGCTTATCTAAACCGCACATAGCTACCCGGCAATGCAGCTGGCGCCACAACCGGTACACTGGAGGTGCGTCCATTCCGGTCCTCTCGTACTAAGGACAGCCCCCCTCAAATTTCCAACGCCCACAACAGATAGGGACCGAACTGTCTCAC
>JAFZUX010000018.1 GCA_017618115.1 Bacteroidales bacterium | reverse complement strand
CGCTCTAAGGCCGACGTAGCTCAGTGGTAGAGCACTTCCTTGGTAAGGAAGAGGTCACGGGTCCAATTCCCGTTGTCGGCTCTGCGCAACATAGATTATTCAAAATCATTATAAATTAATTAATTAATTTTTACATTATGGCAAAAGAAGTATTTAAGAGAGACAAACCGCATGTTAACATCGGTACGATCGGCCACGTTGACCACGGTAAGACCACCCTTACAGCTGCTATCACTAAGGTATTGGCTGAGAGAGGTTTCACCAGCGCAGATGAGGTTAAGTCTTTCGACCAGATTGACAACGCTCCTGAGGAGAAAGAGCGTGGTATAACCATTAACTCTGCTCACGTTGAGTATCAGACAGCTAACCGTCACTATGCACACGTAGACTGCCCAGGTCACGCTGACTATGTAAAGAACATGGTAACAGGTGCCGCTCAGATGGATGGTGCAATCCTCGTAGTTGCAGCAACTGACGGTCCTATGCCTCAGACAAGAGAGCACATCCTTCTCGCACGTCAGGTAAACGTTCCTAAAATTGTCGTTTTCCTTAACAAGGTTGACCTTGTAGACGATGAGGAAATGCTCGAGCTCGTTGAGATGGAAGTTAGAGAGCTTTTGGCTTTCTACAAGTTCGACGAGAACGCTCCTGTAATCAGAGGTTCCGCTCTTGGAGCTCTTAACGGAGATCCGAAATGGGAGGAGAAGGTTATGGAGCTTATGCAGGCTGTAGACGAGTACATTCCGCTTCCACTTCGTGACAACCAGAAGCCATTCCTTATGCCAATCGAGGACATCTTCTCAATTACCGGCCGTGGTACAGTTGCTACAGGTAGAATTGAGACCGGTGTTATCCACGTAGGTGATGAGGTTCAGCTGATCGGTCTTGGTGACGAGCCAAAGAAGACAGTTGTTACAGGCGTTGAGATGTTCCGCAAACTCCTCGATGAGGGAGAGGCTGGAGACAACGTAGGACTTCTTCTTAGAGGTATTGATAAGAAAGACCTTAAGAGAGGTATGGTTGTTGCAAAACCTGGTAGCGTAACTCCTCACAAGCAGTTCCAGGCTGAGATTTACGTACTTAAGAAAGAGGAGGGTGGTCGTCACACTCCATTCAAGAACAAGTATCGTCCTCAGTTCTTCATCCGTACACTGGATGTAACAGGTGAGATCGAGCTCCCTGCAGGAACTGACATGGTTATGCCTGGCGATAACGTTACAATCAAAGTAGATCTGATCTATCCGGTAGCAATATCAGAAGGTCTCCAGTTCGCTATCCGTGAGGGTGGTAGAACAGTAGGAGCTGGTCAGGTTACCAAGATTCTTGACTAATCGCTTAAGATTTACTGGTTCTAAAATTCCCTGCCAGCCGAAAGATATTTTGGTTCAGGGAATTTTTTAGGGACATAGTTCAAGGGTAGAATAGCGGTCTCCAAAACCGTTGATGGGCGTTCGAATCGCTCTGTCCCTGCTCCAAAATGGAATGTTACGATTCCACTTTGGCAACCCGGAAGGCAAAAGCTTCCATTTGTCTTCCACAAAACTAGATTAAATGAGCAAAGTTGGTACATACATCAAGGAGTCTTACAAAGAGCTTACAAAGAAAGTCTCCTGGCCTACTTGGTCACAGCTTCAGAGCAGTGCTGCCGTTGTTATGGTTGCTACCGTAATATTCGCAGTGCTTGTCTTTGTGATGGACCTGGCCTTCAAGAACCTTATGACAGGAATCTACCGCTTACTTCAGTAATCTGTAACCTTTTGATTTAAAGATTATGAGTGAGCCTAAGCTTAGATGGTACATCGTAAGAGTACAAGGTGGTAAGGAGAAGAAAGTTCAGGAGTATATCCAGAAAGAGGTCCGCAGAGCGGGCAAAGAGGAGCAAGTTCCTCAGGTTCTTATCCCTACGGAAAAAGTTTATCAGGTAAAGAACGGCAAGCGAGTGCTTGTTGAGAAGATTTGTTATTCTCAATACGTATTCGTTCAGGCTGAGCTTACCGGTGAAATTCAGCACCTTATACGCGAGATTCCTTTCGTAGCAGGTTTCCTTACAAAGGAGGCCCGCTCTAAGGATACCAAGAAGGAGCCTTATCCGCTTCCTGAGGCAGAGATCAATCAGATACTTGGTAAAGTAGATGAGATGATTGACGCTGAGGAGGAGAGCGCTACTTCATTCGTTGTCGGTGAGCCGGTTAAAGTTATAGACGGTCCATTCAACGGATTTAACGGAAATATTCTGGAAGTCCTGGAAGACAAGAAGAAGCTTAAGGTAGAGGTTAAGATCTTTGGAAGACCTACCACAATGGAACTTAATTTTGTTCAAGTAACTAAAGAGTAAAATTTATCAATTATGGCTAAAGAAATTGCTGCTTTGATCAAATTACAAATTAAAGGCGGTGCAGCAAATCCCTCACCTCCTGTAGGACCGGCATTGGGTTCTAAGGGTGTGAATATTATGGACTTCTGCAAGCAATTCAACGCCCTTACCCAGAACAGAGCGGGCAAGACTCTTCCTGTTATCATAACCGTATACACAGATAAGTCTTTCACCTTTGTAGTGAAGGAGCCACCTGTAGCAGTTATGATTAAAGAGGCTGCAAAGATTCAGTCAGGATCTGCAGAGAGTAACAGAAAGAAGGTTGCTAAACTCACCTGGGATCAGGTTAAGAAGATTGCAGAGGACAAGATGCCTGACCTTAACTGCTTTACCCTCAAATCTGCTATGAGCATGGTTGCAGGTACGGCAAGAAGTATGGGTGTCACAGTTGAGGGAGAATTCCCTGCCGATGTTAAATAAATAATGCAATGAGTAAGCTAACTAAAAATCAGAAAAACATCCAGGCAAAAGTTGAGCCTGGTAAACAGTACAGGTTGGCCGAGGCTTGCAGTTTAGTCAAGGAGACCGCCTTCACTAAATTTGATTCATCCGTGGATATAGCTATGCGTCTTGGCGTTGACCCTCGTAAGGCCAACCAGATGGTAAGAGGCGTGGTTACACTCCCTAACGGAACAGGCAAGACAGTTAGAGTCCTTGTACTGTGTACTCCGGATAAGGAGGCTGAGGCTAAAGAGGCCGGAGCCGACTACGTAGGTCTGGATGAATACATTGAGAAGATCAAGGGTGGTTGGACAGACGTTGACGTTATTGTCTGCACCCCTTCTGTAATGGGCAAGGTCGGAATCATTGGTAGGATTCTCGGTCCGAGAGGTCTGATGCCTAACCCTAAGACCGGTACGGTAACTATGGATATCCGTGGTGCCGTTAAGGATATTAAGGCTGGTAAGATAGACTTTAAGGTAGACAAACAGGGAATCGTATCTTCAAGCATCGGAAAAGTATCATTCACTGCAGAACAGCTTGCACAGAATGCCAGCGAATTCATTAACACCGTAGTTAAACTGAAACCTGCTGCACTTAAGGGAACTTATGTGAAGAGCGTTTTCATTTCATCTACAATGGGTCCTGGTCTTGAGCTTGATATGAAGTCTATTGGTGTTGAATAATCCAAATATGAGGAGGAATTAAAATGAGGAAAGAATTAAAAGCACAGATCATTGAGGATTTGACAGCACGCATTAAGGAGAACCCTAACTTCTATGTTGCAGACATAGAGGGTCTCAATGCAGAGGCTACTGCAAAGCTCAGACGCAACTGTTTCAAGCAGGGTATCAAGTTGTTGGTAGTTAAGAACACCCTCTTTGCAAAAGCATTGGAAAAGAGCGGTATTCAGGACTGCGAGCAGTTTGACGGAGTTCTGAAAGGTTCTTCTGCAATTATGTTCTCGACAACTCCTAACGGACCTGCAAAACTTATAAAGTCTTTCAGTTCCGCAGAGGGCAAAGGCAAGCCTGAGTTTAAGGCTGCTTACGTTCAGGAGTGTCCTTACATTGGAAGCGAGAATCTGGATGCACTTTGCAACATCAAGTCTAGAGAGGAACTCATCGCAGACATCGTTGCATTGCTGCAATCACCTGTCAAGAACGTTATCTCCGCTCTTCAGAGCCAGGGTGGCGGCAAGATTGCAGGTATAGTAAAAACATTATCAGAGAAATAATTATTAACACAATAAAATTTTAAAACTATGGCAGATATTAAGAAATTTGCAGAAGAGCTTGTTAACCTGACAGTTAAAGACGTTCAGGAGTTGGCTAAAGTTCTTAAGGAAGAGTATGGTATCGAGCCAGCTGCTGCTGCTGTTGCAGTTGCTGCTGCCGGACCTGCTGCCGCTGCTGCTGAAGAAAAGACTGAATTCGACGTTATCCTCAAGTCAGCCGGCGCTCAGAAACTTCAGGTTGTAAAGGCCGTTAAGGAATTTACCGGTCTTGGACTGAAGGAAGCTAAGGACCTCGTAGACGGTGCACCTAAGGCCGTTAAGGAGAAGGTTTCCAAGGCAGATGCTGAGACATTGAAGGCAAAACTTGAAGAGGTTGGAGCAGAGGTTGAGATTAAATAAGTTTGGTCTCTACTTCTCCCTGCCTGTCAGGACGTAGTCAGGTTTAGGGCTATAAAATGCCCTAAACCTTTTTGTCGTTTTTTTAAGTTTTCATTTACCTAAATTTGCAATAATGGTGCAAAACGCTAAAAATCAGCGAATTTCATTCGCAACTTCTAAAACCCTCCTCGACTATCCGGATTTTCTCGAGGTACAGCTGAAGTCCTTCAGGGAATTCTTCCAGCTCGGTACCACAGCAGAAAACAGGAAGAACGAAGGACTTTACAAGGTTTTCCAGGAAGTGTTTTCGCAGACATCGGAACAACCGGGAATTAGAGACACCCGCAACAACTTCGTTTTGGAGTTTATAGACTACACCATCGATCCTCCAACTTACACGATGGATGAATGTCTGGACCGCGGCCTCACCTACAACGTTCCGCTGAAAGCAAAGCTCAAACTCTCTTGTACGGACCCGGAGCATGAAGATTTTGAGCAAGTTATCCAGGATGTATTCCTGGGCAACATCCCATATATGACCCCAAGAGGAACCTTCATCATCAACGGTTCCGAGAGAATTGTGGTTTCACAGTTGCACCGTTCACCTGGCGTATTCTTCGGACAGAGTATGCACCAGAACGGAACTAAACTTTACTCAGCCAGAATCATTCCTTTCAAGGGGTCTTGGATAGAGTTTACGACCGATATCAACAAAGTGATGTACGCTTACATTGACAGAAAGAAGAAACTGCCTGTAACTACGTTGCTTAGAGCTATCGGATTCGAGTCGGACAAAGATATTCTCAACATATTTGAACTTGCCCAGGAGGTAAGAGTTGAGAGAGGAGAACTTGAGAAGCATATCGGACAGAAGCTGGCGGCCAGAGTTCTTAAGACCTGGAACGAAGACTTCGTAGATGAGGACACCGGAGAGGTGATGTACATTGAGAGAGCCGAGATTGCTATTGAGAGAGAAACCGTTCTGACTGAGGAACTTATAGACAGAGTTCTTGAGAGCGGAGCGGATTACATTCTGCTTCATACTGAAGATGTAAAATCTACCGAGTACGAGATTATCTACAACACCCTCCAGAAGGATGTATGTAATACTCAGAAAGATGCAATCTTCTACACATATCGTCAGTTAAGAAATTCAGAACCACCTGATGAGGCTACTGCAAAGGATGTTATTGAGAAACTCTTCTTCTCAGACAAGAGATACGATCTTGGCGAGGTTGGACGTTACCGCCTCAATAAGAAGCTGAATCTCAACACCTCACAGGACACCAGAGTTCTTACAAAGCAGGATATCATTGAGATTATCCGTTATTTGATTGAGCTGATCAACTCAAAGGCTACGGTGGATGATATTGACCACCTGTCTAACAGAAGAATACGTACTGTTGGCGAGCAGCTTGCAAACCAGTTCAGCGTAGGTCTTGCAAGAATGGCAAGAACCATTCGTGAGAAGATGAACGTTAGAGACAACGAGGTATTTACCCCTAACGAACTCATCAACTCCAAGACTCTCTCTTCTGTAATCAACTCATTCTTCGGCACAAGCCAGCTCTCCCAGTTTATGGATCAGACCAACCCTCTTGCAGAGATGACTCACAAGAGAAGATTGTCTGCATTGGGACCTGGAGGTCTTAGCCGAGACAGAGCTGGATTTGAGGTTCGTGACGTTCACTACACCCACTACGGTCGTCTCTGCCCTATTGAGACACCTGAGGGACCAAACATCGGACTTATCTCATCTTTGTGCGTTTACGCAAGAATTAACAACCTCGGTTTCATTGAGACCCCATATAGAAAAGTTGAGGACGGAGTAGTTGATCTGTCAGATAACGGATTCATCTACATGAGCGCAGAAGAGGAAGAAAATCAGATGGTTGCACAGGCCAATGTCAATCTTGACGACAAAGGAAAGATATTGGATGAACGTATCAAGTGCAGATGGCAGGCAGACTACCCTGTTGTCGGAAAGGAGGATGTACACTTGATAGATGTTGCACCTAACCAGATTGCCTCATTGGCAGCTTCCTTAATCCCGTTCCTTGAGCACGATGACGCTAACCGTGCATTGATGGGATCCAACATGATGAGACAGGCTATCCCTATCATCAACCCTGAGGCACCTATCGTAGGTACCGGTCTTGAGGGTCCTGTAATGAGAGACTCAAGAACTCAGATTGCCGCAGAGGGTAAGGGCGAGGTTGTATTTGTAGATGCTAACGAGATTCACGTTAAGTATGACCGTACCGAGGACGAGAAGTTCGTAAGCTTCTCACCTGAGGTAACAGTCTACAAATTACCTCTTTACAGAAAGACAAACCAGAGCACTTCAGTTCGTCTGAAACCTATCGTGAGAAAGGGTGACAGAGTGACCGAGGGTATGATTATGACAGAGGGCTACGCCTCACAGAACGGTGAGTTGGCACTCGGCAGAAACCTCAAGGTTGCCTTCATGCCTTGGAAGGGTTACAACTATGAGGATGCTGTGGTTCTGAGTGAAAGAATAGTTAGAGAGGATATCCTTACCTCCGTTCACGTAGATGAATATCTGCTGGAGGTTAGAGATACCAAGAGAGGTCCGGAGGAACTTACAAAGGATATTCCTAACGTAAGTGAGGAGGCCACTAAGAACCTGGATGAGAACGGAATAATCCGCGTCGGCGCAACCGTTCAGCCGGGCGATATCCTCATCGGTAAGATCACTCCTAAGGGAGAGACTGATCCTTCACCGGAGGAGAAACTCCTCAGAGCAATCTTCGGAGACAAAGCCGGAGACGTTAAGGATGCATCACTCAAGGCTTCCGCTTCTCTTACAGGTACTGTCATTGGTAAACGCCTCTTCTGCAAGGCAGGACAGGGTAAGATGACAGACAAGGAGAGAAAGAACTTTAAGGCTAAGGTTAAGGCCGAGGTTGCAAAGGCAGAGGAAGATTACCAGAAGAAGTGTGCAGATCTTAAGGCCATCTTTATGGACAAGATGATGACGCTTCTTGGTAAGAAGACATCTCAGGGAGTTACAGATATCTTTGGAACAGTCTATATTGCAAAGGGTAACACCTTTAAGAAGGATGTTCTGATGAGCATAGACAACTATGAGATGATCAATCCTTCCAAGTGGACCACAGACAAGCACACCAATGATATGGTGAAGGCTTTGATTAACAATTATCTTACTGAATTCAAGGAGATTACAGCCAAGTATAAGAGACGTCTGTTTGACATCACCCAGGGAGATGAACTTCCTAACGGTGTAATGCAGATGGCTAAGGTTTACATTGCCAAGAAGAGAAAGATAATGGTTGGTGATAAGGTTGCAGGACGTCACGGTAACAAGGGTATTGTTGCCAAGATAGTCAGCGATGAGGATATGCCGTTTATGGAGGATGGAAGCATTATGGATATAGTGCTCAACCCTCTGGGTGTGCCTTCTCGTATGAACCTGGGTCAGATCTATGAAACCGTGCTCGGTTGGGCAGGTAAAGAACTGGGTGTCAAGTTCGCAACCCCTATCTTTGACGGTGCGTCATTGGAGAACATCTGCGAGTACACAGACAAGGCGGGTCTTCCAAGATACGGAACCACACGCCTGAGAGACGGCGGTACCGGCGAGTTGTTCGATCAGCCTGCTACTGTGGGAGTTATCTACATGATTAAACTTGACCACATGGTAGAGGATAAGATGCACGCTCGTTCTACCGGTCCTTATTCACTTATCACTCAGCAGCCTCTGGGAGGTAAGGCACAGCTTGGTGGACAGAGATTCGGAGAGATGGAGGTTTGGGCACTTGAGGCATTCGGTGCAGCAAACATCCTTCAGGAGATTCTTACCATCAAGTCAGATGATATCACCGGCAGAAGCCGCGCTTACGAGGCTATCGTAAAGGGCGAGCCAATGCCTGCTCCAAATATTCCGGAATCTTTGAACGTGCTGCTGCACGAGCTTAGAGGACTGGGACTTAGCATTCACTTAGATTAACGGAAAAATTGTAAGATTATGCCTTTAAAGAAAGATACAAAAGTAAAGAGTAATTTCAGCAAGATTACAATAGGTCTTGCCTCTCCTGAAGAGATTCTGGAGAGGTCTCACGGTGAAGTGCTTAAGCCGGAAACAGTCAACTACCGTACTTACAAACCGGAAAGAGACGGTCTCTTCTGCGAGAGAATTTTTGGTCCTACAAAGGATTACGAGTGCTCTTGCGGTAAGTATAAGAGAATCCGTTACCGTGGTATCGTCTGTGACCGTTGCGGTGTGGAAGTAACTGAGAAGAAGGTTCGTAGAGAGAGAATGGGACACATCTCCCTCACCGTTCCGGTAGCTCACATCTGGTACTTCCGCTCAACTCCTAACAAGATTGGTTCTGTTTTGGGAATCAAGAGCAAACAGTTGGACTCCATCATCTACTACGAGAGATACGTGGTTATCCAGCCGGGTGTTGCTGCAGAGAAGGGAGTAAAGGAGTTGGATCTCCTCAGCGAGGATGAGTATCTTGCTCTTACAGAGACTCTTCCAAAGGAGAACTCTCTTCTTCCCGATGATGACCCTAACAAGTTCATCGCCGAGATGGGAGCAGGTGCAATCTATAAACTTCTTGCAAAGATAGATTTGGACCAACTCTCCTACTCACTGCGCCACTCTCTTGAAACAGAGACCAGCCAGCAGAGAAAAGCAGACTCACTTAAGAGACTCAGCATTATTGAGGCCTTCAGAGAGTCTAAAGATATCAACCGCCCTGAGTGGATGATAATGAAGGTGATACCGGTTATCCCACCGGATCTGAGACCTTTGGTTCCACTGGATGGAGGTAGGTTTGCAACATCAGACCTTAATGACCTCTACAGAAGAGTTATCATACGTAACAACCGTCTTAAGAAACTCATTGAGATTAAGGCTCCTGAGGTTATCTTAAGAAACGAGAAGCGTATGTTGCAGGAGGCAGTTGATTCTCTCTTTGATAATTCAAAGAAATCAAATACCATTAAATCAGAGTCTAACAGAGCTCTCAAGTCTCTCTCAGATTCCCTCAAAGGAAAGCAGGGTAGATTCCGTCAGAATCTGCTCGGTAAGAGAGTTGACTACTCTGCACGTTCGGTAATTGTCGTAGGACCTGAACTGAAGATGCACGAGTGCGGACTTCCAAAGTTCATTGCTGCAGAGCTTTACAAACCGTTTATCATCCGTAAATTGCTGGAGAGAGGCGTCGTAAAGACCGTCAAGAGTGCAAAGAAGATGGTAGACAGAAAAGACTCAGTAATATGGGATATCTTAGAGAATGTGATGAAGGGACACCCTGTTCTTTTGAACCGTGCTCCTACCCTTCACAGACTCGGTATTCAGGCTTTCCAACCTAAACTCATTGAGGGTAAGGCTATCCAACTTCACCCATTGGCATGTACTGCATTCAACGCAGACTTTGACGGTGACCAGATGGCAGTTCACCTCCCTCTTGGCAACGCTGCAGTCCTTGAGGCTCAGCTGCTTATGCTCGGTTCTCACAACATTCTGAACCCTGCAAACGGCGCCCCTATCACCGTTCCTTCACAGGATATGGTGCTTGGTCTCTACTATATTACAAAGGAGAGAGCAGGTATGAAGGGAGAGGGCGGAAGATTCTACTCTCCTGAGGAGGTTATCATTGCTTACAACGAGCAGCGTCTGGATATTCACTCCAAGATTACCGTTCGTCTTCCTAAGGTTATGACAGACCCTTCACAGGGCTATCAACTTGTGGAGACAACCACCGGAAGAATCCTCTTTAACCAGGTGGTTCCTAAGGAGGTAGGTTATCTGAACGAGCTTATTAACAAGAAGACTCTTAGAGATATCATCTCACTTGTTATTAAGACTTGCGGAGTGATGAGAACTACTCAGTTCCTGGATGACATTAAGAACCTCGGATACTACATGGCATTCCGCGGAGGTCTTTCCTTCAACCTCGGAAACGTTATCGTTCCTAAGGATAAGGAGAAACTTATTGCGGAGGGTTACAAGAAAGCGGACGAAGTCAAGTTCAACTTTGATAACGGTCTGATTACCAACAACGAGCGTTACAACCAGATTATTGATATCTGGACAAACGTAAACAACTCACTCTCCAAAGTTGTGGTAAAAGAGATCTCTGCGGACAATGAAGGATTCAACCCTGTATGGATGATGTTGGATTCCGGAGCCCGTGGATCTAAAGAGCAGATTCGTCAGCTTTGCGGTATGAGAGGTTTGATGGCAAAGCCTCAGAAATCAGGTGCTACCGGAGGTAATGAGATTATTGAGAACCCAATCCTTGCAAACTTCAAGGAGGGACTTTCAGTCCTTGAGTACTTTATCTCAACTCACGGTGCACGTAAGGGTCTTGCAGATACCGCACTTAAGACAGCGGATGCAGGTTACCTTACAAGAAGACTTGTGGATGTATCTCATGATGTGATAGTTACAGAGGAGGATTGCGGAACGCTCAGAGGTCTTGTTGCAACAGAAATCAAGAACAAAGATGATGTTGTTGAGACACTCTATGACCGTATCCTCGGCCGTACTACAGTTCACGAGATTTACGATCCAACAAACGGTGAACTCATCATCGGTGCCGGTGAAGAGATCACAGAAGAGATTGCTGCAAAGATTCAATCACTTCCTATTGAGGCCGTTGAGATCCGAAGCGTGCTCACTTGCGAGAGCAAGAGAGGCGTCTGCGCTAAGTGTTACGGACGTAACCTTGCACGCAACAAGATGGTTGAGAAGGGAGAGGTTGTAGGTGTCATTGCGGCACAGTCTATCGGTGAGCCAGGTACACAGCTGACACTGAGAACATTCCACGTCGGTGGTACTGCAAGTGCTTCCGTCGCTGAGAATGAAATTGTCTCCAAGTATGACGGACGTCTTGAGTTTGAAGAGCTTAGGACTCTGGATAAGATTGGAGAAGACGGCGTAAAACAGACAATCGTTATTGGCCGCGGTACAGAGCTCAGAATTGTAAACGCAGAGAGCGGTATTGCAATGAGTGAGTACAGAATCCCTTACGGTTCAATTCTTTACAAGAAGAACAACGAACTCGTAACTAAGGGTGACAAGATCTGCGAGTGGGATGCTTACAACGCACTTACTCTTGCAGACTTGGACGGTAAGATTGCTTACGACCAACTGGTTGAGGGTGAGACATTCAAGACAGAACAGCTTGATGACTTCTCCAACCACGTAGATAGAGTTGTCATAGACTCAAAGGATAAGAACAAGAACCCTGTAATTAAGATTGTAGACTCTAAGGGCAATGAACTTAAGAGTTACAACCTGCCGCTTGGCGCCCACATCATGGTGGTTGACGGTCAGGAGGTTAAAGCGGGAGATATTCTGGTGAAGATTCCAAGAGCGGCTACTTCAAAGGCCGGAGATATCACCGGAGGTCTTCCAAGAGTTACAGAGCTCTTTGAGGCTCGTAACCCGTCTAATCCTGCAATCGTTGCAGAGATTAACGGTGACGTTCAGATGGGCAAGATTAAGAGAGGTAATCGTGAGATTATCATAAAGGCCAGAAAATCAGACGAGGAGAGACATTACCTTGTTCCTCTTACCAAGCAGATTCTGGTTCAGGAGAATGACTACGTCAGAGCGGGTGACCCACTCTCAGACGGTTCAGTTGCTCCTGCAGACATTCTTGCAATACTCGGTCCTACAAAGGTTCAGGAGTATATCGTCAACGAGGTTCAGGCAGTCTACAGAATGCAAGGTGTGAAGATTAATGACAAACACTTTGAAGTCATTGTGCGTCAGATGATGCGCAAGGTTGAGGTGGTTGATCCGGGTGATACCCGCTTCTTGCCTGAGCAACTTGTAGACCGTCAGGAGTTCTTTAAGGAGAACGATAATCTTTGGGACAAGATGGTTGTTACAGACGCAGGAGATTCCAAGAATCTGCACGCCGGCCAAATTGTTACCGTAAGACGTTTGAAAGAGGAGAACTCTATCCTTAAGAGACAGGCACTCAAGGTAGTAGAGGCACGTACACCTGTTGCTGCTACAGCAAATCAGGTACTGCAGGGTATCACAAGAGCCGCTCTGAAGACTAGCAGCTTCATGAGTGCAGCCTCCTTCCAGGAGACAACAAAGGTACTCTCAGAGGCAGCTATCTACGGTAAGACAGATACCCTTGAGGGTCTGAAGGAGAACGTTATCTGCGGACATCACATCCCGGCAGGTACCGGCCTGAGAGACTACGATAAGATTGTGGTTACCAGCGCACAAGAGTACGCCAAGATGATGAAGGCTCAGGAGGCTTTGGCAGCCGAAGCAGAAGCAGAAGAGGTTAAGGAGTAATCCTTTAACACTTCAAAACATTTATCCCGGCAGTTTCTTAACAAAAAGGATTCTGTCGGGATAATTTTTTATATTTACAAACGGAAAGTAATTATAAAAACACATAACACACTTATTATGAAGAAAATATTTATTATAGCTCTGACCGCTGTTGCTGCAATATCCTGCGCAAACAAGCCGGGCTACACCGTTACCGTCAACCTTGAAGATGACAGTTTCAAGAGTATAATCCTCACCAACAACGCTAAGGAAAACCCTATAGCAGACACAGTTGCAGTTGAGAACAAGAAGGCTGTATTCAACGGAGAGATTGCAACATTTGATGTCTTCTCCATTCTGGGAGTTAAAGAGGGAGAAGATCCAAAACCTCTTAAGAGAAACCTTTTCCTTGAGAACGCTAACTACACCATCACCATTCCTGCAGATTTGGAGAATGACCTCAGCAAGGTAAAAGTTGAATGCAACTCCCCTATCCAGAATCAGTACGATTCTCTCAACACTCTTATGGAGAACATCTACAAAGACGTAGATATGAACCAGTTACAGAAGGAGTATATGGAGGGTGACGCTGAGACTAAAGAGAAGATCATGGCTCAGGTAGAGGAACTCGGAGAGAAGGCAGAGAACATTATGAAGAACTACTTCAATGAGAACCCTACCTCTGCAATTGCACTCTTCAACGCTGCAAGTGAAATCAGATTTGTATCTGCAGATTCTGCAAGAAAGATTCTGGATAAGTTTGCAGAGGCTCCTGAATATGCAGAGAACAGATTCTACAAGGCTATGACTGAGACCGTTGCAAAGATGGAGAGCGTTGCGGTTGGAAAGACTGCACCTGACTTCACACTCAACGATCCGGACGGCAACCCTGTAACTTTCTCAGAGTTCTACAAGAAGAACAAAGTCACGATGGTTGATTTCTGGGCATCATGGTGCGGCCCTTGCAGACGCTTCAACCCAACCCTCACAAAGATCTATGCAAAGTACTCAAAGAAGGGCCTTGGAATCCTTGGCGTTTCATTGGACAAGGATAAAGAGAACTGGCTTAAGGCTATCAAAGATGACAAACTTGTATGGAGCCATGTTTCAGACCTTCAGTACTGGGATTGCGCCGCTGCAAAACTCTTCAACATCAGCTACATACCGCAGAGCTACTTTGTAGACTCCGAGGGCAAAATCCTCCTCGCCGCTCCAAAAGAAGAGGAGATCGAGGCCTTCCTCGCAGACTACCTGAAGTAATAAGGCGCTTTAGCACGGTATACAAAATAAAGGGATGACTTAACAGCCATCCCTTTATTATTTAAAAAAATTTATTTTACAATATATTAATGGCTACTGTGACACCGGCCATCACTATGGATACCATGCTCATGAGTTTGATGAGGATGTTCAGTGATGGGCCGCTGGTATCCTTGAACGGATCACCAACCGTATCACCCACAACCGTAGCCTTGTGAGCGTAAGAACCCTTGCCACCGAGGTTACCCTCTTCTACAAACTTCTTAGCGTTATCCCAGGCACCGCCGGAGTTAGCCATAAAGACAGCCAGTACGAATCCGCTGGAAAGTCCTCCTGCCAAAAGTCCCAAAACTCCTGATACACCGAGCAGTATACCAACAACTATCGGAGCTGCAATTGCAAGCAGTGAAGAACCTATCATCTCTTTCTGAGCACTTCTTGTAGAAATCTCTACGCAGCGAGCGTAATCCGGAGTTGAAGTTCCTTCCAAAATTCCCTTGTCTGTTTTGAACTGACGGCGAACCTCTTCCACCATCTTCTGAGCGGCTCTACCAACGGAACCCATTGTAAGACCGCAGAATAGGAAGGCGAGCATTGCACCTATAAATATACCTACAAGAACTTTAGGGTTCATAAGGTTAACGTCAAACCAAGTCATAAAGTCTGAGAATCCGGCATTGCTTAGAGTGCCGGCATCATCTATCTTAAGTGACTCCGTATTAAGGTTTTGTACGGCTGCCTCAAGACCGCTTTTATCTACAACTCTCATGAGAGCAATCTTAATCTCCTCAATATAAGATGCTAACAGAGCCAGTGCAGTAAGCGCTGCAGAACCAATGGCAAATCCCTTACCTGTTGCAGCGGTTGTATTTCCCAGAGCGTCAAGCACATCCGTGCGGTCTCTAACTTCAGGTTCCAGTCCGCTCATCTGAGCGTTACCGCCAGCGTTATCTGCAATAGGTCCGTAAGCGTCTGTTGCCAAGGTAATTCCAAGGGTAGAGAGCATACCTACAGCGGCAATACCAATTCCGTAAAGGCCGAATGAGAGGTTCTCTTTTGCAAGCAGGTTAGCGGAAAACTCTGTAGCACAGAGGTATGAGAGAATGATTGCAACACCTATCGTGATGACAGGAATGGCGGTAGAGATCATACCGGTTCCCACACCGTGAATAATAACGGTAGCAGGTCCGGTTGCGGCACTCTCTGCAATTTTCTGTGTAGGTTTATATGAGTGAGATGTGTAATACTCTGTAGTCTTGCCAATTATAACGCCTGCAATAAGACCGGTCACAACGGAGAAAGAGATTCCCAACCAGTGCTCGAGTTGCAGAAGATAGAGAATTCCAAAAGCCAATACTGCAATCAGAACAGATGAGACGTTCACTCCACGGCTCAGTGACTTAAGCAGTTGCGCCATACCGGCCTTCTCCTTGGTCTTAACCAGAAAGACTCCGAATATAGAGAGGAATACTCCTACTGCAGCAATAAGCATAGGGGCAAAGACTGCCTTGAGCTGCATCTCGGAAGAGCCTATGAAACAGGAGGCTCCGAGCGCTGCGGTTGCCAGAATACTTCCGCAGTAAGACTCGTAAAGGTCTGCACCCATACCTGCAACGTCACCTACGTTATCACCAACGTTGTCTGCAATGGTTGCAGGGTTACGAGGGTCATCCTCCGGAACGCCGGCCTCAACCTTTCCAACAAGGTCTGCTCCAACGTCTGCCGCCTTGGTGTATATACCTCCGCCAACTCTTGCAAAGAGAGCCTGAGTAGACGCTCCCATTCCGAAGGTCAGCATTGTGGTGGTTATAATTGTCAGTTTCTGAGAGAGATCTGCAGGGTTAACAAAGTAATCCAGAATCAGATACCACATTGAAATATCCAAAAGTCCCAGTCCTACAACGGTAAGTCCCATAACGGCACCGCTGCGGAAAGCAACCTTAAGACCTCCGTTGAGAGATTTGCGGGCTGCGGCTGCGGTTCGTGCAGAGGCAAAAGTAGCGGTCTTCATTCCTATAAAGCCTGCCAAACCGCTGAAGAAACCTCCCGTAAGGAATGCGAAAGGCACCCAACCGTTCTGAATACCAAGCCCGTACGCCAAAAAGGCAAAGAGTCCGGCCAGAACAATAAATACTACAATTACAACTTTGTACTGCTGCTTAAGGTAAGCCATGGCTCCCTGTCTTACATAGAGAGCAATCTCCTTCATCTTAGGAGTTCCTTCATCCTGGCGCAGCATCTGCCTGTAAAAGATGAAGGCAAAGCCCAGTGCCACAATAGAGGCAATCGGGACTAACCAAAATAGAATAGAGGTATCCATATTTATAAATGTATTATAGTTTCAAAGTTAATACTTTTTCTCTCTTGATATTATTCAGCTCCTTTTCAGTAAGCACCCCTCTTCTCTCTATCTCCGCGATAATCTCTTTGCTCATCTTGCCCAGCAGCTCCACACCCTCTCCCGTTGTGGCAATGATGTTCCCCTCCTTGAAGAGGTCAGATCTCTTGGTTGGGCCCCCGTTCTTCTCCCTCACTTTGGCCAAAACCTCCTTTGCTCTTTTGGCCACTGCCGGCGCCGGGTTGATAATTTTAAGTCTGTTGGCCGCAACTTTCTCTATAACAGGGGTAAGAAACGGATAATGGGTGCATCCCAGTACCACGCAATCTGCTCCCTCTTCAATCATAGATTCTACGTATTTACGTACAAGAGCTTCAGCCTCAGGTGTTTGTGTTTTACCCTGTTCAACCAGTTCCACCAGCCCCTCTCCAACTTTCTCTATGATTTTGACTTGCTTATTCTTTGCATATTTTTCTGATGTAGAGTGATATAACTCCCCTTTGAAAGTACCCTGTGTAGCAAGCACTCCAATCACTCCGCTCTTGGTCTGCTGAGCCGCCGGTTTTACCGCCGGTTCCATTCCAACAAACGGAGTATCAAAGGTTTGCCTAAGGTGAGATATGGCTGCGGCGGTTGCTGTGTTGCAGGCAACCACTATAATTTCCGCCCCCTTATTAATAAGGTATGAGGAAATTGTTTCCGCTCTTTTTTCTACTATTTCCTTACATTTTGGACCATAAGGGCAGTACTCGGCGTCAGATATGTAGTAATAATCCTCTGATGGCATGATAGTTATAAGCTCCTTCCAAACTGAAAGACCACCTGCTCCGGAATCAAAAATTCCAATCATAGAACCCCCTTGATTATATGCTTTGTAAAATTTCTTTTACAAATGTAACAAAAAAGGTGCGTTTTTGGTTATAAAATACAATCTCGCTGAAAATAGTTGAGAAATAATTTGTAGGAAAGAAAAAAAGCAGTATCTTGCACTCCTAACTAAAACCCGACCAAAAGAAAATTATTAACAAATAAAACAACACTACTAAAAATTAACTTAAAATTTAACCTAATGAAACGAATTACATTTGTTTTAGCGTTACTGTTGTTGTGTCTTCCTCAGTTTGGATGGGCACAAACAATAAAAGTAACAGGTACCGTTACCGGAGCGTCTGATGGCGAGCCAGTTGCAGGTGCTACTGTAATGGTTAAAGGAACAAAGACCGGTACCGCTGCTGACGGAAACGGACAGTACGTTCTCAACGCAAGAAGAGATGCTGTTTTGGTTTTCACAGCTGTAGGTTATACCGCTCAGGAAGTTCCTGTTAACGGAAGAACAGTTATCAACGTATCATTGGCAGAAGATGCTCAGCTTCTGGAGCCTACCATCGTTGTAGGTTACGGTTCTGCAAGAAAGATCTCCTCAGTGGTAGGTTCTGCTCAGACCGTTAAGGCTAAAGCTTTGAAGGACAAACCGGTTATCAACGCCGCAGATGCTCTTCAGGGTCAGGTAGCCGGTCTGCAGGTTTATACCTCATCCGGAGACCCTTCAGCTACAGTATCTATGCGTATTAGAGGTGTCAACTCTTTGGAGGCATCTACCGCTCCTCTGTTCGTATTGGACGGAACTCCTGTATTGAGTGACATTTTCAACACATTGAACCCTAATGATATTGAGAGCGTTACCATCCTTAAGGATGCTTCCTCTACAGCTATCTACGGTTCTCGTGCTGCTAACGGTGTAGTTTACATCACAACTAAGAAGGGTACAAGTGAGAAACCTTCAGTAAAAGTTTCTGCTAACTACGGAGTTTCCAACTTGGCAAGAAACCCTATCAAGCGAGTTAACTCTGAGGAGTGGTTCACCCTCTATGAGATGGTAGACCCTTCAATGAGAACAGACGCTGATTTCCAGGCAATGAAGAACTTCAGACTTAGCAATAAGATTGAAACTAACTGGATGAAGTGGGCTTTGAACCAGAACGTTCCTACTATGGGTGCAGACGTATCCGTATCCGGTAGAACTCAGGTTGTAGACTACTATATCTCAATGGCTGCCAACAGAATGGAAGGTGTTGAGCCTATGACAGCTCACAACCGTTATGCTGCTCGTATCAACATGAACGTAAAACCTACAGAGTGGTTCAAGTTCGGTATTGCTATGGGTCTTGCATATCAGCAGTCTAGAGAGAACCCTTACAACTCAGATTACTCTTCTGGTAACAGAAATAACTGGAACAACCCTGTTAACTTTGCTTTGTGGGCTCCAACTTGGTGGACTCCAAGAGAGATCATAACTGACGCAAAGGGTAACTTCGTTGGTCTTGGTGAGGAGACTCCTTATATGGATGACTTTGGTTCATGGAACCCTCACTACAGATTTAAATATCTGAAAGTTAAGGACAATACCTTCAGACTTAACGGTAACCTCTATGAGGAGATTAAGCCTATCCAGGGTCTTACCTTCAGATTCGCTCAGGGTCTTGAGGGATATGACTACAGATGGACAAGACGTGACCTCCAGGATCCTATGGACTGGATTCACATCTATCGTCAAAATGGTCCTTATGTTGGACAGAGCTTTACAAGATACTATCGTTTAACTACCACTAATACAGCTGAGTACAGATTCCAGCTTGGTGAAAAACACAACATCACCGCTTTGGTTGGACAAGAGGCTATTATCAACCACTCTGAGGGCTTCAGCGCAGAGCAGTCCGGTCAGCCGGATGCACGTCTTGCTTCCCTGGGTAATGGTGAAGACCTTCTTAGCTCTGTAAGTGAGAGTTATTCACAGTACAAATACAACTCTTTGTTCTCAAGACTTTCATACGACTATGACGGCAAGTACTTCTTGGACGCTTCATTCCGTCGTGATGGTTCTTCACTCTTTGGAAAGAACAAGAGATATGCAAACTTCTGGTCTGTAGGAGGTATGTGGAACATTAAGAAGACCCTCCTTCAGAATACAGATTGGATCAACAAGTTACAGCTCTCCGTATCTTACGGTACAGTAGGTAACTCCGGTATTTCCAACTACTTGTCACGTGCTACCGTTT
This sequence comes from Bacteroidales bacterium, assembly GCA_017618115.1. GTDB lineage: Bacteria > Bacteroidota > Bacteroidia > Bacteroidales > UBA932 > Egerieousia. The sequence continues at coordinate 59,600 of JAFZUX010000018.1, read as the reverse complement.
CTACTGGTACTCAGTATAAAGGCTTGACTTACTACATCAGCGGTTACGGTAATGATAACCTGACTTGGGAGACTTTGGAAACTGCAAACATCGCTTTGGACTTCAGACTTTGGGATAAGTTAGAGACTAAGTTGGAGGTTTACAGAAAGAATACAAAGGATATGCTCCTTACTATTCCTTGGTCTTATTCAACTGGTACAGACGGTGGTTATGGTAACATCGGTAACATGAAGAACGAGGGTATTGAGGCTACTATTACTTATGACTTCGTTCGTTCAGAGAATATGTTCCTCCAGGCAAGTTTGAACGTATCCTACAACAAGGATAGAATCACCGAGCTGTTCGACGGCCGTGACGAGTTCCAGCTTCCTGATTACGGTTTGAACTACAAGGTAGGTCACTCAGCAGGTGAGCTCTGGTACGTTAAGAGTGCCGGTATTGATCCTGCAAACGGAAAACCTCTCTGGTATGACAAGGATGGTAACATCACAGACGTTTACTCAGATGATAACCGTATTCTCCTTGGTAAATCAAGATATGCTCCTTGGTCTGCAGGTCTTCAGATTGACTTCACTTACAAGCAGTTTGCATTGCAGGCTCAGTTCTCAGGTATCTTTGGTAAATATCTGATCAACAATGACCGCTACTTCTACACCAACTCTAACTTTGCAGATAACCGTCTTGCAAGCGAGTTGCTGACACAGATGTGGACGACTCCGGGTCAGAAGGCTAAATATCCTAATCCTGAATATGTTGTAAACGGTGAGTGCTTTGACTCAAGATTGGTTGAGAACGCCTCATTCGTAAGACTCAAGGGCGTTACCCTCTCTTACTCATTGAATAAGAGCACTCTTAACAAGTTGGGTGGCGTATTTACAGGAGTTAGATTCTTCGTAACAGGTCGTAACCTTCTTACTTTCACTAAGTACTCTGGTTGGGATCCTGAGCAGAATATCAACCTTCAGTTGGCTGTTTACCCTAACAGTAAGCAGTATGCAGCTGGTGTTGAGATAACCTTCTAATACAGTAAAGATTATGAAAAAGATAATATTTGCACTCACAGTTTTGGCTCTTATAGTTGCAAGTTGTAACTTGGATGAGAAGCCTAAATGGGTTCTTGAGAAAGAGACCGCTATCATAAGCGTAGATGATGCAGAGGGATGGGCTAATTATGAGTATGTTTACTACAGAGCTTATACTGCCGGTTCTTATGTTTACATCCCTGAGATTGCTTCAGACTTCTGGAACCCTTCACTCGATTACGGTAACCGTAACGGAGCTTACTACAGATGGGACTGGAATTCCGGAGATCCATTTGTTGACATTTGGGGCGGTGCTTACAGCGCAATTAACCACGCTTGCTTCGCTATTGAGGCAGTTGAGAAAATGGATAAGTCAGATTTGGACATGGAAGAACTCCAGCGTCTTAACAAGTGCCTTGGTGTATTCTACTTCACAAAGGCATACTTTGGACTTAAGCTTTTGAACTATTATTGTCAGCCTTATAACGCTAATACCAAGAATGGTTATGGTATCATGTTGGTAGACTACAACCGTCCTTCCGGCGATATCACCTCTTACCCAGGAAGAAGCACTCTTGAGGAGTCTTATCAGTGGGTAATTGCTAACGCTAAGAAGGCTGAGGGCTACCTCACTCCATTTGCAGGTTCAGTTGGAGCAGACGAACTTACTATTGATGCAGTTCACGCATTCCAGGCAAGACTTGCTCTTGAGATGCAGGATTGGAATACAGCAGTTGCCCTCTCAACAGCTCTTGTTGACGGCGGCAAATATCCACTCTGCGAGACTCAGGCAGACATGACTGCTCTGTGGAAGAATGACTCAGGTAAGGAGTGTATCATGCAGCTTTGGTCAGATACTCAGTCTTATCCAAGTACAAATGACCCTGGTTATGTTGGATACAACCCTTCTAACGGTCAGTACAGACCAGACTGGATTCTTAACAAGTGGGTTGCTTCCGGACTCTATGATCCTACAGACCTCAGATTCAAGACTTGGTTCAAGACCGGTCAGAAAATTACTGTATCTATAGGTACTGCAAGCGGTATGACTATCATGGATAAGTTCCCTGGTAACTCTGCTTTGGTTTCTTCAGAGACAGCTCACATCAATAAGATTAAGCTCTTCCGTATTGCTGAGCAGTACTTGATTGCTGCAGAGGCATTAGCAAACTCCGGTGGAGATGCTGTAGCTTGCTCTTATTTGGATAAACTTCTCTCTAAGAGAATTGCGGCTCACACTCCACTTTCTATTTCCGGTGATGCTCTTAAGGAGTACATCAAAGAGGAGAGAGTAAGAGAGCTCATCGGCGAGGGCTTCAGATGGAATGACCTCAAGAGATGGGGAAAGGGTATGGCTGCAAGACCAGATCCACAGCTTAAGGCTTTGATCCACACCGGTGGTTCTAACGGTCCTGCTCTTAACCTTGCAATCGCTGCATCTGACCACCGTTGGGCTGGTCCTATTCCAACAGACGAGTTGGCAGCTAACCCTCAGATCAGAGATCAGCAAAATCCTGGTTACTAACAGATAGATTAAACCTAACAAACTTTAAAATTGATTATTATGAAAATTTTTAAATACGGATTAGGGTTATTGCTCTCTGTAATGTTGTTATCCTCTTGTGAAAGCAAGTGGCCATATTTCACTCCAACAAACGAGGATGTAACTTGGGAACTGAGTGAGAAAACATACAGTCTGCAGGCAAATGAAACCCCTATTGAGATAACAATCCAGAGAGGTGTAGCTACAGAGGCACTTACTGTACCTATCACCCTTACAGATCCTCACAATGTTTACAAAGTTAGCACTAACTCTGTGAACTTTGCTGCTGGTGAGTTCAAGAAGACTATCACCCTTACTTACAATTATGCTGCACTTACCCCTGGCGTTGAGTACACATTTGACCTTACATTCAGCCAAGCTATGGCAGGTCCTGCTTGCTCTAACGTTATGAAGGGCAACGGTATGATGGAGCTCGTTTATGAGGATGATTGTGAATTCTATCCAGATGTATTCTGGTTTGTAAACGCAACAGCTACAGCATTTACTTACAGAATTGGTTCTCTTGATGAGAATTGGGATGCTTGCAAATTCATGGTTCAGAAAGCTAAGGGAACTACCTCTTACTACAAGTTAGTTTTGAAGGAAGGTTCTACAACTGCTTGCGAGGTTGAGTTCAAGTACAATGGTGACGAGACTATCACTATAGACAAGTACTCTGGATACAACGAGTGGGCTAATGCTTGGAACGCTTCAACAAGACGTCTTAACTACTATGCTTATGTAGGTGGCAGTGCTTTCTACTTCACTCTTAGAGAAGCTAACTGCTCTGCAGATATGGCTACTTACATTGAGTTTGAGGGTTGGATTCAGAAAGACGGTGGTTACTGGCCAAACAGCTACAATACTTACAGAGATTACGCATTCTAATCTTTATAGAGTATAGAATTGAGATGAGGGGTGACCGAAAGGTTACCCCTCTCTTTTTTAAATAAGTCTGTTTGGTTTTAGAGGGAAAAAGAGTATATTTGTTGGTACTATTCTTGCAGTAACTAATGTGAAATAATAACATATTAATTTTGATATGAAACCTATTTTCAGAAAAATGAGAGCTTTGCAGACTTATGCAATTGCAGTTGTAGTATCATTGTCACTGGTTTCCTGTGGCGGAGGAGGTTCCTCAATAACCCCTACTCCAACTCCTACTCCAACTCCAACACCAACTCCTACACCTGATGCCCCGGTTACCCTCTCAGTAGAGAAGGTTGAGTTATTGTACTCAGCTGGGCAGACTGCTTCTTTTACAGTAACTTGCACCGGTTCATGGACTATCACACTTCCTAGTCCGAAACCAGCATGGCTTACATCTGTAACTCCACAGGCAGGAACAGGTAACGGTACAGTAACCATTACTACTGCAGAAAGCACTTCAAGAACTGCAGATCAAACTTTTATAACTGTTAAGAGCGGTTCTAACCAAAAGTATCTGACTATTGTAAAAGCCGGAGCACCTAATACCCCACCTACAAAGGCAACCAACCTTGCACCTACCGGAAGCGGGGTTAGTACAATAACCGAGTTCTCATGGACAGCATCTACAGATGCCAACAATGATCCAATCACCTATACCGTAATGATTTCCAAGGACAACAGCACTTGGACAACCGTTGCAACTACCAAGAACACCAAGGTAACAAATACTACCGAGTTGGAGAAGAACACAACTTACTATTACAAAGTTGTTTCTGATGACGGTTATGATAAAGGAAAGACTGAGAGTGATGTTGTTACCTTCACAACCACCTCAACAAAAGACTATTGGTCAGACGGTGAGTACAAACTCTATGAGGTTAATGCAGACGGCTCAATTACAGAGGTTTCTTCAACTTCAAGACCGTTCAAACTCATCTTCACCGGAGATGGCTATACTCAGGATCTTTTCAAGTACGGCGGACAGTTTGATCAGGAGGTAGATAAGGGTATCAAGGAACTCTTCCAAATAGAGCCTTATAAGCATTACTACTATTACTTTGCAATTTGGAAGATAGCCGCTTACTCCAATGAGGCCGGTATGAGTGATAACGGAGGTACTGGAGACGGACCGGATTGGAGCACTGCAACACACAAATATGACACTAAGTTCAGATGCACCTGGTATGGCGGAAATTCCACCAGTATAGGATGTGACAAGAATATTGTACTTTCCGTTGTCCAAACAATTCCTAACATGAATACTATGGCTGCTGTTACAGCATCCCCAATCAGCATAATCATCAATGCAGACCAGTATGCAGGAACTTGTAGCTGGAGTGCCAGCGATTCTTACGGTGGTTGGAAAGTTTTGTCTATAGCAATGACACCTGCAAGACACCCTTCAGGTTCAGGTTATGGTGGATTTGGAAACACCTTAAGACACGAGTATGGCGGCCATGGAATAGGTATTTTGGGAGATGAGTATCGCTACCCTTCATACGCGGAGTATAATAAACCTTACCCTCAGGCAAACGAGGAAAGATTCCGCATGTGGCAGGCCTTTGGTGCTTATTATAACATTTATCTGCCTACTTGGGATGCATCCAACTATGCTTGGTCATCTCCGGATATGACTAAAACACCTGTATTAGAGAACGAAAACTGGAACTCATTTGCAACTCAAACCAAGTATGACCCTGCACAAATATCTTTATATGCAGGAGCAATGATGTACGTTTCAGGTATCTATCGTTCAGAGCAGAATAGTTGTATGGTTAACAACATTATGCACTTCAACACCGTAAGTAGATGGAAGATTTACTGCAGAATTAAGTTAACTGCAGGAGAAACTCCGTCACTGTCACAGTTTATGGCAAATGATACAGACGTTGAAAATACTTATGGTAATGGCACTGCAACCAAGTCATCACAACCTACAAGAATGTGTGAAGGCCCACTCTTGGAGGATGACTTCCACCGCAAGCCTTACAGACTGAAATAATGGCTTTTACCACATAGCAAAGAAAGGGATGACCAAAATAAGGCCATCCCTTTTTTCTATTTCACTATTTTTTGAGCTCAAAAAAAAAGAGGATGACTTTAAAAATCATCCTCTTTAATCTTATTTAATTGCCTAGCAATTAAATAATTCCCTGCTCAAGCATTGCAGTAGCAACCTTCATGAAGCCGGCAATATTAGCACCCTTAACATAGTCTACATGACCGTCTGCCTGAGTACCATATTTAACGCACTGCTCGTGGATGCTCTTCATAATGAAGTGAAGTTTGTCATCAACCTCTTTTGCATCCCAGCTGATATGCTCAGCATTCTGAGTCATCTCAAGACCTGAAGTTGCAACACCACCTGCGTTAACAGCCTTACCAGGAGCGAAGAGAACGCCGTTATTCTGGAAGAAGTGGATAGCACCAGGCTGGCAACCCATGTTGGATACCTCGCAGCAGCACCAGCAACCGTTAGCCTTAAGCTCCTTAGCATCATCCTCAGAAAGCTCGTTCTGGAATGCGCAAGGGAGAGCGATATCGCACTTAATGCTCCAAGCCTTCTTACCTGCGGTAAAGAGAGCCTTTCCAGGGAACTTAGTTGCCATATCCTCAACCTTATTACGGTTAGAAGCACGCATATCAAGCATGTAGTTGATCATCTCGTCTGTAATACCGTCTGGAATCTCGCAAACTCCGTCTGGACCAGAGATAGCAACAACCTTTGCACCAAGCTCTTTAGCCTTAGTAGCTGCACCCCAAGCAACGTTACCGAAACCTGAGAGAGCAATCTTCTTACCTACGAGGTCTTTACCTGCCTTCTCAAGAAGGTGCTGAGTAAAGTAGAGAGCACCGAAACCGGTAGCCTCAGGACGGAGAATAGAACCTCCCCAAGTTGCACCCTTACCTGTAAGAACGCCTGTATTGTACTCTCTTGCAAGCTTTTTGTACATACCATAGAGGAAACCGATCTCACGGCCGCCAACTCCTACGTCACCTGCAGGGATATCCTGATCAGGACCAATGCAGTTCCAAAGTTCAGTCATGAATGCCTGGCAGAAACGCATAATCTCATCGTTGGATTTTCCAACCGGGTCAAAGTCTGAACCACCCTTTGCACCACCCATAGGAAGAGTAGTAAGAGCGTTTTTGAAAGTCTGCTCAAATCCCAGGAACTTAAGCATTGAAGGAACCACTGCCTTATGGAAACGGAGACCTCCCTTGTAAGGACCTATGGCGCTGTTGAACTGGATACGATAACCGAGGTTAGTCTGAACCTCACCCTTATCGTCTACCCAAGTAACACGGAATGTGAAGATACGATCAGGCTCAACCATTCTCTCAACGATTTTTGCCTTCTCAAACTCAGGATGCTGGTTATAAACCTCCTCGATAGACTCGAGAACTTCCTGAACTGCCTGTAGGTACTCTTTCTCACCAGGATGCTTTGCCTCCAGGTTAGCCATTATTTCAGCTGTTTTCATAAAATTATGATTTTAAAATTTTTGTATTTGTTTGATTTGTGTAAAAGTTTCTATTCTACCTTCCAGGTTGCGCCGCTGTGGAGGAGTTCATCCATTGAGTGGATCTTTGCCTTCTCTTTAACCTCGGCAACCTGTTTGTGGAGACTCTCATCGTATGTCTTATCTGCAACATCTCTGATAACTCCAAGAGCAACAGGGAAGTCCGGACCTTTCATATCCACCAGCATGCTGTGGATACCAAAATTATCTGATTTAGAGTCATGTACAAGGATGTCTTTCTCTGTGAAACCGTTCTCTCCAATCTTAACAACCTTAAGAGAGAGACCGTCCAGAACAATACCCTTGTCTTTGTTCTTACCGAATATCATAGGCTCGCCGTCTCTGAGAACTATGGTGCGGTCTGCTCTAACCTCACGGTCAGAAATATCTGCATGAGTTCCGTTGTTGTAAATCATACAGTTAACCAGCATCTCCATAACGGAAGTTCCCTTATGCAGAGCAGCTCTTACCATAATCTCCTGGTTCAAAGCCAGTTCGGAGTCCAAACTTCTTGCAAAGAAAGTTCCTCTTGCACCCAGAACCAACTCACCCGGAGTAAACGGATACTCAACCGTACCGTAAGGAGAGGTCTTGGTTACCATACCGAACTTTGAAGTTGGAGAGTACTGACCTTTGGTAAGACCGTATATTCTGTTGTTAAACAGGATAATATTGACGTCAATGTTTCTGCGGATCTCATGGATGAAGTGGTTACCGCCAATTGCCAGAGCGTCACCGTCTCCGGTCATCTGCCATACGGAGAGGTTTGGATTTGCAACCTTCATTCCGGTAGCAAGCGCACCCGCTCTACCGTGAATTCCGTGGAATCCGTAAGTGTTCATGTAGTAAGGGAAGCGGCTGGAACAACCAATACCAGAGACAAATACAAACTGCTCCTTACTCATTCCCGTCTTCTCGCAAATCTCCGGCATAGCTCTTAAAACCGCTGCAAGAATAGCGTGGTCTCCACAACCCGGACACCATTTAACTATCTGATCGCTCTTGAAATCTTGTTGTGTATATTTCATAGTTGTTCCTCCCTATTTAAGATTCTTAACGGCCTCCACAATCTCGTGAACCATAAACGGCTGGCCCTGTACCTTATTGAACTGCTGATACTTAAATTCAGGCAGCTTTGCTCTCAGATAATCTGCAAACTGTCCGCTGTTAAGCTCGCATACCAGAATCTTCTTAAAGTTCTTGAATATCTCCGCGGTGTTCTTAGGAAGCGGATTGATATAATCAAACTGTGCGAATCCTACGCTCTTACCCTCTTCAAGCAACTGGTTAACAGCTGTGTAGAGGTGTCCGTAAGTTCCGCCCCAACCAACCAGGAGAACGTCACCCTTCTCTTTTCCAATAACTTCCAGCGGCGGAATAACCTCGCTGACCTTCCTGAGTTTCTCAGCACGGTTCTTAACCATCATCTCATGTACCTCAGGATCAGAACTTACCGCTCCGCCCGGAGTCTTCTCCAAACCACCTACTCTGTGCTCCAAACCAGGAGTTCCAGGGATAGCCCAACGTCTTACAAAGGTCTCCGGATCTCTTTCAAACGGTTTGAATTTTCCGTTGCACTCGGTAATGATAGGAGGAGTGATAGAAGGATAATCACTCATTGAAGGAATCTTCCAAGGCTCGCTTCCGTTACCCAGGTAACCCTCTGACAGGAAGATAACTGGCATCATGTGCTCCATTGCAAATTTTGCTGCATAGAAGGCTGCACGGAAGCAGTCACTTGGAGTACGGGCTGCCATAACCATCACAGGACACTCGCCGTTACGTCCGTAGAGAGCCTGTGCAAGGTCTGTCTGTTCTGTCTTTGTAGGAATACCTGTAGAAGGGCCACTACGCTGAACGTCAACTATTACCAGAGGAAGCTCAGCTATGAAGGCAAGACCCAGCGCCTCACTCTTAAGTGAAAGACCGGGACCTGAAGTTGTAGTAACAGCCATATTTCCGGCGTAAGCTGCACCTATGGAAGTACAGATACCGGAGATCTCATCCTCACACTGCATTGTCTTAACACCCAGATTCTTATGAATAGCCAACTCCTCCAGAATTGCAGTGGCCGGAGTGATAGGATAAGAACCCACAAACATTGGTCTGCCGGATTTCTCGGAAGCGGCAATAAGACCCCAGGCCGTAGCCTGATTTCCGTTGATGCTTCTGTAAACACCCTTCTCAACCTTAGCAGGTGCAATCGTATATGTATTACCTATTGCGTGAGTATTGTGAGCGTAGTTGTAACCGTCATTTAAAACCTTGATATTAGGCTCAATAAGGTTAGGTTTCTTTGCAAACTTTTTCTTAAGATACTCCTCTGTAAAGTGGAGCGGACGGCCGAACATGAAGTAGCACATACCCAGCGTGAAGATATTTTTACATCTCACGATAGATTTCATATCCATACCGCTGTCCTTCAAACTCTCTTTGGTTAAGGAAGTTATAGGAGCCCAAATAACATTGTAATCTTTGAGATTAAGTTCCTCGATAGGATCAAGTGTCTTAAAACCAGCCTTTTCCAAGCCCTGCTCATCAAAACTGTCCTGATCCAGAATAATGCTTCCGCCCGGTTTTGCAAACTTTGCGTTTGCCATAAGTGCAGCAGGATTCATAGATACAAGCACATCTGCAAGATCTCCAGGTGTCTTCACATCTTTCTGACCTATATGTACTTGGAAGCCTGATACTCCGGATACGGTGCCTTGCGGCGCTCTAATTTCTGCAGGATAATCCGGGAATGTAGAGATCTCGTTTCCGTACAACGCAGAAGCGTCCGCAAACAGAGTTCCCGTAAGTTGCATTCCATCACCGGAATCACCGGTGAAACGGATTACCACATCTTGAACGTCAACCACTTTTCTTTCCATATAAATGTATATGCTGTTACTCTTATAATTATTACTTAATTATCCCCAAATATAAGTGTTTTTTTAACCATGAGCAATTATTTTGCTTCTTATTTTTAACAAAACTAAAAAACCTTCGGTTTCCCGAAGGTTTTTTAAAGATTCAATAAAAATTTGAAAAAATTTTACTGGAACTGTGTAGGCTGAACCTTAGATGCAGGTATGCCGAGCTCTGCCTTTACAAGAGGAAGCAGGTTAACTGAAGTAGCCTCATCTGTGTAGATGATAGCACCTGTTGCAAGGTCAAACACGTAAGTGATGCCCTGAGCCTTTGCAACCTTGTCAATAGCCTCCTGAGCCTTCTTCATTACCGGAGTAAGAAGAGCCTCCTGGCGTGAATTGAAATCCTGCTGAGCGGTCTGAGTGTACTGCTCAATACGCTGCTGAAGTGAAGTGAGCTCCTCCTCCTTTACCTTAATGGTAGCCTCAGTCCAAGTAGCTCTTTTATCTTGATACTCTTTAAGTTTTGCCTCAAAGTCCTTCTGCATGGCCTGCTGAACCTCAGTAAGTTCCTTTCCAAACTTCTGGAGTTTAACAATAGCGGAATCTCTCTCAGGCATAAGAGCAACAATCTCCTGTGAGTTGATGTGACCGAACTTCTGAGCGTCGGCCTTTGATGGAATAGCTACGGCAGCACCAAAAAGAAGGGCTACCACCATCAATTTTAAAGTCTTCTTCATAATGTATTTATCAGATTTAATATTGTTTATTTCTTATTTGAGTGTAGGATAGATTTTTATAACCTGCTGACTGAGATCTGCGTCAGATGCGGCATAAACCACACCGCCGCTGGTTGCAATATCTATAATCAGCATATAACCGCCCTTCTCTGCAACCATATCTATGGCCTTCTGTACTTTCTCCTTGATAGGGCCTATGAGTTCTTCACTCTTTTTCTGAATCTGACCCTCCTGTCCAAAGTAAGACTGCTGGAGTTTCTTTACCTCTCTCTCCCTTGTAATAATCTCATTCTCTTTGGCTTGGCGGGTAGCAGCGCTGAGAGTGGCTTTCTGTTTCTGGTAATTGTTGTACAGTGTCTCAATCTTTGAGTACTCCTGTTTAATCTTCTCCTGATACTGATTGCTCAAGGTCTCAAGTTTCTCTGATGCAACCTTATACTCCGGTATTGCCGCAAGTATAGTCTCAGTATTCACATAACCTATCTTCTGAGGAACGTTCTGTCCCATTGCAGATGCCATCATAAAGAATGACAATGCGGTAAAAAGCAATAATCTTTTCATCTTTAATCCTCCTATTATTAAGTTATTAGAACTGCTGTCCAATCATAAAGTGGAACTGGCTTCCTCCCCTCTTCTTGTTCTCGTTAGGAACCGGATCAAATCCGTAGCCCCAGTCAATACCCATCATACCGACAACCGGAAGCATGATTCTTACACCAACACCGGCACTTCTCTTAATCTCAAACGGGTTGAAGTCACTCAGATCCTTCCAACAGTTACCGCCCTCAAGGAATGCAAGAGCATAGATTGTAGATGACGGCTGGAGAATCAGAGGGTAACGGAGTTCCAAAGTAAACTTGTCATATATGTGTCCTACGTATGCGCTGTTCTCCAACGGAGTAAGCGAGTAGTTAGGATAACCTCTGAGTGAGATAATGTCTGAACCGTAAGTGTTGTAACCGCTCATTCCGTCTCCTCCAAGTTCAAATCCCTCAAACGGAGAGTAGCCCAATGACTTCTTGTAATATCCTATGTATCCGAAGTTTGCAGCGCCTCTGAGAACCAGGCTTCCATAGAGAGGAACATATACGTCACTCTTGAACTGCCACTTGTGATACTCAATCCATTTGTACTTCTCCTCACTGCTCATATTCTTGTAATCTCTATGACCTCTGAAGAGTGAGAAAGGAGGAGTTAACTGGAGACTTGCCAGGAAGTCTGAACCCTTTCTCGGATAAATCTGCTGGTCTGTAGAGTTACGGTTGAGAGTTATAGTGTAACTGATATTGTGAGACTTACCGGTTGAGAAGAGGAAGTTGTAGTACCAGTTCTTCAACCTATAGGTCTGCCAACTGAGTGAGTGGAAGAGGATAAAGTAGTTGTCCGGCCAGTTGAGTCTGGAACCCAAACCTGCGTTGAATCCGAACACCTCCATATACTGATCTGAATGTTTGTAGAAGTATGTGGAGTTTGTCTGTCTTGTGTAATAAGTTCCTACACTTAAACTTACAGGTTTGTTACCCATAAGCCAAGGCTCTGAGAAGCTGGCACTCAATGCAGTATAGTATGTACCGCTGGTCTGGAATCTGATAGAAAGAGTCTGTCCGTCTCCAAGAGGAACAGGCCTCCAGGCACCCGGTTTGAAGACTCTCTTAATAGCAAAGTTATTGAAACTCAGACCTAAAGTACCAACAAATGTATTACCGCCCCAACCACCGGAGAGCTCAACCTGGCTGTTAGGTTTCTCCTCAAGGTTGTATGCAATATCTACGGTATTCTTGTTTGCATCAGGAACCAAACTGTATCCCGCTCCCGTCTGGAATACCTCAGGGTTGAAGTGACCTATGGATGAAAGCTCACGGACGGATCTTTCAAAGTCACTCTGAGAGAAGAGGTAACCCGGTTTTGTAAAGAGCGCTCTACGTGCAATCTTCTCTGAGGTAATGTTGTTTCCGTTGATAATCACCTTGTTAAAGGTTGCAGGCTTACCCTCGTAAATTCTCATCTCAACATCTACGGAGTCTTTCTCAATCTTCTTCTCCACAGGGAGGATATTGAAGAAGAGGTAACCGTTATCCGTATACATTTTCTTTACGTCCGGCTCCGCCTGTTTAGGGTCTCCGTTGAGACGCTTGTCCATTGTAACAAGGTCATAAACGTCTCCCTTCTTGATTCTTAGAACGGAGTTGAGCTGATCTGTAGAGTAGATACTGTTACCTGTCCAGGTGATATCTCTGAAGTAATATCTGTCTCCCTCCTCAAGTTTAAAGTCTATCTGGAGACGGTCTGGCTCAATGTAATACATTGTATCCTTGAGGATTCGGGCGTCTCTGTAACCCATCTCATTAAACTTGTTTATGAGATTGTTCTTATCCTCCTTAAACTCCTTCTCCTTGAACCTCTTGGATTTGAACATATTGAGAAGACGCTTGTCTCTTGTATGCTTCATGGACTTCATTATGGTCCAGTCTGAGAGATTCTTGTTTCCGTCAAATGTAATCTTTGCAATCTTAACCCTCGGACCCTTGTCAATATCAAAGGTAACCCTCACTGCATTACTGATAACCGGATCCTCCTGCTGAGAAACTTTTACCTCACATTTAAGGAAGCCCTTCTCATGGAAATATCTCTTGATAATATCTGTAGATGAAGCAATTACGTAGTCTGAAAGTTCTGTTCCTCTCTTAAGTTTAAGTCTCTGATCCAAGTCAGATCTCTGGCCGGAACGTATTCCGTTGAATATCCAGCGTGAAACTCTAGGCCTCTCCGTAAGACGCAGTCCCAGCCAAACGGTATCCTTGGCCTGAGAGAGGGAATCAATGTAAAAACCTGCGTCTGAAAAGTAACGCTGTGCCCAAACTCTCTTAAGAATGTCTGAGAGTTCTATACTCGGAATTGTTATCTTTTCTCCAACGTTAAGTCCTGTAACAGAGATGATTTGCTCCTCGCTCAAATACTTCACTCCGGAAACCTTAATACCTCCCAGAACGTATGTCTTTGGAGTTACATAATTTACTTCCTGAGCCCTCAGAGTGAGCGGCGCCAGAGCCAAAATCAAGAGAATAACAGATCTAAAAAACTTCATCTTCACTTTTAATTAAACTTTGCCGTACCTCCTCTCTCTGTGAGAAAAGGCATCCAAGGCAAGACGGAACTCATTTTTGCGAAAATCGGGCCAAAGAGTCTCCGTAAAATAAAACTCTGTATAAGCGCTCTGCCAAAGCATGTAATTACTAATCCTCTGCTCTCCGCTTGTACGTATAAGTAGGTCTGGATCAGGAATTTGAGCGGTTATAAGATAATTATCCATCTCCTCCGGGGTAAGTTGCTTTCCCGGATTCTCCTTAATGAATCTGTTGGTTGCCTGAACAATATCCCACTTGCCGCTGTAGTTGAGCATAATGATTAGGGTTGTGCCCTTATTCTGAGCGGTTTCCCTGGTGCAATGCTCTATCTCGCCCCTGAGTTCCTCTCCCAGCTGAGAGAGATCTCCAAGGATGAGCAGCCTCACGTCATTCTTCATGAAGGTTCCCAATTCTGCACGCAAAGCCTTGAGCATCAAAGCCCAAAGCCCCTCAATCTCTGCGGTTGGACGCCCCCAGTTCTCCGTGGAGAAAGCAAAAATGCTGAGGTACTTTATCTTGAGTTCAACGCTGAGTTCTATGCAGGCGCGAACACTCTCAATACCCTCTTTGTGCCCCTCCAATCTATCTTTGCCGAGCCTTTTGGCCCAGCGCCCGTTGCCGTCCATTATAATGGAGACGTGAGTGGGAAGTGTAGACATTTGTTCCATAAACAGTCAATAGGTGGCAAATATAACAATTTTATACCGTATTGCGCCAATCTGCCCCCCAATAAAGCTTGCGGCTGAGCGTCTGAACAAAATCGTTATCGGAATCTGCCAGAATCACACCGCTGTCACTGCTTGTGAATTTCATTGTAGAACCGTTTGGAACCTGAAACGAACGGTTGTCTGCAGAGACCGTTGCATTCTTATAACGAGTTGAGAATGTAACTTCTATAACGGAACTGTCCGGCACCACCAAAGGCCTTATGTTGAGGTTGTGCGGTGCAACCGGCACTATAATCAGCACCTTACAGCCCGGCATCACGATGGGTCCCCCGGCACTCATAGAGTAAGCGGTTGAACCCGTGGAGGTTGCAATGAGCACACCGTCTGCCATATAGCGCGGAATGGCTGTACCGTTCACCCTTATCTCCAACTCCAGAACCGCCGGACCGCTCCTCTGAACTGAGAACTCGTTAAGTGCAAATGGGTAAAAGCCCTCCGGCATCTCACTGTAGTCCATTTTCAGAAGGTTGCGACTCTCCGTCTTAAAGTTGCCGGTAAGCAGTTTCTCCATCCCCTCCGCTGTCTGAGAGGTGGTGAGAAAGCCCAGGCGGCCAAAGTTGATGCCCGCTATCGGGATTCTCTTGTCCCTGATGAGAGGCACGCTGCTCAGAAAAGTTCCGTCTCCGCCCAAAGAGAGCAGCAGGCCGGTATCTTCCGGCAGGTCATTATATGAGGAAAATGTCTGGCAGTCAGAGGGTAAAAGGTTCTCCCCCAAAGACCTCACATGCTCCAAAAAGGGGCGGTAAACCACAACCTGAACACTCTTGTGAGCGAGTATTACTCCAAGAAGTTCAGTCAGTTTAGGTATGCTGCCGGGTCCGATTGTTCTGCCAAAGAGAGCTACTTTCATAGTATCTTTTAATTTTTCGCAAGTTACGTATATTTTCATAATTTTGCTCTGTTATAACTCTTCTTCAAAAGAAATGGAAACAAGACTTAGCGTTAACATTAATAAAATAGCACTCATCAGAAACGCACGCGGCGGTAACATGCCGGACGTTCTCAAATGCGCTATAGACTGTGAAAAGTTTGGAGCACAGGGAATTACGGTGCACCCGAGGCCGGATGAGAGGCACATAAGAAGGCAGGATGTAATAGACCTCAAGCCCATCGTGACAACAGAGTTCAACATTGAGGGAAACCCCAAAGAGCCTTTTAACAAACTGGTGCTGAGCGTTGTACCGGCGCAGGTAACTCTTGTCCCCGATGCGGAAAATGCTCTCACCTCCAATGCGGGCTGGGATACCGTAAAGAACAAAGAGTACCTCAAGGGCATCTGTAAGATGTTCAAAGAGGCGGGAATACGCGTCTCCATCTTTGTAGATCCAAACCCTCAGATGGTTGCACACGCCGCCGAATGCGGCTGTGACAGGGTTGAGCTCTACACTGAGGCATACGCAAAAGGCTATCGAGAGAACAGAGAGAAAGCCATTGAGCCATACTTCAAAGCGGCTGAGGAGGCGGTAAGATGCGGCCTTGGGCTGAATGCCGGTCACGATCTTAACCTGGAGAACCTCAGGTACTTTGCTCAAACCATTCCTGCACTTTTGGAGGTATCCATTGGGCACGCCCTGGTTTGTGACGCTCTCTATATGGGACTGGAAAACACAATTCAGGCCTACAGACGGCAACTCAAATAGTGATTTAGCGCCTTTTTTACTAAATTTGCCCCGCCCAAAGCGGACGGCTAAAGTGAATTATAAACATAACAATATAATAAGATGAAACAGATTAAGTTAATCCTTTGCGTGGCTCTTGCCATTGCTTTCACCTCTTGCAAACAGAATCAGAACAATGTAGCCAACGGAGACGGCAGCGCAGCTCCTGTAGCAGGCAGCATAGTATATGTTCAGTTGGATTCCGTTATCAACAACTTTGATATGTTCAACGATCTCAAGAGCGAGTTGGAGGTTAAGGTTGAGAAGATTCAGAACGAGCTTCAGGCAAAGGGAAGAGATTTCCAGAACGCAGCAAAAGACTTTGAAAATAAGATCAATAAAGGCCTGCTCACTCAGGCTGAGGCACAGGAGCGCAACCGCGTTCTTACCAACCGTCAGCAAGATCTTCAGAACCTCACAGCACAGAAAGAGGCTGAGATTCAGGAGGAACAAGCTGTTATGCTCAACAAGGTGATGGATGCAGTTGAGACTTACGTTAAGAAGTACAACCAGGAGAAGAAGTTCGCTCTTATCCTCACCACCACTTCTGCAACTACAACCGTTCTTTGCGGAGAGCCTTCATTGGATATCACCAATGATATTATCGAGGGGCTCAACAACGAGTATGTAAAGAACAAGAAGAAGAGCTCAACAGATTCAGAATCAGAGACTAAGAGTGAGAAGAAAGAGGCTGCAAAATAGAGCGTAGCCTAATGAAAATAGCAATTCTGTCTTCGTTTTACCCTTTCAGGGGCGGGATATCGCAGTTCAACACCTATCTTCTAAAGGAGCTTTCTAAAAAGCACACCGTTAAGGCGTTCAACTTCTCAAGGCAATATCCTTCCTTCCTTTTTCCGGGTAAGACGCAGCTGGTTGCAAAAGATGATGATGCCTCGCCTGTTGAAAGCGAGGCACTTCTGGATACGGCCAACCCGTTTAACTGGGGCTCTGCGGCCCGCAAGATTTTGGAGTGGGAGCCGGATCTTCTTATCACAAGATATTGGATGAGTTACTTTGCCCCTTCACTGGGTAAAGTCTCGTCCAAACTTAAAAAGCGTGGAGTAAAATGTATCTCCATAATGGACAACGTTTTACCTCACGAACGTCACTTCTTTGACGCCCCTCTGGCTAAGTATTTTATCTCCAAACAGGACGGCATAATCACCCTCAGCAAAGCCGTTGAGGAGGATTTGAAAAATATAACTCCGGATAAAAAATCTGTTGTAATTCCCCACCCACTCTACTCCAACTTTGGTGAGAGAATAGATACCCTTCAAGCTCGTAAAGAACTGGGTATCAGCGGAACGGATGAGGAGATACTGAAGCGCAAAGTGCTGCTCTTCTTTGGTCTTATCCGCCCTTACAAAGGGTTGGATCTGCTGCTGGAGGCAATGACACGCCTGGATGATTCCTACACTCTCGTAGTTGCGGGAGAGACCTACGGCAGTTTTGACTACTGCACCAAAATCATTGAGAGCGAGCCTTTTGCACGCTGCAAGAAAAACACCCTTATCTTTAACCGCTTTATTCCCGATGGGGAAGTAAAGAGATATTTCTCCGCTGCGGATGTATGCGTTCTGCCCTATCGCTCTGCCACTCAGAGCGGTATAAGCTCCATCAGTTGGAGTTTCAACCTCCCTATGATTACCACTCCGGTGGGAGGATTGGTAGAGAGCATAGGAGGAAAAGGGACGGGACTCCTTACAAAAGAGGTGAGTGCTGCCTCTGTTGCCCAAGCCATCGAGGAGTATTTCAAAGAGGGAAAGAAAGAGCTGTACGTTTCTAATATTGAGGCGCTTAAAAAAGAGCTGAGTTGGGAGACGTTTGCAGAGAAATTGGAACAATTTGCTAAAACTTTGTAACACAAATATTATGAACTCTATTACAAGAACAGACTTCGACTTCAAGGATCTTACCGGGAAGTATACCGGGAAAGTCCGTGACGTCTATTTCATCAAAGACAAGTACATGGTGATGGTTGCAACAGACAGAATCTCTGCGTTTGATGTTGTACTTCCAAAGGGCATCCCTTACAAGGGACAGGTTCTCAACCAGATAGCATCCAAGTTCCTGGATTGCACTACAGACATTGTTCGCAACTGGAAGATTGCAACTCCGGACCCTATGGTAACCGTTGGATACAAGTGCCAGCCGCTGCCTGTTGAGATGATAGTAAGAGGCTATCTTACAGGAAGTTCCTGGAGAGCTTACAAAGCAGGTGCAAGAGAGATTTGCGGCGTTAAGATTCCGGAGGGTATGAGAGAGCACCAGAAATTTGACCACCCAATTGTAACCCCTACCACCAAAGCGGAGATAGGCGGACATGACCAGGATATCTCAAAAGAGGAGATTATTGCCAAAGGCATTATTCCTGCAGACATTTATGCAAAGGTGGAAGAGGCTGCCCTTAAGCTCTTTGCAAGAGGAACTGAGATTGCTGCAGAGAGAGGCCTGATACTTGTAGATACAAAATATGAGTTCGGTATTTTGGACGGAGAGATTTGCCTTATGGATGAGATCCATACACCTGACTCCTCCAGATATTTCTACAAAGAGGGATATCAGGAGAGATTTGACAAGGGCGAGCAACAGAAACAGCTCTCCAAAGAGTTTGTAAGAGAGTGGCTTATGGATAACGGATTCCAGGGACGCAAAGGTGAGGTTGTTCCTCCAATGACGGATGAGATTGTAGAGGGCATCTCCAACCGTTACATTGAACTCTATGAAGCCGTTGTGGGAGAGAAGTTTGTAAAGCAACCTTATGACGAGAACATTTTTGAGAGAATAGAAGAGAATATAAAGAACATGCTTGCAAGATTATGAGACGTTTATCTGCCATATTAGGCAGAGGATGTGCATCTACTGCTTTGATGCTCCTTCTGCTGCTTTCACCTCAACTTATTGAAGCTCAGGTGAAAGTAACCGTATCTACAGAAATCATCAGCCAAAGAGGAAGGAAGATGTATGTCCACTACGTCAAAAAGGGAGAGACTATTTACTCCATTTGCAAAGCGTACAATATCTCCGCCAATGAACTTCAGTTGGAGAATCCCGCACTCTCCAACGGCCTGAAAGAGGGCCAGATACTCTACATTCCCGTTACCCCAAAGAGCGGAAACACTGAAAACACTGAAAACACTGGAACAGAGGTGCAGAAAACTTCGGATGACGTTCCTTACATAAACCACAAAGTGAGGTGGTTTGAAGACTTGGACGATATTGCCAAGAAGTACGGAGTCTCCAAAGCCCTCATCAAGCAGTTCAACGGAATGACCTCAGACCGTCTTAAGGGATACAAAGTTCTCCGCATTCCTCAAACAGGAACCGGCACCCCTGTGGAAGACGTAAACACTGATCCAACAAACACTTCCACAGATCTCAGCAACGGCAACAACCAGAATAACGGTAAATGGAACAACGGTAACAACAACGGCAGCAACAACAATAACAACCACAACGGTAACTGGAACAACGGTAACAACCACAACAACGGTAACAACCAGAATAACGGTAACTGGAACAACAACAATAATCACAACAACGGTAACAACGGCAATAATAACGTTGCAAAAAATTATGATTATGATGGTTACAAGGAGATACCATCAATAGACGCTAACCGTAAGAGGGTCATCTCCATGGTACTTCCAATCAACGCCACCGGAAAAGTAAATGGCAACTACATGGACTTTTACGCCGGAGCGCTGATTGCTGCAACTCAGCTCAAGGAAGAGGGAGTCAACCTTCAGATAAACGTAATTGATCAGAGCGCCGGAAATACCTTGGAGTCCATTCTCAACTCAGATGAACTTCTTGAATCTGACCTCATTATAGGCCCTGTAAGAAGTTCCGCTCTGAGAGTCTTCATCCCTGTTGCAGATTATAAGAGAATCCCTATTGTATCACCGTTGGATGCCTCTGCAGATTCACTGCTGGATATGAGCAGTTGCTTCTTCCAGGCCCCTCTTTCACAAGAGCGTCAGAACGAGGCTCTTGCAGACATGATCATTGAGAAGTGCCAGGAACTCAGCAACCCTAACATCCTTTTGGTCTTCAACAGAAATCACTCAAAGGATTCCGCCTCTGCAGAGAACCTCAGGAACATACTTATGGAGAAGGGACTCTATGTAGACCAGGCCGGCTATGTAGATATTCTTAAGAGTATGAAGAAGGGAAAGGACAACATAGTAATTGCTCACACAACCGTAGAAGCAACTGCTATTGAGATTGTTAGAAACCTGGATATTCAGATGGTAGAGGGAGACAAAGTCACCCTGTTCGGTACTCCTAGATGGAAGGGCTTTGAAACAATAGATATGAACCTTCTCTTCAAGTACAACCTCACACTCTGTATGCCTTACAACGTAGACCTTCAGAAACCGGAGGTAAGAAGTTTCATACGACGTTACCGCGCTCTATATAAAGATGAACCATCCGCCAACTCATTCAGCGGATATGACATTCTCTACTTCTTTGGTAAAGCGCTTAGCAACGGTTTGTATGAGTGCATGAAGGATCCTTACAACTACAAGGCTTTGGACTACGTGCAAACTCATCTGCTTCAGCAGGATATGTTGCAGCAGAAGTTTGACTTTGTGAAGTCACCTCAGGGAGCCTACGTAAACCGTGCCGCCTTCAAGGTCCTCTTCAATCCAAACTACACCGTCACTTCAGAGTAACAGCCCCCGGGAACGAAAACCCCGCTAAAGTGTGCCCAGTGTCCGGAATTCAGGGACACCGGGAACGCTAACCCCGCAAAAGTGCTCGAGGTGTCCCTAAATTACGGACACCTCAAGCAAAAAGTGGGGTAAAACGCTCGAGGTGTCCCCAAAAAACGGACACCTCAAGCACTTGGGGAGTATTGATAAATGCCGTGCAACGGATGTGTCTGATAATGTGCGTTTTACCGCTTTGCCTAGTAAAGATATTGGGGAGAGGTAATTGCTTAAATACCTGATTATTAACATTTAACGTTGCACGGCCAGATGGCTTGGTGGCGGAAGTGAGTAAAACAAAATAGGGATGACCACTGATGGCCATCCCTTTCTGTTTCAAGCAAACGCAGTTACTTCTTGTTCAGCGGCAAGCTGTTACTCCTTATTCAAGAGTTCAAACGTTGTTACTTTTTGTTCAGCGGCAAGCTGTTACTCCTTATTCAAGAGTTCCAAGCTGTTACTGCTTGCTCGGAGTGCAAGGCTGTTACTCCTCGCTGAGGAGTTCACGTTTCTCTATGTCCTTGAAGTAGTTAACGGTTCCTACCTTCAGTTCAACGGTGGCAGCGTCATCGCAAACAATGATGCCCTTCTTGTGCATCTGAAGAACGCTTACCGTCCACATCTGGCTGATACCCTCCTCAATAGCGTGGCGGAGAGCTCTTGCCTTGTTGTGACCGTTAACAAGAATCATTACCTCCTCAGCATCCATAATTGTTCCAACTCCCACTGTCAGAGCGGTCTTAGGAACCAAGTTGATGTCATTGTTAAAGAATCTTGAGTTAGCAATGATAGTATCGGTAGTCAGATATTTAAGTCTTGTTCTGGAAGTCAGAGAAGAACCAGGCTCGTTGAATGCAATGTGGCCGTCCGGACCAATACCGCCCATAAAGAGTTTGATTCCGCCGTAAGACTTAATCTTTGCCTCGTAATTTTCACACTCCTTAATGAGGTCTGCTGCATTACCGTTGAGAATGTTGATATTCTCTGCCGGAATGTCTATGTGACTGAAGAAGTTCTCTCTCATAAAGGTGTGATAACTCTCAGGATGGTTCTCCGGAATTCCAACATACTCATCCATATTGAAGGTTACAACATTCTTAAAGGAGATCTTGCCCTCATTGTAGTAACGAACCAACTCTTTGTAAGTTCCAATAGGAGTTGAACCTGTAGGAAGACCCAGAACGAAAGGACGCTCAGGTGTTGGGTTGAACTCGTTTATTCTCTTAACAATCAGAGATGCTGCCCATTTGGACATGTCTGCATAAGACTTTTGAATAATTAATCTCATAATATCTATTATTTATTTTTATTTCAACTATCTGTCTTCCAAGTCACTGTGTTGCTTGCTCTCTGCTACTACGTTCTCTCTTCCTGAGCGTTACATTGCTTGCTTAACTTCTAACTTCTATTCCCAGAGCGCTGCTTTTGTTGCTGCCGCTTTTTGCTTGCTTTATGCAGCTACTGTTTTGCTGCTGCCGGCTTGTTGCTGTTTGCTTTGCCGCTGCTGCTACTTTGCTTTTGCTGCTGCCGGCTTTGTTGCTACTTGCTGTTTGCTACCGCTGCTACTTTGCTGCTTGCAGGAGCACCTTGGCGTTGGCAACCGCCTGTGGAGTGGTCTTCTCACCGCTGAGCAGGCGGGCAATCTCCATCACTCTATCCTTTCCTTTAATAAACGTAAAGGCGGAACGTGCGCCCTGTTTCCCCAACTCCTTGGTAACCAGCAGGTGAGCCTTCCCTTTTGATGCCACTTGCGGAAGATGGGTAATTGCAAGAATCTGCATCTTCTCCCCCATTGCATCCAAAAGCTGTCCCACTTTATCTGCTATGCTGCCGGAAACTCCCACATCTATCTCATCAAAGAACAACGTAGGCATTCCTCTGTAACCCGCCATCACTTTCTTTATGCAGAGCATAATTCTGGAGAGTTCTCCGCCGCTTGCAACCTTCTGGAGTTCAACTAGTTTCTCATCACCGTTTGCAGAGAAGAGGAACCGGACTTTGTCTGCGCCGCTTGGGGTGTAATCCTCAGCATCCTCAACCTCAGCCTTAAACACTGCAACCGGCATCTCCAATGAACGAATCTCCTTAGTAAGCAGGTTCTCCAGTTTAACCGCCCCCTCTTTTCTCCTCTTGGAAAGTTTTGCTGCAAGAGCATTTCTCTCCTTTGTATGTTCTTTAATATCAGTCTCTAACTTCTGCTTCAACTCTTCAAGCATCTCCGTAGATTGGCTCTCCTCCTCCAACTTATCTCTAAGCGCAATCAGTTCGCTCTCAGTAGTAAGATTGAATCTCTTCAGCAGTGAGTAAATAGCACTCAACTTCTCCTCCACCATAGCAAGTCTCTCCGGAGACAAAGAGGTGGAACTGAGCACTCTGTCTATATCTGAAGCAACATCCTTGCACTCAATCCTGCAACTCTCCAATCTTTTTGCCAACTCCTCAAATTCGGGCGCAAAGTTAGAAGACTTTTCAATAAGGCGTATTGCCTCCTTGATATTTTGAGTAACGGACCCCTCTCCGCCCTCCAGCAGATTGGTGGCCTCGCTGCAACTTTCTATTATCTGCTGAGCATTCTCCAACTGCAGTTGTTCCTTCTCAAGCGCCTCAGTCTGACCTTCTTGCAATGACGCACTCTGCAAAAGCCTCAGCTCTTTTTCTCTCAATGCACTCTCCTCTTTTGCCCTCTCTATCTTTTTTTCTACTCCCGATAGTTCCCCTTTCAACTCCCTTACCTTTTCATACTCTTCTCTGTATGAGGAGAGCAGAGATGCGTTGGAGGAGTAACCGTCCAACACACTGAGTTGAAACTCTTTGTTGTAGAGCAAAAGATGGTTGTGCTGGGCGTGAATGTCCAAAAGTGAGGAGGCAGTCTCCTCCATCTGGGAAACACTTACAGGCTCATCATCTATAAAAAATCTGGAGCGCATGGAAGGAGCAATCACCCTCCTTAAAATCTTCTCACCCTCAGCGGTTTGGAAGATAGCCTCCACCACACAGTTTTTTGATTGGTCCTTGAGTTGAGAGGCCTCAGCTTTACCCCCCAATAAAAGAGAAACGGCGCCTAGCAAAATAGACTTGCCGGCACCTGTCTCCCCTGTTATGATCACCAAGTGATCCGGGAACTCAAGTTCCAAACTCTCAATGAGAGTATAATTCTTTATGGACAGTTTACTAAGCACTAAGAGTCAATCTTGCGCCAGTAAATCTCCCCGTCCTGGAACTCCTTAATTGCTGTTAATGTTGGTTTTGGAAGTTTCTCGTAGTGACGGGAAATCTCTATCTGCTCCCTGTTCTCATAAGTCTCTTCCAATGTATCCACTACGTTGCTCTGAGAGAACTCCTCCAACTTCTCTGAGAGCTCTTTCTTAAGCTCTGCTGCTATCTGATTTGCTCTCTTGGCAATGATAACCACTGATTCATAAATGTTTCCGGTAGGCTCAGAGAGTTTGATAACATCTCTGGTAACTGTGTTGTCCGGAACTTTTACAACTTTCTTCTCTTCCATATAATTAGTTAATCTTTAGATTTTTTCTTCTTCTCTTTCTTAGACTTTTTATCTCCCTTTTCTGCCTCTTCCTTAGCCTTCTTCTCTGCATCTTGCTTAGCCTTAGCCTCTTTGTAGATTCTCAAGGCCTCCTTTCTCTCTGCCTTCTCCTTTCTGCGATCTGCTCTCTTCTGACTCAAGTTCTTCTGCTCCTCAAGTTTACGAGCAACCTCGTTGCGGCTCTCAGCCTCCTGAACAGCCTTCTTAGCCTCCTTTATAGCTCTGCGAGTGTTGCGGCGGTCTGCCTTAATCTTCTGAGATGTACGCGGAGTAACACCCTCGCTCTTAGCCAGTTCTGCAGCCGCTGCGATCTGAGCGGAATCCAAACCTGTCTTAAGACCTACAGACTTCTGAGCCCTGATGAACATATTGTCCAACTGGCGTCTCTCCGGAACGGTAGGATACTCTCCAATGAAGTTGTAGTAATCGTCGATGAATGTCATGTACCTCTCTTTCTGCTTCTCTTTCACACTGTTAAGAGCGTACTTGTAAGAGGACATTGCAGTGTAATAGAGGATCTGCTCTCTGTAACGGTTATCTGAATTGTCTCTCAAAACACCCTTGAGTGCATAGTGAGCAGCCTTGTAATCATCCATGGTGTAGTACATCTTGGCGCTCTCATAAGCCTTACGGTCAAGCCTTTCAGAGAACTCATCCACCATAGCCTTACAGATTGGATAGTACTGGCTCTCAGGGTTGTCATACATAAACTCAGCAATGATTGCCATAGCCTTTTGGGTAGGAACCTGGTCCAACTCCCATCTGTACGTGCCCTCATATAAGCATTTGATTCTCAGGAATCTTGCCTCCTCGGCAAACTGACTGCGAGGGAACACTTCCAGGAATTTGCTGAAGTTTTGCTCCGCTGTAATGTAATCTCCGTAACGGTAGTTACTCATTGCGTTAAAGTACTGAACACTGTCCTCCAACTCCGTACCCTGAGCAAGCAGAATCATACTCTCAAACAATGCTGCAGCCTTGTGGTATTTCCCTCTGTTATAGTAATCTTGAGCACCTCTGAAGCGGACGTAGATATCGTTGCTTCTGAAGAGGGACTCATAGTAACTCTTGCATCCCTGGAGTGAAATAAGTGTCAGCGCAAATAGTGCAAATACTTTAACTTTCTTCATTTTAAGTTTAGTTATCGGCCAGGAAACGCTCAGCCTCCATTGCCGCCTTACATCCTGAGGCAGCAGCCGTAATTGCTTGTTTATAATGTAAATCCATAACGTCACCGGCAGCAAAAACACCTGCAACGTTTGTCTTTGGAGAGTCAGGTTCTGTAAGAATGTACCCCTCGGAATTAGTATTAATCCAAGGAGCAAAAACCTCAGAGTTAGGATGGTGACCTATTGCCAGAAATACTCCCTGCACCGGAACCACCCTCTGAACTCCGCTCACTTTATCTTCAATCTTTATGCCATTAACCCCTTTAAGGTCTCCCACAACCTCTTTTGGAAGAGAATTCCAGAGGATTTCAATATTTTCCCTTGCCGCAACTTTCTGTTGCATAGCCTTTGAGGCACGCATAACATCCCTTCGGATAATCATGTAGACTTTTTTGCAAAGTCCCGATAGATATACCGCCTCCTCACAGGCCGTATCCCCTCCTCCAATCACCGCCACATCCTGCTTGCGATAGAAAAAGCCGTCACAGGTGGCGCAGGCAGACACCCCGCTCCCTCTGAACTCGCTCTCTCCCGGAATGCCCAGATACTTGGCGCTGGCTCCGGTTGCAATAATCAGAGTCTCAGCCTCCACGGTAAGGTTCCCGTCTATCTCAACCTTAAACGGACGGGCAGAAAAATCACATTTTGTGACACATCCGGTGCGGATTTGGGCTCCCAGCCTCTCTGCCTGCCTTCTCATGTTGTCTACCAGCATGGTACCGTCTATCCCCTCCGGAAAACCGGGGAAGTTCTCTACAACGGTAGTTGTAGTGAGCTGTCCTCCGAGCTCCAACCCGCTGTAAATCACCGGAGAAAGGTTAGCTCTGGAAGCATAGATAGCGGCTGTATAACCTGCCGGGCCGCTGCCGGCAATTAGGCATTTGATTCTCTCCATAACACTTCAAAATGTGCCAGACGGCAAATTTAATAAAATCTGTCGCGAATATAAAATTCCAATCGCTCTTCCCAGACAAGAATGAGAGAGCAGGCCCAGCGAATAAGCAGGATTATCCACCACACCCCTCCAACGGAGACAAAGAGCAGCAGATCCTCCAAGTTGCTGTGAGAGATAGAGATATGTGTATTCAGAAGCTGTATGTCCCTCTCGGAGATGTTCCCCTTTTCCTTCTCCTGGAACATTACAGCGGCACCGTAAGCCAGTCCCAGGGTGTTTGCCACAATCCAAAGGAAGGAGGTATCCTCTCCCAATCCAAAGAACTTAAGGGGCCATCTGAGAGCCGCCGTAAGTTTCTTCATAACCCCAAACTCATTAATTATCTGTTGCAAAATTGAGAGCAGAAGAATCAGCACCGCCATCTTAAGGCAGAGTTTCAGAAGAGAGAGCAGCCACGGCATAAAACTCTCCGCCAGAGTTATATGCTCCTCCACCACCTCTCCGGTAAAAGCCTGAGGTTCAGCCGGCCAGAGACGGCTCAAAATAAATCCCAAAAGAATACCGCTCAAAGTTCTGGTAAGAACAATTCTCAAAGCGCTGCTGCCGGTCTTCTTCTGCACCGCCGTCTCCACAATCATGTTGTGAGAGCAGAGCACCATAATGGCCAAAATGGTCATAGAACGGGCTGAAAGATTGAGAGTTACCGCTGCAGCTATCGCGGAGTATACATTTACAAAATAGCCGCTCACGTATGCCAGAGAGGCCTCGCCGGGCAGTCCCACAAAGTTCATCACCGGCTCAAGGAAGTGGCTGATATAGGGCAGAATACCAAAGAGTTTGAGAAGATAAATCAACACGGAAACCACCGCGGTAATCTTGATGACCCAAATCATAGTCTTTACCGCGGAGGGAGTTGCCTCTTTGACACACCTTAACACCCGCTGCCAAAAGGACTCCGCAACGGGTGTCTTGGAATTATTCTGCATGTTGACTTAGAAATTATCCTGAATAAGCTGGAAGTAAGCCTGAGGATGAGCGCAAGCAGGGCACTTCTCCGGAGCCTTCTTAGCGCGTGTAACGTAACCGCAGTTACGGCACTGCCAGGTTACAATCTCATCTCTTTCAAACACCTTACCGCTCTTAATATTCTTAAGCAGAGCAAGATATCTCTTCTCGTGAGCCTTCTCTGCAACTGCAACCTCCTTAAAGCACTTTGCAATCTCGTCAAAGCCCTCCTCCTTTGCAATCTTTGCAAACATAGGATAGTCATGGCTCCACTCCTCGTGCTCTCCCGCTGCGGAAGCCTTCAGATTATCTGCAGTACTCCCGATGATTCCGGCAGGGAAAGAGGCCTTTATCTCTACGCAGCCGCCCTCAAGGAACTTGAAGAACTTCTTGGCGTGCTCTTTTTCATTCTCTGCAGTCTCTGTAAAGAATGCGCTTATCTGCTCGTAACCCTCTTTCTTTGCGGCACTTGCAAAGAAGGTGTAACGGTTTCTTGCCTGGCTCTCTCCTGCAAATGCGGTGAGGAGGTTTTTCTCAGTTTTGGTGCCTTTTAAACTTTTCATATTTATTTGGATAATAGTTTCTTTCTGCGAATTTAAGCATTTTTCCCTTTGTCATCAATTGATAATTTGAGTAAATTCGCATTGTTATAATTTTAGTTATGAAGACCAACAAGACACTTGGAGTTCTGGGTGGAATGGGACCAGCCGCCACCGCAGACTTTCTAAAGATATTGGCGGAGAAAGATCCCGCTAACTGTGATCAGGAACATCCCAGAATGATTGTATACGAGTACACTGAGACTCCGGACCGTACAACCTACCTCTTGGGCAAAGGACCGGACCCTCGTAAGTACCTGAGAGAAGGGCTGGAAACCCTTATCGGCTGGGGAGCGGATTACCTCTGCGTAACCTGCAACACCGCCCACTTTTTCATAGACGAGTTCCGCAGTGAGCTCTCACGCCCTGTGATTCACATCATAGACGAGACCATCCGCAAAGTTGCAAAGGTCTCACCACAAGGAGCTTGGCTTACCGCCACACTCGGCACCATGAAGACGGGCATCTATCAAAAGCACGCTCAGGACAGCGGATACTGCTTTGACACAGCAGATTACGCCACTCAGGTTGAGATTCATGATGTAACGGATCTTGTAAAGGCCGGCAAAATTGAAGAGGCCGGACGCAAGTTCCGCCCTATAGTTGAGGGACTTTGGAAGAAAAAAGAGCAGCCGATAGTTGGCGCCTGCACAGAGATTCCAATTGCATACGCAGCCACCGGACTGGATCCAAAGATGCACATCAGCTCCCTGGAAGCCCTCGCAGACGGCTGCGTCAGAGAACTTTACGGAGTGGAACTTTAATTTTTGAGATATGAAGAAACTTAAGATAGCGTTACCGTGGCAGATTCTGATAGGATTGGTTTTGGGAGCCGTCTTTGGAATCCTCCTTCCTAAGTACGCCCACTACATAGATTGGGCGGGGCAGATTTTCCTCAGAGCTCTGAAAATGATCATCATACCGTTGGTCTTCACATCGCTGGTAGTTGGAGTGGCAAGCCTCAACTCCTCCAAAGACCTGGGAAGACTGGCCGGCAAAACCATTGGTTTCTACCTGGTTACAACAGCCATAGCCATCGCTATAGGTCTCATCCTGGTTAACCTCATAAGGCCGGGAGTTGGAGCAAACCTCCCTACGCCACAAGATGTAGACCTCTCAACCATCGGGAAATCAAGCACTTCCTTCATGGATCAAATTATAGGAATCGTCCCGGCAAACATTTTCTATGAGATGAGCATGGGCAACATCCTTCCTGTAATTTTCTTTGCTATCATCTTCGGATTCTTCATTACAAAGTGCGGCGACAAAACCCGCACAACCCTCCTGGATCTTTGCAACGCGGTTAACGACGTCATAATGAAGATAACAATGTTCGTTATCTCACTTGCGCCTATAGGAGTCTTTGCAATAATCTCCAATATGCTTGCTAAACAGATACTTGCGGGCAACAGCATATCACAGTTGATAGCATCCCTGGGTATCTACCTCATAGTTGTTTGGGCCGGAATGATAATCCAGTTCTTTGGCGTACTTCCTGCTGCAGTATACTTCGTTGGAAAGGAACATCCGTACCGCCACATGCAGAAGATGTCCACCGCAATCCTCACCGCCTTCTCCACCTGTTCATCAGGCGCCGCCCTTCCAATCTCCATGAGAGACTCGGAGCAGAAGTGCGGAATCTCCAACAAAATCACCAGCTTCGTACTCCCGTTAGGCGCAACCGTCAACATGAACGGAACCGCTTTGTATGAGGGAGTTACAGTGCTCTTCATTGCACAGGTTTACGGCGTGGATATGAGCATTGCACAGCAACTCATCGTGCTTGGAACCGTAATGCTCTCCGCCATTGGAACCGCCGGTATCCCGATGGCCGGATTCGTTATGCTCTCCATCGCCCTCTCCGTTGCCGGACTTCCGCTGGAGGCTATGGGACTCGTGCTCGCTATAGACCAGCTCTGCGATATGCCGCGTACTGCAACCAACTCATACGGAGACGCTTGCGGTGCCGTAGTCATAGCAAAGAGTGAAGGCGAAACCCTCACCATTTAAAACATACAGTATGAAAAAAGTTTCAAGAAGAAATTGGATTAAGGCATCTGCAGGCGTAGCAGCCTCAGCAGCAGCCCTCTCACTTCCATCCATCCTCAACGCCGCCTCCGGAGGTCCTAATTCCTTGAATTCTGCATTTGGAAATTCCAATTCCAAAAACTCCGCAGGGGAGTTCGGTTCAAAACCTAGAAACAGTAGGAGAAAGGCCCTCATCATAGGCGCGCATCCGGATGATCCTGAGACCATTGCAGGTGGCACCATGATCCGTCTTCTGGAAGCCGGATGGGATGTCCTCTGCGTCTATCTTACCAGAGGTGAAGCAGGCATAAAAGGAATGAGCGGAGACCAGGCCGCAGCTATCAGAGAGAAAGAATGCATTGCCGCCTGCAAAGTTACCGGTGCCAGATATCAATTTATGTCACAGGTAGATGGAGCAACAGAAATCACCAAAGAAAGATATGCGGAGATGCTCGCCGTCATCAAGAAAGAGAATCCTGAGATTGTCATAACCCACTGGCCTATAGACACTCACAGAGACCATCGCATCTGCTCAATCCTCGTCTATGATGCCTGGAGGCAGAGCGGCTACAACTTCAATCTCTTCTATGCAGAAGCAATGACCGGAATGCAGAGTATGAAGTTCCTCCCAACAGATTACGTAGACATATCCGCCGTTGCAGAGAAGAAGCACAAGGCCTGCCTCTGCCATGAGAGCCAGGGAATGCCGGAACTCCTCTCAGACTGGCATATCCCAATGGAGAAGTTCCGCGGCATGGAGTACGGATGCGCCTACGCAGAAGGCTTCATCCACCTCACCGCCCACCTCTCCCCCTCCTTTGTGGAGCTCTAACTGTTCCCGGTGTCCCTAATTTCCGGACATTGGGCACACTTTCCCCCACTTTCCGTTCCCATCGTCCCCTTTTCCCGGACACCAGGAACACTTACCCCCACTATCCGTTCCCATCGTCCCCTTTTTCCGGACATTGGGCACACGTCCACCCTGTCCACCCAGTATTTCCGCCCCAAGTGCTTGAGGTGTCCCCAAAAACCGGACACCTCAAGCGTTTTACCCCCCTTTTTGCTCGAGGTGTCCGTAAATCCGGGACACCTCAAGCACTTAAACAATTATCATTAGAGGATTATACGTTATGAAGGGTCAACGTCTATGTTGACCTGGACTGGAAGCTTGAGCGCTTCAATGACTCCTCTTAATCCCTCCTTGTTTTGAGAGAGGAACTTGTCACGCGCAAACTTTATCGTGAAGCATATTTGATACTCGTCCCTAACCTTCTCTATCCTAGGAGTGTACGGGCCACTTACCTCAACTGCATTGTATGCCTTGGTGTTTTTGAGAACGTGTGAAAGAGACATTGCAATGCTGCTCAGCTTGTGTAAGTTCTTGTGTTTAAGGGTGATGTTCACCATCCTTACAAATGGAGGGAAGCAGTACATACTTCTTTCCGCCATCATATCTGTACTGTTCTCCACCTTCAACTCAACATTCGTCTTTTGCACATCCTCAAAGTTCTCTTTCCCTGCCACCTGCTTTTGATGTTCAACAATCTCTATTCCAGCATTAGTCTGATTACCGACACTTTCATTATCGTTACCAGAGGTCTGCTGATTGCTATCCCCACCCAACTCCACAGACTTCTGCCGTCTGGCAAAGGCCTCTCTCTGCTGTTCCTCCATTCTGCGAGCCATTGCCACAATCTCCTGAATCACAGGATGGTCCTTCTGGTTAGTCTGAATTACCAGATGTCCCTTCCCGTCTCTTCTTCCGCTTCTTCCAAGAAGTTGGATGAAGAGTTGCATAGACTTTTCATCTGCACGGAAATCTTGCTGAGAGAGAATGGTATCTGCCTGAATAACGGCCACAAGCGTAAGGTTTTTGAAGTCAAAACCTTTGCTTATCATCTGAGTTCCCACAAGTATATCCGTCTCTCCCTCAGAGAATTGCTTAAGCACCTTCTCCGCTGTTTTGCGGGTCAGTGAGATATCTCTGTCATACCGTGCAATGTTTGCAGTAGGGAAGAGTTCCTTAAGTTCCTCCTCAATGCGCTCGGTTCCCGCACCTCTGAACTCCAGGTTTTTACCCTTACACTTGGGACACTCCGCAAGCGCCATATTCCACTTAGTTTCACAGTAATGGCACCTTAAGGTGTTGTCATAACGATGATAACTCATAGGGACATTGCAGTGCGAACACTTGATAATTTCTCCGCAGTCTGCACACTGCACTACAGGTGCAAAGGAACGAATATTGCGGAACACAAGTACCTGTTTCTTATCTGCTAAAGTATTCTCTATCAGATTAATAAGCTGTTGGGAGAAACTGCCCTTCATCTGATGGCTCTTGCGAGTCCAGATGGTATCAATTACGGTAACTTCCGGTGCCGGAGATGTGAAGTATTTTTCCTTCAAAAGTACTCTTGCAAACTTTCTGCTTATGCAGTTAAAGAGAGTTTCAAAAGATGGAGTTGCGCTGCCCATCAGCACTTTAGCCTTGTGAATCTGAGCCAAAAAGAGAGCTGCGTCTCTGCCGTTATATCTTGGTGCAGGATCTTCCTGCTTGTAACTTGTGTCGTGCTCCTCATCTATTACGATGAGTCCCAGATTATTGAAAGGAAGGAATACGGAAGAACGAGTACCCAACACTACAACCGGCTTTTTCTCAGGACCTTTGAACGAGAGAATCTCTCTGATGAGTTTCTTCTTCGCCGCGGTCTGCCCGGAGTGGAAAGTAAAGAGTCTTGCCCCGTAATGCTTCTTAAGGCGCTCCTCCAACTGGGTGCTCATAGATATCTCAGGAACCATGTAGAGCACATCCTTACCCCGCTCTAATTCTTTATCTATCAGGTTGATATAAATTTCCGTCTTTCCGCTTCCAGTCACCCCCTCAAGCAGAACAGTCTTATTTTCAATCTGTTTTTCTATCTCCCGATAAGCCTCCTCCTGTGCCTCTGACAGCACCACTTTTTCACATTGAACTCTCCTCTTTCCAACAGCCTTTTCACATTTAAGAGTTTTCTTCTCCTCTTTCTTCTCCACATCTTCCTTACCTCCATTGGCCTCTATCTCCCTCTCAACTTCCCGATATCTCTTCTCTTGAGTTTCAGCCATCTCCTCCTCTCTAGTCTTTGAGAGCTCCTCATTGATTTGGGAGAAAAGGTCCTGAGGAGTCTTGTGCGCTTTTACCTCCTCTTGTTTTATGGTCTGGATAGGATAGGCCGCCTTAAATACCTCTCCAACAGTGCAGAGCCAATACTTTGCAACAATCTCCCAAAACTTAATCTCAGTTATCTCCACCTTCTGGCGGTCATCTGCAACCTCCTCTATAGGTTTTATCTCAATGCTTTGTGCATAATGAGGCAGCTCAGCTTTTGTCAGTACCCTGTAAACCACCCCATAGTAGTGCTTTGTGGCTAGCTGCACCTTAACCCAACAACCCGCAGTTACCTCACTGTCAGGCAGTATGTAGAACAGCTCCTGTGAGAATTTCACATGGAGAATCACGGATGCATATTTAAATTCCCCAACCATTGTTGCAAAATTAAAAATAATCCATATATTTGCACTCCCATTTGCTGGTGCCTTAGCTCAGCTGGTAGAGCAAAGGACTGAAAATCCTTGTGTCCCTGGTTCGACTCCCGGAGGCACCACCAAGCAAAAGAAGACTCGCAATCGCGAGTCTTTTTTGTTGCTGGTGCCTAATGGCACTGTCTTTACACCACTTCGTGGTGAAACCAGCCTTCGGCTGGGTGTGGCGCCCGGAGGCGCTGTATCTACGGCGCATTCGCGCCGATGCGGCCTTTGGCCGGTTGCTTCGCAACTTTATAATTGTCTTTTTTGTTGGTGGCACCTAATGGCACTCTATCTACTGCGCATTCGCGGGTCAATGTGTCAAAAAGTAGGATGGTTGGGCGCGAGGAGAGCCCTTCCGGCGAGCTCCCCGCAGCCCAATCACCGGTCTTTTTTTAACGCTAACTTAGTAGTGACGAGACATTTAAAAGAAAGGGCTAATTTTAGGTTGCTGCGGGGAGCTATTGAAGGGCTCTCCTCGCACCTAAAATCGCCCTTTTTACCACTCTGCTCTCTTGGCGTTGTGGTCTTTGTCCAGTTGCTTAGCACCAAAAATTTCAATTAGTGCTATTTGGTTAAAGGTATTTTGCTACCTTTGTGAATGAGATATGTAGTGTACTGTTTGAGAGACGTGAGAATGAGAGTTTTAGTAGCGGGGAGCGAGATTTTGAGAAGAAGAATTATTAAAACATTTATTAGAGATGAAGGGTATGAAAAATTTTTACTGGCTAGTCACTACCGAGCATCTGGAAGACCGACTCTGGTTTAGGGATGAAGAAGATTTCAAGGTTGGAATGAACCAAGTAGCAGTTCTTGCTGCAACATCATCAGTACAAATAATGGCGTTCATATTGATGTCTAACCATGTACATTTTGTACTTGGCGGAACCAAGGATGATGCTACAGATTTCATTACCTCTTTTAAGAAACGTTTTTCTCAGTATTATGCGAAAAAGTATTCTATAAAAGAGTTCCTTAGAGAGAATAAGGTGGACTTCAGAGAATTACATCTGAATGACGAATCTTTGGAAAGAGCTATCGCATACGTTCAAATGAATAGCGTGGCAGCAAATATTTGTTTAAGCCCATCTGGATATCCATGGGGAACCGGAGGGCTCTTCTTCAATGAAAACAAGACTAAGGGTAGAATCATTGGAGAACTAAGTAAAAGAGAGTGTATCAAACTTTTACACAGTTGCGTTCCTATTCCGCCACATTATACTGTATTAGAGGGTATTGTTCTCCCTTCTTCATATATAGATGTTAAGATGGTAGAATCTATATTTCGGTCAGCAAAGAGGATGAACTATTTTCTTCAATCTTCATCAAAAGCCAAGCTTATAAAAGAGGCTCCTTCATTCAAAGATCAACTAATAGTTTCCGCAATGCAAGATTTATCGGTCTCTCTTTTCAGAAAAAAGACTTTTGGAGACCTTACTAATCTTCAGAAGTCTGAGATTCTTAAACAGCTTAGATACAGATTCTCTTCTGAACCTAATCAACTATCCCGCATATCAGGAATGCAGTTTGAAGAGGTATGTAGGATGCTGGAAGACTATTAAGAAATCTGAGGAGAGAAGAAGTGCTTGAGGTGTCCCGGATTTACGGACACCTCGAGCACTTGGGGCGGAAAAAACTGGGTGGACAGGGTGGACGTGTGCCCAATGTCCGGGAAAAGGGGACGATGGGAACGGAAAGTGGGGGTAAGTGTTCCCGGTGTCCGGAAATTAGGGACACTGGAAACGAAAAGGGGGGTAAAACGTTCCCGGTGTCCGGAAAACAGGGACACTGGAAACGGTTAGGAAGCGGAGTGGCGGTCTCGGAGGGTTTGGTAGTAGGCGTGGCGGGCGGGGTTTTCCGGGAACCATCCCTTCAGAACCCGTTTTTCCTGGGAGAAGATCTCAAGTATTCCCCAAAAGCAGGAGAAGGCAAAGGCTCCCAATATTGTGCTGACCACCAGGCCGTTAACAAAGAGAGATGCTGCAGCCAAAGCAAGGCCGACAACGAGGAGTACCCACCAGCTCTTTTTACCCCAGTAGTACTCCATCTTTATTACAATGGGATGGCATATTCCAATTATCAGGAATACGGCCGCCCCTACTATTATTCCATAAATGTTCATTACTTTATTCCATAAATGTTCATTACTTCAGAGGGGACTGGGAGAGGATGTTCTGGTAGAAGGCCTTTACCTTCTCCCACTCGTAGTATGGGAAGTTGTCAGTCTCTACAGGGAGAGTGGCCTCGTGTTCGTTCAACAATACTTTTATCAGTACGGGTGCATCCTTCTTGCCGTAGAAGATGAACTGCAGGTTGCCGGCCTTAGGGATGTAATGGTTCATGTCCCAGACATTTGCAAGGTTGTCCATATTGGTCTCGTATACTCCTGCACCGTCTATGTTCATAAGAGAACAGAGAGGAAGAAGGTTGGAATCGTGACCAAAACGGAGAGTTGCACCTCCGCAAACTTTTCCCGTTGTACCAACTGCGTTAATGACTGAGTCTGCGGTCTTTATGATGTTCTTCAGAAGGTAGGTCTGACGGAACGGGGTAACGCGCTGACCCATGTCGCTGAAGCCGGCATATCTGTAGGAACTTACGTTTCTATAGAGGTTCATATTGTAGAGCTCATCCAGCGTAACGTATTCAAAGAGAGATATATCCAGGTCTGTATTCGGCAGACTTATAGCAATTTCTCCAACGTCATATACCAGATAATCTGCCTTATACTTTCTCACCTTCTCCGGATTATCCTTGTATGCATACTTCTCGTTAAAGGTCTTGAAGAAGGAGGTATCTTTAAGCAGAGCAGCTGCAAGACGCTGACCGTGAATGGTTTTATGGCGGAAGGAAAGCATCAGTTCCCTATTCTCTTCAGATGAGGTGATCTTATTGAAGAAGCCGTCCGGATCCTGATTGTTCATGTAGTACATATCGTGATAAGAGGCGTCGTTGGTGATGTTGAGAGTTGGATTTAACTCCTTGAATCTCATGCAGGCAGCCTCCATACTGAGTATGCATCTAATGATAACGGTAGAGCGCGCATCTATGTTTGCATTCTTCTTAAAGACCTCCGGGAAGTTCTTGTACATTCTTCCGGCAATCTCTCTATGTTGCTGAGCACCAAGGCGTGTGAGTTCCCCGTAACGTCCTCTGGCAGCAGCCTCCACAACCTCCAACTTCTTTAGAACCTCCTCTCCCTGAGCGGTTAGCACTCCCGCTTCCCTGGCCTTCTGTAGGAAAAAGACAGGTTCAGTGTAGGTTCTGGTGCTGATTAACCATCGTGAGCCATGTCTTCCGTAATGGCTGATATAGAAAGGTTTGTATCCTTTAGGTGCTTTGGTCAGAGCAGGTATGGAAGCCGGATTGGCATCCGTGATAGGATAAGGGCAGTAGTCTGAGAGCACCAGGGAGAAGTTCTCTTCTACCTGCTGACGGTCCGGAACCGCATATACTTTGCTGGTTTGAGGCCCTTTATAAGGCTGAGCGTTAAGCGTAGAAACAACGGCCGCAAAAATAAGTGCCGCAACTGAAAGGATAAAAACTCTTCTCATAAAAAACATCTTTACTGTTTAACAAATGTAGCGGTTTTTAGGGAGATTTACCTATCTTTGAAGTCAAATTAGAAAACGATGGTCAAAAAACTCTCTCTTCTACTGCTTGTTATTTCAATAACCACAGCATCTTTGAGTGCACAGTCTTCTTCATTGCAACACCTGCTGGGCAAGGTGGACAACATGCTTGCAAAGATGGAGGGTTCCGGCATAGATACCAACTACATCGGAGTTCACAAACATCACTGGTCAATCTTTGTAAACAGGTATCTGTCAGATATGAACCTCAATATAATAAGTAATCTGGATCCCGATTTTTTTGGAAGGGTAGACATTAAAATAGACACAGATCCTCAGGGACAGATGGCCGTTGGTGCATATTACAGAGGTTACGGATTCTCATACTCCTGGGATACCCAGAAGGGATACAGAAAAGACCTATCGTTCTCTACCTACTCATCCCCTGTTGGAATGGAGCTCAGGTATCACAAAACCAATATGATACACGGAACAATTCACGCAGGAATTCTGGATGAACTCTACAAGGAGGGGATAATTGAGGATGACACAATGAAGATAAATTCCGGGGCTGCCAAGGTGACCTCTTTCATTCTGAACGCCTACTACCTCTTCAATACCAAGACTTTCTCTTATTCCTCCGCGATGACTTACAGCACTTACCAAAAGAAGAGTGCGGGAAGCCTCTTTGCAGGAATAACCATACACCAGCAACGTTTGAGTTTTACTGATGAAGTGCTCTCCTTTATGGCCCAGCTTAACAGCGTCAAATCCAAGCAGTTATCTATCGGCTTAGGTTACGCATACAACTGGGTTATCACACCTAAACTGATGTTTCACTCCTCAGTGCTGCCTATGCTCCTCATTACGGACAAACATGGTTCATACGCCAAGGATTGGGATGATAAGATGACAAAAGTGTTCGGAGACAAGACCCGTTATACGTTCAACTATGTCTTAAGAGGCTCAATCTCTTACCGTTGGGGGCATGACCGTTTCCAGGTGGGATTGGCAGGACTCTACAACAACTTCAGAGTGGGAAAGAAGAAGAGCTATTACGTCTTCTCAGATGACTGGACAGTCAGATCCTTCTTTTGTGTGAGATTCTAAAAAGCCTGCAAGATTCAGACTGCTCTACAGATCATATAAATGTCTGTTGCCAGAAGCTCAGTGCAGTTTTTGGATGTATTAGATTTTCTCTCCAGGTATAACGTAGGAGTGGCCCACAACTACGCGGATGCTCTTTGGTACCAGTTCAAAACGGAAAGGTGAAGTGCCTACCGCCTCACCGTCTATCTCTATTCTGGTCTCCGGATTGGTGCTGATTTCTATGGTCTTACACTGGCGGAAAAGGACGCTAGGCAGGGAGTAGATTTTGCCGGAGAAGAGCATGTTGAAGTTCTTCAGAACCTTAATCTTACTCATGTGAGTAATGATAGTAAGGTCCATAAGTCCGTCATCTACAGCCGCATTTGGAGTCTGCTGCATACCGCCTCCGTTAAACTTTCCAATACCTACCGCTCCGGAGAAGACCATCCCGTTGTAGAACGGCTCCCCATCCACCTTAATCTCAAAATGTTTGGAGGTGTACTTCAGGAAGGTGCTCAGGGTGCTCCTCAGATAGAGGCTCTTACCGTATTTGCCCTGGTCTTTGAGGTTGTTGTACTTGAGATTGACCACCGCGTCAAAACCCAGACCGGCCACGTTAGCCATATAGCGTACGTGAGGAACGCGGGTCTCAAAGAACTCCACCCGGCCAACATCCTGCAGAACGGTCCTCTTCTGAACCAAAGCATCCACGGCCTCGGAGTATGTGGAGGAGATGCCGTACATACGAATCCAGTCATTACCGGTACCGGCAGGAATCACCGCCAGGAAGATATCTGTAGTTGGAACTTCCTTCTGAATGAAAATGCCGTTTACAACCTCGTGAATGGTACCGTCTCCCCCAACCGCCACAATGTGACGGAAACCATCTACAATGGCCTTAACGGTCAATTCTATAGCGTGGAATTTATGCTCGGTGAAGACGCAGGTAAACCTCAAACCGCTATTATACATCTGGTTGGAAATCACAGGCCAGTCCTTAAGACCGCGCCCGCTTCCCGCCTTGGGGTTTACTATCACCATCCATTTTTCTTTGGTCATACAACGTGGTTTCTGAAGACAAAGATAATAAATTAAGGAGTCTTTATTCAGTGCCGATTTTTTTGTTATTTTTGTACGTTAAGCATTTTTATATGGGAAAAGTTATCGCAATAGCTAATCAGAAGGGTGGCGTGGGCAAGACAACCACAGCCATCAACCTTGCTGCATCCTTGGCCGTGCTGGAGAAAAAGACCCTGCTTATTGATGCTGACCCTCAGGCCAATGCAACATCAGGTTTGAACTTCAACCCCAACTCCACAGACAAAAAGACCATCTATGAAGTCCTTATAGGAACCAGAAAGATAGAGGATATACTTTTGGAGACGGAAATCAAGAACCTCTATGTGGCTCCCTCTCATATTAATCTGGCCGGAGCGGAGATAGAACTGGTGGAGAACATAGATGACGTAGAGGAGAGGGCCAACGCAATGAAGAAGGGGCTGGCCTCAGTAAGGGACAAATTTGACTACATAATCATAGATTGTGCACCGTCACTGGCAACCGTAACCATAAACGCCTTGGTGGCAGCAGATTCCGTAATCATCCCTATTCAGAGCGAATTTTTTGCTCTTGAAGGTTTGGGCAAACTCCTCAACAACATCAAGTTGATACAGGGAGAATTGAACCCGGACCTTACCATTGAGGGCTTTTTACTCACGATGTTCGACTCTCGTCTGCGCCTGGCAAACCAGGTTGCGGAGGATGTGCGCCTCCACTTTGGCAATATGGTGTTTGAGACCATCATCAACAGAAACGTCCGTCTTTCAGAGGCTCCGAGCCACGGAAAACCGGTCATTCTCTATGACGCTCTCAGCAACGGATCAAACAATTACCTCAACCTCGCAAAAGAGGTTATAGCTAAAAACCTTTAGTCTATGTCCTCAAAGAAGAATTTTTCCAAGGGGCTGGGAAGAGGGTTGGAATCTCTCCTCCCCAACGCCACTCAATCCAGTATAAATCAGGAGAGAGTACCGGTTTCTCCCCTCACCTCAATTAAAGAATTGGAACTCTCCGCCATAGTTCCTAACCCCTATCAGCCCCGCAGCGCCTTTGACGAGGCCAAGCTGCAGGAGCTCTCTGAGAGCATCAAGCAGATGGGTGTGATTCAGCCGATTACGGTAAAGAAGATATCTGTCGGGAGATACCAAATCATAAGTGGAGAGAGAAGATTCCGCGCAAGCAAGATGGCGGGATTAAAGAGCATACCGGTCTATGTTAAAGATGCTGAGGAAGTTGCGCTGCTGGAGATGGCGCTGGTAGAGAACATACAGAGAGAAGATTTGGATCCTGTAGATATCGCCATCAGTTTCCAAAGACTCATCGAGGAGTGCAATCTCACTCAGGAACAGCTCTCTCCAAGGGTGGGAAAAAACAGAGCGACCATTGCAAACTACCTCCGTCTGCTCAAACTGCCGCCGGAGATTCAGATGGCTCTAAAGGAGGGAAAAATCACGATGGGTCATGCAAAGGCCATCCTCTCCCTCACCAAGGAAAAGTCACAACTCGCTCTTACAAAGAAGATTATAGAGGAGGGTATATCCGTAAGAGAGGCGGAAAAGATTGCACAGAAAGGAGACGTTCCTAAGGCACCGGCTCCAAAGAAGGCTGCAACAAGCTCAGAATCTGCACAAAAGGTTGTGTCAATTTTGGGAAGATACTTTAAGAATCAGATAAAGATTAAGCCAAAAGAGAAGGGCGGAGAGGTGGTTATCCGTTACAAGGATGAGGCTCAGTTAGATAACTTCCTTAAGGCTATACAGGAACACAATTTGTAGAGAATTTTATTGTGAGATCAAAGATAAAGTTCATATTCATCATTGTTACGGCACTGCTGGTGCTGCCTAAAGCCGCATCTGCACAGTTCATAAACTCCAATGCCGCCGGAACAATGAAATCCACACTCTATCAGGAAGATACAACCTACTATGAGACGGACACCACAATCAGGACCTTCTCCATCAAGAGGTTCGTGCGCTCCCTGGCTCACAAAGATTCAATGACCGTTTCCAACTCCTTCTTCGGTTCAATGGTAGTTCCGGGAGCGGGACAGATTTACAACAGAGATTACTGGAAAGTTCCCGTTATCTACGGAGCGTTGGGAGGATGTATTGGCGGAGCGGTTGCATACAACGTCAAGTGGAAAAAGAACGGATTGAGCAAAGATAAGGATATGCGTAACGCCCTAATTTGGGGCGCAGTAGCAACGTACTGGGGACAACTTTTAGACGGAGCGGCATGCTATAAGTCCGTAGAAAAACCGCTGCCTGGAAGAGCCTCCATCTACTCCGCACTGCTTCCGGGATTGGGACAGGCATACAACGGAGATTACTGGCATATTCCAATCTACTACGGAGGCTTTATGATAAGCGGATACTGCTGGGCCTTCAACCAAAAACAGTACAAACGTTTCCGCAAGTACTACAAAGAGTGGGGAGAGGGAACGTATGAAGGACACCTCACGGAGGAGAATTTAATCTGGTACAGAGACTATTACAGACGCAACAGAGATTACTCCGTAGTTGCAACACTGCTCATTTACATCCTTAACGTTGTGGATGCCAACGTGTTCGCGCACTTTGCAAACTTTGATATATCTGACGATATAACATTTAATGTTCAACCTGCCATTATAGAGCCTATCATCCAGGATGGAAAATTTTACACATCCAATCCAATGTACCGGGCAAACAAGTTTGGAATGCAGATGAACATAACCTTCTAAAAACAAAGGAGATATGAAGACAAGATTTTTAGCCGTAATGCTAGTGGTGTTTGGTTGCGCAGCAGTTGCAACACCGGCATTTTCTCAAAATACCAATCAAAACTCCAAGAAGAGTAAAAAGGAACTTTTAAAAGAGAACGAGCAACTGAGAAAGACCATTGACTCTCTCTTAAACCTTATCGGGGAGGAGATTGAAGTATCAGATACCACAACCGTGGGAGATACCATCAACGCCGGCACCAACGGATTCTTAAACCCTGAGTTTTATGAGACCGTTCCGGGAGAGAACCAGGATACCCTCCTCACCCTCTGGTATTTACAGAGACAGGCGGCTATGGCAAAAACCATAGGAGAAGATGTTCCTGACATTGAAAATGCAAACTACAAGTCAGACATTCCGGATGAAGTTTACATAGAGAACATCAAAAAGATGAACTCCTACATTCCTGTTCCGTACAACAGCATTGTCAGAAACTTCATCATCCTATACACTGAGAAGATGCCTAAGCGTGCTGCCAACATCCTGGGACTCAGCACCTACTACCTCCCAATCTTTGAGAACATCTTTGACAGTTACGGACTTCCAAAAGAACTCTCCGCAATGGCCATCATAGAGTCTGCACTCAACCCGTTCGCAGTCTCCAGAGCCAACGCCAAAGGAATGTGGCAGTTCATCTATTCCGCTGCAAGACAGTATGATCTGGACATTGACTCCTACGTAGACGAGAGATTTGATCCGGAGAAGAGTTGTGACGCAGCGGCAAGATACCTCAGAGACGCATATCAGATTTTCGGAGACTGGGCCCTTGCAATCTCCTCATACAACTGCGGTTCCGGCAATGTGAACAAAGCCATCAGAAGAGCCGGCAGCAAGGAGTTCTGGGACATCTACCCATACCTTCCAAAAGAGACTCGCGGATATGTCCCTTCATTCA
The DNA here is from genome assembly GCA_017618115.1 of Bacteroidales bacterium. Classification (GTDB taxonomy): domain Bacteria; phylum Bacteroidota; class Bacteroidia; order Bacteroidales; family UBA932; genus Egerieousia. The sequence goes on along the minus strand of JAFZUX010000018.1, from coordinate 16,582 downwards.
TCGGAGCCCTCTATCTTCTCAAGTACTACAAGAACTACAACATTGTGCCTGAGAAGGTTGGCATGCCGCCTCACGTAGACACCTTTATGATTCACAAAAACCTTCATTTTGAGCAGATTTCAGAGGTTGTAGGTATTCCTTTGGATGAGATCCGCCAGTTGAACCCTCAGTATCTTCACGATATAATTCCGGGCACCACACAGGGTATGATTCTCCGTCTCCCTTACAACTACACCGTACCGTTTGTAGACAACGAGAAAACCATCTACAGTTACAAAGATTCCATCTACTTCAACCCGATAGTTTACAACAAGTACAAAGAGGCTCAGAGCGACAACAGAATCATCTACCACAAGGTTCGCAAAGGACAGACATTGGCCTCTATAGCAAAGCGTTACGGAGTTACTACCGCACAGCTTAAGAAGTGGAACCGTCTTGGAAAGAACAGCGTTAAACCGGGAGAGACACTTGCCATCTACCGCAAGGAATCCTCTTCTTCACATAACACCGCAAAGAGTAACAGCTCAAGTAAGACCCCTGCAACCGGCGGCAACTACGGCACTTACACCGTTAAGGCCGGAGACACGCTCTACGGCATTGCTAAAAAGCACAATATGAGCCTCAATGACCTGCTTAAGATTAACGGACTCACAACCAAGTCCAAGATCCACGCCGGCAAGAAGCTCAAAGTGAAGAAATAACCGCCCCGCCGTTGCCAAACGTCGCAGCCGCAACCGTTGCCAAGCTGCGTACCTGCAGACCGCAGCCAAGCACCCGCAGCTCGTTCTGCCAAGCGCAGAGGTTCAACTGTAAAACACAGAAGCACAGCTATTAAACACAATAAACAAGTAGCTGTCACACAGAAAGATGCAGACAGAAGGCAAAAATGCAAGCGAGCGGAGCAATCTGTAAAAACACATTGACAGAGCACGTTTGCAAAGAAATTAGAAAGCTCATTCAAATAATACAGACATGTTGAGGACCGTCAGAATAATTCTTGCAACAATATTTTTTGTTGGCATTACCCTCCTGTTTCTGGACTTCACAGGAGTGTTGCACCCCTATTTCAGTTGGATGGCCAAAGTCCAGTTCCTTCCTGCACTACTGGCCCTCAACCTAATTATCGTTGGAGTATTGCTCGTTGTAACACTCATATTTGGAAGGATTTACTGCTCCGTAATCTGTCCTCTTGGAATACTGCAAGATATCTTTGGATGGCTCGGAAGAAGATTCAAAAAGAGCCGTTACACCTACTCCAAGCCTAAAAATTGGATAAGATATCCAGTACTGGCACTCTTTGTAATTGCCTTACTTGCAGGCATTAACTCCTTTGTTGCACTGCTTGCACCATACAGCGCATACGGCAGAATAGCACAGAATATCTTCTCCCCAATTTCACTTTGGGCGTTTCATAAAGAGATTTATATCAGGTCAATAGGAACCTTTGCCGTTGCCGCAGTAACCTTAATCATCATAGCAGTTCTCGCCTTCAGAAACGGCAGAACCTGGTGCAACACCATCTGCCCTGTAGGAACCATCCTGAGTTTCTTCTCAAGATTCCCGCTCCTTAGACCGGTGATAAACACCAGCAAGTGCGTCAACTGCACACTCTGCGGAAAGAAGTGCAAAGCCTCCTGTATTAACACCAAAGAGCACAAGATAGATTACTCCAGATGCGTTATGTGCGGAGACTGCATCTCCAACTGCCATAAGGGCGCAATCTCCTACACCACAAAACGTTACCCCGCTCCAGTGGAAGAAGTAACTGTTCAGATGAAGTCTGAGGTGAAGAACAACACTGTTGAAAAGGGCTCTTTGAATAATAGTGCCGCAGAGAAAGCTTCTGATAATCAAGTGAATGAAAAGGGAGGCATGGAAAGAAGAACCTTCCTGGCAATTGCAGGAATGATGGCCGCCACCGTTGCAGCAAAAGCCAGAGACAAAGAACTTCCACCTATCATCAAAAGAGAAACCGTCAGACGAGAAACAGAGATTGTCCCAGCCGGAGCCATTGGCATTAAGCACTTTACGCAGCACTGCACCGCCTGCCAACTCTGCGTTGCCGTCTGCCCGAACAAGGTGCTCAAACCATCCGGCAACCTCATGACGCTGATGCAACCACACCTAACTTTTGAAAAAGGCTTCTGCGCACCTGAATGCAACAAATGCTCAACCGTCTGCCCAACCGGAGCCATCAAAAAGATAGACCTCTCTCAAAAGTTTTTCACCCAGATTGGACATGCCGTTTGGGACGCCTCTCTTTGCATCCCGATAGCAAAAGAGAAACGTTGCGGAAGATGCGAAAGACACTGTCCTACAGGAGCGATCACCCTTGTTGCCGTTAATCCTTCAGATGAAGCAAGTCCAAGATTCCCGGTTGTGGATGAGGAGATCTGCATAGGTTGCGGGGCCTGTGAAAACGCCTGCCCGGTAAACCCAATCCCAGCCATCTACGTAGAGGGCCACCCGGAGCACAAACTCTCCCCAATGTAACCTCCGCCGCAACCAAACCGCAGCCACATTCCACTTCACAGCTACGTTCCACTTCACAGCTACACTCCAAGAAGCCCTTACTGCTCGAGGTGTCCCTAAATCCCGGACACCTCAAGCATTTTACCCCCCTTTTTGCTCGAGGTGTCCCTAAAATCCGGACACCTCAAGCACCTTACCCCACTTTCCGTTCCCAGTGTCACCCACTTTTCGTTCCCAGTGTCCCTAAATCCCGGACACCAGGAACACTTTTGCCCACTTTCCGTTCCCAGTGTCCCTATATCCCGGACACCAGAAACACTTTTACCCCATTTTCGTTCCCAGTGTCCCTAAAATCCGGACACCAGGAACACTTTTGCCCACTTTTCGTTCCCAGTGTCACCCACTTTTCGTTCCCAGTGTCCTGCTTCAAAGCAACAATCTAAGTGCACCTTTCAGTGTCAGCTTTTTCCCACGCTGCTGAATCTTAAAGTGCAGACTCAGCCAACGGGTAAACTTTGCGCTCACCATAGCAAACCAGTCCACACCCCTGCCGTACAGCAAGTGAGAAGAGAACGTCATAGGGAGCTCACTCTCAGGAAAATATATCCTCCCATTCCAATCCTTCACGTCATACCCCACAGCCCCGGCAACAGCAGAAGCCTTACTCCTCAGAAACAGAGAACGCAAGTAAGCCATCACCCCGTAACAATTGTAGTTGTTCCACTCACCTCTCACTCCCAATGAAAGATTAGAACCCAGAGATTTCTTCCCCGCCAATCTCAAAGAGTAGAGCGCCACTCTCTCCGCCGGCTCCTTATAGGTAATGTTGCACCTTGTGTAGAACCTGAAGTACAGCTCATTACGGGCAGGCGTAGTGAAATCCGCGTCATCAATAGAAAGTTTAACGTACCCCTTGTACATCGCAGAAGGATAGTTCAGATGGTACCTCTCTTTAGGGTACTGCATATACTGAAAAGAGCCGGAGAGTTTAAGCTTCTTGTATAGCGGTCCTGCTGCAACTGCCGCAAATCCCCGTTGGTTAGCAGGATGAGAAAGTGAAGAGTATGCACCGGATAATGAAGATATGAAACTGTTTGTGTAGATGAGAGTAATAAGGTGCATACTCCACTTTCCGTATTCCGTAGAACAGCCTAACAGAAAGGCTGTTGCATTTGTAGTATAGTTCCAGGCCCCCTCTCCAAAAATTCTTGTTGCCCCAATCCCCGTCTTAAAATCTGCAGAAAGAATTGGCGTAGCATTCTCTTTTTGAAAATGGTTCAAAGCAACTTTCAATAGAGAGCCGTTATATGAAAGGCGGTTCAGCAAAATCTTTTTCTCGACAGCATATCCGCCTGAATATGAAATCTTTCCAAGGGAGACGGAGACCGCCCCACCTCTTAAAGTTTTTGAAGAATCAGAGGAGTTGTAGAGAGAAATTGCCTCCCCCCTCTTTGAAAAACCGTAGTTCTCATCCACCCCCGAGTATGTAAAACTGTTCCACACCGAGAGCCCCTGCCCAAACTTTGCCGCAAAGTCTCCCACCACCACTCTGTCAATTGTAATCTTCCCCATGGCAATATCTTTAACAGAGACCCCGCCCCCTACAAAACTCTCTTTGGAAACCTTTCTTCCTCCCGATTTACTTCCTGCAGATGAGGCTGTTGCAGAGCCGCTCCACAGAGCCGCCACCTCCACCTTCTCCGCATAAGAACTCTTCATCCTGGCAAGATAAGTCTCCTTGCTCAGCCCGGAATTTTCAAGCGTTCCCGTGTAGCGGAAGTAGATATCTGAAGAGAGGTCATAACGGAGGCCTCGGCTTACTCTCTTCTTTTCTCCAAGCACAATATATGGAGCAATCCTCTTAACAAGATCCTCGTTAAAGCCGTACAGCAGAGAGAGTTCCGCAAAGGAGAGCACAGCGCCCGTACGGCCGATATACTTGAGCAAGGACTCAATCTGAAACTCCGTAAAGAGACCACTGCGTTCAAGTTCTTTCTTTGAAGCAGAGTTAATGTTCAATGGATGTCTCTTGTAATGAGCAAGATGCACGGCTATCTCTTCCAACGCTCCCTCAACATTCGCTTCACCGCTCTCCGCAATCTCATCCATAACATCCACCCCCTCAATCACTTCCTCAATAGTATCTCTTGCTATCCGCAAATCCGCACCACGCAAATCAATTGACTGAAAGACCGTTATCACGGCAATCAACACACACAACTGTAACATCCGCTTCATAACTACAACACGTTTTAACGGAAACAAAAATAGCACCCCGCTCAATAGGCAGGATGCATTTGCGTAAAAACTTTTGCCCTCAACAAAAATTTTTTACTCTTTTGCAGGGTTAGTTGGTTTTGAACTTGAACTTTACCTCTGCCAATTCCTTGTTGGCCTTGGCAATCTTCTTTGCAAGTTCTCCTTTGAATGCAGCAAACTTAGCCTTCAGAGTTTCATCTGAGAGAGCCAGCATCTGAACTGCATAGATGGCAGCGTTCTTTGCTCCGTCAATAGCCATTGTTGCAACCGGAATTCCGGAAGGCATCTGAAGGATAGAAAGAATGGAATCCCAACCATCCATAGAGTTAGAGGACTTGATTGGCACTCCAATAACCGGCAGCGTTGTAGAAGCCGCAATTACTCCCGGCAGGTGAGCGGCTCCACCCGCTCCTGCAATTATCACCTTAACTCCCCTGTCTGCAGCCCCTTTTGCAAACTCTGCCACAGCCTCCGGCGTACGATGTGCAGAAAGCGCGTTAATCTCAAAAGGAACCTCCATTTCATCCAGGAACTTTGCAGCCGCCTCCATAACTTTGAGGTCTGAGGTGCTGCCCATTATGATACTTACAACCGGTTTCATATTGCGGTATTTTTTAAAACTTCCGCAAATTTATCTAAATTTGGGTTCTATAACAAAAACTGACTATGAAAAGAATCCAACTCCACGACAAAATCTTTAGGCTCTATATGCCTCACGATGATATCCAGGCAGCCGTAAAGAATGTAGCAGACAAGATTAACAATGACCTCAAAGACGTTGATACTCCGCTCTTTATAGGCGTATTGACAGGCTCTTTTATGTTCCTCTCAGATTTGATGAAGAACATAGAAATCCCTTGCGAGATCTGTTTCATCCGCCTTGCCTCATACGAGGGAACCTCCTCCACGGGAAAGGTTAAACAGTTACTGGGACTCACTCAGAACGTAAAAAACAGAACCGTAGTGGTTGTGGAGGACATAGTGGATACAGGTGGAACAATAACGGAGTTGGACAGCATCCTCAAGGACGCAGGAGCAAAGGATATCAAGTACTGCACCCTGCTCTTCAAGCCGGATAACTATAAGGGACACATAGAAGTTCAGTACCCTGCACTCCAGATTCCAAGAGACTTCATAGTTGGTTATGGTTTGGACTACGACCAGCTGGGAAGGCAGTACAAGGATATCTACGTGCTGGATGAAGATGAAACCGAGAGACGTAAGTCCATTAATGTGAGGTAAAAACGTTAGTAAAAATTTAGATAGATAGAGAAATGAAGTATTACATTTTGTTTGGCCCTCCGGGTGCGGGAAAGGGAACACAGGCTAAGTTTATTGTAGAAAAGTTCAACCTTATGCATATCTCCACAGGAGATCTTCTGCGTAAGGAGATGAAGGAGGGTACTCCGCTGGGACTCAAGGCAAAAGAATTGATTGAGAACGGCAATCTTGTTCCCGATGAGGTTGTTGTTGGAATGATTAAGAGCACTTTTGCAAACAATAAGAACGTGGAGGGATTTCTGCTGGACGGTTTCCCAAGGACTACCGCTCAGGCAGAGATGCTGGATAAGATGCTGCAGGAGCAAAATGAGGGAGTAGATAAAGTTATCTCTCTGGCAATCAAGGATTCCACAATCTTTGAAAGAATTGCAAAGAGAGCGGAGATTGAGGGCAGAAAGGATGATGCAGACCCTGCAACAATCCAGAACAGAATAGATACCTACCATCAGAAGACAGAACCGCTGATTGACTTCTACAAGAAGCAGGACAAATATTTTGAGATCCCGGGTGAGCAAACCATAGAGGAAGTATTTGACTGCATCTGCAAGACACTCAGCAAATAGCAGTCCTATGCCAAACACGGACTTTGTAGATTACGTCAAACTTCACCTTACCTCCGGTGCCGGGGGTAACGGCTCTATGCACCTCCACAGGGAGAAGTACATAGACAAGGGGGGTCCCGATGGAGGAGACGGAGGCAAAGGCGGCAGCATCATTATGCAGGGAGACAGCCAGATGTGGACCCTCATCTCCCTCAAGTACCGCAAACACATTGATGCTGAGAACGGTGGCAACGGAAGCGGAAACCTCTGCACCGGAGCGGATGCCAAGGATATCATCCTCAAGGTTCCGCTGGGAACGGTAGCAAAGGATGCTGAGACCGGAGAAATCATCGGGGAAGTAACAGAACACGGGCAAAGGTGCACGCTCCTCAAAGGCGGAAGAGGCGGCAAAGGCAATGCCTTCTTTAAAAGCGCCACCCGTCAGACTCCAAAGTTTGCGCAAGAGGGAGAACCGGGCCAGGAGGGTTGGTTCATACTGGAGCTGAAAGTGCTTGCAGATGTGGGACTTGTGGGCTTCCCCAACGCCGGCAAATCCACCCTGCTCTCTACAGTTTCTGCAGCCCATCCAAAGATTGCAGATTACGCCTTCACAACACTGGAGCCGAGCATAGGCATTGTCCGTTACTATGATGATATGTCCTTTGTGATGGCAGACATACCGGGAATCATTGAGGGAGCGCATGAAGGCAAAGGACTGGGATACAGATTCTTACGCCACATTGAAAGGAATTCCATTCTGCTGTTTTTGGTGTCTGCAGAGAATCTGGATATAGCAAAAGAGTACAAGATTCTGCTCAACGAGCTAAAGCAGTATAACCCGGAGTTGCTTGATAAACAACGTATTCTGGCTATCACAAAGTGTGATTTGCTGGGCGGAGACAAAGAGATGATTACCGCACTCAAGAGGAAAGTGCCAAAGAAAGTTCCATACGTTTTCATTTCAAGCGTCACGGGAGAGGGAATCAAAGAGCTCAAAGACCTTATCTGGGACGCTCTGCATTGATATGCTACAGGAACTGGAACACATAGACAGAGTGGCGTCACTGGCTATAAATAGCTGGCACAGCGAGTTTTGGGACAAGATCATGATCTTCATCTCCAAAGACTTTGGGCTGGCACCGCTCTACGTAATCCTGCTTGTCTACATCCTCTTCCGCACCAGAGTCACCATTGGCAGAAAGGAATTTTTCAACTCCTGGATCATTAGCCTTTTAACCGTCATTGCGTGCGTAGTCACCTTCCTTATAACGGAGAAGTTTGGTCACGATGTAATCAAGCCCTACTTCCACCGTCTGCGCCCGGGCTATGACCCTTATATCTGGGACCTTGTGCGTCTACCGGCCGGAAAAGGAGGACTTTACAGCTTTGTAAGTCTGCACGCTGCAAACTGGGCGGGCTTTGCAACCATCTCTACTCTGCTCATTAGAAAGAAGTTCTACACGTGGTTCATCTGGATAGTAGCGCTTGCCGTTTGCTACAGCAGAATCTATCTGGGCAGACATTTCCTTGGAGACGTTATCTGCGGAATCATATTCGGCATAGTTGCCGGCTATATTGTTTACTGGATCACCAAGTCTATAATCTATTCTCTTGGAAGAAGTTACAAGATCAAAGAAATACGTTGATCATGTTATATATTTCAGACAGTTGTACAGATCCTCAGCGTAACTTGGCAACGGAGGAGTATCTTCTCAAGAACTTCAAAGAGCCCATCTTCCGTCTTTGGAGAAACGCTCCCTCAATTATTGTGGGACGCTACCAGAATACCCTGGCGGAGATAGACTATAACTACGTGAAAGATAACAACATAACAGTAGTGAGAAGACTCACCGGAGGTGGCGCTGTTTTTCACGATCTGGGAAATCTCAACTATACATTCATCGAGAATAAAAAGGAGGGAGAGAAGAGAGAGGAGGTTAACGCAATGTTCCGTCGCTTCACAAAGCCCATCATTGAAGCGCTCCGGGCAATCAATGTAAACGCCTCATTAGAAGGGCGTAATGACCTCCTGATAGATGGCCGCAAGTTCTCCGGCAACGCCATCTGCATCCATAAGAACCGTATACTCCAGCACGGTACGCTGATGTTTGACGTCTCAACCAACAACCTCTCCTCTGCGCTTAAATCTCGGCCTGAGAAGTTCCAGGACAAGGCGGTAAAGAGCAACCGTTCCAGAGTAACCAACATAAAAGAGCACCTCACTCTGGCGGGCATCAAGAAGAACCTCCTCGCCTATAACCTCCTCAAAGAGCGCGCGTTAGAGCTGCAACGTCTGGAGTCCAGACCAACGCTCAAGGAGGCGGATGTCATCTGGTTTATGAACTACCTTGGAGAGTACATCACAAAAGAGGCCATCACTCCATTCATCTTTACACCACAGCAAAACAAGGAGATAGACTTCCTCACCCTAAAGCGCTACTCCACAGACAAATGGAACTACGGCCACTCGCCAAAATACACCTACGGGACCATCAAGAAACTCAAGGGCGGCATAATGGAATTCTACGTTACGGTAGATAAAGGCATCATCACAAAACTGGACATCCGCGGAGATTACTTCTTTACCAACCCAACGGAAGAGTTTATAAAACAGATAGTTGGAACGCCGCACACCAGAGAGGAGATAGCAAAAAAAATAGGCGCTCTCAATTTGAACGCCTACTTTGCTGATACTCAGCCGGAAGATATCGTTAACCTGTTCTTTTAACAGGTTAACTCTTATTTGCCGAACTTCTTTTCCTTCATTTTAACCAACTGGCCCTTAAGGACATCTACACAATCTACAACTGCATCCTCAAAACTCTTTGCATTTCTGGAAACATGGATATCGTCTCCCGGTACCTGCAGTTTAATCTTGCACTCTTTGTTCAACTGATCCGGTAGAAGACTTAGTGTAACATCCGCCTCCATAAATCCGTCAAAGAACTTTGCCAACTTCTCAACTTTCTTGTTTACAAATGCAAGAAGTTTCTCATCTGCATCAAACTTAACTGATTGGATTCTAATTTCCATAACTAACCTCCTTAAATAATTGGTTTAACTGTATGTAAATATACAAAAAATGGGCCCAAAAAACAAATTATGATTAACTTTGTCTTAGATATGAAAACAATTTTCAACATAACTTTTAAAACAGCTCTGGTTCTGCTTTCTGCCTCCGCGATAATTACCGCCTCTTGCAAGTGCGATAAGACCAAGCAGGGCACCAACACCCCTACCCCGCAGCAGAGCGCAGACTCTTCTAAACAGCAGAGTGTCAACACTCCCCTCAACGCCTCTATGGATATCACAGATACAACCATCGTGAATTTTGAAAACCTTTTGGGGCTGATGCAAAAACTCTCAGGAGATTGGAGTGACTCTCAAGGCAAGAAGGGAGAAGAGTTCGGCTTCAAATACCTCTTCACCGATGATAAAACTGAGGAGGGCGTTCACATCACCTACCTCTATTACGGCAAGAATGTCAGCTGGTTGGAGAAGAACTTCTTTGGAAAGAAGGAGATGGTTTTTGAACCGGAGGGGCCGCACCCTTACTACTTCCTCTTGGGCAAAGACGCAATGAGCGGAGCCGTTGTATTCTTCAGAGAGAAAGCAGATTACCAGAGTTTCCTGGAGCAGGCCACATCTTACGGTTACTCAGAAGATCAGGGCCATGACTGCTACGTTCCAAAGAAGAAAACCGGCAAGGTGCAATCTGTTGAGTTCATTAAGGATGCAGAGAACTACCTCTGCTACTTCACCAAAGTTGGCCGCCGCAACGATTGGTGGCAAGTTATTTTCTGTCTGAATTTTTAAAAACAACATAATATGAAAAAGATAATCATTTCAATTATAGTAGTTTGCATTGCAATAGCCGCATACTCTCAGAATCCACAACAGACTCCTCAGCAGGGACCTAAGACAATGAAGGCAGCCCCTCAACAGACTAAACTTCAGGCAGGTCCAAAGGCACACTCACCTGCTCTTAAGAAAGTTTATGATGAGAATATAGATCCGTTAAAGCAGATAGACCAGGCCGTTTCACAGGCAAAAAGAGAGGGTAAGTTTGTTATCTGCCAACTGGGTGGCAACTGGTGCCCTTGGTGCCTTAAGTTTGCAGACTTCATCTCCAAAGACCATGAGATCTCTAAACTGCTTAGGCATAACTTTGTATACATTCACGTAAACTACAACCCTAAGCAGGCTAAAAAAGATAAGGCATACGAAGAGAAGTCCAAAAAACTTCTCAAACGCCTCAATAACGCCGGCCGCTTTGGTTACCCGGTATTCGTTATCCTGAACGGTAAGGGAAAAGTAATTCACATCCAAGACTCTAGTTTCCTGGAGGAGGGAGATGGCTATGACCGCGCCAAAGTCCTCCGTTTCTTTAAGAACTGGACTCCGGCTGCCCTCTCCAAACTCTAATTGCGGAACGCGTTTAAATAGGCATTTCCTTTACGGAAAAATGGATGAACAGACTCCTTTCAAGTTAACAAGAACAAAGTAAGATATGAAAAAGTTATTCTTTTTTGCAGTTGCATCTTTAACATTGATTTCTCTCACATGCACCTCTTGTTCAAAGAGTTTGGATAAACTGCTCAATGATGACGAGGATAAGACTGAATCCAAGAAGGGAACAGACTACACCAATACCGCAAAGTTTACAATGGTTGATATGGGTACCGGTGTTAAATGGGCCACTATGAACTTAGGTGCTTCAAAGTCCTCTGAATTTGGTGATTACTATAACTTTTCCTCCAATCTTTCCGGCAGCCTTTCAGACCTTAGCAGTGACCTTAAAGGTTCCTGGCGTCTCCCTTCAAAAGATGACTGGAAAAAGTTGATGGACAACAGCAAAATCACCTGGGTCACAATAAACGGAATCAAAGGTGCCAGAGTAGAAAGCAACAAGAACCACAACGTTCTCTTCTTCCCGGCCTGCGGACTAAAAGACATCTACGGACCTATGAACGTTGGAGATTGGGCCTGCTACTGGTCCTCCTCATTCAACTCCTCCAACGGAACGGATGACTACGCCTGGGGTGCTAAGTTCCAGCAGGTTGCAGTTGGCATAGACAGCTTCCACGCAACCAAGCAGGCCCTTTCCATCCGCGTCATCTGCAACTAATTCCTCTGCCCGCCTCTAGAAGGCCAGGCAGGCACGCACATGCCATTCCTGGGTCTTTAAAGTACTCTGAAAACCTGCCTCTTGCAAAGAGTCTTGATATAGGGCCTTTGCATTATCCTCATCAACAATAGAACTTGTCCAAAAATATGCATCAACAGGAAGTGAAGCAGAAGGCAGTGAGGTCCCCCAAATAGCATCACTTAGTTTGTTATTGAAAGAACTTATATCCGTAACTTCCGGAGCATCAACATAATACCCCCAAAGCATATACTGCCAATCCTTGAATGAAGGCAAACGCCAGGTTGCACCGGTTAAAGGATGAGCGGCAGCCCAAGCAGGAATTCCATACTCCCCAACTGCTTGAGAGTATGTCATGTTATAGTCTTGAATATCTGTCAGTGAAATAGCCAGTCCATGCTCGCAAACTCCCGCAACAGCACCCACGTATGCAATCATTGCAACTGCAGTAGTGCCATAATACTCAGCATCATGAGCATTATAATAAACTTTGCCATCTGCACCTACTACTTTTCCAACATCAGATGGAGTAACCAAAGATATACCCTTAAATGCTTGTGTCCAATAATACGGAATACCATAATTCCCAGGCACCCAATTTATCCAGGAAGGACAAGTGAAAGTTCCCGTTCCAGCAACTCCATTAAGCCAATCATTTGTACAATCTTGAAGATTTAAAGTTTCGTAGTCTGTAGCAAGACAAGTAACACTGTTCAAGTTAGAACACTTGTAGAACATCATATTATAGCAACCCATCACCAAAGTTTCTGCCGGCAAAACAGGTGCTGTTGTAAGGCTGGTGCAGTACTCAAACATAGAACTATAACAAGAATATGCAAGCACAGTAGCCGGGAGTTCTGGGGCAGTTGTTAATGAGCTACATCCAGAAAACATATAAATATAGCAACAAGAGACCATCTCCGTTGCCGGCAATTCCGGTGCTGTTGTTAATGATGTACAGTCAGAGAACATCTCAGAATAGCATGATGCTGCCAACGTTTCAGCTGGCAATTTCGGTGCTATAGTAAGACTCTTACAACCCATGAACATCCTACGATAGCATGACTCTGCCAAAGTTTCTGCCGGCAAAACAGGTGATGCTGTTAACAATTCACAGTTAGAAAACATACTTGCATAACACTCTTCTGTCAATGTCATAGCAGGCAGTTCCGGAGCTTTTGTTAAGCCGGTGTTAGAGAACATCCCTTCATAACAGTTATTAGTCAATGTAGTAGCCGGCAAAACCAACGGTTTGGTTGAGTGATTCTTAATATGTGTATTGTTCTCAAATAATCTAAAAAACGTGTACTCTCCGGTAAAGGTAACATTGCTTGCAAAAGCATTCGGATCAGAGTAATCCGTAACCAAACTCATTACATTACCATAAACGTAACAATCTACCGAACAGGAGAACTGGCCGTAGTCATAAGTAGCCTTTTTAACAAAATATGTAGACCTATTACCGCGGAACTGCACCTTATCTCCAACATTTTCAAGTGTAATGGCTGCATTTGAAACAGTGTAATTGGTCCACGCTCCGCCATTCAGACTATATTGCACCTCACCCGCCAACGCATTAGAAGGCAACTTAAATGACACCTCTGTCCCAGCCGTAATTGCCTCAAAAGTGAGCGGAGTAGCCTTACCTTCAAAAGTCTTGCTCAAAGTAATACCAATAGGATAGATACTTCCGGCAGCAAGCGTTTTCCCACTCACGCTCTTCTCATACCCGTTAACATTATCCGTGGCCGTAAATGAAATATCCCCGCTCACTACCGGCCTCATTGCCACATAAATAGGAGCCCCCGCAAACTTAACCTCAGGAGCCTTAGGAGCCAGAGTGTAGGTATGTCCACCATTGCTCACCGAAAAACTTGAAAGTTTGTTAGTTATATCAACGCCCCCCTCTTTTACCGTAAACTTGCAGATAGTCAATTTATTATTCAGCGATGCGCTAACAGGTAACTCCGCCCCTGCGGTAAGAGAACCGTCAAACACCGCCAAATCCAAACCGCTGGCAATGGATGCCAGCGTACCGTCCTGATTTGCAAGCCTCTCAAAAGCAATCGTCGCCTCATCACTGTCAACAACAGCAGATGCCGCAATCTCCTCCTTTGCCATTGCCGCAGGATAAATATAACGCAAAGCGCCATCTGCCACAGGATCAACAAGCGTAACCTTTATATCCGCCTTCTTCCCCTCTTCATGAATATCCTCCGCCGTAAGAGGCTCACTCACAGCCTTCACCGTCTCTCCACCCGTATTCTTGTATACAACCGTAATCTTATCTCCCACCACAAAAGTCTTAACGCCCCCCTCTGTAAGTGCCTTGCTTACAGGGCTTCCGCCACCCATAGAGATAACGCCCTTCAACGTAACGCTCTTTCCCTCCTTAGGCACATCAACAACTCCCGTATCATCCGGAATAAACTCCTCCTTCAAGCTGGTACAACCAACCACCGTAACCATAACCGCAGCCGCTGCTATTCTAAGAAATCTAAACATCTGTTTCATAGCCCTCTACGTTTAGTTGGTTAACCATTCCCCCACTCCACAGGATCCTGAACATTATAGTTCTTAACCCCGCCCGTTTGGCAGAATACACCCTCAGTTTTAACCTCCAGAATCAGAACCTCCGGAGCCGAATAAAATACCTTGCTGTTCATAACGCCCGCAAATTTAAAACTTTTTACCCAATTGCTTGGAGGATAATGATTCCCTTTATACTTTTGCATTGTCTGGTTCTCCATCCACGATCAAATGGAACTGTTAAATAGTTGATATATGGGAAAGATAAGGTTGAAGGTTCTAACAGTTCCGACTTTAGATCCAGCTACAAATCAAGAACATACCACTTTCAGCGTGTCATTATATAAAAAAGCGGTAGGGAGTATGGACTCCCCCCGCAGCACGAATCCGTAGAATCGCTTTTTCAAATGCAAAATTAATTATCTGAAACAACTTTGCAAGCATTTTCGTAAAATCTTTTTGACCACAAAGAGATGGAATGGTTATTGTGATTCATTGAAGCTGTTATAACAAATGACTTATGAAAACAATTAAAGTCTTTACGGTTGTTGCAGTAATAGCTCTGTTATTTGTCCAAAATGCTATTGCTCAGAACATTGAGAGCAAAAGCTTATCTGGCAGAGTTTATTATAACCCAAATATTTTGAAGGGACAGTTGAACAATCTTACTCAAGAGTTGGAAAAGGAATTGCCTGAGGCCAGAAGAAGAAAGATTGCAGAGGTGGAGAAAGAGAAGGGCAGACCGCTTACAAAAGAGGAGATTGCTGAGATTGATAATGACCTTAAGAAAGCTATGGATATGGCTATTGCAATAAAGAATGGAACCGTTGTAGCTATAACTATGGAGTTTAAGAGTGAGACTGAAATTGTTATGAAGCCGGATATTAAGGTAAACGAGGAAGTCTTAAAAGCAGCCGGAATGGGATGGGCAAAGCGTAAGGCAATAAAGGCTGCATTGGCTGTAACTCCAAGTGAAAAAGGCAAATACACAGTTAGAGATACTGTTATCTATATGTATACCGGAACTGGAAATAAACCGGAAGACAGAGATACAATGACCCTCAGCAGAGACGGACGCTTACTATACGGAAAAATGGATGAGTCAACACCGTTCAAGCTAACCCGCATAAAATAACTCACACATTTACACAAATAAGTGGTTCTCCAAGAGCAACAGAAAGCTCCGCGATAGATCTTAGCGTAAGATTTGGAAAGCCTGTAGTCCAACGAGATACAACGGCCTCACTCTTTCCCATTTTTTTTGCCAACTCCCTTTGAGTTATATTCTTCTCCTTTAGGATAGAATCTATCTTAGCAATTATCTCAGCAGACAATTGCATCTCCATTTTTATTTCCGGAGAAACTTTCTTTAACTTTTCTTTAAACCATTTTTGTTTGTCTTTCATATTTCAAATGTTAGGTCTTCTATACCATTAAGAGCTCTCTCCTCAATGCTCACAAAACCCTTAGCAACAACTTCATTTAAAATCCTTTCAAATTTCTGCAAATCAAGAACATATCCATACATTTTGGGGTCATTTTCATAGGCTTTAGCCATTTTAACTCCACCGTTCCCCAATATAAGAATCTGTTCAGAAATCCTTAAGCAATATAACCTAAGACTACCTCCATCAATAGGAATTGCCGCAACGCTATCACCCATCCTTCCTTCCGGACGAAAGAAACGTTCAAGAGCCCCCAAGTTTAAGATTGATTGTAGCGCCGCTATAATACGCTGATAATCTCTGTTGTAAGTTGCATTCATCTCAAATTCTGCCACAAATTTCTCAAATTCTGTTGTGCCATCCATCTCAAAACTGATAGAGTAAAGCGCCGTCTTCTCGGATTTGTCAATAAGCTCTACAGTAGTTTTCTTTTTCACTTCCATAATAAAATCAAATACAAATATAAATAAAATTAGCTTATATGCTAAGTTGTCTAACGGAACAAAGATAGAACTAACCAAAATACAGAAGTTGCATTTCCGTAATAACTTCAGAGTGGTGTTACTAAAAGGTGGCTCTCCAACGAGCAATGCACCTAGTAACCCCACATCATACTAATCAATTACTTACCAGATCTATATCTCTTTATCTCCTTGTTTATTTCTTCTAAAGAGAAATCTGCCGTTCCATTCTTAGCGGCCTGATTCCTAAAACTCTGAATAGATTCCACAGCTCTTCTAAGAGCAACGTCTTCCTCAGATTCAAACTCAATCCTAGCAGGATCATTAACTTTATCTCTCATATATCAAGTACTTATCTTTGTTTGCAGACTCCACGGCAAAAGGCTTCAAAGAGCCATTCCGGATTATATCCACCTCACGGCCAATAATATTTTCCAATCCCAACTT
>JAFZUX010000002.1 GCA_017618115.1 Bacteroidales bacterium | reverse complement strand
GTTCTTATCCGCTTGAGCCTTCTCTCGTTCTATGTAACCAGAGTATTTAATTGAGATTTCTACGGCGGACACTACTTCCGGAGAAAAAGTTCCACGTGGAACAAAATCTATAAAATCAGAGAGGGAAACCTCTGGACGGGATACAATATCGGCAAGATGTTTAGACTCCGTAAGGGGAGTGGAGCTAAGCCGCTCAAGTATAGGATTTGCTTTTTCGGCTTTAAGTTTGACGCGGGAAACAGCTGAAGAGAGGGCTTCTACATCCTCCTGTTTCTTCATTGTTAAAGCGTATCTTTCTTCGGAAGCCAGTCCTAAAGAATGAGCCAAAGGAGTAAGTCTGAAGTCGGCGTTATCCTGCCTTAGGAGTATTCTGTATTCGGCCCTTGAAGTGAACATACGATAAGGCTCGTCCACTCCTTTATTAACCAGATCATCAATCAGAACTCCTATATAGGCCTGGTCTCGGGAGAGCACAAACGGCTCTTTCTCTTTAAGGAAGAGATGGGCGTTAATACCTGCCATAATGCCTTGGCAAGCGGCCTCCTCATATCCTGTTGTACCGTTAACCTGACCTGCCAGGAACAGATTCTCAACAATCTTTGAGCGCAGGGAATAGTGCAGATACTGAGGGTCAAAATAGTCGTACTCTACAGCGTAAGCCGGCTTAAATACTACGGCGTTTTCAAGTCCCTCGATATGTCTCATAGCCTCAAGCTGGACTTCCAGCGGCAAAGAGGAGGAGAAACCCTGGAGATAATACTCTGGAGAATTGACACCCTCAGGCTCAAGGAAAAGCTGATGGGAATCTTTATCGGCAAAAGTGCGGAGCTTGTCTTCAATTGAAGGGCAATAGCGGGGGCCTTTACCGTGAATCATTCCGGTAAATAGGGGAGACTTGTCAAAACCGGATTTCAGGATCTCATGAACTGTCTCGTTGGTATGTAGAAGGAAGCAGTCCATTTGCGGGCCGCCGGCCTGAACAGCCGAGGGAATATTAAGGAAAGAAAAACGCTCCGGATTATCGTCTCCCTTCTGACGGTCAAGCTTACTAAGATCCAGAGAACGGAAGTCAATCCTTGGAGGAGTTCCGGTTTTCATGCGGGCGGTGGGAATTCCAAAGGATGCAAGCTCATCTGAAATGCCGTAGGAAGATTTTTCTCCAATCCTGCCTCCTTCAAAAGAGTGCTGGCCCACGAACATTTTTCCGTTAAGGAAGGTTCCGGCTGTCAAAATAACTGCCTCAGAGTAAAATTCTGCCCCGGTAATTGTACGAACTCCCGCAATTTTTTCATTCTCAAAGAGGAAATTTTGCGCAAAATCAGCGTAAATCCTTAATTTACAATTACTTAGCAGTATTTTTAACCATTCGGCAGAAAACTTCTGTTTGTCACACTGGGCGCGCGGACTCCACATTGCCGGTCCTTTAGAACGGTTGAGCATACGGAACTGGAGTGTGGCGGCGTCTGTGACAATTCCGGTGTATCCGCCAAGTGCGTCAATCTCCCGGACAATCTGGCCTTTGGCAATTCCGCCCACCGCTGGGTTGCAACTCATTTTGGCAAGACCACTCAAATCTGGAGTGAGCAGCAAAACGGAAGAGCCAAGATTTGCGGCGGCCATGGCGGCCTCGCATCCGGCGTG
>JAFZUX010000017.1 GCA_017618115.1 Bacteroidales bacterium | reverse complement strand
TGGAATACACAGAAGGCTTGGGCATATCCGGACAAGACAAAACAAAATCCTCTACAGTTATTATCCCGTCTTTCTCAAGTAGTTCACCGATTTCATCTCGATATCTTGGAGGTCTCATTGCTTTAATTTTTGCAAATATAACAATAATTCGTCATTTTCGCACATTGGTTTGCCGCTTTATCTCTATATTTGCAGCAAAGAATATGGGAAAGAGGTCTAGTGGACAATCTCTTTTCCCCTGCAAGCATTTCCGTAAAAATTCTACTCCCCCTTACACTTCTTGCTGGTATCCAGCAACAACTGCACCTCCTTATACTTTATCCTCCCATCCGGCAAAACTTCCCGATACTTCCCCGGATTAGCCTTACGCACCTCTATCATAGTCTTTGCATATTCAGGAGACAACTTCGTATGAAGAATCATCTCCTCCCCCTCTATACCACTTCTCACACAGAATGGCACCCAATTCTTTTTGGACTCATCATCAATCTTTTTCATAGTATTTTTATCCCGATTAATCAACAAACAATCCTCTACCTTCTCTTCCAGCCACCAATACTTGTACTCACCCTCCGTCCTAAGGCAGTACCAGTGAGGGATTTCCGGCATTGTCTTAGCAAAATGCCACGTCCTGGTTTCAATGAACCTCCTCACTCTTTCCAAGTTCTCATCATTTCTTGTTTCCATATCCTACTGCGTTTTGTTTCTGCAAAGGGACAAAAAACGTTTGACAATTTTTGTCAAGCAACAAAAAAAGAGAGCCTGAATTCAACTTTTAAATGCAACAACAGCGTAAAATTTCACAGAATTATCCTGCATTTGAGTAAATTCATGGTACGATTACACGTTTCGCTCGGAAAGATTCAGCATTTGACAGTAATTGTCAAACCTTTTAAATAACTTTGACAAAAATTAACACGCGATGAAAGATAATTTGATTCCTATTGCATATGATGAGAATAGAAACATCGTACTCGCAAAAGAGGCCATTAAGGAAAAAGGGAAAAAATATTTTTGTCCTGAATGTGGCAAGGAGCTGATATACAAGAACAGTGGGAAAACCGGACCCAAAACAAGAAGACCCCACTTTGCTCATAAGGGAGATGGTGAACACAACTGTTCTTCGGAATCTGTTTTACATTCGGTATTCAAGGAAAAGACTGCAGATATCCTTAAACAAAAAATAGAGAAAAAAGAACCTTTTAATATAGAATGGATTTGTAAAGAATGCAATAAGACACAAAAAGGCAATCTACTTTTCTTGGCGAAACAAGTTAAAGTTGAGCATGATATGGGGATATGTAAGCCGGATATTGCTTTGCTTGACGAAAAAGGAAAAGTTTTATTTGCTATTGAAATAGTAAACACTCATGAACCTGAAAATAAAGTTGTTGAATTTTATAACGAAAATGGAATCATTTTAGTTCAGTATAATATTGTGGAAGAGGATCTTAAAGACATTAACCAAAAGTTGATAAATCCAAATTTGGTTTATTTTTGTAATAACTCAAAATGCATAGCTTTTTCCTCAGTATCAGAGTATGAGTATCTTGAGAAACCAACAATTTGCCCACAATGCAAAAGCAATATTGTAATCTTTTTTGTTAGATCTTTCTCATATTTTGGTCCTTCTCCATTAAGAGGAATAACAGAATCCGAACTTCATTTCCTAGAAACAAAATATAAACTAAGCAGGAATCACTTTACAAAATGCACATATAACAACTATGGTATTCCCATTAACACCTATTGCACAATATGTTCGTGCAATAGATTCAGAATATCCTTAAGATTGTCAGTTCCTCATAAAAGAAGAACTCCCCTATAAAGAAATTGGCTAGCGATGATAAGCCTAATGGAATTATATCAAATAGGGATTTATACAGGTTTCAAAAGGAGCTGTGGGACAACATTGAATGCTAGCTTATAACAGAATCTTTCGTTTCGGCATATTTTAACTAGATTCGCCAACAAATGCGTAAATTTTCACAGAATTATCCTGCAAATGGGTAAATTCTTGGTACGATTACACGATTCACACAAAAAACTGTATAATTATCCTGAATAAGTTATCTTTGTGGTAATGAGCAGTAGTATGAAATCCAATAGATGTTTATATGTGGCGTCTTTCAAGGATTTTCTTGAGAGTAGCCAGAACGAGGTTCTTGGGAATATCATCAGATCTTACCATGGAGTAGACCAAACAACAACAAATGATGCGTGGATTGGGGAAATTAGAATCTTACATCAGATCCTTGAACAATGGAAGGATGAAGACGCCTTTGTAATCTTTGAGTACGCTATACCAAGACTCGGAAAACGAGCAGATGTAATTTTACTACTCAAAGGAATAATCTTTTGCCTTGAATTTAAGGTTGGTAAGAAGGATGCTCTTCAAGAAGACTTGGAGCAAGTTTTAGATTATGCTCTTGACCTAAAGAACTTTCACAAATTTAGTGCTGACAAGCCTATTGCCCCTATCCTTGTTCCTACAGAATACAAGCGCACTGCGGGCGTTCTTCAAAACTCCGCATACGATGATGGTATCTTGAATCCACTCATAGCAGGAGAAAACCATTTAGAAGAAGTGATTTCAAAGATAGTAGAGCAACGACAAACTTCCTATTCTTCAGACAGTTGGGGAAAACTTTGGACTATCAGTCCATATTCACCAACACCAACCATCATTGAGGCTGCGAGGGCCTTGTACTCAAACCATTCTGTTGAGGATATAACAAAGCACGAGGCAGATAACGTTTCAACGGATGCAACTATAAATCATATACTTGATATAATCCAAAGAAGTAAAGAAAAGGGAGAAAAAAGTATATGTTTCGTAACCGGAGTTCCTGGAGCAGGAAAGACTCTCGTGGGCCTAGATATTGCCATAAAGCAAACATATAAAGATGGGGAGATGGATAAAGAAAACGGAGCCGTATATCTCTCCGGAAATGGTCCATTGGTAGCTGTACTTTCAGAGGCATTAGCCATTGACAGTCAGAAGAAAGCTAAGGCAAAGGGAATAAAGAAAAACATGAGTGATTCCAGACGAGAAGTCCGAGAGTTTATTCAAATCATTCACCGTTACAGAGACAATATGCTTGCAAAAATCAAGAATCCAGTAGAGAACGGTATTCTTGAAATAGATCCGACAAAAGCTGTTCAATTAGATAAGGAAACAGGATACGGAGAGGTAGAACACGTTGCTATTTTTGACGAAGCTCAAAGAACCTGGACTCACTCACGTCTAGCTAATTATCTAAAACGCGGTGGTACTTATGGAAACAAACTTAAAGTACTAAACTTCCCCGTTTCAGAAGCATCATTCCTTATCTGGTCATTGGATCAAAGAAAAGACTGGGCAGTTATAATTTGCCTTGTTGGAGGAGGACAAGAAATCAATACTGGAGAAGCCGGTATTGCCGAATGGATAGATGCATTAAATAACAACTTTCCTCATTGGAAAGTATACATTTCCAATAAGTTAACAGATCCTGAATATGCTGAAGGAAAAGTTAATGAGCTCTTGGAACATAATCAAAATGTCACCTATTCAGAAGAGTTACACCTTGCGGTTAATTTAAGATCATTCAGAGCTGAGACAGTTTCAAGCTTTGTTCACTCTCTTCTAAATTTCTCTACAAATACGACTTCTCTTTACAACGAGATTCAGAAAAAAGGGTATCCGATTGTGCTCACAAGGGATATCAATAAAGCCCGTGCATGGTTAAGACAACAGGCAAGAGGATCTCAACAAACAGGTATACTAGTAACAAAGGTAGCTGCTCGTTACAAACCTCAAGCTGTAAATGTTTTAGCATCTGGTGACGAAAACGCCGTTCATTGGTTTTTGGAGGATAAATGCGATGTTAGATCTTCTAACTATCTTGAAGAGGCTGCGACCGAAATCCAAGTTCAGGGTCTAGAATTAGACTTTGCTTGTGTACTCTGGGATGCAGATATGAGATTTGAGGACGGAAAATGGGGATACTACAACTTCAATGGTAGTACTAAATGGAGAATAGAAAAAAATGAGGAAAACAGGAAATACATGCTTAATGCATACCGCGTCCTCTTAACAAGGGCTCGCCAAGGCTTAGTAATTTGTGTGCCTTATGGTAACAATAAATTGAACCCAGAAGGGTTCCCAGAAGATGCCACTAGACTCCCGGCATTCTATGACGGAACCTACGATTATCTAAAATCATTGAAAATAAAAGAATTATAGGACCATGATTATCTCATCATTGTCTCAAAGAGCAGAATCAAAGACTAAGCACCAAGAACTCTTTTCAGGGCATCTCGTAAAGCATCATCACAAGCATATATATAAAGTCCTTTCACTCCGCGGGTTAATAGTACTTTGACCTCGTTCCGGATAAATGTTTCACCGAAAGAAACTTTTGAGCCATCCTTTAATGTTCTTTTCTGAGTTGCTTTATTATTATAACTCTCAGAAGGATCAAAGAGGATTTTGCCATCACGATACTTGACAGATGGGCCAAGGATTACCCCGACGTAAGATAAATCAAAACCCTGAATTGTAAAGGTTGATCCAACCTCATCAATAGTGTGTTCTTGTTCTGCCCATGATTTAGACTTGTTTGCTCTTAACTCTTTGGACGTTAATTCTTTTTCTTTCTCATAATTCCATGGCAATGACCAATTCCCAATTTTGACAGACCAATACCCACCATTGCTAGGAGACTTTTTATTGTTGTATGGCCAATCATATGTTGCTACTATTCTTGACAGAGAATCAGTAACAGCCCTTCCTTTAATAGCATCTTGGAGTGCCTTTGGCGATTCAAAAGAACGGACTTCATATTTAGAATCCTTTGTAAAAGGAAGAAGTGTTCGACATTCTACAATATTGTTAATCCACTTCAATGTAGTATCGGAACATAGCATACGTAACTGTGTAGAAAGGCTCAAATAATTACTCTGCCTATATGACAATTTCTTGAAATGGTCTAAAAGCTCAGGTTCCCAGTACTCTTCTGCAGTAAGCACCTGATATTCATCGAACATGATGACTGTCACGCGTGATCGTTTCATTATATCATCAAGTTGATTATGGCCAGTATAGCTCTGTTTACCTTGGGTTAGTAAAAGATGCCCCTCATCTATAAAAGCAACATCAATTTTATTGTTCTCTGAATAATTATTGATGAAACTTGTCGGTTTATGAACAGTATTCTCTCCAAGATTCAATCGCTTTGCTATTTGCTGATAGACATTTAGCTGCTGATCATGGTTGACGATGAGATGGCAATTAATTTCGTGTCCTAAGTACTCTTCACCACGTGTTATCAATTCGTAAAACAATGCTGAATTGAGAACGGTCTTTCCAGTTCCTGCCTCTCCCTGGACAAAAATCAGTTGTCCATCCTTTCCACTTTTTAGAGCGTCATAAACTTTTGATAGAATTTCCTCTTTTGCTTCTAATTGCTCTTGTTTTAGTTTCTTTAATGGCGAAGCCTTAAAAAAAGCAGTCTTTTCTATTTCTGACAATGAAAGAAAAAGGTCATTATTCAACTGCCTAAGTTTCCTCCAAACGGAATTGAAAACATCATTAAATTCATCCACAGGATAGTATCCATTTTGTGGATTTCCTCGAGCATTGAAAAGATTGTCGATATTATTGCCTGGTGCTATGTAGTCAATTAATTTATTCTCTAAATCTAAGGTGAATGACTTATTAAAATGTGGATGACCAATTAAAATCAGTTGAGAAATTAATCTATTTTTTACCAGATTGCTCTGCCACTTGGAAGAATCAGCTCCGGCAAGATAGTGCTCTCTGGTTCGTGATACTATATCATTACTCTCTCCCACGTAGACATTGAACCTCTTTTGAGTAACTGAGGTCCCTTTTTTATCAGTATACTCTATTGATTTTCCTGGCCAATAGTGAATATAAACAACTGGATAAGAAAGTAAAACTTCTGCTTTCTTATTGTCAGTATTATTACTTATGTAAGTTGAGAGATTATCAATTATGGACGTTTCTTCCTTAATCGAATAAACTATTGGCATCATAGTTCATTATATTTTTTTGCAAGACCTCTAGCTTTTTCCACAGGATATTTTTCGGCATTAATACGAATCTTATCCAGCATAATCTGTTTGATATCAAGGTTATATTTATCTGCCATCTGGAAAGCGTAGTTAAGAACATCGGCCAATTCCTCTCGAATCTTGTCTGGATTGGCTTCCTCTGGAGCTTTCCATATAAAAGCCTCCAAAAGTTCAGATGCTTCAACTGACAAGCCAATAGCTAAATCCTTTCCGTTATGGAACTGATCCCAATCTCTTTCTTTGTTAAAGCGGCGTAATTCCTCGAGAATAAGTTCAATATCGGTTTTAATCATAACATAATAGATATATTACCTCAATTCTTACAATCCTAAGATTATTCCAAATTTACTAAAAATCGCAGGATTCGCCAACGGAAATCGTGGAATTCGCCAAAAAACGTAGGAATGTACAATGAAAAACGTGGAATTATCCTAAATATTTACTCTATTGCAAAAAATCATATTGGGATGTCCGCTTGAAATTACAGGATTATCCCAATAATTGAAAAAAGTTCTAACTCAGTGTTTCTTTTATTTGCTGGACTTCTTGCTTGTCTAAATTAAACCACTCTCCAACTGTTTTATTGGAAGTGAAGGAGTTATAGAGGGCTGTCTGGATGGAAGATGCAACTTTTTTAGATGGGTATATGTGGTCTGCGATTATAGTTAGTACCTCGTCATCCGCCTGTTGCATAAATTGCTCATACTCAGACTCAGAGTAGACATTTATTCTGTATGTGTCATTTGCCTCGTTATGGACCAATGAAACGTAATAAGAGTTTGCTTTAGGAGTGATTTGATTATCTGTGGTGTCTTCGTACGAAGATAATGTAATACCAGGATGTTCCCTATTGTTATAATAGGCTGTTCTCTTTATTCTTTTTCTGCTTTTTACTTCTGAATCTTTCTGATTATCACCTTCTTTATTTATCTTTTTGATTTCTTTGTAAAGAAGATAGCCACCAAAGGAAAGCATAATAACCGTCAAAATTGCATTAAAAATCTTTTCCCCCGTGGACGGCTCTGGCCCCGCTTTCCACAAAAGAAGAAAAATGAATCCCCAAGCAACAGCTTCAACAATTGATAACAAACAGCCGAATCCGTCCATACTACAAGCGTTTTGTTTAAGACAAATATACTTGGAAAAACGTGGAATTCGCCAAAAAACGTAGGATTGTACAATGAAAAACGTGGAATTATCCTAAATATTTACTCTATTGCAAAAAATCATATTGGGTTGTCCGCCTGAAATTGTAGAATTATCACAATAATTTACTCTATTGCAAAAAGTGCAGAAGGGTAAAAAATTGGTACAATTCTGTAAAAAGCAGGTTTTGTTGTAAATTTGGGGTAGGAGCCCAGTGTCCCTTCACATCAAATTAACATTCCATTTTATGAAAATCGACAGAGAAAAGTACCATCCGCCTATAGCGGAGGTGTTGCTTATTGTCCCGGAGGGCAATATGGCAACAAGCGGCGTTTCTGCCTCAAGACAAAACTACGGAGATCCTGAAGAAGAGGATTGGAGTTAACAATTAATTATTTAATACTATGAATTTTAAACTTTTTAAAAATAGATTTCTATTTGTGAGTATGCTCGTTTTGAGCGTTCTGCTCCTATCTTGCAACAAAGAGCGAGGAAGAGAGACTCACAAAATGTCCATTTGGGCAACCTACGGAGAGCATGCCGTAGGATTAAGCAGTGGCGTTGGAAGTGATGTTGGAGTGGGTAATGTGGTCTCATCTGAGGCTCTAGCCTTTAGCGGAACATCACTTAACGCTTACTGGCAGACTACAGATAACATTTATGTATTTAACAAGGGCTGGAGTGACCAGTATGGCGGAAGCCTGAGGCCCAAGAGCGAGGAGATAA
The DNA here is from genome assembly GCA_017618115.1 of Bacteroidales bacterium. GTDB lineage: Bacteria > Bacteroidota > Bacteroidia > Bacteroidales > UBA932 > Egerieousia. Next base: position 7,490 of record JAFZUX010000017.1, on the reverse strand, counting down.
CAACACAACTGAAGGGAACCATTACGGGATTTGTGAACGTTGGAGATTCTCTGAAGTTGTTATATCCGAGGTCTGTGTGGAGTTATACCGGGCAGAACGGAACCATTGGTTACATTGCAGATAACTATGATTATGCAACTGCCGGCGTTAAGGTAACGGAAGTTGGCACCTCACTGGCTGCTTCTTCTGCAACCTTTAGAAACGAGCAGGCAGTTGTAAAGTTCACTCTTCAGAAAGAGGATGGAAGTGCTCTGGCAGTTAACAGACTGGTTGTAAGCGATATGACTGGGAAGTTAGTCCAGAGCATAAGTAACGGTGTAAGAACCTGTGGGGATGTTGAGGTAGATGTAGACGGTGGCGGAGGACTTGACGTAGGAGTTGTTTACGTTGCACTTAAAGACGTGAACAACAGTTACTTAAGGCTTACCGCAACCGGAACGGACGGGAAGGTTTACACCTACTGTAAGGACGGTGCAACCTTTGAGAACGGGAAGTACTATTCCGTTACGGTAAAGATGCAGTGTCTCTCCAATCCATTAACCTTGGAGGCTACAAGTGCCGGAACTATTACCTTTAACAATAAGGCGTCCGGTGCTGTTTACTACAAGAAGAACGGAGGTGGAGAAGTAACAATTGGTGCGGGAGCTAGCGATAATATTACGGTAAATGCCGGAGATGTAGTTAGTTTCTGGGGAACCAATGAAACATACGCTGCAGCTTATCCAAGTACAGAATTTTCACAAATCTCCTGTACTGCAGCCTGTTACGTGTATGGCAACATTATGAGTTTGATTAGCAAGGAAGGTTTTTCTACGTTGACCACACTGACAGGAACGGATAACTTTAGGAAGTTGTTTTTGGATAACAGCAACATACGTTCTCACTCTACCAAGAAACTGTTGCTGCCTGCAACTACCGTTAGGGATTATAGTTATGCTGATATGTTCAGAGGCTGTTCAGGTCTGATGGTTGCGCCGGATCTTCCTGCTACAACACTTAGTCAGTTCTGCTATATGGAGATGTTCTATGGTTGTAGCAGTTTGGCAAAAGTTCCAACGCTTCCAGCCAGAGTGTTGGCACCATACTGTTATCAAAAGATGTTTATAAATTGTACTGCTGTTGCAACAGGCGGTATAATGAAGGCTGAGACTCTTGCAAATGGCTGTTGCTCTGGTATGTACAGAAACTGCACATCTTTGGTATCCGCTCCTATTTTACCGGTAAAGGTACTAGTTGCTAATTGCTATATGAACATGTTTGAGGGATGCAATTCTTTGAACTATGTGAAGTGTTTGGCAACAAACATCTCTGCAGATAATTGTACATACGAGTGGTTGAAAGATGTTGCGGGATCAGGAACGTTTGTGACACCGAGTACAACCGGTTGGACTTCAGGCATTAATGGAATTCCAAGTGGATGGACTAGAAGTAATTCAGACTAGTGTGATGTGATAGAGGGACTCTGGGCTCCTTTTTTGTTATTTTGTCTTTTGTTTCTACTTCTTATTTGCACGTGGATGTGCAGTCTTGTAGATCTCCTTTAGTTTTTCAAAAGAGTTGTGAGTATAGACTTCTGTGGCCGCAAGTGATGAGTGGCCAAGAACTTCCTTTATGCTGTTTAAGTCTGCACCGTCATTAAGAAGGGCAGTAGCAAAGGAGTGGCGCAGGGTGTGAGGTGTCTTTTTGCCTGCAAGATGGGCGTTGGTTAACTCACTCTTTACCACACGGTTAATGAATTCCAGGTAGATAGGTTTGCCGGTATCTGTTAGGAAGAAGGAGTTTGTGATTTGTGGTTGTGTTTGTGTTGCTTGTTGGTTGTTAGCTTGGAACTCAGAACGGACGGTGAGGTAGTCCCCTATTTTGTCTGCAAGGGAGTCTATGATTGGGACGGAGCGTTGCTTGTTGCCCTTTCCAATGATAGTGATGGTTTTTCTTGAGAGGTCTATGTTACTGAGGGTTAGAGAGGTTGCCTCGGCACGTCTTAGGCCGGTATCAAATAAAAGGGTTATGATTAAGCGGTTACGTAGGGCTTTGTATGTGGCGGTTATATCTGTGTTGTCTGTTTGTATTGGGGAGTCCAGGTATTCCTTTATGGAGTCTTCCGTAAAGAAGGAAGGGAGTCTCTTTTTCTCCTTTGGGCGGAGAATATCTTTTACGGGGTTGGTTGTAAGGTGCTGCTGTTTAACCAGGTAGGAGCAGAGGGTGGAGAGGGCGCTGAGTTTTAAGTTGACGGTTCTTGGGTTGAGGTTGTTGTCTAAGCAGTGGGCAACGTAGCCTCTAATCAACTGGTAGTTAAGAGCGTCTAAGAGTTCTTGGTCTGTTACTGGTTGTGTGGTGGTGGTGGTGGTGGTTGCTGTTGTTAGTTTTTCTGGGTAGACAAATTGCAGGTAGTCAGTGGCGGCGTTGGTGTATAGGGCAACGGTACGCTCTGAGTATCTGCGTTTTATTCTGAGGTAGTCTTTGAAGTCTTCTAACAACATTATTTATCTATTCTGTTGGGTAGTTCAAAAATAGATAATTTATCGTGAGGCAGATGCAGAAATGGTTTAAAATGTTGCGTTGGATTTTTAATTTTTTTGAAAAAAAGAGAAACTTTTTTGTCACAATCCTGGTTGTTTTTTTGTATCTTTGTTATAGATGATTGTAAGGGGTTGAGTATTAACATAGTATATTTTGAATTATTCACAATAAACCTAAGTACTAACTAAAAATTAATCAATGAAAAAGGTCATTTTATTTGCGTTGGCATGCTTGTTCTCAACAATGGTGCTGGCACAAAACAAGGTTACCGGTACGGTAACTGACAAAGATGATGGTAATCCTGTTCCAGGAGCTAATGTTCTGGTTAAGGGTACCAAGGTGGGTACTTTTACTGACAGTAACGGTAAGTACACACTACCTAATGTTCCTTCTAACGCCGTTTTGGTATTCTCATCTATCGGTTATACCACTACGGAGGTAGCAGTAAACGGACGTGGCGTGGTTAACTGCCAGATGTCTGCAGATGCTAATCTGCTGGATGAGACAATTGTCGTAGCATACGGTACGGCAAAGAAGGGGTCTTATTCAGGATCTGCTGCCGTTGTAAAGCAAGACGCCATTAAGGACGTTCCGGTTGTAAGCTTTGAGCAGGCTTTGGCAGGTAAGGCTGCCGGCGTGCAGGCAATGTCTTATTCCGGACAGCCTGGTTCTGAGGTTGAAATCAGCGTCCGTGGTTACGGTTCATTCAACGCAAGTAACAAGCCTCTCTACGTTATAGACGGTGTGCCTGCTACTAGCGGTGACTGGAGTACCGGTAACATCTCAACAAGTGCAATGAACTACCTCAACCCTAGTGACATTGAGTCTATTACAATCTTGAAGGACGCTGCTGCCGCATCTCTTTACGGATCAAGAGCTTCCAACGGTGTTGTATTGATTACAACTAAGAAGGGTAAAGAGGGTGACCTTGTTTCTACATTCAAGGCTAGCGTTGGCGTATCTTACTTCTCTTATGGAAAACACATGGAGATGGTATCAGATGCTCAGAACGAGGCACTTCAGAGAATGTCATTCAGAAACTATGCAGAGGCTAACCCATCAGCTTGGAAGAGCTATGGTAGCATAGATGCATACGTAGAGAACAGAATTGCTAAGTACTATCCTGCTTATGACCGTGACACCTATATTTATAAGGACTGGGAGAAAGCAATATTCCAGAAAGGTATAAGCCAGAACTACGAGTACAGCATCTCCGGCGGTAACGAGAAGGGAAAGATCTATGCATCAGTTGCTTATACAGATCAGCACGGTGTTGTAAAGATTGATTACCTGCAGCGTTTCACTGCAACCGTTAACGGTGAGGTTAAACTCAATGACTGGTTCAAGTTGGGTGGTATCATGCAGTACTCCTGGCAGTACCAGGACGGTCACCAGGACGGATGGTCTTCCAAGGATAACCCTATGTTTATCTGGAAGGCCGTTTTAATTGACAGATGGCCATACGCTTACAAGGCTACAGGTGAACTCTATGAGGGTAGATTCTCTACAAGATTTAACACAATCAACCCTGTGGCTCAGTTTAAGAATCAGGTTAATGACGCTAAGCAGAACCGTACTATCCTCAAGGGATGGGCAGAGATTGCATTCACAGACTTCTTGAAGTTGAAGAGCACTCTTGCAAGTGACTGGCTCTATGTACATGACAAGTTCGGTTGGCTCTACGGTCACCCTAACTTCTACGCTTACGGAGTCGGTTATGCATCAGATAAGCACCGTAACATCAACAAGGTTGTAAGTTCAACAACTTTGAACTTTGACAAGATGTTTGATGTACACCACGTATCTGCTATGATTGGTTGGGAGGCTGAGAGAGAGAAGTTTAACGGACTCCGTCTGGGTAAGACAGACTTCAGTTACCTGGGTGCAAAGGAGAGCGTTATGGGTACTACTTTTGATGAGGGTTATGCATGGTCTCATGAGGAAGGCCTGCTTTCACTCTTCGGTAGTGCAAGTTATGACTTTGACTCTAAGTACTATATCACCGGTACATTCCGTAGAGACGGTTCATCCAGACTTGCTCCTAAGACAAGATGGGGTACATTCTGGTCAGTATCAGGAACCTGGAGATTCTCTAAGGAGAAATTCCTGGACTTCCCTTGGATGAATGACGGTAAGGTTCGTGCTTCTTACGGTACTTCAGGTACCCTTCCTTCAGAGCTCTTTGGCTATATGTCAGTTTATGACTACTGGCAGTATGGTGAGGAGGGTGCAAGTTACCCTGGCAACATTGCCAACACAGATCTGACCTGGGAGAAGAACAAGAACTACAACATTGGTTTGGACGGTACTCTCTTTGACAGATACACATTCTCCATTGAGTACTTTAACAGAAAGACCACAGACTTGCTCTTGGATGCATCTGTTGCTTCAACTACCGGATTCAGCTCTACACTTATGAATAAGGGTAGTATGGTTAACCGCGGTTGGGAGATCTCCGCAAACGTGGGAATCATTAAGGATAAGGACATTGAACTCAGCGTAGGAGCAAACTGGAGCCGCGTTCACAACGAGGTTCTCAAACTCTCTACTGAGGATGAGGCTATTAACAGCGGTTGGTTCTGGTGGAAGAAGGGATACAACTTCTATCAGTTCTACACCCGTGAGTATCTGGGAGTTAACAAGTCCAATGAGACTATTAACGGTGTAAAGCCTGGTTACCCTATGTATGCAGAAGGTTCCTTCTATCAAAAGGGAGAGATTGTAGACCAGGACGTTACAATGAGAGACGGTACCATAGTTAAAGAGGGCAGCCCAATGCCTAAGGATGGTTACAACTACGCTCCTGCAAGAAGGCAGAACGCAAGTAACATGGTAATCTACGGAAAGAGGGCTATGCCTAAGTTCTTTGGAGGATTCAACGCAGACTTCCGCTGGAAGAACCTCAGCGTAAGCATGGCTTGGACCTACAAGTTTGGACACTATCTCTGCAACTCTACTCAGGATGAGGTTGCTAACGACGGTTACAGAACCTTCGGACAGCCTATCATGAAGACTCAGCTCAACCCTTGGACAACTGATAATCCTAACTCAGATGTTCCAATGCGTATCTACGACAACAACCAGGGTGGTTACTACAACTCTTCACGTATGCTCGTAAGAGGAGACTTTGCAAGACTTAAGAACCTCACAGTTTCTTATAATCTTCCTAAGAGCCTTGTACAGAGGCTGTCTCTGCGCGGTGCCCGCGTATATGTTTCAGGTGCTAACCTGATGACTATTTCCAAGTGCGAAATTGAACCTGAACTCCAGTCTGACGGTTACTACAACTATGGTATGCCGGCTCTGAGAACAGTTTCATTCGGCGTAGAGGTAAGTTTCTAACCATTAAGACTATACAGATATGAAAAAGATATTAAGCATAATACTTGTTGCCGTCCTTGCAATATCCCTCTCTTCTTGTAAGGGATTCCTGGACAAGACTCCTACGGATTCTGTTGTGGCAAAGAACGCACTTGCAACATTGGAGGATGCAGGAGTAGCTGTTAACGGTATGTACACTCTTTTGAAGTACTACACCGTTTATGGTAACTATATGATTCAGATGGGTGATATGAGAGCAGATCTGTTGGTTCCTTGCGAGGGTACCTACATCACCTACTCATACGATTATGACCCTTCTCAGAACTCATACTTCACTCTCTGGAGAAACTACTACAGTACAATCACCAGAGCAAATGCTATCATTGCTAACATTGACGAGTTGGAAGTTCCTGCAGATGAGCAGGCTACAAAGAATGACTATTTGGGACAGGCTTACGCAGTAAGAGCATTCTGCTACTTTGATCTTGCAAGACTTTACGGAAGACCATACAGATTTGATAACGGCGCTTCTTTAGGAGCAGTTCTGATTACCACTCCTGTATCACCTTCTGAGGCAAGACTTCCAAGAAGCACCGTAGCAGAGACTTACACTCAGATTGAAAACGATATCACCACAGCTTTGGGACTCCTCTCAAAGGCTAAGAATCTGGGTCACTTCAACTACTGGGCTGCTAAGTTCCTGGAGGCTAAGGTTGCTCTCTACAAGGGAGAGATGGAACATGCATACACTGCAGCTAAGGAGGTTATCAACCAGAGTCCTTACAACCTGGTTTCCAGAGACAAGTATCTTGACTCCTGGGCAGAGGTTGGAAATGACGAGTCTATCTTTGAGGGTCTTGTAAACCTTCAGTCTGCAATAGACGGTGATAACGGATTCGGCGGCTCATTCTACTACAGCCTCTGGTTCGGTTATCAGAACACAGGTGCAAGCGTAGTTCCTACCAAGGCTTGGAGAGACATGTTTGCACTTACTCCTAATGATATCCGTATCAACTGGATTGCTTATGACGATCCTAACACCGGATACAAGCACACCGGAGAGTACTGGTTGAAGAAGTTCATAGGCAACACCGGATTTACCGCATTCCTCAACAACCCAAGATATATGCGTCTTGCAGAGGCATATCTTATTGCTGCTGAGGCTGGTATGAATACCGGTAAGAGTGATGCAGCTCAGATGCTGCTTGCTGTTGCTCAGAGAGCGGACAACACCGTAACCTCTATTGCTTGTACAATGGAGAACATTGAGATTCAGAGAAAGAAGGAGTTGATTGGCGAGGGTGACCGTTTCTTTGACCTTATGAGACGTAACGGTACATACGTTAAGAACGATCCTCACAACCCATTCAACACTGCTCTTACCTGGTCTGATGATAGAGTAATGCTCCCTATCTCTTCAGATGAGAGAATTATCTATCCGGAACTGGAGCAGAATCCTGGATACAAGAAATAAGTTTTTAGAAACTTATAGTTAAAAAGGGCAGCTTTGATGTGACCCCCAAAAGTTGGACGGTTTAACATTATTACGAGGCCTTAGATTGGAACAGAGCTCGGTATTGCACCGGGCTCTTTCCTTTTAGCCTCAGTTTGATTCTATCGTTGTTGTAGTACCGGATGTATTCTCGGAG
>JAFZUX010000016.1 GCA_017618115.1 Bacteroidales bacterium | reverse complement strand
GTGACATTGATATCTATACCGTCAAGCGTCACGGTAGCTCCGGCTTTAATAACAATTCGTGCATAAACACTTAGTGTACCCGTCAACACATCACCATTAGATATGTCATATTGAGTATCGGCTTTGCAATTCGCCAGATTGATGGTCTTGGCCCATGCCATTTGTGATACAGTAATGAGCAGCAGGGCAAGGAATAGGATTTTGATTCTGTTTGTGATTCTCATGTCTGTGCCCTCCTTAAAAAAATAAAAAACTCGGCACATCCTCATCCTGACCACCAAATTTGTAGTCGCTCGTTGTCAGGAGGTTGGATTCGGTTTTTAACTCCAGGACTTCCGTCCATGGAGCCTCATAAAACACTTTGTGTTTTGTTTCCATATTGTTGATGATTAATAAAATACTCTGGATTCAAAATTCAAAGCACTAAGTTACCCCCCCCTAAACCAAATTTCCAATAGGTTGAGAGTGGCGGACAGCAAGATTTGCAGATTCTGAAACTACTTTTGCAGATTCTGAAGGTGAAAAGCGGTCACGGTCTTACCGGTGTACTGTTTGAACGCAGCACTGAAGGTGCTGTAGCTGTGGTAACCGCTCTCTGATGAGAGCTGCTGAGCGGTGAATGTGCGCCCCTCGGCTAAAGCCTTCTGGTACAGGCTAATAAAATGGCGTATGCGTAGACCATTGATGTATGCGTTATATGTAAGCCCTTGCTGAGAGAAGTACCGGCTAAGATAAGAATGGTTTGTGCCTATAGCCAGGGCAAGCTGAGACAGTGAGAGGTTATACTGCAGATAAAGATGCTTGTTTTCACAGTGCTTTTTTAGGAGAGATTCAATATCTACAGGGATGGCTTTGGGTACCGATACTTTCTGCTCTTCTTGGGCCGGCTCTTCCTCTTCCTCCGTGATACTTTCGCTCAGTTGCTGCAAGGTCTCTGTGCGCCACAGCAGCAGCGTTACAATTATAATGCAGTCTATTTGGAGAAGATAGGCCACAACAATGTTCTGTTCATTGGTGCTGCTGTAAAGAATGAAGAACAGCAGGAACACGGCAAGAATAAGAAAACTCTGCCAGACCTCCTTGTTCTCCAGATCTGCATAGTTATCGCGGAGCCATTTTCCATATCGTCTGACAGCAAAGAACATATACACCATAAACGATGCATAGAGAACAATAACATAGATGGCCTGCCAAAACAGAAATGCGTCATCTCCACGGATTATACTCAAGGCAGACAATACAATAACCGGGACTAGCGCTACTGCCACCTGCCATACCGGCCGCTTCCGGTCTTGCAGCATAGAGAGCAGGATGCCGGCTACAGTTGGAAAGAACAACAGGATGTCCAGGGTGTAGGCCAGCGTATAACCCAGAGTTGAAGGATAGTAAATGTATATAATCCAGGTCACATGGCTCACAGCGGCAAACAGCATAAAGGCCGCAGCCCATTGGCGAAGGCGCAGAGGTGGCGTCACTCCTGAAGCAATGGCATTAGACCGCCGCAGCAACAGATAAAAAGCAGCCACAACGCTCAGCATAATTACACCCCCGCAAAGGAGAACAAAGACTATATCTTGTTGAAAATACTCTTGTGGTTCCATAGGGAATTCGGCCTCATTTTACTTTATCTCTATGATGGCCTCGGAGATGTTGATCATGAAGTCTCCAACGTGTTCGCATTCGTTGATGAGGTCCATGTAGTAAACTCCTGTAAGATAGCTGTATGTGTTGTTCTCAAGGTTGAGGAGGTGCTCCTCCTTGAGGGAGTTGCGGTACTCGTTAATCTGCTGCTCAACATCCTGTGCGTTGGCAATGTTGGTGATGGAATCGTAGCCGAGTTTGAGGTTCTCTTCCATTGCATCAAAGCCGGTGAAGATGAGCTGCATCATGTTGTTGAGTTTGGCAAGCATAACCTCATCAAAAGCAGCGCCGTGGATGTTGCGTCTCTGGAGTATGCGGCCAAAGTTGAAACCGCTGTCTCCAATACTCTCCAACTCGCTGATAACCTTGAACATTGCCTGAATGCGGCGGGCGGATTCCTCAGAGAGATCCCACTCGGAAACATCGTTGAGATATTTGGCAATTTCAAACTCAATCTTATCTGTTATCTGCTCGTAATGTTCAAGTTTGTGATAGAGTTCGTCAAACTTGTCCGGGTCTGTAGTGTTCAGACACTCAACGGCATAGTTATACTGCTCCCTGCAGATTTGCTCAAAGTGCAGTATCTCACCCTTTGCCTGCTCAAGTGACAACTCTGCGGTAGAGAGCGGGCCTCCCTGAATGTACTGCAGGCGGTAGCCCTCGTCTTCCGGCTTGCCCGGCAGCAACTTGGTGACAAACTTTACAATGCGGTTGGTAAAGCCCACTAAAATGGCGGTGTTGCTCACATTGAAGAGGGTATGAACCATCGCGATAGAACAGAGTATTGAGAAACTGGAGGCACTTCCGGAGAGCGGATTATCCAGTCCAACCGCCATAATCACCTTAGAGACAACCCATAAGAACGGGTGGTATAAGATGAGTACCCATAAGACTCCAAAGAGGTTGAAGAAGGCGTGGCCGGCCGCGGCTCGTCTTGCGGAGATGTTTGCAACAGAGGCGGCTATGTTGGCGGTGAGTGTAGTTCCTATGTTTTCTCCAAGCACAAGGGCGGCTCCAAGTTCAAAGTTGAGGCCGTTGTTACACATCATAAGTGTCAGAGCCATAGTGGCTGCGGAAGATTGCAACAGTATGGTGATTACGGTTCCTATTAGCACGCAGAGCAATACGCTCCAGAAACCGTAAACGCTCCAACCGTTAATGAGTTCCTTGGTCTTCTCCAAAATAGCAGGGTCTACAGAACTCTGTACCATGCTGAGTCCCAGGAACATAATGGCGAATCCCATAATCATGGAGCCAATGGATTTTCTCTTCTTGGATTTGAACATTGTGAGGATAAATCCTACGGCAATGAGCGGTACGGCAACCGTGGCAATACCTCCGCGGAAACCTACCAAAGAGAAGAGCCAGGCAGAAACCGTAGTTCCTATGTTGGCTCCCATTATAACTCCTATAGATTGTGCCAGACTCAAAAGTCCTGCGTTTACGAAACTTACAACCATTAAGGTTGTTGCAGCGGATGATTGTATGCAGGCGGTAATTGTGAGACCGGTGAGAATTCTCTTGAATGCATTTGATGTCATCATTGCCAGGAAACTTCTGAGTTTGTCTCCGGCAACCTTCTGAAGGTTCTCACTCATCATTGTCATTCCAAAGAGGAATAGAGCAAGTGAGCCGAACAGTTTGAATAATGATAATGCAATGTTCATCTCAACAAATATAATTCTAATAATTGAGCCTGAAAAATAAAATGGCTATCTTGGCCCCAAATTTTTACAATTATGAGATTTTTAGGAAGAAAGATATTGACCTTGGCTGCTGCTCTGCTGCTGGCAGCACCGGCATTTTCTCAATTTTACGATATAGGAAACGAGCCTGCGGGGGTTAAGTGGAAGATTCTGAAGTCCGCCCACTTTTCAATTCTCTACCCGGACAGTACCTCCGTTGTAAAGCTGAGCCGTTTTGGCGGAAACCTTAACGGACGGTTTGGAAAGGAGGCCGCAAGCAAATATCTGGCAATGATGGAGTTGGCCTACGGAGTTCAGAATGACTCCGTAAGACTCACCTACGGAATCCCTAAACGTTTCCCTACGGTTCTGCACCCCTTCAACGCTCAGAGTAACGGAGTTTCCGTTTGGGCGCCCCGTCAGATAGACTTTTTTGCCCTTCCGCCAACCTCTATCATCTCCACCGAGCCGTGGGATGTCTCCCTTGCCACTCACGAAGGAAGACACGCCTGGCAGATGGCCCACTTTAACCGCGGAATCTTTAAAGTTCTCTATTGGTTTGCCGGAGATCAAGTTATTGGAAGTGCAAGCTCTATCTACCCTTCTGTCTGGATGTTAGAGGGAGACGCCGTGGTGGCAGAGACAGAGATGAGCCGCGGTGGGCGAGGCCGCAGTGCAGGGTTCCTCTCCCGCTCTCTTCGTTGTATTATTCCCGATGGTGAAACTGACCTTTCCAAATACTTTTACGGAAAGCAGCGCAGTTGGGACCGCTGGCGCCTTGGCTCTCTAAAGGCTTTTTCTCCAAGCGCTTACGATGTGGGTTATATGATTAACTCACTTGCAAGATACAGAAGCAAGGACGTAAATCTCACTCACAAAATTCTCAACTACGAAGTCAATCACTTCCTTAGTGCAAACGTAGTTGCATCTGCCTTTAAGGCGGGCAGCGGCAAGACTCACAGAAAGTATGTTGCAGAGGATGAACTCCATAACTTTATGGAACTCAACTCAAACAAGGAGTTCATAAATCTTCTGAACAACCTGCGCTCAGAAAGCAACTACTCACCTGAGAGTTTGAATGCAAATCCTCTTGCAAGAAGCGGTGAAAAGAGGGGATACTTTACAATTTACAAGGCTCCTGTGGAGATTGGAAAAGACTCCGTTGTTGCTGTTGTAGAGGGTTATGGAACAAGCCCTTATCTTGTTCTTATGACAAAGGAGAACGGAGAGTGGAAGCATAAAATTCTAACCTATTTTGAAGGCACGGAGAATTTCTATTATCACGATGGAGTTTTGTGGAAATCTGAGATTAGGTCAAACTCCCGCTGGGGACAAATCAAAAGAAGCATTATTGCAGGATACAACATTAAAGAGAAAGAGGATATAGACGTCATTGGAGAGTTCACCTCCAGAGAGGGCGGCTATCTTAATGAACCTGCGGTAGTTATGGTAGATGGGCGTCCTGTGATGTACGCCATTACTTATGATCCTTCTACCATGCACGCCTCATCCAACATTACTCCAATATATTATCTGGATAATGAAAACGAGGATGTCTCTTCTCTTCCGGAATATCCGGTGGAGGGGCAGGCAACCTCCTTTACATCAGTGGGTAAGGAGATTATCTACACCGTGGTTACGGATGAGGGACTTGCCTTAAAGAAGGCTTGGAAAGACGGCGGAAAGTATTTTACCAGAACTCTTATTGAGCCGTCATATCATACAATCTCCAAACTTAAGAGCAAGGGCAACGAGGTCTTCTTTGTTACCGATTACTTTGGAAACACCAACCTCTGCCGTATGGATGTAACGGATTGCAAGGTGCGTCTGGCTTCTTTGGCTGACAATATTGATAACTTCTATGTTTCTGATTGCGAGGATGATGTAGTTTACATCTCACGCGGAGTGGGAGACAAAGGTTGCTTCCCGTTCAAGGAGAAACTTGTAAGCGTAGATGTTGCTCCAGGTTTGGAATTCACCTATCCTTTGGCAGAAGAGCTGAGCCGTCAATACAAAGAAAAATGGGATAATCCTATCGCGGAGGAAAAGATAGAGGCAGAGGCAAACAGTTATGTAGAAGAGGATTACAGCCGCATAGCTCACGCCTTCCGCATTCACTCCTGGTATCCGGCTTACACTCAGCTTACCGGGGAGACATCGGGCAATGAGTTTGTTGAGGAGAACGGATTGGGTGTAACGTTCTATTCACAGAACACTTTGGGAACTATGAGAGCAATGGCGGCCTACTCATATCAGAGAGCTTCAAGGTTGGGAACTCCAACGAGGAATCTCCACGCCGCTCACGCAGCCTTCTCATATTCAGGGTGGTATCCGGTCATTGAGGCTGACGCTCACTTTAATGACAAGGCAATGATTTCCAACAACAAGTACTCCTTCCGCTCTCAGGTAACCATATCCGTTCCTCAGGAATTTGACCTCTTCAAATCTGAGTTGGAGGTGGAACCTTACATTGCCTGGACTTACAGAAATGACGAGTCTATTCCGGAGGTAAACTTTAACAGAGTCACTTTCCGTCAGATAGAAAGAAACAACTTTATTGCCGGCCTTAACATTGTTAACACTATGGATATGGCTCGTTCTCAGATATATCCTAGGTTGGGAATTGGTGCTTCTCTTGCAGGTATGTTCAATATGGACGGCGGAAGCAACTTTGGAAATGTCTATGCCGGAATACTTTACGGCTATCTGCCTGGATTGGGATTCAACCAGGGGCTGAGACTAAGTGCCGCTTATCAGAGACAAGACGTTGAGGGTAAGCTTCTTTGGATGGATAACATTCTCTCTATGCCTAGAGGCTTTACGGAGGATTTCTACGGCCGCAACTATTTCCGCGCAACTGCAGACTATGCAATTCCTATCTATTTGGGAGATGTCAGTTTGGGCTTCTTTGCATACCTGAAACAACTGAAGGTTATTCCGTTCATAGATTACGGACGCGTGGAGATTCCTCACACTATCAGTCAGTTCAATAATACTATGGTGTGGAATTGGCACAACCGTTTCTCATACGGAGCGGATGTTACAATAGTCGGAAACTTCTTCAGAATCGGATTCCCGTTGGAGATTGGAATTCGCTATGCAAGAACCAACAAGCCGGGAGATATGGGTAATGCAACTCCGGCAATTTATGACGGCAACGGCCGTAAAGATTACATAGGACTTTTATTCGGAATCTCTTTCAGATAGAAAGTAGTCTGAGATTTTCCGGGCGTAGGATTTTCCTACCACGGATGAAAGTTCCTCAAAACTTGCCTTCTTAACTCTTGCAACGCTGCGGAAGTGTTGCAGGAGTTTTTGTATAGTGGTTTCTCCAATCCCCTTTATCTCAGAGAGTTCAGACTTTATCTGGCCTTTGCTTCTTAGGCTTCTGTGGAAGGTGATTCCAAAGCGGTGAGCCTCATCTCTGAGTTGCATAATGAGTTTAAGAGACGGGGAGTTTTTATCCAGGAAGAGAGGGTTCGGATCTCCGGGACGGATAAGTTCCTCCAATCTTTTTGCTATGCCTATGATAGGGAGTTTCTTCTCCAGGCCCAACTCCGTAAGTGCCTGGTATGCAAAGTCTAACTGTCCACGTCCGCCGTCAACTACTACAAGATTAGGAAGCGGTTCTCCTTCATTTAACAGTCTGGAATATCTTCTGAAAACCACCTCGTGCATAGAGGCAAAATCGTTTGCACCCACAACGGTTTTTATATTGAACTTGCGGTAATCTTTCTTGGACGGTTTGCCGTTTTTGAAAACTACGCATGAGGCTACCGGGTTGGTTCCCTGTATGTTAGAGTTGTCAAAACATTCAATGTGCACAGGGTATTCCTTAAGGTGAAGGTCTCTCTTGAGCATCTCAACTCCAATACTTTTTTTCTCATCGGGATTTTTAAGAGCCTCTTGCTTAAGGGCTTGCAGCATAAACTCGCGAGCGTTTTTAGTAGAGAGTTCCAAAAGGGAGAGTTTGTCTCCACGCATCGGGATATGAATTTCATGCTCGGAAGAGAGGATTCCGCCGGCCGGCATAAACGGTACAAGTATCTGGCGGCAAGGCTTCTCGCCGGCCTCCGCAAGTATATTGTAAACGCTTAAGATAAAGTGCGTTAGGGCCTCCTCCTGCTCCGTGGATATTTCTCCGTTGCTTAAATCTTCAGCAGTTTTGAGTTCCAAATTCAACACTCGGGTTATGCAGCCGTTGGTCACTCTCATAAAGTTGCCGAACGCAGAGGCGCTCTTGCTCTTTTCTCCAATCTTGTCCGTAAAGAGAATGGAGAAGACATCAAGGTTTGTAAGATTGGATTGAACTATGAGTGATTTGTTGTAGTGCGCTCCCAAAAGTTCCATCCTCTCCTTGTAGAGTTGCGCCTCTTCAAAGTTCAGATAATCAGAGGCGTGCATCATCTTCTCCTTAAAGAGGCGTATCATCTGGGAACTGTTGCCCTTTAGAATATTCTTTACCGCCTCAATGTTTTCCGAATACTCCTCTTCAGTTATTTTTCCAATGCACGGTGCATCACATTTTTGTATGTGCCAATTCAGACACTCCTTAAACTTTCCCGCCGCAATATCCTCCTTGTTCAACTTCAACGCACAGGTTCTAAGACGGAAGAGAGTGTGAAACATCTCTATCAACTGATGCGCGTAAGTGGCTGAACTGTAGGGGCCAAAATAGAGCGAACCGTCTCTTGTAACGCGTCTTGTTATGAAGACTCTTGGGAAAGGTTCCGCCTTTATGCAAATCCACGGATAGGTCTTGCTGTCTTTGAGCATAATGTTGTAACGCGGCTGGTTTTCCTTAATGAGGTTGTTCTCCAGAAGGAAGGCGTCCTGCTCGTTTTCCACAACCGTGTATTCAACGTTTGCAATCTTGCTTACAAGGACCTGAGTTTTGGCGTTCAGACGGCTCTCCGCAACAAAGTAGGAGGAGACTCTCTTCTTAAGATTTTTGGCCTTTCCCACATAGATTATCTTCCCCGATGAGTCTAAAAACCTATAGACGCCGGGAAGGAACGGAAGTAGGGGCAGAATCTCCTTTTTTATTCTATCTTTGTCTAGAATTTGCATAAGCCGATGTGTGCAAAAGTAAACAATAAAAACGAACTGAAGAACTCGCTGGGTATTCCGGGTTTTACGGGCAGAGTGCTCTCCGGCCTTACTATGAAGGTTGCGGGTTGGGGTAAGTTCAATGAGATTTACAAGCACATCTCCCAGTACGAGGGGGTGGAGTTTGCTGCAAAACTTATTGAATATCTTGGGATTACCATTAATCTCAATGAAGAGGCCCTGGCCAACATTCCTAAAGAGGGTGCGGTGATCTTTACTGCCAACCACCCGTTTGGTGCTCTGGACGGTATGGCTGCTCTGAGCGTTCTGGGTAAGGTAAGACCGGATCTTAAGATATTTACCAACCTCATTCTGGCAAAGATTCCTAACACCAAGGAGAACTTTATTGCGAGTACCACCACATACGGCTTTGGAAAGTTTGAAGCCGGTTCCATATCGGGATACAGAGCTGCAGAAGAGCATTTGAGTAAGGGCGGCGCACTGGTTCTCTTCCCTGCCGGAGAGGTCTCCACATACAACACTCAGGGAAAGGTTGTGGAGGATAAGCAGTGGTACATACTGTTGGCCCGTCAGATTAGAAAATCAAAGGCACCGGTGATTCCGGTATACTTCCACGGCCACAACTCCAAGTATTTCCAGTTCCTCTCCAAGATAAGCACCAAGCTGAGCGACCTACGCGTTACTCACGAGATGTTGGACAAGAAGGGTGAGGTGATAAAGATGAGAGTAGGCTCCGTAATAAACACGCAGGAGCTTGAAAAACAGAAAGATGACCGTGCTGTGGCTCACTATCTGAGGAGCCGTTCCTATATGCTGGAGGCGAACGTTGAAGAGAAGGACAAGAGTTTCTACACCACAGAGGTAATACCTCCGGTAGATGTAAATCTGATACTCAAGGAGTTGGAAGAGAATTACGAGAGAGACCACCTCTTTGATGTGGGTGAGACCTCCTGCTATCTCTTTGACAAACAGAATATTCCTAACCTTATGCGAGAGATTGCCCGCAAGAGGGAGGAGGCCTTCCGTGCTGTAGGTGAGGGTACCAATCTCACCATGGATACAGACTCATACGACGATTACTACAAACAGCTTATACTTTGGAACACCAAGGAGAAGGTGCTGGTTGGAGCATACCGTCTGGGCATGGGACAGGAGATTCTGAAAACCAAGGGCATACACGGCTTCTATGCAGATATGCTCTTCCGTTACAATGACACCGAAGAGGCTCACCAACTTCTCTCAAAGTGCGTGGAGTTGGGACGCTCGTTTGTAAGCGTTGAACACCAAAAAGATACATTGGCGCTGATGCTCCTCTTTAAGGGGCTGCTCCATACAATGATGAGGTATCCGGAGTACCGTTACCTTATAGGTCCTGTAAGTATAAGTTCCTGGTATCCTATGCTTTACAGAAGCTTAATGGTTCACTACCTAAGAGAACATCACTGCACTCCGGGTTATAAGAATCTGGTAAATCCGGTTCATCCGTTTGTTCCGGACTTTGGCAGAGTGGATGTTAACGCACTGCTCTACGGCAAGACCACCAACCTTGAGATGTTTGACCGCTTCCTGCTTAGAATGAGCGGCGGCCAATACCGCTTACCTGCCCTGGTGAAGAAATACATCAAACTTGGAGCAAAGATTATTGACTACAATGTGGACCCTGATTTCCACGATTGTCTGGACGGTCTTATCCTGTTAGCTCTTGAGGATATGCCTACAGATGAGGTAGATACGCTCTCCAAAGACTTTGCAGACCGCACCCCTGTCTACCGCCGTTTCTACGGCGCTAACCTCTAGGGAACAGGGTCATAGCCGCTGCCGCCCCACGGATGGCAACGGAGAATCCTTTTTGCGGCAAGGTAAAATCCCTTCAACGGCCCGTACTTACGGAAAGCCTCAACAGCATATTGAGAGCACGTTGGTGTGAAGCGGCAACTCGCAGGCTTTAAGGGAGATATGCAGACCTGATAGAACTTAATGAGCAGCACAAACGGAAAACTCAACACAGCCTTCACTCCCCGCCACACTTTTTTCCAAAAACTGCCGGCTGGCCGGCTGGTAGCGCAACTGGCTGAAGAGGAGCTATCTGCTGAACTGTCTGTACCGGTGGAGTTGCCGTCTGATGGGGTAGCTGCGGAAATCTTCTGCAGAATTTCAACAACGGCGGACTCAATCTCTTTGTAAGAACGGATTTCCTTTGCTACGTACAGAAGACTTATGGAGAGTCCACGCTGAGGAAGGATATCTTTATGAAGGCGGTAAGCCTCTCTCATCCTGCGCTTTAGAAGGTTACGGTCTACCGCTCTTTTGAAGCTTTTCTTAGGTGCAACAACCATTACCTTGTTAACGCTCTTCTCTGCTGCTGCAATATATCTTGCAAGGATTGGTGCGGACTCAATGCGATGCCCCCGAGAGACAAGTTGAAGTATCTCTCTGCGTGAAGTTACTCTTTCATTCTTCTTGAAAGTATGCCTTACAGTAAGGGACATTGATTATCTCTTACCCGCCTTTTTTGCTACGGGTTTCTTTGTCTTTGGAGTGGCCTTCTTTGCAACTTGCTTCTTGACAGCCTTTTTCACGATAGCTTTCTTAGCCGCAACTTTTTTAGCCGCTTGCTTTGGAGCGTTTTTCTTTACAGGTACGCTCTTTTTTGCAGCAGACTTTGGCGCATTTTTCTTTGCAGGAACGCTCTTTTTTGCAGCAGGCTTTGCTGCGTTCTTCTTTGCAGGTACGCTCTTTTTTGCAGCAGACTTTGGCGCATTTTTCTTTACAGGTACGCTCTTTTTTGCTGCAGGCTTTGGAGCATTTTTCTTTACAGGCGTGCTTTTCTTTGCTGCAGGTTTAGCAACAACTTTTTTAGCAGCAGGCTTTGTAACTTGCTTCTTAGCAGCAGGTTTCACTGCAGCCTTCTTAGCTGTTGGTTTTGGAGCAACCTTCTTAACTACCGGTTTTGCAACAGGCTTTGGTGCGTTTTTCTTTGCAGGAACCGCCTTCTTTGCCACAGGTTTAGCAACAACTTTTTTAACAGCAGGCTTTGTAACTTGCTTCTTAGTAGCAGGTTTTGCAACTTCCTTTTTAACAACAGGTTTTGGCTCCGCCTTCTTTACTTCAGGCTCTGCTTTCTTAACCTCAGGCTTTGCAACCGGCTTCTTTTCAGCAGGTTTTGGAGCGGCTGGTTTTGCAGGCGCCGGCTTTTCTGCAGCCTTTGGTGCTGCAACCGGTTTCTTCTCTACAGGCATTATGGTCTGTTTGAAGTCCGGCTCAACAATAAGTTTCTCAAGGGCGTTTGCCAGAGACGGGAACTCTGCGGTTGGACCTCCGATTGCATAGTTCAAACCGGCCTCTGTCATAGCCTTGCGGATACCGGAACCGAATGCCACAAACTTGGTCTCTCCCGGTTTGTAGTTAGGGAAGTTATTCTTGAGAGAGGTGATATCCAGTGCGTTGTAGAAGGCAATGATTTGATAGTCATTAAGGTTGAGATCCTTAAGGTCATTATCTACAAACTTTGCAACCACTGCGGAGGCAAACTTGAGTTTGGTCTCCTGGAACATAGATATCCACTCCGGATAGATGTGATCCGGTGAAGCAAGCAGGAACTTGTCATCCTTATGCTTGTCTGCCTTTGCAAGTCTTACTACCGAAGCAAATGTACCGTCTCCGTAGAAAATCTTTCTCTTGCGGTAGATGATGTGCTTCTGCAGATAGTATGAAATGTTCTCGGATGTGCAGAAATACTTCTGAGAATCCGGAATCTTTATTCTCTGCTCCAAACAAAGTTTAAAGAAGGCGTCTATTGTTCCCTTGGATGTAAATACTATTGCGGTATAGTCCGGGATGTTAACCTTCTGTGCGCGGAACTCTCTGACACTCAGAGGAACCATGCTGAAGAAAGGCTTAAAGTCTATCTTAACGTTGTATTTGTGGATGAGGTTTGCATAGTGAGGATTTGCACTTGCAACGCCCGGCTGAGCTATAAGAATTCTATCTATCTTCATCTCAATAATAATTTTACAATCAGTGCCACCGGTAAAATTTCAAGGGTGCAAAGATATAAAATGTAGAAAAAAAGAGAAAACTTGTTTTTGAAAATCACCCTGGCCTCCATTATGAAGAAGAGCACGGATACCACTACTAGCATAATAAGTAACGGCTTGTAAATCAGGAGTATAATAGCTGTGGAAGAGGCTACCGTGAGGTAGTTTGCGCTGTTTCTTCCAATGTAACGGAAACAGGTGGTGTTGTTAACATAGTCCAAAAGGGAGAAGAGACCGTCGCGAAGAAGAAAAAAGAGAACGAAGCAAACCATCGAGATGATAAAAGATACCGGTGAGGGGGTGATGGCAAAGAGTGCAACGGTGGTGCAAAAGAGTGCTGCCTCTCGCCTTAAGCCCCTGAGGGTCAGTTCGTAATCAATTTCCTGCTGTTTCCTGGAAGAGAAGAGCGAACTCCATGCGTGAAGGACTCCGCCAACTATTCTGAGGGTGGCAACGAGGAAACAGATGATAAGCAGCGCCACCACCACAAGGTTGAAAATCTCCACCTCCTTGGACTTGGCGCAAAACGGAGTTACCTCTGCAGAGGTGAAGAGGGTCTTGCTCCCGCCCAAACCGCCAAAGGCAACGCTATCTTGCGCCACAAGCATGGAATCTTCAGATATAAGGAGGGTGTCCTGCAACATATCAGTTACCTCTTTTGGCCTTGTAACCGGCTGCTGTTAAGAGTTGTACGAGTTTATCTCTAAAGTCTCCCTGAATGAGAATCTCCCCCTCCTTAACGCTTCCGCCAACGCCGCACTTGGTCTTGAGCATCTTGCCCAGAGCCTGCAGATCATCGTCCGAGCCAACAAAGCCTTTGACCAGAGTTACCTGTTTACCCGCCCTGCCGCTGCGGTCTATTGCAACAATTAACTTCTGCTGCTGAGGGGGCAGAGTCTGTTGTTCCTCCTCCTGAGCATCATTTTTGTAGTTGAAGTTTGGATTTGTGGAGAAGACTACTCCCTCTCTCTTCTTCCAATCGTTTTTACCCATAATTCCGTTTTTCTGCCGCAAAGGTAGCATTTAAATAGGTTAAAAGGTTATCTTTGCCGAATAGACAAATTTTGATTTGATGGAAATAAAGAGATTCAAAAGGCTTAATAACATTGTGGCGGTGGCCGTATTGGCGGTGGCGTCTTTCACCTACCTCTCCACAATAGAGCCTACAGCCAGTTTTTGGGACTGCGGAGAGTTTATAGCATCTTCATACAAACTTGAGGTGGGACACCCTCCTGGAAACCCAACCTTCCAGGTTATAGCCAGATTTTTTACCCTCTTTGGAGACAAGGAGCACGCCGCAATGCTTGTAAACGCAATGAGTGCGCTCTGCTCCGCCCTTACCATAATGCTTCTCTATCTCACGATAGTGCACCTGTCTCGCCGAATCTTTGAAAAACGCACGGGTGGTTTTCTGAAGGATGGGGCGGTTACAACCGCAGATGCGGTGAAACTTATCGCGAGCGGGGTGGTGGGAGCACTGGCTTACTGCTGGTCTGACACCTTCTGGTTCTCTGCCGTTGAGGGTGAGGTTTATGCAATGAGTTCCCTGGCTACCGCACTGGTATTCTGGGCAATGCTCAAGTGGGAGGATGTTGCGGACGAGCCTTACGCCAACCGTTGGCTGGTTCTGATAGCCTTTGCAATGGGTATCTCCATTGGAGTCCATCTGCTTAACCTGCTTACCATTCCGGCAATGGGTCTTCTCTATTACTTTAAGAAGGGCAAGGTTACAACCTGGGGAGGCTGGAAAGCGTTTATCGTATCCTGTGCTATTCTTGTGGCAATCCTCTTGGTAGCAATCCATTATCTGCCATCTACTTCCGCTCTGTTTGACAGATTGTTTGTAAACGGATTCCATCTGCCAAAGAACAGCGGAGCAATATTCTGGGTGTTGGCCATTATAGCAGGCTGTTTCTTTGGAGCTTACAGATCTTACAAGAAAAACCGCGCAGTTTGGAACAACATCTTTTTGTGTGCTGCAGCGTTCGTTGTAGGTTACTCGCTCTTTGCAGTTGTAATCATACGTTCATCTGTAAACACTCCTACCAACGAGTACCAGCCTGATAACCCTTACACCCTTGTAAGATACTTGGGCAGAGAGCAGTACGGTTCCGCTCCGTTGATATACGGACAGACCTACAAATCCAAGATGATAGATGTAAAGTGTCCAACTTACTACAACTATGTAGACGGACGTTACCGCAAACTTGAAGGACCGGCACAGCCTGTTTATGGAGAGAAGATGTTCTTCCCAAGAATGTACTCCAATGCTTCAAGTTCATACGAGGCTTTCTATCAGTTGTATACAGAGGGTAAGGGAATTGGTCCGGACAACATTCCGACATTCGGCGCCAATATGAAATACTTTATTGGCTACCAGATGAACTTTATGTACTGGAGATATTTCCTCTGGAACTTTGTTGGACGTCAGAACGATTTACATGCTTCCATTCCGGGAGATATGCACCGCGGAAACTGGGAGAGCGGTATTGGTTTCATAGATGAGATGCATCTGGGAGACCAGTCAGAAGGTCCTGATTATATTGTAAATAGCAGAGCCAAGAACCACTTCTATTTCTTGCCTCTGATACTCGGTATCATAGGACTTATCTATCAGCTTAAGAGAGACAAGCGCAACTTCCTGGTTACCTTCCTTCTCTTCTTCCTTACAGGTATTGCGGTTGTGATTTACCTTAACCAGCCGCCTTATCAGCCAAGAGAGAGAGATTATGCATACGCAGGTTCATTCTATGTCTTTACAATCTGGATTGGATTTGCAGTTATGTGGTTTGCGGACCTGCTCAATAAACTCTTTAAGAAACAAGAGGTTGCAGGGGCCGTTGTTGCTTCCGCCCTCTGTCTTGCAGTGCCGGTTCAGATGGTGTCACAGACGTGGGATGACCATGACAGAAGCGGAAGATATACCTGTCGGGATATGGCATATAACTACCTTATTGGTCTGGATAAAAATGCCATATTGGTTACTCACGGTGACAACGATACCTTCCCGCTTTGGTATGCTCAGGAGGTAGAAGGAGTGAGAACGGATGTCAGGATTATGAACACATCCTTGCTCGGAACTGACTGGTACATAGACCAAATGAAGTGTAAGCAGTACGATTCCGAGCCGGTTCCGTTCACTCTCACAAGAGAGGATTACTACTACGGAAAGAACGATTTTGTTCCGGTGATTGACTATGTGAAGAGTCCTGTTTTGGCATCGGAGATAATGAAGATTTTCAAAGATCCAAAGGTTACTCTGAGGATGGGAGACAGCAAGAACCACAACGTTATTGCCGGCCGTCATCTTCTTATTCCTGTGAACAAAGAGAACGTTATCAAGTACGGCATTGTCTCTCCAAAAGATTACGACAAGATTTTGGACACCCTGCAACTTGATATCCCAGAGGGAGTTACATCACTGGATAAAACATCTCTCATGACTCTGGATCTTTTGGCAAACTACAACTGGGACCGTCCACTCTACTTCCTGCAAAGAGGCGGAGATATTGACATAGGTGAGAAATCTTACCTGCAGTATGACGGCTTCGGTCACAAATTTGTTCCTATAAAATCCGCTACCGGACTTAAGCAGGATAACGTAGATCAGTACACAGATGTTGATACTCTTTACAACAGAGTGATGAACGTTTACAGGTTTGAATCTTTGGCCGCTCCGGTTAATATTGATTACCAGAACCTGCTCACATTCAGCTCATTGATCTCTATCAGAGACCTTATGACCACCACCGCTAAACTGCTCGTATTCAACAACGAGCCAACCAAGGCGCTGGAGGTTTTGGAGAGAATGGAGAAGGTTATGCCGGATAAGAACTTCCCGCTCAACTGCTCGTTGATTTCATCCGTTAATGATATGGCGGTTCTTGATGCGGTTGGAGTTTACTTTGCCTGCGGAGCAAACGATAAGGCACTTGATTTAGGCAAACGCTTTACAGAGGAGACACTCAACCACATTAAGCTCTACTCAAAACCATACCGCGGCGAGTATCCATCCTGGGAGGGTGTTCAAAAGAACCTCTACTATCTCATCTGGCTGTCAGATACTTACAAAGCTGCCGGTGCAACGGAAGAGGGCAAAGCACTCCGCACTCTGGCCAACACCTACGTTAAGGCCTTCACCGGTGAAACCCTGGAGGAACCGGAAGAAAGTAAAGAGGAAGCAAACGGGTAAAAACTTTGAACATCGCTTCAAAGTTTTTACTCAAATACTTGCAAGTAACGATAGTTTCATTACCTTTGCACTCAGAAGGGATTCGACTTAAGATGGGGGCCCCGATTGTTAGCGGCAAGCTACCCATTAAAGCGGAGTCCCTTTTTTTATTTTAGCTTTCCCACTCTTGAAATCAGCGTGAGATATTATAGCGTAGGGTTTATAAACATCTAAATCTTTAACTTTTCTTACACACAGCACCAATTTCCTTCTCTTTCTCTTGCTATAGTAGACAAAGTATACACTCTCAGGATGTTTTCCGGGCAGAACATCTGCCCATCCTTCATATTTTGCATTCTCCAGAAAAGCCTTAATATCTTTAGCTGTCTCATTTTTTGCCCAATTAAAGCGATCGTCAGAAGTATTCTTTCCAACAATTGTTCTAATGTCTGTTTTTGTAACCTGTATCTTCATCTTTATGACATTAGTAATCTCAAATGTCAAAGGCGATAACTTATACTTATTCGCCAATTCTAAGGCCTCAGCTCTTGCCTTCCTTGCCATCTCATAATAATACTGCGTTGAGTCCTTTTCTTTTTCACTCCCTACGCACCTCTTACTCTTGATTGCCATATGCAAAATCTTTTTAGTTTTGCGGCAAATATAATTTGGAAATACCTGACCTCCAAGCAATTGGGTAAATTTGACTCAAATGCAAAAAATGCAGGAGTATTTATAAAATGACTATCCTGTTTTTTTACTCAATTAGCATGTTGCAGCCGCGGAGTTCGGAGTTCTTGATGCGGCTGTCTACGGTGAATGGAGGGTGGATGCTGTAGGCTGCGGTAATAGCTGATGGATAGAGTGTTCCGCGGTCTTCTGTTTCAATGAAGCAGCAGGAACCGATGTTTGCAAGATCTATGATGTTGATGCCTCCAGAAAGAGTTTTTGCAGACACTTTGTTTGGAGCGGCACTCAGAATCTTGAAGGGGTCTTGTAAGTCTCTGAGTAAAACCTGCATCCATGGAGGCGTGAAAAAGATTCCTGTGACGGAAATATCGTTTTGTTGGATGTGGGCTTTGTTGTCTGTGGCTGCTACTTTTGTGTTTCCGTTATTGATAGGAAAGGAGTAGGCCTGAGAGAGGAGTTCGCACATTCCGTATTCGGAGTGGATGGCGGAGGTTGCAAAGGCCTCTGAAAGTGTGCTGTGTAACTCGCTGCGGGATAGCTCTTTGCCGCGGCCTTTCATTCCACCTGTTTCCATTATGATGACATCTTTGAAGATTGCTCTACGTTCATCTTTGTTTGGTATTTGTTCTTTGATGAACGCTGCAAAATCCAGAAGAGCAAAGCTGACTCCTAAGAGAATAGTCTTTCTGCCCTCGCTGTTATTTTCCTGGATCCCAGAGGATAACGCTTGGAGGGTATTAAGGAGTTCACTGTGGTTGTAGAGGAAGAAGCCTCCGGTGTTGCCTTTTTGTTGGGCCTCTTTGATGAGGGAGTCTGCCATATAGACCAGGGAGGAGCCTTCTCTCTCCAGATAGGATGGGAGCAGTGCCAAGAGGTTGAAGTCTTCTCCGTAGAAGTGATGGAAGGCACTGCGGAAACTTTGCTCATAGATGCTGATGTCCTGAACTATGTGGTGGGAGGGCACCATTCCCGTTGTAGCGGAGGAGGTGAAAGTTATGGGTGTGCCAGGTGTCCGGAAAATAGGGACACCGGGAACGTTTTGGGCCTTTTTTGTGCCTAGTGTCCGGAAATCAGGGACACCGGGAACACTTGATGAGGTGTTGGGTGCTTGAGGTGTCCGGAAAACAGGGACACCTTGAGCGTTTTGAGCCTTTTTTGCTTGAGGTGTCCGTAAAACAGGGACACCTTCAGCACTTGGAGCTGTTGTTGTGCATGAAGAGCACGTAGACTGAATCTTCTGGCTTGAGGTGGAGAGGGGGGTTACAATGTCCTGGGTTTTGAAGAGGCGGATGGGGAGGAAGGGAATCTCAAACGGGCTCTTTGGTGTGAGGTTAAGGCGGCCTGTGAGCTCCAAGTACTGCCTATAGACGGCACAGTTTTCACGCTGGTATTCAAAGGCTTGCAGAGCAAGGGCGTTGAATTCCTCCACGCTCTTTATCCCAAAAATTCTATTCTTAAAATCATTTATAATCATTCCTTTTTCTCCAACTATCTCTTCTCTGTCATCATCACTATCATTATCATCATCTTCTTCTCACTCTCCCCCTTTATATTCTTTCAAATCCTATTATCATTTTTAGATTCTTCTTTAAATTCTCTATACCATATTGGAACCCTGTGGCTCATAACTTAATGTCCTTCAGTTGGTTAATGAATGTCTGGTCTTTCCAGAGGCGGGGAACTTTGTTCTGGCCGCCGAGCTTGCCTCTCTGCTGCATCCACTTGAGGAAGGTGCCGGGGGCAAGCGGCAAGATCTTGAGGCGCTGCATTGTGGAGCCTGGGCTGCGCTTGGCTTCATAATCTGAGTTGATGGTTGTGAGTTCACGGTCCAGCGCTTCTGCGAACTCTTCTACGGCAGCAGGATCAAATGTTGGACTGTTTGGATTGCGCTGCGGATCACAGAACTCTATGGCCCAAATGTGGCAGCCTTGCTGAAGCGTGAAGCGTTGCGGTGCGCTCCCGCCGGATGTTCCGTTGCCCATGCCTGACTCCGCGGCGAATATGCTACCGGAAACTGATGCGGAGTCTGAGCTGCTGGAAACGGACTGGCTGCCGTAAGGGCTGTTGCTGAGGTTGTTAGCGGAGGGTGTGCGGCTGGACTTGGACGCGGCTCCGGGACTGCTGGATGCGGCGCCGGGACTGTTGGACGCGGCTCCGGGATTGCCGGACGCGGCGCCGGGACTGCCGGACATGGCACCCGAACTGCAGGAGCCGGACGTGCTGCTACCACTGCCGGAGCGGGCCATGCCTGCTCCCGCGGCAATCCCCATGAACTCCGGGGCAACGGTGAAGTCTGTGACTTGGAGGTTGAACTTCCTGCAGGTGTTCTGGAGGGCGCGCTCTGCGTTGTCTATCATCAGTTCCTCTCCAAAGGCGTTGATGTAGAGTTTGGTTCTGCCGGAAACTATTATCCTGTAAGGGTTTACGGAGGTGAAGCGCACGCAGTCTTCCGGCATATATCTCCACAGGCCGCCGCAGGTAGTGATGACTATGGCGTAATCTATGCCCGTCTTAACTCCCTCAAGCGGAACGCTTTTGAGAGCATCCGTCTCGTTGTCACCGGTCATCTCCTTAAACGGAATGAACTCGTAGAAGATGCCGTTGTTTACGGTAAGCAGCATCTGTGCCTGCGAACTGTCTGAAAGCGGGTCTTTTGGAAACTCATCCTGGAATGCAAAGTAACCCTCTGAGGCGTTGTAGTTTTCAAGGTAGTGCATGTTTTCAGATGGAATGAGTTTTTTATAGGCTTCACGGTACGGAGCAAAGGAGATGCCTCCATGCATAAAGAGCTCAAGATGAGGCCATACCTCAAGCAGGTTGCTCTTTTGAGTGTACTCCAAAACCTTGTTCATTAAAACCAGATTCCAGCTTGGAACTCCGGAAAAGTTGGAGACGTTTTGGGTTGTGCACTCTTTGCAAATCCGCATAACCTTCTTCTCAAACTCCGCAATTAGAGCGGTTTGCCGGCTTGGCGTTCTTACAAGTTCCGCCATCTTTGGAGAGTTCTTGAGCATCACAGCGGAGAGGTCTCCATTAAAAATGTTCAATCCGTTCTGCGCCAGTGAATCGGGCTGAACGCTTCCGCCCAAAGTGAGGGCCTTGGTGGTGAAGATTTTACTATCGGGATGAAGATGGACGTAGTTGAAGAGCATCCGCTTCATTCCTCCAAAGTGGTTGATATAGAGTGAGTCCGGCGTGATGGGAATATACTTGCTCTTGTCTGAAGAGGTGCCGCTGGATTTGGCAAACCAACGCACCTTCTGGTTCCAAAGAACGTAGTCTTCTCCGCGGCGGAGGCGCTCTATGTAGGGAACAAAATCGTTGTAACGGCAAAGGGGAACCCTCTTTCTGAAATCTTCAAAATCTTTGATGGCGGAGAAGTTTTTTTCTACCCCGTACTTGGTCTCTTTCCCGCAGGAAATCAGATGGTTAAAGAGGGCGTGCTGAAGCTCGGGCGCATGGCTTTTGCTCCGCTCAACATCCTTTAAAAACTTCTTTCCAAAGGTGAGGGCGGCGCCGTTAATTAACCGTGTTAAACTCCTGGAAGCCATCACTGCAAAAATAGAAATTATATGAAGAGTTCCCTAAGTACGCCCAAAGATTTAAGTTCCGTTTTGAGTGCGGAGTGGAATGAGAAGTACTCCAATACCTTGGTTAGAAAGCGGTTGCGGAGTTCGCCGCTGCACTTTACGGTTGGGATGTCTTTAAGCGGAGTGGAGAGAATGGTGTGCAGAAGCAGAGACTCATCGGGAGAAAAACAGAAGGTCTCCTGATACTTTTCCACAAACTGCGCCTGGGTAAAGTTGAAGTGTTTTCTCTCCGCCGAGTAGTTGTCTTGAGGCATGTAACCCAACAGTTTACAGAGGTTGACGGTAAAGTGCAGATGGAAATTTTCACACCCTTCTTTAATCTCGTTGAGTATGAGAATGGAGTTGGTGAGGAAGGCAAAAAGTCCCGGGTCCGGCTCGCTTTCACGAACGCTTCTTAGGATGAGCTCGCACATATAGAGCGCTATGGCGTTCTTGCGTATATCTGTCTGAATATCAGTGAGCGGGAAGACCGTGTCAGCCTCTTTTATGAGCGGCATTGTACCCTCTCCTCCCCGTTTTGAGTGGAGTACAACGTCCAGAATGTTGAGCGGGAAGGTGACGGAACTCTTTGACTGCTTGCTCTTTGGATAGAAGTAGCAGGCGGTTCTTCCTTTGGTGTCAGAGTAACACTGCACCACAACTCCTGAGTCTGAATGTTTTATGGTGTGAAGAACTATGATCCTGCTTTTAGTGAGCATCCCTTTTAAAGTTGAGAGAGGAAGTGGGCCAGTTTTCTCATCGCGATGCCACGGTGAGATATGGCATTTTTCTGATTTTCAGACATCTCTGCAAAGGTGCAACTGCAGCCCTCCGGAATAAAAACAGAGTCATAACCAAACCCGCCGTCTCCGCTCTCTTTCTCCGCGATGGTTCCGTTCATCACACCGTTGAAGGTGTACAAAGTCCCTTTGTGGATGAGTGTTATGACGGTGCGGAACCTTGCGGCGCGTATGTTCTTCTTTCTCTTGTCTACCTTTTCCAACTCTGCTAACAACTTGGCTATGTTGGCTTTGGAGTCATGCTGTTCTCCGGCGTAGCGTGCGGAATAGACTCCGGGCGCACCGCCCAGGGAGGCAACCTCCAGTGCGGTATCGTCTGCAAAACAACTCTTGTTGAATTTGTTCCAGATAAACTGGCATTTCATCTTTGAATTGGCCTCAATGGTGGCTCCGGTCTCAGGAATATCTCCCTTGTAACCAAGCTTCTTTGGCATAATTAGTGTAATACCTTTACCGAGTATTTCGGAGGCTTCTCTAAGTTTGTCTGGATTAGCTGTAGCAAAGATCAGTTCCATACTTATTTGTTTAGTCCACTCAAAGTTAGCAAAAGTTTACTATTTTTGGATGTATGATTATGAGAAGATATAGATTCCTTAAAAAGCTTCTGCTGAGTGCAGCGGGAGCACTTTTTCTGACCGCGGCCACATCCGGTGTCTCCTTTGGTCAGAGCAAGAACTTTAAGTTGGTTCAAGATCTTGAGGTTCAGTACAATATTCTGAGAACCCTTGCAACCGAGTATGTAGATACGCTCTCCTTCTCCAAGATTCTGCGCTACGGAATAGACGCAATGCTTGAGTCTCTGGACCCTTATACAGAGTTTGTGCCGGAGGAGAACGAGGAGTCTATTGAACTCATCACCACGGCCTCATACGGCGGAATAGGTGCTACAATCCGTAAGATTGACTCCCTGGGCGTGATGATTATGCAGCCATATCCCAACTCTCCGGCTGTGAAGTTCAACCTTGAACCGGGAGACATCATCCTTAAGATAGACGGCGCTGATTTAAGACCCCTTACCGTGGATGAGTGCAGCAAGAGGATGAGGGGTGCACCCGGAACCCAGGTGACCTTTACCGTAAAGAAGGGCCGCACCGGCAAGGTTGAGGATATTGTTGTAACTCGCGATAGAGTTCATACCTCAGACGTTGCCTACTATGGCATGCTTGACAACGTTGTTTACGGTGCTGATATTGAGAAGCCTGCGTTTGATTTATCTAAGACCGGTTATATAAGAGTGAGCAGTTTCACCCTTAACGGAGCGGACGATGTAAGACGCGCCCTTATGGAACTTAAGGAGAAGGGGGCTGAGCGTATTGTGCTGGATCTCAGAGGAAACGGTGGAGGACTTATGAACGAGGCGATAGATATTGTTTCTCTCTTTGTTCCAAAAGGAACTCTTGTTGCTTCTGCAAAGGGACGCGGAGAAGGTTCCAGTTTCACCTGTGTAACAGAGAAGGATCCTGTGGATACGCTGATTAAACTTGCAGTTCTGGTGAACTCATCTTCCGCTTCATCTTCTGAAATTGTGGCGGGAGCACTTCAGGATTTGGACCGTGCAACCATCATTGGAACAAGAACTTACGGCAAGGGCCTGGTACAATCTTTCCGCCCTGTTGGATACAACGGAAAATTGAAACTTACCACATCCAAATACTACACGCCAAGCGGAAGATGTATTCAGATTTTGGATTACTCACATCGTAACGCAGACGGAAGTGCGGGCGCAGTTCCGGATTCTTTGAAGAAAGCCTTTAAGACTAAAAACGGAAGAACTGTTTATGACGGCGGAGGAATCACTCCGGATACAACCATAAAATCAAATAGTTACAGCCGTCCGGTTTATGCTCTTGTGATGAGCGGAATTATGGAGGAATATGGAGTAGACTTCTATTCCAAGAATCCGAACATCTCATCTCCGGAAGAGATTAATCTTACGGATGAGCAGTATCATGATTTTGTAAAGTATGCCGCATCTAAAAAGTTTGACCAGCGTTCGGCTGCGGAAGTTGTTCTGGAGCAGTTGATTAAAGAGGCCAAGGAGGAGAAACTCTATGAGAAGGATAAGGCGGAGTTTGATGCGCTCTCTTCAAAACTGAACCTCACAAAAGAGCAGGTACTCAACCAGTACAAGGAAGATCTTAAGCCTATGGTTGAGGAGGAAATTATTCAGAAGTATTTCTTTACCGGCGAGCGCATTAAGCACATGCTTAACACAGACGTTCAGTTGCTTAAGTCCCTTGCCGCCTGGAAGTAACCGCAAAAGAGCTATTAATAAATAAGATTGATATTTAGAAATTTATGGTAGAAATAGGAATAAAAGGAAGAAGAGAATTGGTTGTGGCTGAGGAGCATACCGCCAAGCATATTGGAAGCGGAACGGTGTTGGTTCTGGCCACTCCAATGATGATTGCACTTATGGAACAGACCAGTCTGTGGTCTATTAAACCTTACCTGGAAGAGGGGCAGGGAAGTGTTGGCATTCACGTAGATGTCTATCATGACGCAGCTGCTCCGCTGGGCAGCACGGTATGGTGTGAGAGTGAGGTGATTGAGATAGACAGACGCAAGATTACCTTTAAGGTAACGGTTTATGACAAGGACGGTGTCATTGGGCACGGCACCCACCAACGATTCATTATTGACGAAAGGAAGTTCGGTGATAAGATGAAAGCCAAGGGCAACTAGCCTCAAAATTTGTTAGCTTTGCGATATGAAAAGAATAAGTTTTTGGGCAGCACTTGCTGTGATTTCGCTTACACTTTCCGCCTGCGGTGGCGGTGGTGGAGGAAGTAAAGGAGATGATCTGACTCCGGAACCTGCAAAACCTGTAGAAGAGGTGGATCCTCCTATCAATGAGCCGCTTGTTGCGCCTGTTGCCCGCATAGATGACGGCCGCCATGTTACGGCATACGTCACTTATTACGGAAGTCTCATTCCGGATCCCAGCGTTCTTACCCATATATGTTATGCGTTTGCGGAACTCTATATGGTAGACGGTGTTTATCAAAAGTTTGACCTCCAGGGAACTAAGACAAGATTCCAAAACATTGCTAATCTTAAAAAGCTATATCCAAATCTTAAAATAAGTCTAAGCTTTACTCACGGTGTTGCAAATTCAAACAACAAGCAGGGCGGTAGTTTTTCTGCTTTATGTAAGAGTGAAGAGAATATGCAAAAGTTTGCTGAGGACTGCCTAGCTTTCCTCAAGGAATGGGGTATAGACGGTATTGATTTGGACTGGGAGTTCCCGGGACTTAGCTGGAGCGGCGCGGCCTGTGATCCAAGCTGTGATACAGAAAATTACGTCAAATTGGTAAAGAAACTCAGAGAGGTTTTGGGAGATAAATATGAACTCTCTTACGCCGGATATTGTAAAAACAAAGTTTCTATTACGGGCGGTTACTGCTATAACGATATTGCTGCAATGGATAAGTATGTAGATTATGTAAACATAATGACATACGATTTGGACGAGGCTCCTCATCACCATTCAGCATTGGCAGATACAAGGGCTTATATGGACTGCAACCGTGCTGTTAACTCCTATCTGAATGCCGGGGTTAACCCTAAGAAATTGGTGCTTGGAATTCCGTTCTACGGCAGACGCTCCTTTAGCAACTCTCCAAGAGAATATACGTACAAGAAGATAATTACTCTGGATCCTAAACAATTCAGACGTAACAAGTGGGATGCAACTGCAAACTGTCCGTACGTTGAGACAATGCAGGGCGTCTTCTATATGGGTTATGACAATCCTAAGAGTATAGGAATCAAGGGAAACTGGGCACGTCAGAAGGGTCTTTTGGGACTTATGTACTGGGAGTATGACCAGGATGACAGCAAGGGAACTCTCCGCACCGCCGTTTGGAATGCGGTAATGACTCCTTAAGCTTCTTCCCAGATATAAATCTTATCTGAACGTCTTAATTTTTCTTTTACGGGGATAGAACAGAGATCTCCTTTAACGGCTTTTTGCACAGGCTTGAGGTCTACTCGTATCTCCTTGATAGTATGTTCAATGCAGCCGGTGGACGGGCCAATGATAAGTATCTCGTCTCCAACATTGAGTTCTCCCGCCTCTACCAAAACCTCTGCAACAGAGAGGTTTGAGAAGTAGTTGGTAATCTTTGCCACGTAACTCTTTTTTCTTGTGGCTTTGTTGCCGTATACCTCGCTCCACTCGCCCAACCTTGCTCCCTGGTAGTAGCCGTCCCAGAAGCCTCTGTTGAAGACTCCCGATAGTTTCTCTTTTAACTCTTTTTTCTTCTCTTCCGTGTAACCCTCTTCACTCAGCACGGCATCTGCCGCGGAGCGGTAAGCTGCGGTTACCATCTTTACATACTCTGCACTGCGGGCGCGCCCTTCTATCTTAAAGACGGTTATGCCTGCGTCTATTATCTTGTCTATGAACTCAATGGTACAGAGGTCTTTAGGAGACATGATGTACTTGTTGTCTATCTCCAGTTCTCTGCCCGTTTCCAAATCCGTAACTCTGTAACCTCTTCTGCAGAGTTGGAAACAACTGCCGCGGTTGGCGGAGGAGTTGTACTCCTGAAGGCTGAGGTAACACTTTCCGGAGATTGCCATGCAGAGCGCTCCGTGAACAAAGAGTTCCAGACGCAGCAAGTTCCCCGATGGGCCTTTAATCTGCTCTGCTATAATCTTTTGGCTAATCTCTTTTATCTGAGGCAGCGTGAGTTCTCTGGCAAGTACAATCACATCTGCAAACTGAGCGTAGAACTTAACCGCTTCAAAATTGGAGACGTTGAGTTGGGTGGAGATGTGCACCTCCAATCCCATCTCTCTGCACATCTGAATGACCGCCATATCTGAAGCGATGATGGCACTCACCTGCGCCTTTTTTGCCTCCTCCAACGCCTTTCTTACATTCTCCAGATCTGATTGATATACAACGATATTGAGGGTCATGTAGGTCTTAACGTTGTGCTCCCGGCAAATCTCCGTAATCTTGCTCAGATCTTCCGGAGCAAAGTTGTTTGCGGAGTGAGATCTCATATTGAGATTTCCCACGCCAAAGTATACGGAATTTGCACCACCCTGAATGGCAGCCATCAGGCACTCAAAGTTACCGGCCGGAGCCATTATCTCAATATCATTCTTCATCTATTTGATTCGTTTAATGAGTGAAGTGGCATATTGCTGAAGCTGAGTCTTTTGTGCCTCTGTAAGATCCATTTCCTTAAGGATATCCATTGCCTGGTAATAGTTCTTCTCAATGGCGTCTTCTGCCATTTTGTTGACGCCCAGTTTTTTGTAGAACTCCTGGAATGCTGCAATCTTCTCGTCCGTAGGCTCCGTTTCCAAGAGGGCGTCCAGCTTTGTTCCCTCTCCCTTAAGCAGTGCCTCCTCTCTGCAACGTGTTAAAAGCCAGCTCTTTTTGTTGTTCAGAATATCTCCGCCAATCTTCTTTCCAAAACTCTTTTCATCTCCAAAGCAGTCCAGATAATCGTCTTCAATTTGGAATGCCAGACCCAGTTTGAGACCAAAGTCATAAATCTGGTTGCAGAGTTCTTTGTCCGCCCCTGCGATGATAGCTCCCATCTTTGCCGCACAGGCCAGAAGCACAGCGGTTTTGAGGGTGATCATATTCACATACTCATCCATGCTCACATTGTTCATCTCCTCAAAATCCATATCCAGCTGCTGCCCCTCGCATATCTCGATGGCTGTTTTGGAGAAGAGCGTAACCACCTCATTTACACACTCTCTTGGTGTTGAAGATAGCAACTGGTAAGAGGAGATACACATTGTGTCTCCGGACAATATCGCGATATTGCTGTTCCACTTTTTAAAGATGGTAGGCTTGCCTCTTCTCAAATCCGCATTATCCATAATATCATCGTGAATAAGAGTGAAGGTATGGAAGAGTTCCACAGCCATTGCGGGGTTCACAATGTGAGGGCCTATGTCATCCTTGAAAAGGTTGTAAGTGACAAGGCAGAAGCGGGGACGGATTCTCTTTCCGCCAATGTTCAACATATATTTCAGGGGTGCATATAGGTAGTGCGGCTCGGCCGGCCATTGGGTCTTTTCAACCGCTTCATCTATAATCTTGTAAAGTTCTTCTAACGGAAGCATAATTCAATTATTGTCTCCACAAATTTAACCTTTTTGTTCTATTTTGCTAAATTCGCAAATCTTTCAGAGTGTTATGGCGGAGAACAAGGAGAAAAATATAGAAAACACGGCCGTGGTTGTAAAACACACGGGGAGCCACTATTTGCTCTCTCATCTCCCTGATTGGGACCCCTTTATGGCGGTAGTTAAGGGTAAACTCCGTTTGGACGATACCACCAACACCAACCCCATTGCGGTAGGGGATATTGTTGAGTATGAGGGGACTCCCGCCTCCACCTCAGCTGAAAACCCATGCACCATTAAACGGGTGTTGGAAAGGCGCAACTGTATTGTTAGACGCTCAACTAATTTATCCAGGCAGAATCACCTTATTGCCGCCAACATAGACCGCGTTTTTCTTACCGTTACACTCAAAGATCCCGAGGTAAAACTTCAGTTTGTAGACCGCTTTCTTGTCACCTGTCAGGCGTACGATGTTCCCGTCACTATTCTGCTGAACAAGGCGGATGTATACCGTGGAGATGAGGATTCAGAAGAACTTAAAGATGAAGAACTTGCAGCAATGGCTGCCGGCTTTTCTCAGATATATACCAACGCAGGATATGAGGTGATTGAGACCTCCGTAAAGAGCGGTCTGAACATTGAGAAACTGAGAGAACTCTGCAAAGACAAAGTCGTGCTGTTCAGCGGCCAGAGCGGTGTTGGTAAATCTTCTCTTATCAATGCGTTGGACCCTAAACTCAACCTCAAGACGGCAGAGATTTCTGCCGCTCATCTGCAGGGAAAGCACACCACAACCTTCTATCAGATGCACCCAATCTCAAGCGGCGGTTTTGTGGTGGATACTCCGGGCATTAGGGGCTTTGGTCTGGTCAACTTCTCAAAGGAGGAACTGAGCAACTATTTCCCGGAGATGATGAGAGTTCAGGATGACTGTAAGTTCAATCCATGCACCCATACTCACGAGCCCGGCTGCGCCGTTAAAGAGGCGGTGGAAAAAGGTGAGATTTCTCAACTCAGATATGACTCCTACCTGGCAATGTTGGAGGAGGACGGAAAGTATCGTGAAAGCGAATAGTCTATGAATAAGAGGGTTCTTTCTCTTGCCGTTCCCAGTATTTTGGCAAACATTACGGTTCCCCTTGTAGGAATGGTAGATGTGGGGGTCTCCGGCCGCCTGGGTGATGCTGTTGCCATTGGGGCTATGGCCATCTCCACAATGCTCTTTGATCTGCTCTACTGGAACCTCGGATTCTTAAGAGTGGGTACCGGCGGTATGGTGGCGCAAGCCTTTGGAAGAAGGGACTTTAAGGATGTGATGAAGATCTTTACCCAGGGATTGGGAACCGCGCTCTCCATTGCTCTTTTAATCTTTGCTCTGCAATATGTCTATGTGGAGGTTGCTCTAAAGTTTATTCCTTGCAGCAGTGAGGTTGCCTCTCTTGCAAGAGAGTACTACTACATAAGAATCTGGGCGGCGCCTGCAACGCTCTCACTCTTTGTCTTTAAAGGATTTTTTATAGGAATGCAGGATGCTGTAAGCCCGATGGTTGCAGACATAACGGTGAACGTTCTCAACCTTCTGCTCAGCATTCTTCTGGCCTTTAAGATTGGGCTGGGATTCAGGGGCATTGCCTGGGCGGTCTTTACCGCGCAGTACACCGGACTTCTGCTCTGCATAGCAATTTTCCTTCTGCGTTACCGCTCTCTCCTTAAACATTTAAGCATTAGGAGTTCTTTGAAAATTAGGGAGATGCTGCGTTTCTTCTCCGTGAACGGCAACCTCTTTATTCGCTCCGCCTGCTTCCTTTTCATATACGTGGGCTTCACCTCTCTCTCTGCAAAATACGGAGATACTCAACTTGCGGTAAGCACCATCATTATGAAACTTCTTATGTTCTTCTCATTCTTCATAGACGGCTTTGCCTATGCAGGTGAGGCACTTACGGGAAGATACATAGGAGAACAAAACAGAGCATCACTTCATCTTTCCACAAAGGTGATCTTCCGCTGGTGCTTGTGGATAGCTGTTGTTGCAACCGTTCTTTACGTTGCTTTCAGCCGTCAGATGGTTGCGCTTATGACAGATAACCAGACTGTTATAGAGGCCTCTAAGCCTTTCTGGATCTGGCTTTGGCTTATGCCGGCACTCTCCACTCCGGCCTTTGTTTATGACGGCATCTACGTTGGAGCTATTGCAACCAAGAGGATAATGTATGCAATGATACTATCCGTAATAGGCTTTTTCATAGCGTATTACGCCCTCTATAGCATCCTGGGCATCCAAGCCCTCTACATTGCCTACATGGTGCACATAGCAGTCCGCACCCTCTACCTCCACCTCTTCTTCCACCGTGACGTTTACACACAAATCCCTCCTGCTCGCCCCTCCTCTAACTTAACCTGTAGGCCTTAAAAGAAGATCCTTAATTACTTCTGTTATCTGATTTTTTTATAGGGGTTTGTCTGTGAAGATGGTTGTAAAGAGTTTTATAAGAGACACGGCAGCGGGAAGCAATCTCCTGCATCTTAACTCCTTGCTGCGTAAGGCGTTGGATAAGTTTATCCTTTACCTCAAGCCTGTAGTGTTTGTTCTTGGAACCCTTTGGGCGGCCCAGCTGATGCCCCTCCGCCCTCTTTCTGTCTAACGCCTCTTTTGTTCTTTGGCTTATAAGTTTTCTCTCAATTTCTGCAGAGAGCCCAAATGCAAAAGCCAGCACTTTTGACTGAATGTCCTCTCCAAGTTTGTAACCCTCTTTAACGGTCCAGACTCTGCACTGCTTTGTCATGCAGATATTTAGAACTTCCATTATCATAAAGAGGCTTCTGCCCAGACGTGAGAGTTCCGCACAGATTATCAAATCTCCGCTGTGTATTCTTTTGAGAAGATGACCTAATTTACGCTTGTCATAATTCTTGGTTCCTGAGATTGTTTCCTCTATCCAACCGTCTATTGTAAGATTGTTTGCAGAGCAATATTTGCTAATTTCAAACCGTTGATTAAGAACAGTTTGCTTGTTTGTGCTTACGCGAATATAACCATAAATCATAATGCAGTTTTTAGGCCGATTTACCTCTTTTGAGTAGATTTTGTTAACTTTGTTTAAACCAAAAAACATGGTTATGAAAAAGATATTGTTGCTATTGGCGATGTTCATAGGGGGAATGGTTTCCTATGGGCAGAAGGTTGATATTGAGAAACCTAAGACTGAGACGGGGGTTAGGTTTGCAGTGGTGATAGACGGTAAGACTTTTCAAAAGTGTAAGAAAGAGGTATATGCCTATCGGGATGCATTGGAAAAAGACGGGCTGTCTACATACATAATCAGCGGAGAGTGGGAGAACCCTGAGCAGGTAAAAGAGGAGATTAAAAAGGTTTATACTGAGAATCCTAAGAACTTTGAGGGAGTTGTGCTTGTTGGAGATATTCCTGTTGTTATGGTAAGGAATGCTCAGAATCTGACTCGCTCTTTTAAAATGAATGAAAATAAGTTTGAAAAGGGGCGTTCTTCTGTTCCATCTGACCGTTTTTATGATGATTTAGGCCTTGATTTTGAGTTTCTTACAAAATCTTCCAGTGTGAAAGAAACGGGAGGAAGAGAGCTCTTTTTCTATGCGTTGAAGCCGGATAGCAGGCAGTATTTGAATCCTAATTTTTATAGCGGAAGAATTTTATTTCCAAGCGGTTTTAAGGGAGATAAATACAAGGAGATTGGCAAGTTTTTAGAGAGGGCGGCGGCAGCACATCTTGCTCCTCCTCAGATGAAGGCAATGCTGCTTTCCAGAGGTGCGCTTTCTGAAGATGAAGACTTTAACGCCAGAGTTGGTGTTGTTGAAATGTTGAAGGATCAGATATCTTTTCTTAACCGCCCCAACCAGATACAAGTAATTGATTTCAGTAAAGATACGCCGTCTCAAAAGGATAGGTTGATGGAGGCTCTTAAGCAAAGTCAGAACACTGTTTTCTACTATAGAGGACACGGCAATTACGGAGTAATGGCCCCGGGATTTATGCCTACTCACGGCTCTTCCGGTGCTGAAATAAAGGATGCAGAAATATTAAAGACACCTGTTCAACCTTTCTTAGTTTTGCTGAACTCTTGTTTTAACGGTGCTCTTTTCCGTAATCGCGATATGGCTCCCGCCTTTCTCTTTTCACCCGGGAATGTGCTTGCAGTTCAGTCAGTTGGAATCAACTCGCACCAGGATGAGTGGGATTCTCGTTATTACGGAATAATCTACGGAGGTGCGAGGGTTGGTGAAGCGTTCAGATTGGAACCCCTTTTGGAGCGAACAATATTTGGAGATCCTACCTTCCACTTTAAGACCGTTTATAACTATGACCTGAAAGACTTTACTGTGAAAAATATTGATAATGAGGAATATTGGAGACACGCAATGGAAACGGGAGTGCCTGTTGGCGTTGAAGGAGAGAGAAACAAAACTATTACTTCCGTTGCCATTAACCGCCTCTGCAATATGCGCAAACTCTCCTCTACTGACCTTGCAAACTTCTGGGGCAAAAAACTATCTCCAAGCGTTATGCTGGAGTGCATTTTACAAACAGCAGAAATATATGGAAGAGGCTGTGATTCAATAGCAAGGGAAGATCTTCTCTCTGTGTTGAACGAAGGGTTAAAATCCAACTCCGAGTTTGTAGTAAGACAATCCGGAATGGTTGCTACACAGTTTGCGGATCCTCGTCTTGAAGATGCCTTGCTTTATTCCATAAAGCTAAATATGAATCGTCCTAGGTGTTTGAGTAAGGTAATGGTAGCGCTTGGCATGATTCCTAAAGAGGAAATGTTAAAAGCCTTTGAGAATCACCCTCTCAGTAAAGATCCTTCCGTAACTATTTTTATCTCAAAGCAGAAAGATGCTATTTATAAACAAAAAGGAATACAACATCTTGTAATTACAGATAAAAACACTGGATCAGACAGGAGAATACTTCACTCTATTACGGCAAAGAATACACCTTTCCCGGATTATATTCCTCTCTTTGTCTCCATGGTTGAGGACGAATCCCTTAATACCGAACTCAGACTGGTTTTGGCAGATGTGCTCGGTTGGTATGAATACTCTTACAAGAAGAGTGACGTGTTAAAAGAAATTAAACGTATGCTCTCTAATCCTTCCTTTGATGCCACAATGCGCAACTCTCTGAATATGAAATCTTCTCTCCGCGATGTGCTGATTAAGGATCTGCACCGCTTGGAGAAAGATTAGTAGAGTTCGGCCAGCATGCAGCGGGCGGAGCCGCCGCCGGCGGTCTCTATGGCGGTGAGTTCCGGGGCAAGGATTGTTACATCTTCTTCCAGCAGTGCTATCTGTTCCTCTGTGAGTGAGCGTTTTGCGGTGGCGCTCATTATGAGGAACTTGCGGCTGCCGGCGTGAAGTTCAAGCATGTTGCCGGCAAACTGATGCATCTGTTCAAAGGAGATTTCAACTATCTCTTTATCATTCTCTTCCAGCAGTTCTATGAGGCTTTCTCTCTCATTGATATCTGTTACGGAATCTAAGCAGACAACGGCAAAGCGGGTACCTACGTGCATCATGACGTTGGTGTGATAGATTGGCGTACCGTTCTCATCTTCAGCATTAAAGAGGAAGTAATCATAGTTTGTTTTGGAAGCCCATTTCTCCAGCACATCCTCATTGGTTCTTGGAGAAGCGCAGGCAAAAGCAAGGCGGTGTTCTCTATCCAGAATAAGTGAACCGGTACCCTCCAAAAATTTCTCCTCCTTCTCGTTTCCGGTTAGGTCTATGATCTTTTGGAAAGGCATCTTGCCCAGCACTTTAAGGAGTTTCGTGCGCTCCTTACGGCGGTTGGGTGCAAACATAGGATAGAGCACAAGGGTTCTTTCATCCTGCTCGGTAAGAGGGTTTTTCTCCAGGTGGGTGGAGAAGCAGTTGTTTGGGAAGATGGAATCCGGAGTGAAAGGTTCTTCAGTATCTTGAAGAACCTCCACCTCTATTCCGTTATCTCTTAAGAGCTGAACATAGTTGTCAAACTCTGTAACAGCCTGCTGTTGAATCTTCTGCGCCTGTTGCTCATTTCCCGTCTTTACCTGAAAGGCGTTGTTTGCCGCGGTCTCTTCATTAAAGGCAAAGCGTACAGGCCTTACCATCAGAACTTTATTGGTGGTCTGCATTACTCCTCCATCTCTTTAATGGACTTTGCAATAATGGCTATTGCCTTACGGAGTTCAGCCTCAGTGATTACCAAAGGCGGAGCAAATCTTATGATGGTGTTGTGAGTTGGCTTTGCAAGCAATCCGTTTTCCATCATCTTAATACAAAGATCCCAGGCTGTCTTTCCGTTCTTCATAGGTTTGGTAAGGACTGCATTGAGCAGACCTCTTCCTCTTACGCCTACAATCATTGGAGATTTAATCTTTGCTATCTCCTCTCTGAAAATCTTTCCAAGTTTTTCCGCCTTCTGGGTGAGTTTCTCCTCCTTCACAACTTTGAGTGCGGCAACGGCAACTCTTGCCGCCAGAGGGAATCCTCCGAATGTTGAGCCGTGCTCTCCGGGTTTGATGTTGAGCATAATGTCATCGTCTGCCAGGCAGGCGGAAACCGGGAGCACTCCTCCGCCGAGGGCTTTACCCAGAACAACTATATCCGGACGGATGCCGTCATGCATAGAGCAGAGCATCTTTCCGGTGCGGGCAATACCGGTCTGAACCTCGTCTGCAATGAGCAGAACGTTATGTTTGTGGCAGAGGTCATAACACTTCTTAAGATATCCGTCATCCGGTACGTAGATGCCGGCCTCTCCCTGGATTGGCTCCACCAAAAAGGCGCAGACCTCTTTGCCGTGCTTCTCCAAAGCCTTCTCAAGGGCCTTTACATCATTATAAGGTATGCGGATAAAGCCAGGGGTGAGCGGACCGTAGTTCTCGTAAGAGCTTGGGTCGTTACTCATGGTGATAACAGTAACGGTTCTGCCGTGGAAGTTTCCGTTGCAGCAGATGATCTTTATCTTGTTGTTCGGTATGCCCTTCTTTACGGCGCCCCAGCGT
Source organism: Bacteroidales bacterium (assembly GCA_017618115.1). GTDB lineage: Bacteria > Bacteroidota > Bacteroidia > Bacteroidales > UBA932 > Egerieousia. Next base: position 7,966 of record JAFZUX010000016.1, on the reverse strand, counting down.
CTTGCCAGTTTGATGGCGGTCTCAACGCCCTCCGCGCCGGTATTCATCGGGAGTACGCGGTCATAACCAAAATAATCGTGAATATACTTTTCAAACTCGCAGAGTGCGTCGTTGTAAAAGGCACGGGAGGTAAGAGAGAGTCTGTCTGCCTGATCCTTGAGGGCCTTCACAATCTTTGGGTGGTTGTGTCCCTGGTTTACTGCAGAGTAGGAGGAGAGGAAATCAAAGTATTTCTTGCCCTCTACGTCCCAAACGTAGATGCCCTTACTCTTTGTAAGCACCACGGGAAGCGGATGGTAGTTCTTTGCTCCGTACTTGGACTCCATGTCCATAAACTTCTTACTCAGTGCGCCTTTAATTTTTTTGCTGTTTGTAGCCATAATATTGTAGTTTTATATCTATCTAATGGTGATTTTGCATCCCCAAAACTACTAAATTTTTGCAGAATAGAAAAGTATGATTATCTTTGCAACCCGCTTTTTAAGGCGGTAAATAACATAAAATTAAGATTAACAGTATTTTATGCCAACAATCCAACAATTGGTAAGGAACGGGCGCAAGAGAATTGTTACAAAGTCAAAGTCTCGCGCGCTTGATTCAAGCCCTCAGAAACGTGGAGTATGTGTACGTGTTTACACAACAACTCCTAAGAAGCCTAACTCAGCAATGAGAAAAGTTGCCCGTGTTAGACTGACAAACCAGAAAGAGGTGAATGCCTACATCCCAGGAGAGGGACACAACCTTCAGGAGCACAGTATTGTGCTTGTAAGAGGAGGCCGTGTTAAGGATCTTCCTGGAGTACGTTATCACATTCTTAGAGGCGCTTTGGATACTGCAGGAGTGGACGGACGTAAACAGGGCCGTTCATTGTACGGAGCAAAGAGACCAAAGCAACCTAAGAAGTAAGTCATTAATTTAAAACATTTCCAACAATGAGAAAAGCAAAGCCTAAAAAGAGGATTCTACTTCCAGATCCTAAGTATCACGATGTTATGGTAACAAGATTCGTGAATAACCTTATGTTGCAGGGGAAGAAGAGTATCGCTTACGCTATTTTTTATGACTCAATCGACATGATTGGCGAGAAGATGAAAGATTCTGGCAAGGCTCCTATGGAAATTTGGAAAAAAGCACTTGAGAATGTAACCCCACAGATTGAGGTTAAGAGCCGCAGAGTGGGTGGTGCTAACTTCCAGGTTCCGACGGAAGTGCGTCCGGAGAGAAAAATCTCGCTGAGTATGAAGAACATGATTCTTTACGCTCGCAAAAGACCGGGCAAATCAATGGCTGAAAAGTTAGCGGCGGAGATCATGGCAGCATATAATAACGAAGGTGGTGCCTTCAAGAGAAAAGAGGATATGCACAAGATGGCTGAGGCCAACAAGGCATTCGCTCATTTCCGTTTTTAGTATTTAAGGAGCAAGCGTAAATGGCTAGAGATCTTAAATATACTAGAAACATCGGTATCATGGCTCACATTGATGCCGGCAAAACAACCACATCTGAAAGAATCCTTTACTACACTGGTAAGACTCACAAGATTGGTGAGGTTCACGACGGTGCAGCCACTATGGACTGGATGGTGGAGGAGCAGGAGAGAGGTATAACCATCACTTCTGCAGCCACTACCGCATTTTGGCACTACAACAGTGACAGTTACCAGATCAATTTAATTGATACCCCAGGTCACGTAGACTTCACCGTTGAGGTGGAGCGTTCACTGCGTGTTCTTGACGGTACAGTAGCAACATTCTGCGCTGTAGGACGTGTTCAGCCACAGAGCGAAACCGTTTGGAGACAGGCAGATAAGTACAATGTCCCTAAGATCGCTTACGTGAACAAGATGGACCGTGTAGGTGCAGATTTCATGGCGGTTGTAGATGACATTAAGAACAAGCTCGGTGCTCACGCAGTTCCTATCTGTATCCCGATAGGTGCTGAGGATAAGTTCCAGGGAATCGTAGACTTGATAGATATGAAAGCTATCGTTTATGATCCTGATAACAAAGAGCTTGTGAACTATCAAGTCAAGGATGTTCCGGCAGAGCTTATGGACGAGGCGGCAACCTGGAGAAACAACCTCCTGGAGACTGCGGCTGAGTTTGATGAGGCTCTGATGCAGAAGTACTTTGACGATCCGGACACTATCACCAAAGAGGAGATAATTGCCGCAATCAGAAAGGGAACCATTGAGATGCAGATTGTTCCAATTTGCTGTGGTTCATCCTTTAAGAACAAGGGCGTGCAGTTCCTTTTGGATGCAATAGTTAGATATTTGCCAAGTCCTCTGGATAAGGGTAATGTAGTTGGTACCAACCCTAAGGACGGTTCTGAGGTTGAGAGAAAACCTTCAGCATCAGAGCCTTTCTGCGGTCTGGTATTCAAAATTGCTACAGATCCGTTCGTAGGAAGATTGGCATATATGAGAGCATACTCCGGAAAACTTGATTCCGGTTCTTATGTGCTCAACACCAGAAGCGGTAAGAAAGAGAGAGTTGCAAGACTCTATCAGATGCACTCCAACAAACAGAACCCAATTGAGTTCGTTGAGGCAGGAGACATCTGTGCGGTTGTAGGCTTTAAGGATCTCCGTACGGGAGATACCGTATGTGCTGAGAACCATCCGATTGTTCTGGAGTCTATGGTATTCCCTACGCCGGTTATCGGACTGGCCGTAGAGCCTAAGACTCAGGGAGATCTGGACAAGCTGGGAATTGCACTCGGTAAACTTGCAGAGGAGGATCCAACCTTTACCGTTAAGGCGGATACTGAGACAGGTCAGACCGTCATCAGCGGAATGGGTGAGCTTCACCTTGAGATTTTGGTAGATCGTCTTAAGAGAGAGTTCGGCGTAGAGATTAACCAGGGTGCACCTCAGGTTAACTACAAAGAGGCTCTCTGCCAGACGGTTCAGCACAGAGAGGTATTCAAGAAGCAGACCGGAGGCCGCGGTAAGTTTGCGGATATCATCGTTGAACTCGGCCCTGCAGATGAGGGAGTTACAGGACTCCAGTTTGTAGACGAGGTTAAGGGTGGTAACGTTCCTAGAGAGTTTATCCCTGCAGTTGAGAAGGGCTTCAAGGCTGCAATGGCAAACGGTGTTTTGGCAGGCTACGAGGTTACATCAATGAAGGTTGTTCTTAAGGATGGTTCATTCCACCCTGTTGATTCAGACCAGCTTTCATTTGAAATCTGTGCCCGCCAGGCATTCCGCAAAGCAGCTCGCAAGGCAGCTCCTGTGATTATGGAACCTATTATGGCTCTGGAGGTTGTAACACCTGAGGAGAGTATGGGTGATGTAATCGGAGACCTCAACAAACGTCGCGGACAGATAACCAATATGGACTCAAGAGGCGGTGCCAGAATTATTAAGGCAAAAGTTCCGCTTTCAGAACAGTTTGGTTATGTGACAGTTCTGAGAACACTCTCATCCGGACGTGCAACAAGTACTATGGAATTCTCTCACTATGCAGAGCTTCCTGCTAACCTTGCTAAAGAGGTTATTGAGAAGGCGGGTGTGCATCTTGCAGATGATGATGAATAAACCGGATTTAAAAGAAGAAATTTAAAAAATTATAAAAATGAGCCAAAAGATTAGAATTAAACTGAAGTCTTATGATCACGCACTGGTTGACAAATCAGCTGCTAAGATTGTTGAGACTGTAAAGGCTACAGGTGCTATCGTCAGCGGTCCTATTCCACTTCCGACCAGCAAGAAGATATTCACCGTAAACCGCTCTACCTTCGTTAATAAGAAGGCTCGCGAGCAGTTTGAGCTCAATTCTTTCTGCCGTCTTCTGGATATCTACTCCTCTTCATCAAAGACTGTTGACGCTCTGATGAAGCTCGAGCTTCCTAGCGGTGTTGAGGTTGAGATTAAGGTTTGATAGTACAAAAAAGTATTATCTTTGTACAGTACAAGTTAGCGGCCGAATAACCAACGGCCGCTGGATTGGGGCTCATAGCTCAGTTGGTTAGAGCACCTGACTCATAATCAGGGGGTCCCAGGATCATGCCCTGGTGGGCCCACAACAGGGGATTGTCAAGCAGTTTAACACCTGACCTGGCAATCCCTTTTCCTATATAAAATCCCCTTTCTGGGTGCATAGAACAGGGATTTTCTATCAAATCAGGTCATCATCTCCCACTCTTCCCATTCACCCCAAAAATCCAGAAAAATGGGAAAAATATGCAATTCTGTCGCCTATACGTCGCCAAAATGAGAGCAAAGGGAGACTATCAAAAATGAGGTGACACACCAGCTAAAGATGTGTCACCTTAAGATTAACGTATTATCTCTTCAACACGTTTCCCCATTTTTTAAAATCTTCAGGATACAAGGATTTGAATTTCTCTGTTAATTCTTCTGCGATAGGAATAAGATTCTCTAATTCCTCTGGACTATTGTTTTTGACTGCATCAGTAATTCGATAGAGTATATCTACCAATATTCCGCAATTACTGTCAGGAGAGGAAGGGCTCCAGCCTTCAGCCATAATAATACTTCCGATACTTCCAAATCTTTCAGCATAAAATCTATAGTCATCTCCATCATTTCCCAAAGGGTCTGATAGATATGATGAAGAGTTTATTGCGGATAAAAACAATTTTCTGAAACATATTGTTGCTTCAGGTGATATTTGGCAACGATATTTTTCAATTTGGGCTTTAAGTTTTACCCTTCCTCCAAACAGCCTTTTTATTTTCCCGAATAAAGAGTTAGAAACAATGCCCTTATATATTTCTAAAACAAGGACAGAATCAGTATCATCGTAATAACAAGTATATGATTTCAATTCATATTGAATATCAGGTAAAATTTGAAATGCAAAATTTCTTATTTTTCCGTTATTCTTATTCCAAGACAGGTGTTTAATATCGTTAAAACTAGGAGGATAAAGTCTGTTTTGTGCTTTTCCTTCCGTTGCCATCCCCAAGAAGATTGTCAGCAATATCAGTAAGATCCTTTTCATACAGTCCTTATTATCTGTGCTAAATTGTATAGGAGCTCCAGTTAGCACAAAGATAGGATAATCAATGGAAATGGAGCAAATATCCTATCCATTCCCCAGTCTTTTCCGTATTCGCATTCCAAGCGCGTTCGGAAAAAGTGTTCAAGAGCTTAATACAGGTTGATAGAATAGGGGTGGAGTGGAGAAAGTTGATAGAAAGTAGAACTCCTGGCTTTTGTTTTTTTATTAATATTTTCTATTTTTGCAGAAAAGTAAGTAATTCTTACCTGTCTTAAATATCGGAAAATATGGCAACAATTGCAGCAATGTCATCGAGAGGACAGATAGTCCTTCCTATCTCAATCCGCAGGAAACTCAATCTTGGGGAAGGTTCTCAGTTCCTGGTCTTAACAGACAACGAGAACATCCTCCTTAAACCCGTTAGGGATCCTTCTCTGGATGAATTCTACTCGTTAATCGAGCAGGCTCAGAAAACTGCCAGGCAGCTTGGACTTACAGAGGAGGAGATTAATGCGGAAATCAAGTCAATGAGAGCGGAGAAACGCAAATGAGAATCGTTATAGATACAAATGTCGTTGCCTCCGCTGTCTTCTTTGGTGGTAAGCCCTACCAGCTTCTCCGTCACATAATGGAGAACCGGGTGGATGTCGTGGCAAGCAAGGAGATTGTGGACGAGTACGAAGAAATTGTTCTTCGCCTTAAGCAGAAGTACCCTGATATCAGTACAAAGATTCCGCTTCAAGATTTTCTTGCCAGATTTGAAATCATCCGTGTTACTTCCGATATTCGTATCAGTCGAGATCCTGATGATGACAAGTTTATATCATGTGCTGTTGACGGGAGGTGTATTTATATCGTGAGCGGAGACAGCGATTTGCTCTCCATCGAGAATTATGAGGGTATCGAGATACTCACTGTCGCAGATTTCTTGGACCGCATAGAAAAGCCGGAATAAGGAAGTATATGATTATTCTTTATAGGGAAGAGGTTTTTGGTGCAATGGGACAGTATATCCTGATTCCAGCGTTTGTGATATTGGGATTGTTCTGCGTTATCAAGATCATTCTCATAATAAGGGATATCTATCGGGAGAAGAAGGAGAAGAGAGAGAAGGGTGAAGATCCGAGATGGAGGAGATGGGGATAGGTTTCCTCTGCTCTGGATTAAACTAATGTGCTGAAAAATGGGAATTGGAGTATTATGAAATGGAAGACACTAGAAAAAATCTTATTGGTCACCAGATTGATAGGGCTACTGTTCTTCATTTACACCTTCATTTGTTTCGGGGTAACAGAAAAGTATAATCTTGATGGTATTGGAAACAACTCAGCTTATAACCGCTACTGGAACATCCTTGTTATATGTTGTCTTTTAATTGTTATTGATTGTATCGCTCAGATTATAAAAGTAGTTAATTCAAAAAAGTTTCTCCCTTATATTCAGGCATTAGTGTATATTGCATCTGTTGCATTAGTGATAATATTGATTGCAAACTATCCTAATCTGGTTTGTGAAGGAAACAGGAACATTTCATTATCATTTTGGAGTAAAGCTGAGCAGATTCAATGTGTGCGAGAGTTTGTGATATTCGATAGCTTATATATTGGGGGTCGAAGTCTCTTGTATTTCATTGTGCTAGTCCTTGGAAGAAAAAGAACCATGAACTAATTTGGGCACTTGGGAAAAACTGGCAAAAGAATATAAGTCAGTCATCAGGAGAATCTTTGGGCCCCTTGTGCGATATGTTTTTAACGGCTATATTCGCTCAAGTTTGTAGCCTATCCGTCGCCAAAATTAGAGCACAGAAATCTATTTATTGCCGGCTTGTTTCTTATCTTTGCAAAAATGCAATATCAACGTTACTTTCATTGGAGAAACTATATGGTCTTGGGATTACTCTTATTGGGAATCACAGGACTGGCAGTTCTTTCAATATGGGCTAATAAGACTACTACGCATAATATAAGTTATTACGCCCAAAATAATCATCACTTTAATTACAATATAGAATACTATGAATCTTTAAGGGGTAATGCTAATAGTATCAAAGAATTAGCCTCACTGTTCTTTTACGGAGAATGTGCTTATGAGCACGGAGAAAATATGATAAATATTCTTGACGAGGTAGGTGACAGTACGTTTTCTATAGCTATAGATAACTTAACCGACGTAGAAAAATTTAATCTTTATTTATATTTTCAAGCTGGAATAGATGCTATTTCTTCTAAGCAAAAGATTGAAGGATTTGATACCGAAAGGATATTGTCAAAAGAGAAGTTTGAACAGGAGCACCCGCTGGTTATCAGCAAACTAAATATAAATCACTGATGCATCTTATTAACGTTCTCCAGTCATTATAGTTTCCCTTTTCCGGATTCTCCCCGCAAGCACGTTCGGAAAAGTGTTCAAGAGCTTAATCCGGTATGATGATTTCTATCTGCTCCAGCTTTTCCTGACCAATTCTCCAGTTCTTTCTTACAGCTTCGGGGAGCAGTTTCTGGTAATATTTGAAATAACTGATAGGAATGCCTTTCCTTCTTCTTTTCAGTTTGCCATTCAGATAGAACTGTCTAATTTTCTTGGTCTGGAAATAAAGAACAGAAGAAGCAGGATTACAACCAATGGAATGTATGCTCGGCCTCATCCAAACACAAGATTGTATGTCTTTGGATTCTAGATTATATGCAATTAGTATTTTTTCACAGAATAACAGAGTATCTTTCTTGTCTGGTCCGATATTTCTAAAAAGGCTATCTGTCTCTGCAGTTGGCAACGCTGGAATGCCATCTATCACGACTATATCTTTCTCCTGCCCACTGGCATAAAGCACCCGTGTCAGAAGCAGGAAAAGGAGGATTGTCTTATATGATAGAAGATGTCTTTTCACAACCTCAAAGTTAAGGAATTTGTAGGAGATAGAAGGGACATATAAATATCATTTTAGGCTCCTTCCGGGAGTGATTTATACCATCAAAACTCACTTCATTCTGTCG
>JAFZUX010000015.1 GCA_017618115.1 Bacteroidales bacterium | reverse complement strand
TCCGAGAATACATCCGGTACTACAACAACGATAGAATCAAACTGAGGCTAAAAGGAAAGAGCCCGGTGCAATACCGAGCTCTGTTCCAATCTAAGGCCTCGTAATAATGTTAAACCGTCCAACTTTTGGGGGTCACATCACTTTTGCCTTCCTTTTTTTGTAGCGCGGGGCGGGCTTGAACCGCCGACCTCATGATTATGAATCATGCGCTCTAACCAGCTGAGCTACCGCGCCATCAAAAAGTCCGGATTATCCGGACCGTTTGTTGAGATACCCGGGTTCGAACCAGGACTAAGAGGACCAGAATCTCTTGTGCTACCATTACACCATATCTCAATGGGGTTGCAAAAGTAATGATTTTTATCTTAAGAGCAAATTTTTTCAAATTCGCTCCACTAAAACAGAGGCGTAAACGGCTACTCCCTCCTCTCTGCCAACAAAGCCGGCCTTCTCCGTGGTGGTGGCTTTAACGGAGATATCTTCCTTGGAGCAAGGATAATCCTTGTTGCACTTGGAAAGGGTTTGAGAGAGGGTTTCCCTCATTTTCTCAATGAAAGGTGCAACCTTAGGTTTTTGGAGGAGAATTGTAATATCTGCATTTACAAGGCGGTAGCCCCTCTCCAGAATCATGTTGTAGGTTCTTTGGAGAAGAATCTTGCTGTCTATTCCCTTGAACTCGTTGCTGGTATCCGGAAAGTGATGACCTATGTCTCCAAGTGCGAGGGTGCCCAGAAGAGCATCGCAGAGGGCATGGATAGCCACATCTCCGTCTGAATGGGCCACACAGCCCTTAGTGTGAGGAATGTTCACACCGCCCAGAATCAGAGGAAGACCCGGAGCCAGAAGGTGAACATCATAACCGTTTCCAATTCTAATGTTAGCGCTCATATACCGCAAAAATAATGGTTTTTCTTATCTTTGTACAAATCTAGAGTTGAAGATAATGGGATTTAAGTTTTTTCATCTGCCTTCTCACAGGGTGTTTGACTACCCTGCAAGGCACTACAACAAGGATCTGGAGAAGTTTGACGGGGTAAATGCTGAGGCAGAAGCTCAGAAACAGGGAGAGGATTATGTACCCGGCTCCATAGTCTCCAAGGGGTTCAGAAGGGCTCGCAGAGAACCGCTGAGAAAGACGGGAGGCTACTCCACCGCCAAGAGGATTATTGTATATATCCTTCTTGCAGCAATCCTTGTTGCCCTGTTCTATTTTGCAAAGGTCTTCTCTCTGCTGTTTAACGCATACCAGACTACAAGTGGATAGTTTATGTTAAAGGTTCTTCCGGAAAAGATATACAGTTTGATTGCTGCAGGCGAGGTGATTCAGCGCCCTTCATCTGTTGTGAAGGAGCTTATGGAGAACTCCGCAGATGCGGGGGCTACCTCTATTATGCTTGTAGTCAATGATTACGGTAAGACTCTGATTCAGGTTATAGATAACGGAGAGGGTATGACCTCAGAGGAGGCGGAGCTCTGCTTCCTCTCTCACGCCACATCAAAGATAGATAGCGTGGAGGATTTGCAGAACCTCTCAACCTTCGGATTCAGGGGAGAGGCGTTGGCCTCAATAGCCGCCTGCGCGGATGTTACCCTCAGAACTCGCAAAAGGGGAGAAGAGACCGGAACACAGGTACATATTGCAGCCTCTAAAGTGCTGGAAAAGAGCGAGGCGGGTTGCCCTCAGGGATGCAACATCTCAGTCAGAAATCTCTTCTACAACATACCGGCTAGAAGAAAGTTTTTAAAGTCTGACAGTAGCGAGTACCGTGCAATAGTTTCTGAGTTTACCAGAGTTGCGCTCACAAGGTTGGATATTGAGTTCCGCCTTATAAGCAACTCAAAAGAGGTGATGACCCTGCCTGCAGGAAGAAATCTCAAACAGAGAATTGCAGATATCTGCGGAGCCCCAATGGCAAAGCAGATTGTTGATATTGAAGCGGATACCAGCGTTGTAAAGATATACGGAGTTATTGGAACGCCGCAGAGTGCAAAAAAGAATCAGCCAAACACGTTCCTCTTTGCAAACGGCAGATTCTTCCGCTCCCCTATGCTTCACAAGGCGGTGGTAAAGGGATACAGCAACCTTGTTCAGGAGGGATACACCCCTCACTACTTTATCTTTTTGGAGGTTGCGCCGGACGCAATGGATGTGAATATCAGCCCTTCCAAGACGGAGATAAAGTTGGAGGAAGAGCAGATGATCTTCCAAATATTGGAGGCTGCCGTAAAGGAAGCCATCGGGAAAAATGCATTTGCACCGGCCATAGATTTTGATACAGAGGGAGTTCCAATGGAGATTACATCCGGAGACGGATTTACGTTGGATGAGACGGAGAAGAAAAGAGTGCGCCTGGGAGAGAGGTTTAAAGCCCCTTCCATCAACTATGACCCTCTCTTTAACCCGTTCAAAGAGAAGAAGATAGAGACTCCGGCTTATAAGACCGTGGAGAGTTCCATCAATGATAATCTGATGGAGGAGCAGGCTCCTTACAGAAGATATCTTCAGGTAGGAAAAGACCTTGTGGCAACTCAGGACGGAGAGGGCGGCGTAATGTTGATTAACATTGCAAGAGCCAGAGAGAGAATATTTTACGAGAAGTATCTGAACTCCGTAAATAACAGAGAGTGCGCCATTCAGGAGGAACTCTTCCCTAAGAGCGTCACTCTGGACCACGCAACCTTCAAGACATTAATGGATAACAAAGAGAAGGTGGCAAGACTGGGCTTTGAGATACGTCAGTTTGGAAAGGACAGCATTGTTGTAAGCGGCACACCTGCAGACTTTAAGGGAGAGAAGTTCTCCATTGAGGAGTGCATAGAAGAGATTGCTCAATACCTGGAAAGCGGAGACGAGACGGAATTCTTCCGCAAGGTTGCACTGGAGGTTGTTCGTCACACCAATTTCTCTTACACCGAGACCATTTCAGAGAGAGAAGCGGAGGCTGTTGTGGAGTCACTCTTCAAGTGTAAGGAGAGCGCAACTTCCCCAACGGGAGGCTATTGCGTAGTAAGAGTTGGTGCGGACGAGATTAAAAAGAGAATGTTATGAGAAACATACCCATAGTACTTAGAAACATAATTATCATCAATGTGATAATGTTCATTGCCACATTGATTATTGGTGATACAATGTATCTGAAGTTTGCCCTGTTCCCTGTGGACTCCGGTTACTTTAAGATACATCAGCTTGTCACTCACATGTTTATGCACGGTGGGTTCTTCCACATCTTCTTCAACATGTACTCCTTATTCTTCTTTGGTATAATGTTGGAACATGTGTGGGGTCCAAAGAAGTTTTTGCTCTACTACATGCTTACCGGACTGGGAGCGGCGGCCTGCCATCTGGGAGTGATGCACCTGCAGGGAGTAACATATCCTATACCTACCGTGGGTGCTTCCGGTGCCGTTTACGGAGTTCTTCTGGCTTACGGTATGCTCTTCCCAAACAACAGAATAACAATGGTTTTCCCTATCCCGATAACTCTAAAGGCAAAGTGGTTTGTATGTATATTCGGAGCAATAGAACTGGTTTGCGGAGTGTTTGACACGGGAAGCGGAGTGGCACATTTTGCACATCTGGGGGGTATGGTCTTTGGTTTGATCTTACTTCTGCTGTGGAGAAAACGAGACAGAATGTATACTGAATATTGATGGCGGCAAAGAGAAGAAACGGATTTATAGTTTTTCTGAGCGTTGCGTTCAGAGTGCTTCTGGTTCTTGCCGGACTGTGCCTAATTGTCTCATACATTTCCTCTTACATTGATCCGGCCCACTACTGGATGCCCCTTTTCTTTGGACTCTATTTTATCCCGATTTTGATAGTAAATTTTATCCTTCTGCTCATTGCGCTCATTTTGAGAAGCAAGAGCGCCTGGATTACGGTTATTGCCATTCTGCCCGCCATGCTCTTTGCAGACAGGTTCTACCGTTTTGGCTCAAAGAGAGGAGACTTAATAGAGGGCAATCTGATAAAATTGGAGACCTACAATGTCGGAAACTTTGGTCTCTCAAAGAATAACCTGGATAAGGATACGGCAAAGGCGGGAGTCTTTGCACAGATAAAGGAGGACAATCCGGATATTGTTTGTCTTCAGGAGGTTACGCTGGATGAATTTTCTCAGACGGCATCCATTCTCCCTCAGTACAAGTACCGCACAAACTATATGTTTCCAAACAAGGGAGACGTATTCGGAAATATAATCCTCAGCCGTCACAAGATAATTGGCGGAGGAACTATCAAGTTCAAGAACAGCACCAACCTGAGTATTTACGCAGATATAGTTGTTGAGAACGATACCATTAGAATCTTCAACAACCACCTGGAATCCAACAGCATTTCTCTTACTTCATCTATCAAGAAAATAAGAGAGAACAAGAGAAACGTTGAGGAGGTGAAGGGAGAGATACTCAGTGTAAATCACAAGATTAGAGATGCCGTCATAAGAAGGTCACGCCAGGCGAACGCTCTCTTCAACATCATAAAAGAGAGCCCGTATCCAACAATCATCTGCGGAGATTTCAATGACACCCCAATGTCTTACACCTACTACAAACTCTCATACAACAGAAAGGATACTTTTAAGGAGAGCGGTAAAGGCTTTGCTGCAACATATTCCGTACTCTGGCCTCTGCTCAGAATAGATTACGTATTTATTCCGGAGAGTTTTGAGGGTGTAAGTCACAAGACCATAAAGTGCGATTTCTCAGACCATTACCCGGTGGTCACAGAATTCACTATCATAAAATAACTATGGGAGGAAAGAGAGCTTACAAGATGGATCCCAAGATGGAGATCCAGGTGGCCAAAGCCGCGGAGGTTCTGAAAAACGGCGGAACCATACTCTACCCTACGGACACAATCTGGGGCATTGGCTGTGACGCTACTGATAAAGAGGCGGTTGCAAAGGTCTTTGCAATAAAGAAAAGAGAGGAGAGCAAATCTTTGGTAACCCTTGTCTGTGATTTGGATATGCTGGCACGCTACGTTAAAGAGATTCCACAGGCAGCATTGGATCTGATTGAAGTGAATGACTCTCCAATGACAATCATCTATCCCAATGCCTGCCATCTTGCAGAAAACGTTATTGCAGAAGACGGCAGCGCGGGTATCAGAATTCCCTTCAACGAGTTCTGCAAGCAGCTCTGTTTCAGGTTGAAAAAACCTATCGTCTCTACCAGCGCAAACATATCGGGAGAAAAGCCGCCAAAAGGATTTAAAGATATTGAGCAGAGCATAAAGGAGGGGGTAGATTATGTCGTATCCCCTGCAATGGAGGAGAAAAACTCCACGCACAAAGCGTCTCAAATCATTAAGGTTGGGTTGAGGGGAGAGATTGAAATTATAAGAAAATAAAAAAACTTACAGTTATGAAATACGTCTTACTAATTTTGTCAACTGTCTTTTTTTTAAGCTGTTCCGTAGACAAGAGATACAGCCTGAAAAAAGACATTAACTACGAGATGAACGTAGGTAAACAAATCCAGGTACCTATTGGAGACATTGGACACCTGCGTATTAAGGCTTTGCTGAGCAAGGAGGCAAAGAATTACTTCTCCAAAGATGAAAATGATGATTGGATTTTTGACCCTAAGGGTGAAACACTTACCAACTTCATCTTTGGTTATTACAAAATTAACGGTATCTCGTTCATAAACCTTAACGACTTTGGAATTCCGGAGATGAAATTCTTCCTCACTCTAAAAAACACTCTCCCGTTCCAATACAATGTAAGCGCTTATGTTATAGATACTAATGGAAATCAGATTCCGGACGTTGAGACCTTCCTCACCGCAACGCTTCCTGCCGGAACTGCTGAGAATCCGGGTCTTACGGATGCCACGCTTCACATTACCAGAAGCCAGACTGCAGACGGAACCGGATTTGACGGAATCTGCATTAAGTTTGTAGCGCCCACAATGCCAAGCAGTTCCATGCTGATTGAGCATCACCTGGGAATCAGTATCAATAAAGTGAGTCTTCAGCTGCCGGAGGGTATAAACCTCAGGGTTAAGAAAAAGAAGAACAATTCCGACGATGAATCTTAAACCCTTAAAAGACTTGATTATGAAAAAGATAACTATAGCAGCAATTATACTTTTGGCCTCTGCATACTCCCTATTTGGACAGGAACTCAGAGGTGCATACTTTATTGATCACTACACCCACAACTACCGTCTGAACCCATCTTTCCAAACAGATAAAAACTTTGTGGGCGGTATTCTCAACATAAGTGCAGGTACTCAGAGTAATATGGCACTCAGCACATTCTTCTGGCCTTACGGTGACGAACTGGTTACCTTCATGCACAAGAGCGTAGATGCAGATGAGTTCCTTGCAAAAATCAGAGAGAAAAATAAGATAAACGTAAACATTCATGAGAACGTTCTCTCTTACGGATTCTGGAAAAAATATAACGGTAACGATTACTTCAACACTATAGAAGTCAACTATATAAACCAGACCTCCGCCAACATTCCAAAAGGTCTATTTGCGTTCCTTAAGGGAGACGCTCCGGAAGATTTCTTCTATGATCTTTCCAACGTTAAGGCCTTTACAAACACCTACATTGAGTTGGCGTTCGGCTCTTCACGCAAGTTTGGAAGACTCTCTTTGGGAGCAAGAGGAAAAGTCCTTATCGGTATGAACGCCATAAGGATGAAGGTTACGGATATGTATGCAAGCCTAAGCAAAGATATGTGGGCAATGTACTCCAACGCATCGTTTGATGCAGCAGGAGGCGGAGTCTCCAGAAGGATGAAGATTTCCCCTTCTCAGGGTACAGAAGTATGTGATCTATCGGGAGTTAAGTTCAAACCTTTCGGATTCGGAGGTTTGGGATTGGGCGTTGACCTTGGTGCAAAATATGAGGTTAACGAGTATATCAATGTATCAGCCGCAATAAATGACGTTGGAGCAATCTGGTGGTTCAACAAGGCCTCCGGAGTTGCCAAAGATCACACCTGGAAGTTTGACGGTGAGGAGCTTATAGACATTGAGGAGTCTTCCAGCCTTAAGGAGGTTCTCAACCATCTGGTAGACCACGTTAAGGGAATTTACGAGTTTGAGCCTAGGAAAAAGAACATTAAGCCGTCTCTGATTACCTACACCGCAATGGTGGGAGCGGAGTTCAAGATGCCTTTCTATGAGAAGATGTCCATCGGCGTTCTGGGAACTCAGATTTATAACCACATGGTTCCTTTCCACGAGGGCAGAGTTTCTCTGAACGTTTCCCCTCTTAAGTGGCTGAGTCTCTCAGCAAGTACGGCCTACTCAACATACGGTTGGGAGTACGGAATGATGGCCAACGTTTATGCAAAGAAATTCAGTTTCCACATAGGAACGGATAACTACTACACCAAGATGACTCCGCAGTTTATTCCTGTAAATGAGTGCAATACACACATTACGTTCGGAGTGAACTACCTGTTCGGAGGAAGAAAGAATTAATCTATTGAGGCAAAGTAGATTTCGCTCACTGCAGCAAGTGCGGCGGTCTCTACTCTCAATCTGGAAGGACCCAGTGTTACAGGTTTATAGCCCTTGCTAAGTGCGAGGGCTATTTCATTTTCAGAAAAGTCCCCCTCCGGCCCAATCATCACAACAACGCTCCGCCCCTTGGAACTTGCTCCCGATGCGGCCTCTGCAAGCCTTTCACGGATGCTCTTTTTATCACCCTCTTCACAGTGCGCAATGAGTTTAAGAGTATTTTCAAAATCTCGATGGAGAAATTCTTTAACACTCACACACTCTTCTATCTCAGGCAGATAGGACTTTAAAGACTGTTTGGTGGCGGAGAGTGCCACCGCCTCCACTCTCTCCTTTTTGACTGTGGTGCGGATGGAGTGCTCGGAAACTATCGGGATAATTCTGTCCACTCCCAATTCGGTTGCCTTCTCTACAAACCACTCAAAACGCTCCATATTTTTGGTTGGGCAGACAGCCATCGTGAGGGAATAGTTCCTTCCCCCTACGCCAACGGAAAGCTCTTCTATTGAGCACTCTACCTTTGGTTCCCCCTTCTTGGCAAGAGTGATTTCAGAGATCAGACAGCGGTACAATCCGCCACGTCCGTCAATGACAAAGAGCGTATCACCAACTTTATGACGGAGGACCTTGGCGCAGTGTTCCGCCTCCTTGCCCCTGAGAGTGAGCCTATCTTTGCCTATTTCCGTGGAGAAAAACAATTCCATTCCCGTCACTTTTATAATGGCGAAAATAACATTATTTAGTTAATTTTGCACTAGTATAAACCAAAACCTATCTATTATGGGACAAGCAAAGAGCACCCGCTATGTTGCTCTGGACGTACTCAGAGGAATGACAGTTGCGGGAATGATTCTGGTAAACAACCCCGGCAGTTGGGGCCACATTTTCAAACCGTTAAGGCATGCCTCCTGGGCCGGCTGTACTCCTACGGATCTGGTATTCCCGTTCTTCCTCTTTGTTGTGGGTGCCGCAATGGCCTTCTCCTTTGCAAAGTACAACGAGTCTCTCTCCGGAGCCAGCATCAAAAAACTTGTAAAGAGAGGTTGTCTCATCTTTTTGGTAGGTCTTTTGCTTAATGCCTTCCCGTTCATTAAATTCCCTGTAGACCAGGAACTTGGATTCTGGGGAAGCATAGCATACAAGTTTGAACATCTAAGGATATTCGGTGTGCTTCAGAGGATTGCACTCTGCTACATTTTTGGCGGATTCTTTGCTCTGCTGCTTAAAAAGCCAAAGAAGATTATAACTGCAATGGTCATTCTCTCTCTGCTGGAGATACTGGTACTCTGGCTTTTACGAGACGGCGAGGGAGCCTTCCTCTTTGGAGAGACCGTAAAGGATACAATGGCCGGAAGAGCATCCGGAGCATTTGACGTAAATCTCTTCAACTCACTCGGCCTCATCGGAGACAACCACGTTTACCACGGAGACGGCTTTGCGTTTGACCCTGAGGGACTTATTGGTGTGCTATCCGGAAGCTGCACCGTTCTGCTCGGCTTCCTTATCGGTAATATCTGCCGCACCAGCACGGACAAAACCACCTCTGTTGCAAAGCTCTTTGTAATTGGAATGATCTGCCTTGGCTTGGGAATGATTGCAAGCATTTGGGTCCCGATAGTAAAGAAGATTTGGACCGGTTCATACGTCTTATACGCAGGCGGTTGGGCTATTCTGATGCTCGCCTTCTTCATCTACTTCATAGATGTAAAAGGCAAGGAAAAGTTCTTCACCCCTTTCAAAGCGCTGGGTATGAACCCGCTCTTTGCTTTTGTAATGGCGGGCCTCTTCTCCAAGATCCTTGGCGGAATGATTCGCTGGACAGTTCACGCACTCCAGGATGACGGAACAATGGGAGAGAAATCCGACTCTGTACTCAGCTGGTTCTACCAGCACATCTGCCAGCCGGTATTCGGCGGCAATAACGAGTACGCCTCACTTATGTATGCAATCATCTATGTGCTGGTATTCACACTGATGGCATACGTACTCTACCGTAAGAAGATTGTCATTAAGATATAATGAAAAAGATACTTCTGCATAAAGGCAAGATGGTGAATGCCTTACGTTGGGACGGCGTTAACATTGAGGAAGTGAAGGAGATGGTGAAAGAGCGCCTTATGCAGCCTCATCTCTGTATGGGATTTCTCTATCTATTCATCATGACAGATGAGGGAATTGTGCAGTGCAATGAGGGAGACTGGATTGCAAAAGATTTGGAGGGCAACATCACAATCATCACAGAAGAACAGATGCAGGCAGATGGCAAATAAAACATTTACAATTAAGAATTTGGAAGAGATTGACTCCGTAGCTGAGCAGTTTGTTCAGTACATCTCGGAGTCCGACTTAACTAGCAACATCTTTGCCTTCTACGGAAAGATGGGTGCCGGAAAAACCACCTTCATCAAAGCCATCTGCAACGCTTTAGGTGTAAAAGACAATGTAAACTCACCCACTTTCACCCTCATAAACGAATACTCCAGCAATAGGGGCTTCCCTATATATCATTTTGATTTCTACCGCATTAACAAGCTCTCTGAAGCCTACGATATAGGAGCGGAAGAGTACTTTGCCGGTAGCGGCCTCTGCCTGATTGAGTGGCCGGAAAAGATTGAGGAGATTCTCCCTCAGGACGTTATCAAAGTGACCATCACTACCAACCCTGACCTCTCCCGCACCGTCACCATTCAGTAACGAGTTTTCAGTGCAATACAAATCTCCACCATCTCTTTGGGCGTAATGACAAAAACACAATATCCTTAGCATCCGTAAACACTTCATCTGTTGTCTCTGTGTGCTGAACGTTTACACCAACTGATTTGAAAAAACTCATTGTTTGTTCTATATCCTGTTGATTCAGATTAAACTTACTTCTGGATAAAACCTCCTGGTATTCAGCTAATATTTCATTGTTGAAGACCGGTGTGATTACTCCCGTAAACACATAAGCCACAACCATTAGTGGATACGATTCTACTTTTGTTGCAATAAGCGCAGAAACAAGAACGTTTGTGTCTATAACTGCAAATATTTTATTTTCGATTTCTGGTTTCATTAATAATGGCATTTATTTCATCAAGGCTCATATCACCCGCCCCATTTGCTATTGCCTGTTCTCTCATCCTTTGAAATGCCTCCCAACCTTTTTGTCTGATTTCTGTCTCAGATTCCGCTTTAATCTCAAACGGAATCTTACGCTCTCTTACAACGGCCTTCATAAAAAGATTGAAGGCAGCGCTGTTACTGAGACCGAACTGATCACACATCTGATCAAAGCTTTTCTTCAGTTGTTCATCAACCCTAAAAGATACTAATGTCATATATCTGAACGCTTTTATTTATACTGCAAAGATATATAATGATTATGTATAAACAATATATTTTAAGCCCATCGGGAGGCAAAGTTTACAACAGTGAAACGGAAAGCAGTTGCCGTCCTATTTGATGAAGAGCATTTTCTATCTTCAAAACTTGCTTCTGGGAGATATAGTAATCTCCCTTCTTGTAGTGCCTTAACAAAGAGGCGTTTATTCCGGAGATTTTTGAAAACTTTGATATGTTTATGTAATCCAACTCAGTAAAGATTGAAGCAACGTCATACTTGTACTCAAATGTTGGATTGATAAGTTCTTTAGGAACAGCTATTTTCTCACTCTCATAACATTCCACAACCTCTTTAAAGCTGTTGTCAAAATCAGCTTTTGCCTCTTCTATAGTATTTCCTTCTCCCCAGATAACACTGCTTTTCAGGTTGTTGGCAAACATTCCAAACTTTCCGTCTTTCCCTTTTTCTATTACTACAATAATCTTCATAACTACATCTTTCAATGTTCAAATATATTACAAAATCGTGATATAACCAAGAGTCCTAAAAGAGCTCGTCTTTGTCTGGGCAACGGAACTGGACGGCCTCTGCAAGGTGATTCATTGTTATGGAATCAGAATGGGCGAGGTCTGCAATTGTGCGGGCAATCTTTAAAATTCTGGTGTAACCTCTGGCGGAAATCTTATGTCTGTTAATCACCGCCTCCATGAAGAGTTCCTCTCTTTTGCCCAAAGAGCAATATCTTTTTAATCCGGATGAACTGATGGCAGCATTCGTGAAGAAAGACTCATTGTTTGAAGAATATCTTTTCAATTGAATATCTCTTGCGGCCTTAACTCTCTCTGCTATAACACTGCTCGGTTCCTCTTTGACGTCTCCTCCAAAGATTAAATCTGATGCAGCAACTTGCCTGACAATCAGGTTGATATCAATTCTATCATAAACCGGCCCTGATATTTTTGCTCTGTATTTTGATATGGCGGATGAGGAGCATTTACATTCTCCCGCTCCGTCAAACAGGTGTCCGCAAGGACAGGGATTCATAGCTGCAACCAGCATAAAACGGGCGGGGTAGTAATTTTTGGAACGTACTCTACTTACCTGAACTACACCGTCTTCCAATGGTTGACGCAGCACCTCTATTGAACGGCGGTCAAACTCGGCAAATTCATCGGCAAAGAGTACGCCGTTATGTGCCAAAGAGATTTCTCCTGGCATTCCTTTGTTGCCACCACCTATCAATGCGGGAACTGTTATGGTATGATGCGGAGCACGGAAAGGACGTTGACGGATTAATCCTCCCGTATGATTTTCATTATTGGTCATCATTTGCAAAAGACCTGCAACTGAGTAAATTTTACTTGTTTCAATAGCCTCCTCTTTTGACATCGGCGGGAGAATTCCAGGTAAACATTTTGCCATAAAGGTTTTTCCACTACCCGGAGAGCCTGTTAGGATGACATTATGAGATCCGGCAGCTGCAATCTCCAATCCTCTCTTTGCTTTTAGTTGTCCTTTAACCAATGCAAAATCATAATTATTCTTCTCCTGAGAAGAACTCTTTTGCATAGAAATGTTCTTGGAAGAAACAATCATGTTTTTGCAGGATTCCGGAGAGGAAAGAATATCTACAACATCTTTGAAGGTACTGGCTCCGTATATTGTAATGCCGTCTATTTCAGCCCCTTCCAGTGCAGAATTTCTTGGAAGAATACAAGAAGAAAAACCTTGGTTCATAGAGTGAATAATGATTGGAAGAGCACCGGGAATTTCTCTAAGTGTTCCGTCCAACGCCAGTTCTCCAAGGATTATAAAAGAACTTAAACGTTCAGTAATATTTTCCTCCAATTGCTTTGATGCACAGAGAATTCCAATTGCAAGAGGCACGTCAAAAGATGATCCTTCTTTCCTTATGTTTGCGGGTGCCAGATTGATAGTCAGTTTCTTACCAGGCAGTCGGTAACCGTTGCAAGTGAGCGCACTGTCTATCCTCTGCTGACTCTCCTTAATAGCACTGTCCGGCAATCCCACCAACCGGTACTGAATGCCTACAGATACGGAAACCTCCACCGTAATAGTGGTGACTTCCAGCCCGTTACAACAGGCACAATAAACTTTACATAACATAACTTTTTCTTTTTAATTATTTGTTTCTTTCAAAATGTTTCCTACCTTTGTCTTGCCTGAAATTAAACTGCATTTATGCAGAGATTTCGGAGCTGAAAGAAGAACCGCCTGCACATGAGGTATTACTCTTGCGTCTTAGCGGTTCTATTTTTTTAGTTGATTTACAACGGAATAAAACTCGTATACTTTCAAATTCTTATTCCAGCACACCTTGAAATAGACACCTCTTCTATCAGCATCTATGTATACAAACCAAAGAATTCTACCGTCATTTCTAGAAGATGATAACGTATGAGGAGTTGGAAGATACATGGCTTTTGATAGAATCTCATCTATTTTCTTCATTGAGTTTTCATCAAGGTATCTTCCACTTAATGTGATTATTGCGTCATTACAAAAATGATTTATTCCCTTCTTTGTAAAATGAATTTCTATCTTCTTTTGTCGGTCTACAACCTGATTGACAATCGTTCCTTTTAACATAGTGAATATCTCATTTGCCAGCTCTCTTTTCTTCTGCCTCACAGCAAGCTTCTCATTCGGAGACAAATCAAAATAATTCATCCAAACGCCATCCCTTAGATATAATTCTTCAAAACTCATAATGTTTTTTTTAGCGATAAAGATATGCTTGTAAGTGGCTGATACAAAGCATTTGCGTAAAAACTTTAAGTGCATGTAAAAAGTTTTTACGCGATTGTTTTTAAAGGGTAAATTTTACTAGCCAAAATTGGTGTTTCAGAAGAGCAGAAGACACTAATGTTGAGTTTTTGTATTTCTTTGAGTTTCTTTGACATTAATTGTGTTTTGGGATGGATGAACGAAGGCAAGCCGGGGTGATACCCGGAACTCCCTATGGCTTTTCTCATATCGTGAGCGGATTTTTTGTAACTTGCGGTAGTTTAAAAGCAGACAGATATGAAAAAGATAGCAATAGCGGCCTTTTTTTTACTCTTTGCGGTAGGAGTTCAGGCACAGAATCAGGCTCAGAAGAATGAGCAACTGGCAAAGATTCGTAAACTCTATGCAGACACCAAGACCATGATTGAGAAGGGTGATCCGGAGAATCCGCCGGAGATGCCTCTGAATATCACAACCGTTAAGTCTCACTACATTGCACCGGGTGCGGGAGAGATTAAGGATGAAGTTAACTATTACTATCATAACGGTCACGATGAAGATACCGGAGAGCCTTACTACTTCCTCTATTTCATTTCACGCAAGTACGTTAGAACCATCTCCACATACTATGAAGAGTTCCTCTATGACGATGATATGAATCTGGTATTCTATTTCTGTCAGAAAGCTACGGATACCGGCAAGGAAATCGTAAAAGAGGAGACCCGTTACTACTGGGGAAAGGATGGTCTGATTACAGAAATCATTAAGGGAGACAGAGAGATGGATGATGTCTTCACCCAGCGCCTTGCTTATGATTTGAAGGAGGCCTTTAACAGATTACTCAACAGAGAGTATTAGTAATCCGAAATAGTTATCTTTGGACAATAAAACTTAAAGTTATGAAACGAATAATTACCCTCTTTTTTGCCTTGATGCTGATAGGCACCACCTGCTTTGCCGGTAAGGCCAAAGTGAAAGTTACATCCGGAAGCACAAATTGCCTGAAAGAGGCAGCTGCAGCTATAGTTGAATTTGATTTCTCAGCCACAACCTGGCATGAGAAAGAGAATTTCAAAACCTGGTGCGGAGACCAATACGATCAACGAGTGGAAGCCATTAAAACTCAGTTTGAAAGCTCTTTCAACGAGAAGACAAAGGGAATGAAGATAGACAACAATGCTGCAGACGCTAAATACAAGATTGTGGTTGTCATTAAAGATTTGGACAGAATGCAGGCAAAGTGGGGAAACTGGGGACAGGGAACTTTCCTCACAAAGAGTGTTATAACAATCTATGACAAAGCCACTAACGAGAGTCTATGCGAGATTGTTGCAGACGAGTATGGCACAGGAAAAGACTACGATTACAAAGACGGACTGGGCAAATGCTTTAAAGGATTGGCAGAGGAGATAATGAAATTATAAAGTTGGTTTACAAGATTGCAGACAATATAGTTTCTCCGCTCGGAGAGGGTTCAAGGCATAATTATCAGCAGATTAAGGCGGGTAAGAGTGCTTTGGCTTCTTATACTCCCGATGGTTTGCAGGAGGGGGTATTTGCCTCCCTTTTCAGCAGGGAACAGCTCTGCAACTTTTCTGAGGAGAATCTCACAAAGTTTGAATCACTGGTAGTTAGATCCGTTAAAGGAGCGTTGGAAAGCATTGTACCCGCAGAGAAATTTGACCTCTCTGCCGGAGATGTTCTTTTTGTTCTTGGAACAACCAAAGCAAATGTGGACCTTCTCTCTCCCGATTGTAAAGAAGGCCATATCCTCTACCCCGGTGAGTGTGCAAAAAAAATCTCCTCTCATCTTGGAATAACCACCTCCCCTATTGTAGTTTGCAACGCCTGCATCTCCGGACTTTCCTCTATTGTGCTGGCAGCCAAAATGTTGGAAGCCAGCTTTTACAAGTATGCCGTAGTTTGCGGAGCGGATGTTTTGAGTAAGTTCATACTATCGGGATTCCAATCACTTAAGACACTATCAGAGGAGGAGTGCCGTCCGTTTGATTTGGAGCGCTACGGAATGAACCTGGGTGAGGCGGCCGCAACAATCATACTTTCAGCGGAGAAGAAAGAGAGTTCCAAGTGGTGGATTTGTGGCGGCACGGTAAGAAATGACGCCTACAACATTACCGCCCCTTCAAAGGATGGAGAGGGTGCATATCTTGCTCTTAAAGAGGCTCTTGCTTCTTCATCAGAAGAACTTGCACTGGTGAACGCCCACGGAACGGCAACAATGTTTATGGACCAGATGGAGTCCGTGGCGTTGGAGAGAGCAGGGCTGGGCAAGGTTCCGGTTAACAGCCTCAAGGGATATTTTGGTCATACTCTGGGAGCGGCCGGAGTGCTGGAGACCGTACTTACAATGCAATCTGTAGATGACAGCACCGTGCTAAAAACCAGAGGGTTTGAAGAGTTGGGTGTCTCCGGAAAAATAGAGATTTGCAAAGAGAACAGAGAGACTGATAAGAAGAGTTTCATAAAACTGGTTTCCGGTTTTGGCGGAGCAAATGCCGCTCTGTTTGCAAGTTGTTCAAATGATAAGTGCAATGCTGCCGGCGAGTTGGGTGGTGGAGAATTAGTGATAAAGCACAGCGTTCATATCTCTACTGAGGGAGTTGTAGTGGACGGCAAAAACATCTTCAGCAATCCAGATGAAAAACCGGCAGGTTGCAAAGAGATGCTGACTCAGATTTACAAGAGCCGTATTGGAGATTATCCTCAGTATTACAAGATGGATATGTTAAGCCGTTTAGGTTTTATAGCATCTGAATTGTTGCTAAAGGAAGAGAGTGACGGCTATGCAGAAAGCGCTGATGAAACGGCTGTTATACTATTCAACCATTCATCCTCTTTGGCAACGGATCTCCACTACTTAGGAACCATTTCGGATAAAGATAACTTCTTCCCGTCACCGGCTCTGTTTGTTTACACACTGCCGAACATTGTGACGGGAGAGATTGCAATACGCAACAAATTCAACGGAGAAACGTCATTTTATATACTGAACAACAGAGATGAAGAGTTGATGCAGCAGGTTCAGAGGGCTTCGTTCCTGGATAGGCAGACAAAGAGAATGATTACGGGCTGGTTGGATTATACCGGTGAAACTGAGTTTGTTGCAGATTTACACATTGTAGAGAAAAAATGATACTTAATATGAAAGAGAGAATTAGACAACTGTTGGAGGATGCGCTGCCGCTGGTAGATTTTGATTCGGACTTCCTCTTTAGGGAACTTGATTCACTGGGTGTTACAACAATCCTTATGACATTGAGTGAGGAGTACCACATTAAGTTGGATGCAAAGGATGCAACTCCAAAGAACCTGAAATCTTTAGACTCTCTTGTTGCGCTTGTAGAGAGCAAACTTGCAAAGAATTGAGGCTATGGCGTTTAGTAAACTTGTAGATTATCTTAAGAGAGATGCGGAGATCTATCCGGAAAAGATTGCCGCAATAGCAGGCAGTGAGAAGATAACTTACAAAGAACTCTATGCAAAGGTTTTAGAGAGATCCGCCAAGTTCAAAAAGGGAGAGGTGGTAGCCTTCCGCTCATCTCAAGACATAGATTTTCTGATTACCTATTTTGCAATACATCAGGCTGGTGCAATAGCAGCACCGCTGGAGAAAGATATTCCGGAGAGCAGGTTTAAAGAGATTTCAGAGATGATCTCCTCAAGTTCCGTTCCTGAAGAGGTGGCAGACATTCTGTTTACAACAGGCACTACGGGAAAGTCAAAGGGTGTGATGATAAGCCACCGCACCATTGTTTCCAATGGAGAGAATCTTATTGAAGGTCAGCTGTTTTCTCACAATCTGCTCTTTATCATAAACGGACCTATGAACCACATTGGGAGTCTCTCAAAGATATTCCCTACAACAATGCTGGGTTCTACAATCTACTTCCTTGAGGGAATGAAGGATTTGGATCTCTTCTTCCAGGCACTTGATTACCCGGCAGATAAGGTAGCCACCTTCTTTGTTCCGGCAACCATAAGAATGTTGCTTCAGTTCAGTGAAGAGAGGCTGGCCTCATACAAAGACAAGATAGATTTCATAGAGAGCGGAGCGGCTCCTCTGCCTCATTCGGATATGCTCAAACTCTGTGAGGTTCTGCCAAATACAAGGCTCTACAACACATACGCCTCAACAGAAACTGGCATAATCTCAACCTATAATTTCAACGACGGACGCTGCACTCCGGGATGCCTTGGCAAACCGATGAGCCATTCTAAGGTTATCATTACTGAAGAAGGTAAGATCTCCTGCAAGGGAGACACCCTTATGACGGGTTATGTGAATGATCCGCTCCTTACCGCAACCATACTAAGAGACAACACCATATTCACCTCAGATTTAGGAGTTTTGGATGAGGAGGGAATGCTTCACATAAAGGGACGTGAGAGTGATGTGATTAACGTTGGAGGATTTAAGGTTGCACCTACGGAGGTGGAGGATGTGGCAATGAGCCTGCCTGAAGTAAAGGACTGCATCTGCATCTCCGTTGAACATAAGATAACAGGCAGAGCGCTCAAACTCCTTGTAGTTTTAAAGGAGGGAGAAACTCTTAACAAACAGCGTATTGCAAGGTTCTTAAAAGAGAAGTTGGAGGCCTACAAAGTTCCTATGCTTTATGAGCAGGTGGAGAGTGTAAAGAGAACCTACAACGGAAAGATGGATAGAAAATATTATACGAATAACAATCAATAAACTATTAAAAGATGAAACTTAAAATGATTTTACCAGCAATTTGTTTTGCTGCCGCTGTTGCAGGTTGTGCCGGGAATGGTGGAGTAAAGAAGAATCTGACCTCCGGAATTGACCTTGCAAATATGAACGACAGCATTGCACCGGGTACTGACTTCTATCAGTATTGCGGCGGCAACTGGATGGCAGCCAATCCATTAAAGCCAGAGTACTCATCCTACGGACAGTTTAACGTTCTCTTTGATAACAACGAGAAGCAACTGAGAGAGATGTTTGAAGAGTATGCAAACAACCCTCAGGAGAAGGGAACTCTGGGCCAGAAGATAGGAAGTATCTATCGTATGGCTATGGACTCCGTAAAGCGCAACGCAGACGGCTACAAACCTATTGAGAAACACCTCGCTATGGTAAGAGAGGTTGAAAACAGAGAGCAGATGCAGATTCTCTCCGCAGAACTGGGCAAGATAGGTGTAGACATTGCAATGTTCTCAATCTATGTAGATGCAGACTTCACGGATGCCAGCAACAACCTAGTACAAACTTACCAGGGCGGTCTGGGACTGGGTAACAAAGATTACTATGTAAACACAGACCCTGAGAGCAAGAAGGTTCTCAACGCCTACAAGGATTACATCTGCAAACTCTTCACAATGATTGGATACAGCGAGTCAGAGGCTAAGGCAAAGATGGAGAACATCCTCTCACTTGAGTACAGAATTGCACGCGCAAGTTACTCAATGACAGAGCTCAGAGATATTCCTAACAACTTCCACAAGATGACCTACGCAGACTTTAAGAAGGAGTATCCGAGAATAATGTGGGACACCATATTTGCAAAACTGGGTTACCCTGCATTTGAGAACATCTCCGTTGGCCAGCCTTCTCAGCTTCACGAGGTTGAAAACATCCTCAACGAGGCTCCGCTTCAGTCACTTAAGGACTATGCTGAGTTTGGAGTTGTTGCAGGTGCTACAAACTTGCTCAGCGATGATTTCAGAGCAGTAAGCTTTGAGTTCAGCAAAGTTCTCTCCGGTGCAGAAGAGGATAAACCAAGATGGAAGAGAGCGGTAAGCGCAGTTAACGGCGTATTGGGAATGCCGGTAGGTAAACTCTATGTAGAGAAATACTTCCCGGAGAGTTCAAAGAACCGTATGCTGGAACTTGTTAACAATCTTAAGGATGCGCTTAAAGAGAGAATTGAGGAACTTACCTGGATGAGTGATTCAACAAAGCAGCAGGCTTATGAGAAACTCTCCAACTTCATTGTAAAGATTGGATATCCGGACACTTGGAGAGACTTCTCCAAACTTCAGATTGACGATTCTCTCACCTACTATGAGAATATGTGCAACGCCTCCGAGTTCTACATTGCAGATATGATTGACCGCAAGGTTGGCAAACCTGTAGACAAGACCGAGTGGCTTATGACACCTCAGACCATTAACGCATACTATAACCCTACAACCAATGAAATCTGCTTCCCTGCAGGTATTCTCCAGCCACCGTTCTTCAATGCAGAGGCTGACGATGCTGCTAACTACGGAGCAATCGGCGTTGTAATAGGACACGAGATGAGCCACGGCTTTGACGATCAGGGTTGCCAGTTTGACAAGGACGGCAATATGCGTAACTGGTGGACTGCAGAGGACAAGAAGAACTTTGACGAGCGTACAAGCGTTCTCAGAGATTATTTCAGCACCCTTGAAGTTCTTCCTGGCGTATTCGTAAACGGACAGCTCACTTTGGGTGAGAACATTGGAGACAACGGCGGTATCAACATAGCATTCAGAGCATTCCAGAATGCAATGAAGAAATCCCCTCTTGGTGAGAAGGACGGATTTACTCCTGAGCAGAGATTCTTTATCTCATTCGGATTTATCTGGGCACAGAACAGTAGAGATGAGTATGTGAGAAATCAGGTTCTCAACGATCCTCACTCACCTGCTAAGTGCAGAGTTAACGGCTCACTCCCTCACGTAGACGCCTGGTATGAGGCCTTCGGAATTAAAGAGGGCGACGCACTCTACCTTGCACCTGAGAAGAGAGCGCACATCTGGTAATCTGTAACGGATTGATTTTTAAGGGGAGCCGGCTTACTCGTAAAGTAAGTACGGCTTCCTTTCTTTTATGAAGTTCTTAACCTCTTTACTCCACTTGCGGTTCAGTTTTTTGGCAAGATCACCGGCATTGCAGGTATTATCTTTTGCCTTCTTGATGATTGTCTTACGAACCCACTCCTGTCCAATCTCAAGTTCAAACATCTTAGTGAAGAAATCATCTCCCTTTGAGCCGCTTCCAATGTAAGCATCTATGATGTAAGTGAGATTCACCTTGCCGTCATTAATGCGGTTGATTGGCAACGTTCTCAAATCCACACCTTTGCAATCTTTGTTCAGCAGAGGAGGATTCTTGGCTCCGGCAACGCTTCTTGGAGTAAACTCAAAAGGAGCGGCAACCCTCTCCTTCTCTCCGTAAGGGTCTCTTCCGGTAAGTGAGGTGGTTGTCATCTCAGGAGAGCCGTAAATCTGGAACGGAGCTACGGTTCCCCTACCCAGACTGGTATGAGTTCCCTCAAAGTAACAGGTAGAAGGATAGAGATATACGCTCCTCATATTAGGGAGGTTAGGAGATGGTTTAACAGGCAGACGGTAGTGAGAATCTCGTCTGTAGTTGATGCAACGGATAACTGTAAGGTCACACTTAACGGTTGGATCCGCTTTCCAGTTTTTTCCGCTGAATGAGAGCCATCCCTTCTCGTTAGCCATATATGCTATCTCTCCCATAGTCATTCCGTGAGCCACAGGAATTGGAAGAGCGCCCACTCCGCTCTTGTATTTCATATCCAGAATAGGACCGTCCGTAAGGAATCCTATAGGGTTAGGTCTGTCCAAAACTATGAACGGAATATTACGCCTTGCGCACTTTTCCATCATCTTAATCATAGTGATGTAATAGGTATAGAATCTCACTCCAACATCCTGAAGATCAAAGAGCATCACATCAAAGCCCGCCATCATCTCATCCTCCTTCATCTTGGCCCCGTAGAGAGAACGGATAGGAATATTGGTCTTCTCATCCACTCCGCTTGCAACGTGCTCTCCTGCATCTGCAGTTCCGCGGAAGCCGTGCTCCGGAGACATAAGGCAGACAACGTTAACTCCCTTACTCAAAAGAGTATCCAGAACGTGAGTATAGAGTGAAAGATCCACATCATCCATAGCGTCAAGTCCGTTGCTTATGGAGAGTTCCATAGGAAGAGTCTTTCCCTGCTTAAGAATTATTCCCGTCTGGTTTGAAAGGAAGCATACTCTCTTGCCCTTCAGAAGCGGAAGGTACTCATCCAATGAGGCAGCACCGGGCTGAATATCATTATGATACGCCCATCTGTAATCTACGTTTCTGAAATCTTTAGTAGAAAAAGAGGTTGTCACAAACAATGCAACAACCAAAGAGAAAACTCTATTCATTTTTATTTGTTATTCTAGATACAATCTTTTCCGTAGCCCCCAGATTCTTCTCCACATATTTGCGGCAGTTGCTTGCGCGGAAATCTCTGAGTTCCTTGTCTTTAACGCAGTTATCCACCACCTGGTAAAGTTCGGACGGAGTGGTAACGCAGGTTGCGCCGTTGCAATCTATAAGATCTATGGCCTCCTTAAACTTCTTGTAATTAGGCCCAAACGCCAGCGGCACACCGTAAACCGCAGCCTCCAGAGTGTTATGAATACCAACTCCGAAACCTCCGCCTATGTAGGCAAAATCTGCGTATCTGTATAGAGATGAGAGGATTCCAATGCAATCAATTACAAGAACTCTCTTGCCTTCAAAGAGCGGATGAGGATTCTCGCTTATACTCTCCCTCTCTGCATCATCTTTAATATCAGAGTATTTAACAACTCCGTAAGAGGAGTAAACCTCCACAACCTTATCTATCCTCTCCTTGTGAATCTCATGAGGCGCCACAATCAATTTTACCTTGGAGAAGTTCTTCATCACCTCTGCAATCAGCTCATCATCAGGAAGCCAGGAACTGCCCGCAACAATGGTGAAGTTCTCCTTTGAAAACTCTGCAATGGCCGGAAACTCCTTGCTCTCAGATGCTATCTTCTCCACACGGTCAAAACGGGTATCACCGCTAACTACCACATTCTCTTTTATCCCGATGGTCTCCAGCATCCTCTTTGACTCTTCATCCTGAACAAAGATGAAGTTGAATTTTCTCAGCATGGAACGGAAGAAACCTCCCCACCATTTGAAGAAGGATTGGTAAGGGCGGAAAATGGCAGAGATGAGATAGAGTTCGCACCCTCTCTTACTGCTCTTGTTTATATAGTTCTTCCAAAGATCGTACTTTGTAAATATCAGTTTCTTAGGCTTTACGGCGGAGACCACGCGGCGGGCGTTGGTAGGTGTATCTATCGGGAGATAGAAAACCCAATCTGCCAAAGGGTAGTTCTTTCTTAATTCATAGCCGCTTGGGGAGAAGAAAGTGAGAAGAATTTTGCTCTCCGGGGAGTTTCCTTTAAACCACTCAATAAGAGGGCGGGACTGTTCAAATTCACCCACTGAGGAGCAGTGAAACCATATAACGTCAGATGTCTCACCCTTAAAGGCCTCCTCTATTTTCCTCACCAACCCAACTCTGCCTTTGTAAAACAACTTTGTCTTTCTGCTGAATAAAGAGGCAACCCCAACCAGGGGCATCACAAGGTAAATACCTATGTTGTAAAAGAATTTAATCATATCCGTAACAGCTCTCAAAATTAGTGATTTTTCCCGAATTTGAGTAAATTGCACATCCTTATGGTGTATTCCTATTGAGATGAGACTTTTGTTTCAAATAGCCGGAGAGTATTACCAGCTGATGCTCAGGGTTTTCAAAAAACCGGAGAAATGGAGCATCTTTTGGAGGCAGTTTTGGAAAGAGGGAAACAAATTGATGTTAGCCTCTATACCTCTTATTTCCATCATCTCCGTCTTCATAGGTGCGGTTATTGTAATCCAGACCGCCAATAACATAGAAAGTCCTTTTATTCCAAAGTTTTACGTTGGCGTAATGGCTCGTGAAAGTCTTGTTTTGGAGTTCTGCTCCACCTCAATAGCCCTTATCCTTGCCGGTAAGATAGGTTCCAATATCTCTTCGGAAATTGGAAGTATGAGGATAACGGAACAGATAGATGCAATGGAGATTATGGGGGTAAATTCCGCTAATTATCTGATACTTCCAAAGGTTTGCGCCTCCACACTCCTCAGCCCTTTCCTTATGATTGTCAGCTTTTTGCTCGGACTTTTAGGAGGAGGAGTCATTGTGGCCTTAACCGGAATAATAACACTTGCCCAATATGACGAGGGGCTCCATTTTGCCTTCAACGAGTGGTTTATATATTACAGCATGATTAAGATGAGCCTTTTCTGTTTTATAATAACCTCGCTCGCTTCATATTACGGCTACCACGCAAAGGGCGGCTCTCTCGGAGTTGGAAGAAGCAGCACGCAGGCCATTGTGGTAAGTTGTACCGTAATACTCGTTTTTGATTTGCTGCTTACAAAACTGTTGCTCTAATGATTGAAGTTAAGGGTTTATATAAGTTCTTTGACAACGAGCCGGTTTTGGAAGATATAAATATCAAGTTCCGGCCGGGCAACTGTTCTCTTATCATAGGGGCCAGCGGAAGCGGTAAAACGGTATTGCTCAAGAATATAGTAGGCCTTTACGAGCCGGACAAAGGGGACATTTTCTACAACGAACACAACTTTACAAAGATGACGTTGTCGGAGAGAAAAATGTTCCGCAAAGAGATGGGAATGCTCTTCCAGGGCAGTGCCCTCTTTGACTTTGCTACCGTGGAGGAGAATGTAATGTTCCCGATGGATTTCTTCACCCCCTGGAGCAAAGAAGAGAAACTGGAGCGTGTAAACTTCTGTCTTAAAAGGGTTAATCTTGAGAACGTCAACAAACTTTACCCTTCTCAGATCTCCGGTGGAATGCAGAAGAGAGTGGGCATAGCACGAGCCATTGCGCTCAACCCCAAATACTTGTTCTGTGACGAGCCCAACTCCGGACTGGACCCAACTACCGCTATTGTGATAGACCATCTGCTGCAGGAGATTACGCAGGAATATCAGATAACCACCGTCATCAATACACACGATATGAACTCCGTAATGGAGATTGGAGATCATATTGGCTTCATCTACAAGGGCAAACTCCTTTGGGAGGGAAACAATGAGGAGATAATGCACTCAGAGTGCAAAGAGGTCAATGACTTTCTCTTTGCCAACAATCTGGCACGTCAGATTATAAAAAACAGGTAATTATTTAATGTGGAAACGGAGACCCACCTCAGCCTCAACTTGCAGAGGCTGGCTGCTGCGTATGTTCTCAGGAGCCTTATTGTCAAAGTAGTATACAACCTGCGGCTGAAGATAGAGACCTACGCTCTTGCTAAAGTTATACTCAAGACCGATACCGGTTCCAACAGAAAATTGCAAGCCTTTGACAGTTGAGTTGTAAGTCTTATCCTGACCGGAAGTCCTTGCCTGATAGGTAACTCTCACACCCTTTTCCACTGTTCCTCCTGCAGTTGCATATACATTCCAGGAGTTGGAAGAGACTACGTTAAAGTTAAAGTTTACCGGAACACCAATATAGTGAATGGCCTGTTTGATGTCATAGTAAATTCCGTTCATAAAACCGTTGTACTTGCTGTGCAGATAGGTATATCTTACACCGGAACCAACGGTTACAACGTCACTTAACTTGTAACTTACTCCCAGAGTGAACATTAGAGGGAGAGTATATTTAGTGTTGGAAACTTTGCTTATTTGAGGGGCTGCAGAGTGCATCTCATAACTTGGAACCAACCCCTGAATAAATCCGAGGGATGGAGACTCCAATTTGCCTCTGCTTGAGAAGTTTGAAGCGGCATTAATTGAAATCCTCTGGCCGTAGGACTTTTTGTTGTTCTCCGCCAAATAACTGTTGCGCTCAACCTGAGCACGTGTAACCTCCTCCTTACTAGGCTTTACTGAACTCTTTTGCGGCTCAGCCTCTTTAACGGGAACCTCCTCTGTTGACGGTTCAGTTACCGTAACAATCTCAGTTTCAGTCTCAGGCTCAGGCTCTGAATATCCAGATAGACCTTGCTGGCTTACAGGATTTTTGTAACCCGCATGGGCCAGCAGAGGCATCTGAACATCCTTTTCACCTTTTTGCGTGTCAGCTATATTGTCCGCCCCGTTCCCCGCCACAATTGTAGTTTTTTCAATAGGTTGAATTTCAGGCTGGAAAGGGGTGTTCGGTGAAGAAGGTGCTTTGAGTAAGAAGAAAAGGGCAACCGCAGCGGCAGCCAGAGCTGCTGCAGCATAGTACCATCTGATGAAGCCTCCCCTCTTAGGAGCGGCCACCGGTGCTGCAGGATCCAACTGTGCCTCAATGGCGTCCCACAAAGAGGATTTCTCGCTCTCTGTAAGAGACCACTTGTTGCTTAAGCCCTCGTCCAATATCTTCTTTAATTCTTTCACTTTCTTACTATTTTGCACGGGTTACTTCTTCTTTAGTCTCTCCTGCAACCACACTCTCGCCCGGCTAAGCTGAGAACGGCATCCACCCTCACTCAAACCCAACATCTTTGCTATCTCCTTATGAGAGAAGCCCTCCATTGCATAGAGATTGAAGACTGTTCTAAACCCCTCCGGCATTGAGACAATCAGTTCCATAATCTTGTCCGCGTCCAAATTGGCGGTCTCTTTAGGATCCAGAACAAACTCCTTGTCCGTTACCGGAACCTCTCCGTCAATCTGTTTGGCTTGATGAAGAACATCGTTCTTACGCAGGTACATAAGTGCCGTAGTAACGAAAATTCTTCTGGCCCACCCCTCAAAAACACCGTCACCGCGGTATTCTCTGAGTTTGGTAAATAGAGTTATGAAGCCGTCATGAAGGACATCCTTGCTCTTTTCTCTATCTCCTATGTAGCGCAGACAGACAGGGAACATTTTTACAGAGAGCCTGTCATAGAGCTCTTTCTGAGCTCTTCTGTCCTGCTCCCTGCATTTTTTCACAAGCTCGGAGTAAGAGTCCTGCTGTGCCCGTGTCTTCTTATCTTCTGACATAAAGATGCAAGTTTGCCCCAAAAGGTTGCAAAAGCAATACAAATTTAATCAATCCGACGCTATTTCAAGAGGGATTAGCACATTATTTGCTACTTTTGCAATGGTAGATATGAGAAAGATTGCATACACACTGCTGTGGGCACTGTTTGTGCCGATTTTCTGCCCTACAGGACTCTTTGGGCAGGATTTACCAAAGCAAACAGACCTTTTTAAGAGCGATTCCTGCATCATAGAGGCTCAAAGAGCATATAATTATCGCGATGCGGAAAAGGTTCGCTCCCTTTGTCGCCAGGCACTGCAGTACAACCCGGCCAATGACGCCGCCTTCTACCTTATGGCAAAGGTGGACCTGGTGGAAAACAAACTGCAGCCGGCAGAGATGAATTTGAGGCAGGCGGTGGCACTGGACAGCAACAACTACTACTATGCCGCCACCCTGGGCGCCGTTTACATGCAGAACACGGATGTTACGGAGGCCATAAAGATTTTTGAGAAGCTGGTAAACAAATATCCTACAAAAAGAGATCCTTATACTAACCTGATAAACATCTATATTCCAAGAGGACAGCAAGATAGGGCCCTGATACTGGCAGACCGTCTGGAGAAGGCGGTGGGGCCGAACGATATCTCCACAATAACCCGCTTTAAAATTTACAGCGGTCAGAACAACACTCAGAAGGCTATTGAGGTCCTGGAGGAGGCGGATGCCAAAACACCGTCAGAACTCTATGAGACTTATATTGCGGAACTTCTGGAGTCTGAGGGAAAGGATTCCCTGGCCATTGTTTACTATGACAAGGCCTTAAGAAATGACCCTCAGTGCATTCCCGCCCTCTTTGGTAAAATGGAGATTTACCGCAGAAATGGAAACCACGCCCTCTATCTGGGTTACCTCAAATCATTTTTGGAAAATCCTGAGGTGGATCCTTCAATTAAGAAGCAGCACGTGGAGAGCGTGATGGAACTCCCGGTATACAAACAGCGTTACGCAAAGGAGATGTCCAAATGTCTGGACGCCCTCTCAAGAGCCCATCCTTCAGACAGTTCCATTGCCATCTCAAGTGCAATGTTCATGGCACGCAGCGGAGAGAGCGAGTTGGCTATGAACGCTTTGGAGAGAACTCTCAAGTATTACCCAACGGATTACTACATCCGTTCCAACATTATCTCCTTCCTTTACAGCCGTGAGGATTGGCCTCGCCTTGAACTCTTTACAGACTCCACCATGGCGGTGGTTCCGGAGCAGAACAAAGATCTGTTTCAGTTTAAGGGGATTGCACAGTACAACCAGGGAAAGTTAGATGAGGCAATAGAGACTCTGCTCTCTCAGGAGAAAAACCTTAAGAGAGAGAAAGATACAGCCACTCTGCTTCAGATTTACTCTTTTGTGGGAGATATTTACCACCAGAAGGAGAACAATAAAGAGGCCTTCAAATTTTACAAAAAGGCTCTCAAGATGGATCCCAGAAACGCTCCGGTTCTTAACAACTACGCCTGGTACCTTGCCACCGGCACGCCTCAGGGTGATCTGAACAAAGCGTTGCAGATGAGCAAGATAACAATAGACGACAATCCGTCTGAATCTACATATCTGGATACCTACGGCTGGATTCTCTACCTTATGGGAGAGAAGGAGCAGGCAAAGAAATATCTCCAGCAGGCCGTTGCTTTTGACGGAGGAGAGAGCACCGTTCTTATGGAACATTATGCAGATATTCTCTTTGACTTAAAGGAGTACGACCTGGCCTTCATCTACTATGAGAAAGCTCTTAAAAGGGCCTTAGACAACACTTTGGAGACCTCAGATACCACGGAATTGGAGAAACTTTCCAAAAAAGTAGAGGCACGTAAAAAAGCAAGAGAAGAGAAATGAGAGAGCATCTGAAAACAAGGGTTTGGATTCTCCCGATAATTATCGGGATGTTTCTCTTTGCCCCTTGCAAAGCCCTGTGCCAGAACAAAAACATTGAAAGCAAAAAGGCACAGGCGGGAAAGTTGGAGCAGGATATTCAGTTCTTAGACAAGCAGATAGAACAGACAAAGAAGCAGCGCAAAAACACCATCGCAGAGCTCAATCTTCTCAAAAAGAAGGCGGACGTAAGAGAGAGAATCATTGAGAGGTTGGAGAAGGATATCAACCGCCAGAGCGAGGAGATTTCAGACAAGGCTAAAAAGCTGGAAATCATGAGCCGTCAGCTGGATACGCTGAAGAAGATGTACCGCAGAATGATAGTCAAAGGGTACAACAACAGAGACTCCCGCAAATGGTTTATGTATGTCATTGCCAGTGATAATATTGAGCAGGGATACCGCCGTTGGAGTTATCTAAAGAACTACTCCTCAGCGCTTTCCTTAGAAGCAAAAAAGATACGTAAAGCGAGCCGGGAGTTGGAAGAAGAGAAGAGCCAGCTCTCCAAACTGCAGGCGGAAAACCGTAAGACTCAGCACACTAAAGAGGAGGAACTGAACAAACTCAAGAAGGATCAGGAGAAAAACAAGAACCTGGAGAAATCTCTTGCAAAGCAGCAATCCAAATATACTCAGGAACTTAAGCAGAAGAAGGAGCAGGCCGCACGCCTCAACAAAGAGATAGAGAAGATGATTGCAGAGGCTATAAAAACAACTACAACTACAGGTAAAACAACCGCTTACAAGGAGACTCCGGAGAGCGCACGTTTGAGCGGTTCATTTGAAAACAACCGCGGAAAACTTCCTTGGCCGGTTAAGCGCGGAGTGATAGTTGAGGGATTCGGCGAGCATCCTCACCCAACCATAAAAGGTGTTAAGTTACCATTCAATAACGGTGTAAATATTTCCGCACCAACGGGTTGCAACGTATACTCCGTTTATGAGGGCGTTGTTAAGAAGGTGATTGTTATTCCTGGATACAGCAACTGCGTTCTGGTTGAGCACGGCAAATACTTCACCTTCTACTGCAAACTGGGACGCGTGAATGTGAAAGCAGGTCAGAAGATTGCAACGGGCGCACTGATTGGAACTCTGGATACCAAGCAGGAAAGTTCAGAGCTTCACTTTGAACTCTGGAACGGTACGCAAAAGCAAAATCCAGAGTTATGGCTCAAGCAGTAGTTATTTATTAAATAAGCCGCCGAGTTCTGCCTGAATGGCGTCAATGATTGTGCTTAAATCCTTAGGATTATTCTGGAAATCAAGCTTATCTACATCTATAATCAGAAGCTTGCCGTCTGAGTAGGTCTTGCTCCACTCCTCATAAAGATCATTCAATCCTTTCAGATAATCCAAACGGATTCCCTCCTCGTAGGCCCTTCCTCTCTTTTGGATGTTGGATACGAGGTGCTCAATTGAAGAGCGCAGATAAATCATCAAATCAGGTGGTTGCACCAGTGAAATCATCAGGGAGAAGAGATCTTTGTAGTTCTCGTAATCTCTGGTTGGCATAAGTCCCATATTATGCAGATTCGGTGCAAATATGCAGGAATCCTCATAGATTGTACGGTCCTGAATTACATCTTCTTTGGAATTGCGAATATTTACAACCTCCTGGAATCTCTTGTTAAGGAAGTAGATCTGAAGGTTGAAAGACCAGCGAGGCATGTCGTTGTAAAAGTCTTCCAGATAAGGGTTGTTCTCAACCGGTTCATACTTAGGGGTCCAACCCATATTCTTGGCCAAAAGAGAGGTCAGCGTAGTCTTTCCGCTGCCTATATTGCCTGCAATTCCTATATGCATAACGTAAGATTTAAGTACTAGACAAATTTAATAAATAATTACCTTCCAAAAAAGCATTACCCTCAGATAAAATAGAGTACCTTTGGGCGGAAATGAGAGACAACCAGGACACACTGCTGCATAAGGGAAGGAGAAATCTTTTGGTTCAGCAACTTAGGGAAAGCGGACGCTTTGAGGAGAGGGTGCTGAAAGCCATTGGCGCCGTTCCCAGGCACCTTTTTGTGGAGGAGGGGCTGGAGGATTTTGCCTACAAAGATACCCCCGTTGCAATAGGAGCCTCTCAAACCATATCCCAACCCTCCACCGTTGCCCTTGAGACTCAGTTGCTTAACTTCAAACCCGGGGCGAGGATACTGGAAATTGGGACCGGTTGCGGCTACCAAAGCGCCGTCCTTTTCTACCTCGGAGCGGAGGTTTTCTCCATAGAGAGGCAGGCGGAACTCTTCCCAAGAGCAATCTCCAACCTGGAGGCTGCCGGCTATCTCTTTTTGGATGAGGAACTTGCCGTCCAAACCTCAACCAACGTAAACTCCGGTAAGTTCCACCTCTATCTCGGCGATGGTTTTCTCGGACTGCCTGCCGAGGCCCCTTTTGACGGTATTGTTGTAACTTGCGGAGCCCCTCACATACCACAGAAACTGCTGGAGCAGCTTAAAGTGGGAGCCCGTATGGTTATACCGGTAGATTTTGAAAAGGAAGCACAGGGAAGAGAGAAGAAACAGATGCTCAAGGTTATAACCAGAGTTTCAGAGGGGCGATATCAGGCGGAGGATATAGGCGTTGCAAGCTTTGTCCCTATGCTTGAAGGTATTAACGGAAAATAGAAGCGTATGATAACAGTAAAACAGTTTTACCTTAACGAACTCAGAGAGTGTTGCTACATACTCTCTGATGAGACTAACGAGTGCGTAATTGTAGATCCGGGAATAAGTTCCAAGAGCGAGCAGGATAGAATTGTAAAGTACATTACAACCAATTCTCTTAAACCCGTAAAACTTCTCTGCACCCACGGCCACTTTGACCACACAATGGGAAACGCGTTCATAACAGAGAGTTACAACATTCCAACATACATCCATCCGGAAGACAGAGAACTTCTGACTGTAACAAAGAGAACCTGTCAGATGTTCGGTATTATAGTAAACGATCCCCCTCTGAATACCAAAGACCTTAATGGCGGAGAGGATGTAACCTTTGGAAACTCCTCCCTGCAAGTGCTTCATACTCCGGGCCATACACACGGAAGCGTCTGCTTCTATTCTCCGGAGAACAAGATTGTTCTGACCGGAGATACAATGTTTGCAGGAAGTTGCGGAAGAACAGATCTTCCGGAAGGAGATAACGAGAAGATGTTCAACTCCCTGGTGAACATACTTGTAAAAACCATTAAACCGGACACTGCAATTTACTCCGGTCACGGACCTAACACCACTATGGTTGAGGAACTTGCACACAATCCATACCTCAGAGCCTCAACCTGGCTTGGCTTTTTACAATAAGATGGAGCAGATTGAAATCATAGGAGCAAAGGAGCACAATCTCAAGGGGATAAACGTCAATATCCCAAGAGGTAAGTTTGTGGTAATCACGGGACTGTCCGGCTGCGGAAAGTCCTCTTTGGCCTTTGATACAATCTATGCGGAGGGGCAGAGACGTTATATGGAGACTCTCTCCGCCTATGCACGTCAATATATTGGTGTTCTGGAACGCCCTGCAGTAGAGAGTATTACCGGACTCAGCCCTATCATTGCCATTGAGCAGAAGACAACGGGCAACAATCCGCGCTCTACCGTAGGCACCATTACGGAGATTTATGACTTCCTCCGTCTTCTCTATGCAAGAGCCTCTCACGCCTATTCTCCGGTAACCGGCAAAGAACTGGTACGTTACACCGGAGAACAAATTACCAATCTCATTATCAAAGAGTTTGAGAAGGAGAAATGTCTGCTGCTCTCTCCTTTGGTTATAGGAAGAAAGGGACATTACAAAGATCTCTTTGAATCCCTTTTAAAGAAGGGATTCCAAACCGTAAGAATTGACGGTAAACTTAAGGAACTTGCAGATGTAAAACCATTGGACCGTTACAAGGTTCACTTCATAGAACTCGTTGTAGATAAACTGATTCCTACAACGGAAGACTACAAGAGAATTAACGCATCCGTCTCCACCGCTTTGGAAAAAGGCAACGGAACAGTTGCGGTGATTCGCCACAACGCCCCGGACGGCGAGCCTCTTAGATTCTTCTCCATGCACCTTATGGATGAAGATACGGGAGAGTCCCTGCCTGAGCCGGCACCTTTTACCTTCTCCTTCAACTCTCCGCAAGGGGCCTGCCCAAGATGCAAGGGGTTGGGCTACATCACCCGCATTGATATGAGCCGCATCATTCCAAACAGCTCAAAATCAATCAATGCCGGAGGCATTGTACCTATCGGGAAATATCACGATAATGACACCTTCCGCATACTGGAGGCAATGGCAAAAAAGTATGACTTCTCTCTCAACGCTCAGATAAAAAATCTGCCGGAAGAGGTGATGGATATGATCATAAACGGAACGGAGGAACTCTTTAGGGTCAACCTTTCAGACGGAACTCTTCTCTCCTCCTTCCCGGGAGTGATTTCCAAGATGAGTCAAAGTGAGGAGGATGACCTTAAGGATAGGGAGCACTCCTCTTCTGAGAACCTGAAAGAGAGATACATAGAAGAGATTGTATGCCCGGAGTGTAACGGCACCAGATTGAAGAAGGAGGCGCTCTGTTTTAAAATAGACGGGAAGAACATTGCAGAGGTTGCATCAATGGATATTAAAGATCTCAACCTCTGGCTCAAGCAACTTCCTAAGAAACTGGATAGAAGACAAAATACCATTGCCAGAGATATTCTTAAAGAACTCAATGACAGGGTGGGATTTCTTACGGCGGTAGGATTGGATTACCTCTCTTTGGACAGAGCAACGGCAACGTTAAGCGGAGGAGAAAGCCAGCGCATACGCCTTGCTACTCAGATAGGTAGCAAACTGGTAGGCGTGCTTTACATACTGGATGAACCTAGCATCGGACTCCATCAGAAGGATAACATAAAACTGATTAACTCACTCAAAAAACTGAGAGACGAGGGGAACTCAGTAATGGTTGTGGAGCATGACCTTGAGACTATGCTCTCCTGCGACTTGCTGATAGATCTTGGTCCGGGTGCGGGAAACAAAGGAGGTGAACTTCTCTTCTCTCTTACACCAAAGGAACTTATGAAGATGCCTAAGGAGAAGGTAAAAAAACTGAAGAGTTTTACTGCAGATTATATACGGGGAATCAGAGAGATAGAGGTTCCTCAGAAAAGGCGCAACGGAAGCGGTAAACACCTCATCCTCAAGGGTGCTTCAGGGAACAACCTAAAGGATGTAACGCTGGATATTCCGCTCGGCTGTTTGGTGGGAATAAGCGGAGTGAGCGGCAGCGGAAAGTCATCCCTTATTAACGACACTCTTACCCCTATTCTGACTTCCCACTTCTACCGTGCAATTACCCGTCCGCTTCCTTACAAAAAGATTGAGGGAGTGGAGAACATAGATAAGGTAATTGTAGTTGACCAGTCTCCTATAGGCAAGACACCGCGCTCAAATCCTGCAACTTACGTAAACGTATTTGCAGAGATTAGAAAACTCTTTGAGAAGACTCCGGACGCTCAGATAAGAGGATTCAAGGCCGGACGTTTCTCCTTCAACGTAAAAGGAGGGAGATGTGAAGTTTGCAAAGGTGCAGGTGTTGAAACCATAGAGATGAACTATCTGCCAAGCGTTTACGTCACCTGCAAGGAGTGCGGAGGAAAGCGTTACAACCAGGAGACTCTCCAGGTAAAATATAAGGGCAAGAGCATTAATGATGTGCTTGAAATGACTGTCTCGGAGGCAGTGGAATTCTTCCAACCAATACCGAGTATCTATCTAAAACTCAAGGCCATGGAAGATGTGGGCCTAGGTTACGTTAAACTGGGACAGCCTTCCACAACCCTCAGCGGCGGTGAGAGTCAGAGAGTTAAACTTGCCACAGAACTCTCCAGAAAAGAGACCGGCAACTCTCTCTTCCTTTTGGACGAGCCTACCACCGGCCTCCACTTTGAGGATATAAAGGTACTGCTTGGGGTGCTGCAAAGGATTGTGGATAAAGGTAATACCGTTGTAATAATAGAGCACAATCTGGATATTTTAAAGAGCGTGGATTATCTGATAGATATGGGGCCGGAGGGCGGACAGCAGGGTGGAAAAATCATTGCAACCGGAACTCCGGAAGAGGTTGCTTCAAACCCTGACAGCGTTACCGGAGAATATCTGAAACAGTGCTTAAGGAATAAAGAAAAAGTGTAATTTTGAATCCGTTATGGAAACAAGAAAAGTAAGAGTATACTGCATCAATAATAGGCAGAACTATGAAGTGCCTGTGGGAACTTCACTCAAGGAGGTCTTGGGAATGATAGATTATGATTGGAAGGGGATGGATGTTCTGGCCGCCTATGTTAATCATGATTTGAAAGAGTTGGGTTTTGAACTCTATCTGGCCTCCGCCGTCTACTTCTTAACCTATGACGATGCAGACGGAAGACGCTGTTATGCCCGTTCTCTCAATATGTTATGCCAGAAGGCCTGCTATGACTTATTCCCGGATAGGACACTCTACATCACCTACCATCTTCCAAACGGACAGTATGCAGAATTCAAAAGGGCAGATGATTCTTCCGTTACCGTTCCAACCACGGAAGAAGATCTAATAAAGTTGGAAAAGAGAATGTGGGAACTGGTTAATGAAGACCTGCGTCTGATTAAGACCAAAAAGAGCAATGCTGAAGCCTGTCTAACCTTCCTCTCTCATAACCAGACATCAAAGGCAGCTCTTACCAAGAGCGTGGGAGAATTCTTTATAACCCTTTATTATCTCGATGGTTACGGAGACTACTTCTACGGTCCTATGGTCTATTCCACCAAGCTGATTAACCGTTGGAGCATCTCTCGTTACAGTGATGGTTTCTGCATAAAGAATCCTTCTTCTCAGAAGCCTTACGATTTGCCTGAACAGAAGTATCAGAAAAAACTTTCTGAAATTTTTGTAGAGAACCGCAACTGGTGCCAGATTATTGGTGCTAAGGATATTGCAACCGTAAACGAATTAATCAGCCAGGGTCACGGAAAGAAGGCCGTTTATGTCTCAGAGGCTCTGCATGAGAGAAAGTTTGCAAAGATTGCAGATATGATTAACGAGAGAAAGGATGAGGTTCGTCTGGTACTGATTGCCGGCCCTTCTTCCAGCGGCAAGACCACAACATCCAAGAGGATTGCCCTGCAGATGAAGGTTTTAGGACTCAATCCGGTAATTGTTGCAATGGACGATTACTTTGTAGACCGCCCGCTCACTCCAAAAGACGAGAACGGAGAGTATGATTTTGAATCTGTTTACGCCCTCAACCTTGACCTTCTTAACGACCACTTAACCAGACTCTTCAACGGAGAGGAAATAACACTCCCTAAGTTTGATTTTACGGAGGGAAAGAGCTCTCTTACAGGAAACAAAATCCGCATGCAGAAGGGAGACGTTCTTGTAATGGAGGGAATACACGCCCTTAACCCAGTGCTTACAAGCAAGATAGATGACTCTCTCAAGTTTAAGGTTTACGCCTCTGCACTCACAACTCTTCCTATAGATGAGAACAACTATATCTCCACAACAGACTGCCGCAAACTGCGCAGAATGGTAAGAGACTTTAAATTCAGAGGTTACAGCGCAGAGGAGACTATAGAGAGATGGCCTTCCGTAACATCGGGAGAGAGAAAGAATATATTCCCGTT
The DNA here is from genome assembly GCA_017618115.1 of Bacteroidales bacterium. GTDB lineage: Bacteria > Bacteroidota > Bacteroidia > Bacteroidales > UBA932 > Egerieousia. The sequence goes on along the minus strand of JAFZUX010000015.1, from coordinate 46,544 downwards.
CCAGGAGAATGCAGATGTAATGTTCAACTCCTCACTGCTTTACGAGCTTCCAATGTTAAAGTATTATGCAGAGCCTCTGCTTAGAAGAATTTCTCCAATGAGCCAGGCATACATTGAGGCCTCAAGACTTTTGAATTTTTTGAGCAGAATTGCCGCACTCACTCCGGAAGAGATTGCCACAATACCAGCTACCTCCATTATGAGAGAGTTTATAGGAGGCAGTGTCTTTACATACTAGGCACGCAGAATTATACCTGTCTTCTTGATTATTTCAATTGATACGGAAGGGTCTGCCTTAAGCAGGCCCCTAAGTTTATCTATCTGAACGTCCAGATTGTGAGAGATGCTCTCGTTATCGTAATCCCCCCAGATAGTCCCCTGTATCTTCTTACGTTCCACACACTTACCCATCTCCTGACAGAGCATCAGAAGCACCTTTGCTCCCGTTGGAGTAACCTTGAAACTCTCCGCCCCCAGAGTAAGGGTACGGGATGCCGGATCAAATGTAAACTTACCAATGGTAAAGTTCTCTTTGTTCTTCTTTAGCAGTGAACGAATATTGATGTCCAACTCCTGAGTGTTGAAGGGTTTTTTAAGATAGAGATTTGCACCGCTCTGCTTCAGAAACTCCAACTTGCCGGTAAGAACTATGATAGGTATCTCATTGTTTGCAGAGCGTATCTTCTCAATCATTGTGTTGCCGTCCATCCCCTCTCCCATCTCAAGATCTGTAACTATAACGTCCGGACGGAAAACTGTAAGAGCCTTAAGCCCCTTTGCACCATCTTCCGCAGTCTCTACAACATAATCCCCCTGCTTTTCCAACTTCCTCTTAATGAGGAAGCTGAGATTAGTATCATCTTCTACTATAAGCAACCGTATCATAACGCTCATCTATCTATTCAACAATCTCATAGTTTTCCACGGAAGGAAATCCCAACACAACCTCCGTGAATTCTCCCACCTTACTCTCAATCTTAACATACCCGTCAAAGAACTTCATCAGTTGATAAACATAGTGAAGTCCTATACCGTGTCCGCTAATGCCCACGGTGTTCTCCCCCCTCTCAAACTTTTTAAAGAGACGCTTCTTTTCACTCTTGTAGAACCCCTTTCCGTTATCCAGCACCCGTATCTCCTTAAAGCGGCGTACATCGCTCACAGAGAGTTTGATATCTACGCTGCTGCCGGAGTATTTTATTGAGTTGTCAATAAGGTTGTCCATTATCTCCGTAAGGTACAGCCTGTCTGCAATCATCCACTCTCCCTCTTTGCACTCCACCTTAATGTTAACCTTTTTTGAAGCGGAAGAGTAAAGGGACTCATATTTACCTCTTATTCCCGATAGGAACTCGTCCAACACTATCTTCTCATATACAAACTTCAGCTTCTTATTTTCAACCTTTGCCACATTTATAACCTTCTCACAAATAGTGTTCAGATGGCGGCACTCCTCATCCAGAATCTTCAGTTGCTGAGCCGTTTCCGCATCTTCTGCAATCTTTTCGTTCTCCTTAAAATCCTCCGCAATGATCATAATGGAGGAGAGCGGAGTCTTCATATCGTGAATCATTGCATAAGTGTGGTCCTTACGCAGATTGTTTATAAAGTTTGCCTTGCTCAAAAGACGGGCAAACCTGTAAAGACACCAGATTACAAAGAGAACTATGATGAATGAGAATATCATCATCAGTTTCATCTTGGAGAATATTGCAACATAAGGATTGTTTACAACGGCAACCAACCCTTTTGTAAGATCTTGGGTTACAGGAACTACGTGAGTTTCCAAAGATGAGAAGGAGAGCTGCTCTCCGGTTGGCTCTTTAATGAAATCGTCCGCCACTTTGTAGAGCGTAGTATCGTTCATCCTCTCCTCTATCTTAAAGCTCAAACTTCCCAACTCCCTCTCCTTCAGATTTTTACTGAAGATTAAAGAGAGAGTATCCATATCTATTGAAGAGCCGCTTAACTGAAGAATGGAACTTACGCTGAGCAGAACATCCTGGTTAATGCGGGAACTGCTTCCACCCAGAGTAATATCTCTGCTTGCGGCAATTTTATGAAAGCGTATCATAGCCTCCTCTTCCACAGCACTTTGGAAACACTCATCCACCGTGGTATAGAGGTTCTTCTCCAATGATTTGTAGACATTGGAAAGAAGAAAATACTGCAGCGGCAAAAGTGCAAGCACTGCAATAACGGCCACTATCTTAAAATATCTGTTCATTATCCAATCAACTGAGCAATCTCTCTCTTAGCCTGCTCCCAACGCTCACCGTCCAACTTAGGGCCCACCACCTCAATGACTTTGGAAGAGAGTATGGTTCCTATCTTTCCGCATACATCAAGCGGCAGCCCCAATGAGTAACCGTACAGGAATCCGGAGGCGTAAATATCTCCCGCACCTGTGGTATCCACCTTATTTGCCTTCATAGGTTCAACGGTATAAACCTTATCTCCGCTTCTTACAATGGAACCCTTTCCGCCGAGTTTAACTACCGCCACCTTGCAGATCTTTGCAATCTCCTCTGCCGCAGCATACTCAGTCTTGCCGGTAAAAGCCTGTGCCTCAGACTCGTTTGCAAAGAGAACATCTACGTACTTCTCCACAATCTCCCTTAAAAAATCTCTGTTGCTTTCCACCACGTTGTAACTTGCCATATCTATGGAAACCTCCTTCCCAAATGAGTGGGCCAATTCCGCTATCCTTCTTACAAGATCCTGATTCTGTACAAGATAACCCTCTATATGAACAATGTCATACTCCTTAAAAATCTCCTCGTTCAAATCCTCAGCACAGAGTTCCAGAGTTGCTCCCATATAGTCTGCAAAGGTACGCTCGCTGTTGGGAGGAGTAATAAGCACCATAGCCCTTCCGCTAGGAGCCTTTCCCAGAAGCAGATGCGGCTTAACGCCCATCTTCTCCATCCCCTCTTTATAGAGCCTTCCTATGGGATCGTCTCCCACCTTTCCTATAAACCCGCTCGGCATTCCCAATATTGCGGTTCCGGAGATGGTGTTTGCGGCACTTCCTCCTGGAACATACTGCAAATCAAACTTTTGCAGACGCTCAAGAATCTTCTCTCCCTCCTCTTTCTCTACCCACTGCATACTCCCTATCGGGAGGTTAAACTCCTTCAAAAGAGAATCGTCCGGCAGTACTGCCAAAATATCTGTAAGTGCGTTTCCAACTGTTAAAACGGATTTCATATCTTTTTTCTCTGGTCTTTACAAAGGTATCATATTTTTGCATAAATTTGTTATATGGACTCCGGTCAGAGAAAAATTACACCCAAAAAGATTATCAAATACCTGGTAATGCTTGCCATTGCCGTGGTTCTTCTCTATTTCAGTTTCAGGAACATAAGTTGGAAGGAGTTCATTCAGGGAGTTAAAAACTGCAACTGGATTTGGATCATAGCCTCAATGGTGATAGGCATTTTGGAGTTCGTTGTACGTGCCGTTCGCTGGAAACTCCTTCTCAGACAGATAGATCCTGAGTCCGACAACCGCAGTTCCTACCACGGCGTAACCATCGGGAATGTTGCAAACTTTGTCTTTCCAAGGGCGGGAGAGCTTGTCCGCTGCGGAGTTGTGGCTACGGAGAAAAAGAAGACAACCTTTGAAGGGGCTGTCGGTACCGTGGTGGTTGAGAGGGCTTGGGATTTGCTCTGCCTCGTTCTCATCTCCATAGTTTTTGCAATAGCCTTTTGGAACAGCTTTGGCTCTTTTATAGACAACAACATACTTAACAACCTCTCCGTAAAGAGTTCTGCAACATTCTGGATGATAGCCGTTTTGGCCGTCATCACAGCATCTGTTGTCCTGCTCTACGTTTTCAGAAAACAACTCTCTAAAACAAAAGTGGGAGGTAAAGTTGTCAAGGTCTTCCACAACCTTAAGGAGGGTGTTCTCTCCGCCTTTAAAATGAAGGAGAAATGGAGTTTTATATTACTCACGATTCTTCTCTGGACATGCTTCTGGGGCACAAGTATCTGCACTATAAGGGCATTCCCTCAGCTGTTTGATTTGGGCTGGAGTGACGCTCTCTTCTTGATGCTTGTGGGAGGATTCGGCTGGGCGGTTCCGGTCCAGGGCGGATTCGGCTCCTACCACTTTGCCGTTGCATTGGCCGCCAGCCAGGTATATGCCATCTCCTGGAACGACGGTATTGTATTTGCCACTATAAGCCATGAGTCTCAGGCACTTATAATGATAATACTGGGAATCGTCTCCTTTGTTTTCTATTCAATAAAAAAGAGCAAACAACAACCCGTCAACGCCAACAATAATCTATGATCATACACTTCAGAGTAAGAGTCAACACTACGGATAAGGAGGAGGTTTACATCACCGGAAACTCTCCCCTTTTGGGCAAATATGACCCGGAGTTGGCATACAAAATGACAAGAACCTCCACCTCCGTAAACCCTAACACCAACCAGAAAGAGACTATCTGGGAGGCTGAGATTCAGTTTGATCCGCTTAAAGAGAGGTTTGTCTTCTATAAATATCTGATTAAGGATGAAAAGGCGGACGTAACATACGAGGCGGGAGGAGGCAGACGCCTGGCTCTCAACTCTGCAACTACAAGTGTCTTAAGCATAGACCACTGGCAGGAGAACTCCGAGAACGCTCCGCTGCTTACGGACCCGTTTGCCCACGTCTTCTACGGAACTCAGTATATTCCTCATACTCAGATTCACCGCAAGATGAATGAACTCATAATAAGAGCCGTTGTTCCGAACGTTCCAAGGGATTGTGACATCTACCTTACCGGAGAGGGAGAACTTCTGGGAAATTGGGTTCCTAAAAAGGGAATAAAGATGGCCCGCCTCAAGGGTCTGAAGTGGATTGCATACCTCTCTACGGAAGAGATAGCAAATAAGAGACTTACATACCGTTTGACAATGGTCTCAAAAAATGGAATAGTAACCAACGAGACCCTTAAGAACGATATTCCGAGAACTCTTACCGTTCCTCAGATTGGTAAGAACGAGACTGTCATTATTGAACACTCTCACGTTGTATTTCCCCCACTTAACGAGCGTTACGCAGGCGTCTCTGCTCCGCTCTCAGCTCTCAAAACCGAACAGAGCGGCGGATGCGGTGAGATTAAAGATTTGAAACTTTTGGTAGACTGGGCGGAGAAGGTCGGTCTTAAAATCATAGGGTTCTATCCTTTAAATGACTCAACACAAAGCTTTTCCAGCAAAGACTCCTCTCCGTACAAAGAGATATCCTCTCTTGCACTGAACCCTCTCTATATCTCAACTTCAGAACTCAACCCTACGGATAAGAGGACAAAGAAGGAGGCGGAAAAGGAGATGAAATCCCTAAACCGCAGAGCGACGGTAGATTATGAAGACCTATATGCCTTCAAGTGGGATTACCTGGAGAGACTCTTCAATGAAACCGGAGCCAAAACCTGCGCCCATCCGGACTACTACAAGTTTGTAAAAGATCATGGAGACTGGCTCTGGGGTTATTGCTTATTCTGCTCATTAAGAGATCATTTTAACACCACAGAGTTTGCCGGATGGAAGGAGTTTGCAACCTACTCGGAGGAACTCACTCAGCTTATGGGGCAGAGTCTCTTTAACAAGAGCGCCTTCAAAAAACTGAATGCAAACATAGACCTCGCTCTTATGGAGCAACTTCATAAGAGATGTCACTTTTACGCCTTTTTGCAGTACCTTCTTTTCCGTCAGATGGAGGAGGTTATCTCATACGCTCACTCCAAGGGCATTGCACTTAAGGGTGAGTTCCAAATGACGCTCTCCTACAACAGCGTAGATTGCTGGAAGTTCCCGCAACTCTTTAAGGGAGAGGACAAAGAGGGCAACGCCGTCTACAACTGGGAGGCAATGGCAAATGAGCATTTCAGTTGGTGGAAAAAGAGAATGAGAGTACTCAGCATCTATGCAGACATCTACTCCGTTACCACTCCGCCTTACTCCAAAGAGGAGGAGCCTCTTGTAAAACGTCTTATGCCTCAGCTGATTGCATCATCCAATATGATGACCTGGGGTGAGAGAATGCCGTTCTTCTCCGTAAAGACAACCTCAGACCCAACTAAAAAGACTCTGAGAATGGCTCTGGGTGAGAAATTTAAGAGCATCTCCTACTCGGATGACAACAACAACACTTTCTATGACGCAACTTCAGAGGAATGCACCAAAGCTATTCAGGCAACATTGAACTCAAACAGCATGTTTGTCATGCTGCCTCTCCAGGATTTGTTGAGTATGGACAAAAGAGTCCGTAACCGCTTCACGGAGAGCGAACTCTTAATAAACAAAGAGGGTTTCTGGAGTTGGAGAATGCACCTGACTTTGGAATCTTTGATGAAGGCAGATTCCCTTAACAAAACCATCACCGGCCTGCTTCACTCTGAAAGATATCTCTGACTATCTGTGGGATAGTTGAGCAGCGTATCACTTTTATCTTCTTGTGTTGTCTCTCTTCCTTCTGGTTATAGGAAGAGATATAAATCTTTTCAAAGCCCAGTTTTTCCGCCTCTGCAATCCTCCTTTCAATCTGAGAAACCGGACGTACCTCTCCGGAGAGACCTATCTCTGCCGCAAAGGCAATCTTCTGGCTTACAGGCACATCAAAGTTGGAGGAGAGAATACTTATCACGATGGCCAAATCACAGGCGGGATCCGTAACTCTTATACCTCCCGCCATATTCAAAAAGACATCCTTTGCGCTCAGTTTGAACCCCACTCTCTTCTCCAGAACAGCCAGCAGCATATTCATCCTTCTCACATCAAAACCTGTGGCAGAACGCTGAGGCGTACCGTATGCCGCCGTGCTTACAAGCGCCTGAACTTCAATAAGGAACGGACGTGTACCATCCAGCGTTGCAGATACGGCGCAGCCGCTTAGTTCCTCCCCGTGAGTGGAGATGAACATCTCGGATGGGTTTAGCACCTCCTTAAGTCCGGATGAGGTCATCTCATAAACGGCCAGTTCCGCAGAGGCTCCAAAACGGTTCTTTATACTTCTCAAAATTCTGAAGGAGTGACGTGTATCTCCCTCAAACTGAAGCACTACGTCCACAATGTGCTCTAGAACTTTTGGTCCTGCAATTGTACCGTCCTTAGTAATGTGACCAATGATTATGACCGGCGTTGAGGTCTCTTTTGCAAACCTTAAAAGTGATGCGGCACACTCCCTCACCTGAGAAACACTTCCGGCAGAGGAGTCTACAAGTTGAGAGAAAATGGTCTGAATAGAGTCTATTATAAGCAGTTGAGGAGCAAGCGCTTTGGCCTGATCCAGAATGTTTTCAAGTGAGGTCTCGGAGAGAACGGTTACATTCTCCTGCTCTCCGCCCAGGCGGTCTGCACGCATCTTAATCTGTCGGGAACTCTCCTCGCCGGAGACATAGAGGGTACGGAGACCATCGCAGGAGAGAGGGATTTGAAGAGAGAGGGTAGATTTTCCAATGCCCGGCTCGCCCCCGATCAGCACCAGAGAGCCCTTCACAATGCCGCCGCCCAGCACTCTGTCAAACTCCCCTGCAGAGAGCAACAGCCTCTCCTCCGCCATATCCCCCTTAATCTCAGAGAGTTTAACGGGATGAGCGCTCTGAGGGGAGAAGGTTGCACTCTTGGAGGTTGGGCCGTCACCCTTTTGAATAACCTCCTCAACCATTGTATTCCATTGCCCGCATGAGGGACACTGTCCCAGCCACTTGGCACTCTCATATCCGCAGTTGTTGCAGAAAAACGCCTTCTTAACCTTTGCCATAATCTCTGTTTTATCGTTGTAAAATTACAAAGATTTTGCTCCATCTTGAAAATTATTCGCTCCCGATTCGTTATATTTGTTCAAACAACATTTGGTATATGAAACGTCTTTTACTTTTCACAGTGGGACTTTGCCTTTGCGCAGGTCTTTTTGCTCAACAGAACGAGAGTGAACTTGCAAATAAGATTGACGAGTATGCTCAGCAGGTTATGAAGACCTGGCAGCTGCCCGGTTTTGCAATGGCAGTCTCCGTAGACAACAAAGTTATCTTCAAAAAGGGTTACGGAGTTAAGGAGTTGCGCCCTGCCAACGGCATTGGTTTCCAGGGAGTAAGGTTTGACGAGTGCAAGATGACTCAAGCTGGAGTGAAGCCCGTTGTAAATAATCCGGGAGATAAAATCAACACCACTACCGTCTTCCAAATTGCCTCAATTTCAAAATCTTTCACCGCTACCGTAATGGCACAGCTGGTAAATGAGGGCAAGTTCAAATGGACAGATACCGTTAAGAACATCCTTCCGGATTTTCAGATGTTCAAGAACAACGATTACGTAACCAACAACATGCTGGTTAGAGACGCTATGCTCCACGCCACCGGACTTGTAAGCGAGGCGGGAACATACTTCGGCAACCTCGGTTACGACAGAGATGAGACCTACACAATGTTAGGCCTTCTGGAGCCGGGATTCAGTTTCAGAAGCGCATACGACTACAACAACATAACCTTTGTAATCTGCAGCAAAATCATTGAGAAGTTCACAGGAAAAAGTTGGGAAGAGAACGTAAGAGAGAGAGTTTTCAAACCTCTGGGAATGAACTCATCTACCATGAACGCAGATGGTTACGCCAACAGTAAAGACGTTGCTACTCCTCACGATTATCAATACATCGGGAACGGCAAGAGCATCACCCCTCCTCTCTACGGAGACGAGCAGGCCCTCAACTGGCTCACCGTCATCGGCCCTGCAGGAAGCCTCTGCTCAACTGCGGAAGACCTTATCAAATATGCTCAGTTCCACTGCAATAACGGGTATATTGTTAATCGCGATGAAAACGGCAACATCAAAGACACCACCTTTGTTATGCCGCGCAAGGCAATGCTCCCTCTGCACAGGGGATACACCATCACCAGCCAGGATTCTTCAATGGTCCGCCTTTACGGAATGTGCTGGTTTATAGAGCAGAACCACAACTACCGCCTGCTCTTCCACACCGGTACCGCCTGGGGAATGACAGCCATCTGCTACTATGTTCCTGAACTGAAACTTGCGGGAGTAGTGCTGGTTAATTCAGAGGTTACCTCACTGCCAAGATATGCAATCATGAGAAGAGTAATAGACCTGGTAAGAGGTGCAGAAGAGCCGCTAAAAGACTGGAGCGCAGACTCCTGGAAAGAATACACAGAAGCCAGAGATAAAACCATTGCTGCAAATAAAAAGAAACCGAAACCGGAGGTTAAGCCGGAAGTTGCAGACAATAAAATCTTTGCAGGCATCTACACAAAAGAGGCTCCGTTTGGGGATATAATCATCACCTGGGAGAAAGGCAAACTTTACCACCAGCCAGCTAAGTACCAGGATGTTAAAGAGTGGAAGAAACCTCTCAAGCACAAGAGCGGAACAACCTACACATTCCGCAGTGACGGCCACGGCTTTGATGTAACCTTCATAATGGAGGATGGAAAAGTTACCGGTCTTAAACAGGAGTTTGGAGAGGGAGAGGAAAAATCATTCGGCGGTTGGACCCGTAAAACCCTTACAGGCAAGCTGGTAGGACAACCCAAATAATAGATTATTATGAAAAAGACATTTAAAATATCACTTCTGCTGGCAGTAGTTTTATCTTTCTGCATCTCATCCTACGCACAGAAAAAACCTGTGATTGGAATTTCAACATACGTAGAAGGCGGCTCTGCCAGAGTCAACTCAACATACATAAAATCAGTGCGTAACGCCGGCGGTATTCCTGTCTGCATTCCTCTTACAACAAATGAAAAAGAGATAGACGAATACCTTGAACTTGTAGACGGCATCATTATGACCGGCGGAGAGGACATCTCACCTCTCTACTACAATGAAGACCCCAGCCCATTTCTTGGTGAAGTAGTTCCCGATAGAGATGCGTTTGATATTATGCTCATTCAAAGGGCAGTAGCAAAGAAAATCCCTCTGCTGGGAATCTGTCGCGGAGAACAACTTTTGAATGTTGCAATGGGCGGAACACTTATTCAGGACATTCCGTCTCAGGTAGAAGGGTTCATTCAGCACAAACAGAAAGCACCAAGTTCTTTTGGCAGTCACATGATTATAATTGAGTCCGGATCTCTGATGGCCAAGCTGTTAGGAGATCAGCCAATGGCGGTGAACTCTTTCCACCATCAGGCGGTTAAAGATGTTGCTCCGGGCTACAGCGTTACCGCTGCTTCAAAAGACGGTGTGGTTGAGGCAATTGAGAGCAAAGACGGCCTCTCCTTTGGTACTCAGTTCCATCCGGAGGGCTTTGTTAGCGCAGGCAACAAAACCTTCCTCCCAATTTTCCAGCACCTGGTAAAACTTGCCTCAGAGTACGCCGCAAAGAAATAACTGATAATACGGTAAAAAAAGATATGGAACCCTCCGAATGCACAGAAAAGACTGAGTATCAGATTCGTCCTGCCCAAACTGGGGATCTGGAAGTTGTGAACAGGCTGCTGAGGCAAGTGCTTTATGTGCATTATGTTGGGAGGCCGGATCTCTTTAATGAGGTGGGGAAGAAATACACTGATGAGGAGTTACTGAAGATTTTTAAGAATCCGCAAACGCCTGTCTTTGTGTATGAAAAGGAGGGTGAGGTTCTTGGATATGTTTTCTGTGAACTGAAACGTCAAGCAAGCGGCAGTCTTAAGACGCTTACTACGTTATACATAGATGACCTTTGCGTGGATGAGAAGGCACGCGGACAGAATGTTGGAAAGGCTCTCTTTGAGTATGCAAAAGAGTTTGCAAAGAAGAGCGGATGCTACAACATAACGCTTCACGTATGGGAATGCAACCCCGGTGCAAGGGCCTTTTATGAGGCGGTGGGCCTCACCCCTCAATACACTTCAATGGAGTTGATCTGTGGTGATGATAGTCCTAATCCTGATTTTTGATTAGTCCAATATCAATCCCTTGAATGCTGAACGCCTCGTCAAATGGGATGAGTTCCTTTTTGTCTTTGTGCTTTGCCCACGCCTCTTCTTTATGGCTGAGTGTTGAGAGCTGAGATGCATTCTTTGCGCCCAACTCACTGCAAACCAGATTAATCACCGCCATCTCTTTTTCCGAGAAAGCACTCAGATTTGCTTTGCCGGAAGAGGTAAGAATGAACCCTTCAAGATTATTTTTCTTGCCGGGTTTCTGTGATATTTCATCAAACTGGCAGTAGACCCTATCCCACCTTTCAGGAACGGGACCATAGTCTATTGCCCTGTAAGAGAGACCGGTAATAGCAGAGCCGTATTTCTTGTATGATAGAAAATCTATATAGAACAAAATCTTGTTCATCTTGGTAACGAAGACATCATCACAGTTGTCCAAGACGTATAGCAGGATGTTTTTCAATCTCTCCAAAGACCTGCAGGCAAATCCGTTACAAAGACCCCTGGCTGAGGCAAAGATTCTCTCTGTCTCATAGAGATGAATCATATAACGATAGTTGTCCGTATCAAACTGTCTTATTCTTGATGCAATCTTCTCAAATTCCTTCTCAGACAATTCATTCTTAGAACCCTCTAGATATCCGAGCATTACCGTTGGATTCTTTGCAGATGCAATCATCCTTCCGTTGGAAATACTTGGAACCTCTCCCTGCTCGTATCTTCTATATTGATTTGCTCCAAATCCTAGAATAAGAGACATTTTGGAGGAGCTGAGTCCATATCTATTTCTAATGTCAACTATCTGATCAGTATAAGGAATTCCGTACTTTTCCCTATACTGATTTGTAACCTGCATATATCCTGCAGTGTCACTTTCATCAGTTGTAAATGCCTCTCCGCTCTCTTCATCCCTCCAACTCAGATGGTTAAACGTAAACGTTTCTCCCCTGAACACCCAAGTTCTCTTTTCATAAACGGGCTTCATCTCTTTTCCGGTAATAGGACTTTTCATTTCTTAACTGTGCAATATGAAACGATATGCAAATTATCTGGCTATCAGCTATCCCCATTGTTATCTTAATGTAAATCTCCCTCTTTTTAACGCTCTTCCCAAACACCCACATCTCTCCCAACTTATTCAAAGCATCTTCCAACGGCCCCTCAACATAATCTTCAGCTTTAAGCTTTTCTATAACCGTCTTTCTGTAAGAAGGAACAATCTCCAGCTCTTCCAACGCCTTTTGATTTTTACCTCTATCATCCCGATAGATTATTCCAAAAACCTTCATCTTCACATGAAAGATGCTCAAATACCCTTCTACTTCTTCTCTTGTAGGCATACCCTTCTCTTTTAACGCAAAAGTAGAATAATGTTCGGAATATTGCAAATAATGCAACCTTAAAGTTGAATATTCGCAAAACGTTGTTTGCCGGTGATGTCTTGGAGGAGGGGGACTTGGGAGTAGCCGGTTTGCTCAAAGTAGTGTTTGAGTTCGAATGCAAATAACGGATTGATTTCCAAGTAGATTTTGCCGGTTGGGGTGAGGAGTTCCTTTCCAAGTTCCGCTATGCGTTTGTAGAAGAGCAGTGGGTTGTCATCAGTTACAAAGAGAGCTGTTGAAGGTTCAAACTCCAGCACGTTTTTGTGCATCAGTTTCTTCTCGCTCTCTGCAATATAAGGCGGATTTGAGACAAGGATATCTACCTTGCCCTTAAGGTTTTGCAACTCTTCTGAGTATTCGTTGGAAAGAATATCTTGCTTAAAGAACACAGGCTCCGTTGACTGCGGTATTTGCTCTGATGCACGTGAAACACGGGTGATATTCTGAGATACAGCATACTGCAAGGCCACATCAGAAATATCGCAACCGAAAACTTTTGCATTTGGAAGACTCTTCCACAAAGACCAGGCAATGCAGCCGCTGCCGGTGCAAAGGTCTAACACAACAAGTTCTTTGTCCAAAGCATTTGGAGCCCTTAATTCAGAATGAGAGTTTGCTTCTGCAACAATCTTATTAACAAGTTCTTCCGTCTCCGGGCGCGGAATAAGAACGCCGCTGCCAACATTGAACTTTTCACCGCAGAAATACTCAAAGCCTGCAATGTACTGAACCGGTTCACCTTGTGCCAGTCTCTCAATCACATCTTCAGGAGCAAGCAGAGCGTTCTGTTCTCCAGGGGTTTGCAATGCCTCCAAACTATCATTGGGAGAAGTCACCTGCTTGTAACGGGGAATGCTGTAGATGTCCTCCAACACTCTTTGAGAAAGAGAATTGATCTCTTCCAAAGAGTAAAGAGAACTCAACCTTACTCTGCATCTATCTTTGAAGTCCTTTATTCTCATTGCAGGCCACCTTCTTTATTTCCTCTGCAAAATTAACACTATAAACGCTTGTAGGTGTGCAAGGTGGTGCCAAAAGTGGGACACCTTGCACGTTTTATGGGAGTAGGTGTGCAAGGTGGTGCCAAAAGTGGGACACCTTGCACGTTTTATGGGGGTAGGTGTGCAAGGTGGTGCCAAAAGTGGGACACCTTGCACGTTTTATGGGGAAAGTACGGGCCGGAAGGTTATAGCCGTTTGAGGCGGACGGTGAAGTGGCGCATGAGAGGTGCTTCCCACTCTATGGCTACACCGCGGGTGATGGAATCTCTGCGGTCATAGACATTCTTAAGTGCGGCGGCAATAACCATCATGTGGTTGTCCGTATAGACTCTGCGCGGGATTGCAAGACGCAGAAGATCAAGGCCTCCAAAGCGGTTCTCTCTTGTTACGGGATCTCTGTCCGCCAGCATATATCCAATCTCGCAGGCACGAATCCCGGCCTCAAGATAGAGCTCGCAGGTAAGTGTCTGAGCCGGGAACTCCTCCTTTGGAATCTGTGTAAGAACCTTGTCTGCATCCACAAAGATGGCGTGACCGCCGGCAGGACGCTGATAAGGAATGCCGTATTCATCAAGCAGAGATGCAAGATATTGAACCTGGTGGATTCTTGTATGAAGCATCTCGTACTCAGTATTTTCCATAAGACCAACTGCAAGAGCGTTAAGGTCTCTGCCGTTCATTCCGCCGTAGGTAACGTAACCCTCAAACGGGATACAGAAGAGTTTTGCACCCTCATACCACTCCTTGTTGTTGGTAGCAATGAAGCCGCCCATATTTACAACGCCGTCCTTCTTTGCGCTCATAAGCATTGCATCTACCCCCTCATACATCTCCTTTGCTATCTCCTTGATGCTCTTATCTTTGTACTCCTCCTCGCGAGTCTTGATGAAGTAAGCGTTCTCTGCAAAGCGGGCGGAATCCATAACAACGGGAACGTTGTAACTGTGGCAGAGCTGAACGGTTGCTTTAATGTTCTCCATGGAGACAGGCTGGCCGCCAACGGTGTTGTTGGTAACGGTAAGAACCATAAACGGAACCTTTCCTTTGTTCTCGGTAAGAACCTTTTCCAGCTTTTCCAATGAGACGTTGCCCTTAAAAGGAACCTCTTTCTGAGTATCTTTTGCATCATCACAGGTGACGTCAATTGCCTTTGCCTTGCGACTCTCAATGTGTCCCTTTGTGGTATCAAAGTGAGCGTTGCCCGGAACCACATCACCCGCTTTAACGAGGTATGAGAAGAGTACGTTCTCTGCGGCCCTTCCCTGATGGGTTGGTATAACATACTGCATACCAAAGAGTTTCTGAACAACGGCTTCAAACTTATAGAAAGATGTAGCACCTGCGTAGCTCTCATCTCCCAGCATAAGAGCGGACCACTGACGGTCACTCATTGCACCTGTTCCGCTGTCTGTAAGAAGGTCTATATAAACCTGTTCCGCCTTTAGTTGGAACACGTTGTAATGGGCCTCTTTAAGCCACTGCTCTCTCTCTTTTCTTGTAGATGGTTTGATGGGCTCAACCATCTTTATTTTCCACGATTCTGCAAAAGGTATTTCCATAATGTGTGCTGTCTGTTGAATTTATGTATGTTCTTTATTTGTCTGTATTTGTTGCTTATTATACTGTTACTGCGTTGCGTGTTGCGGCGTGCGTGGCTCTTTAGCAGGCAGCCTCCTCCAAAAGCGAGGAGACAAAATCTTTCATTGCAATGCCGTCCGCCTCCAACATCTTTGGAACCAGAGACATCTGGGTCATTCCGGGAACGGTGTTAACCTCAAGGAAGTAGATATCTTCCTTCTCGTCTACAATGTAATCCATTCTTACAATACCGTTGCAACCCATATAGGAGTAGATTCTCTCACTAAGGTTTTGAATCTTGGAACGCAGTGCAGGTGAGATGTTTGCAGGGCAAACCTCTTCACTCTCTCCAAGATACTTTGCCTCGTAATCAAAGTATTCTCTCTTTGTAATAATCTCCGTAACAGGCAGATGGTGAATCATGCCGTGGAGTTTGTAAATACCGTTGGTCATCTCCCTACCCTTTACTGCCGCCTCGGCAAGAATGGTGTCACACTCAGTAAATGCCTTTTGCAAAGCCGGTTCCAGTTCCTCTTCACTCTTCACTTTGGTAACTCCGAAACTTGAACCGCCAACAGTTGGCTTAACGAACATAGGGAGTCCTATCCTCCTGATTATCTCTCTTACGGAGTAAGGAGAATCTTTGCGGATAAAGACATCTTCCGCCATCTTAACGCCGGCAAAATCCAGGAATCGTTTGCAGGAGTGTTTGTCAAAAGTGATTGCGGAAACAAATGAAGAACAGGTGTTGAACGGTATCTTCATCATCTCCAGATAACCCTGCAACAGTCCGTTTTCTCCCGGAGTTCCGTGAATCATAATGAATGCAATGTCAAAGTGTAACTTACTGCCATTGAGGGTGCAGGAGAAGTCGTTCTTATCCATTACCGGAGCCCCGTTATGAGAAAGAACGGCATCAACGGTAAGAGACTCCGGAGCCATCACGTACCAGAATCTCTTCTCTATGAAAACTATGTAAGGGTTGTATTTTTCTCTGTCTATAAACTGTACAATATTGAGTGCAGACTTGGTGCTTATCTCTCTCTCAGAGGAATCACCGCCGCACATTACCGCTATATTCTTCATCAAATGTGAGTATTATCAGTTAATCTCAATAAAGTTATCCGGGTCCGCTATATCTTCCTGCAATGCCGTTTTCTTTGGATTGCAATCCAGAGAATAACCCGCAGGCTTTGCAAAGTGGTCATTAAGAGAGACTCCCAATGACGGATCTGCTGTAACTTTCTTCATGAAAAGTCCCCAGATAGGAAGAGCCACGCTTGCTCCCTGTCCCATTCCGGTAAAGCGGAAGTGAACCTGACGGTCTTCTGCACCAACCCAGACTCCTACCGTAAGGCGAGGCATATATCCAATGAACCAACCATCTGAGTTATCGTTAGTTGTACCGGTCTTACCTGCAATCTCACCCCCCTGAACGTAACGGCGCAATCTGCCGGCCGTACCGCCGTCTACAACTCCTCTCATCATCTGAACCATTGTATATGCAGTATTCTCCCCGATGGCTTCCTTCTTCCTTGCGGAGAAGTTGGAGAGCACTCTGCCGTTTTTGTCCTCTATCCTCTCAACAAACAGCGGCTCTATGAAGACGCCTTTGCTCGGGAAGGTGTTGTAGGCACTTACCATCTGATATACAGGAACATCCGCACTACCGACGCAGAGAGAGTAAACCGGTTCCAAATAGGTTTTTATACCCATATTGTGAGCCATCTGAACCAAAGCCTCAGGTCCGAACTGCTTCATCAAAAAGGCTGAAATGTTGTTGTTTGAAGTGGAGAGTCCCCACTGCAGAGTAACGGTTGCACCGTTGCCGCCACCCTTTGGAGTCCATACCGTGTTGCCCACAACAAATGACTGCGGAAGGTTAACCGCAAGGTCACAAGGAGTGTAACCCTCCTGCATTGCAAGGGTATAGAGGAACGGCTTGAAGGTGGATCCCACCTGACGCTGACCCTGCATAACCTGGTCATACTGGAAGTAACCGTAGTTGGCACCTCCCACGTATGCTCTTACTCTTCCGGTCTCCGGTTCCATTGCCATAAGACCGCAACGGAGGAAAGACTTGAAGTATTTGATGGAATCATTAGGAGTCATGGTGGTATCTATGTAACCCTTGTCATTCCAGGCAAATACACGCATCTTAGTCTTAACGTCAAAACTCTTCTCTATCTCCTCTTCACTCATTCCCGCCTCCTTGAGATGTTTGTAACGGTCACTCCAACGGCGTGAACGTTTCATAATACTCTCAATTACGTTTTGAGGAGTATCATCTGCAAACGGATAGCGGCGGCGGTATTTAAGGTCATCCTTAAAGAGCGGCTGTAGATACTTAAGATGCTCAACGGCAGCCTGTTCCGCATAACGCTGCATCTTGGAGTTGATTGGAGTTATAATCTTAAGACCATCTTTCTTGAGGTCATATTTTGTTCCGTCCGGCTTGAAGTTTTTGTTGAGCCAACCGTATAACGGATTGTCTTTCCATGAGATGGAATCCTGCTGATATGCGTTGTAGTTGGAGTAGTTGGAACGCTTAGGCTCCTGGGCCTCCATAAGTTTTTTAAGCATATCTCTAAAGTAAGGAGCCTGTCCGTTGCTTACATCCACATCCTTTCGAGATGCCAAAGTTATTGGAAGCTGGACTATGGAATCATACTGAGCGGTAGTAAGATAGCCGTACTTGTGCATCTGCTTGAGAACGTGGTTGCGTCTCTTAAGAGAGAGTTCCGGATTTCTTATAGGGTCATACAGAGATGGTTTGTTCACCATACCGACCAGCAGTGCTGCCTCCTCAACATTCAGATCCTTAGGGAGTTTGCCAAAGAAGGTAGATGAGGCGCTCTTAATTCCGTATGCGTGTCTTCCAAAGAAAACGGCATCCAAATACATACTCATTATCTCCTCCTTGGTGTAACTTCTCTCCAGTTTAATTGCGGTAATCCACTCCTTGAACTTAGTCTTTGCCAGAGCAAACTTTCTTGCACCAGGGAACTTGGATTTAACCGTATCTCTTGGGAAGAGTGACTTTGCAAGCTGCTGACTCAGAGTACTTCCGCCACCTCCGCCGGCCCTGTTTCCCATAGCCAGAGACTTAACGGCAACTCTTACCAAAGCCCTTCCGTCTATTCCGCTGTGAGAGTAGAATCTCACATCTTCCGTTGCAACCAGCGCATCTTTAAGACTTTGTGAAAGCTCGTCGTAACTGCTGTAGGAGCGGTTCTCAACGTGGTATGTATTTAATATGGTACCGTCATCCGCGATGATTTGAGTTGCAAGGTTGCTCTGCGGATCCTCCAACTCCTCAAAAGAAGGGATGTCTGCAAACATCCAGACCAAAAGGAGAGCCAGAAGGATAAGAATGACGGGGCTGAAGGCTCCCAGCCAGATCCATTTTCTAACTTTATTCTTGTTTTTTATCTCCATATAATCTCGTTTCTGCAACTTTTAAGCCGCATTATGGAACAAAAATACAAATAAAAATTTGGAATGAATGGGAGTTTATATTTTACTTTGCACCGCTTTTTAAAACAAACGTGGGGAAATTATGGGAGAGAAATTAGTTATTGTAGAGTCTCCGGCAAAGGCCAAGACCATTGAAAAATTCCTGGGAAAGGGATACACCGTAAGATCTAGTTTCGGACATATTTGCGATTTGCCAAAGAGTTCTTTGGGTATTGATATCGCAAAGGGATTCAAGCCCGAGTATATAGTTCCGGCAGACAAAAAGAAGGTTGTAAGCGAGCTTAAAGCTCTGGCAGCCAAGGCAGATACCGTTTACCTGGCTTCCGATGAGGACCGCGAGGGAGAGGCAATTGCATGGCACCTTCAGAACCAGCTCAAACTCAAGAGCGATAAGACAAAAAGAATTGTATTCCATGAGATTACAAAGGATGCAATTCTCAACGCAGTAGAGAATCCGAGAACTGTAAACGAGAACCTGGTTGAGGCGCAGCAGGCCCGCCGAGTTCTGGACAGAATTGTGGGATTCGAGCTCTCACCGGTGCTTTGGAGAAAGGTTGGAAAGGGGCTCTCCGCCGGCAGAGTACAGTCTGTTGCGGTAAGGCTCATCGTGGATAGAGAGCGTGAGATTCAGCACTTTGAGGCAGCTCAATTCTATAAAGTAACCGCCCTTTTTAATCTGGATGGTAAAGCAAAACTTGCCGCCACTTTGGATGCCAAGTTCAGCACAAAGGAGGAGGCCGTTCGCTTTTTGGAGCTCTGTAACAGCGGCTGCCGCTTTAATGTCTCTTCCGTGGAGAAGAAAGAGGCATCCAAATGTCCTGCTCCTCCGTTTACCACCTCGGCGCTCCAGCAGGAGGCGAGCCGTAAGTTGGGCTTCTCCGTCTCTCAGACAATGAGAATTGCTCAGAAACTCTACGAGAGCGGACTCATCACCTATATGAGAACGGACTCCACCAACCTCTCATCTCTGGCGATCAACACAATAAAGCAGGCGGTAGTTGAGAATTACGGTGAGAGCTACTCTAAAGTACGTCAGTATCACACACATACAAAGGGTGCTCAGGAGGCTCACGAGGCCATCCGCCCTACCTACGCAGCCAACAAGACAATAGAGGGAACGGCACCTGAGAAGAAACTCTATGAACTCATCTGGAAGAGAGCAGTTGCATCTCAGATGGCAGACGCCAAAGTTGAGAAGACAACCGTTACAATCTCTGCAGACAAGTTCAATGAGAAGTTCATCTGCGAGGGTGAGCAGATTCTCTTTGACGGATTCCTCAAACTCTATATAGAGGGTAAGGATGACGAGCCGGAAGAGGCTTCTGCAAGTCAGATTCTTCCTAACATTACCAAGGGAGAAGAACTTGAGGCTCTGGAAATTACAGCACTTCAGAAATATACTCAGAGACCTCCTCGTTACTCAGAGGCTTCACTTGTTAAGAAGATGGAGGAGTTGGGAATCGGCAGACCTAGTACCTACGCTCCAACCATCACAACCATTACCAGCAAGAGAGGATACGTTGTAAAAGATACCCGTGCGGGCGTAGAGAGAGATGTTGTAAAGATCTCTCTTAAAGCACCTTCCGCAGTTGCAGGCAAGGGAAAGATTGAGGAGAGCGTTCAGAAGGAGAAGAGCGGAAGCGAGAAGAATAAACTCTTCCCTATGGATATGGGAACCGTAGTTACCAAGTACCTGGAGGATAACTTTGGAGAAATTATGGATTACGGTTTCACCGCAAAGATTGAGGAGGACTTTGATGATATAGCTGAGGGCAAACTCCAGTGGACCAAACTGTTGGAGCACTTCTACGGTCCGTTCCACAAAGACGTTGAGACTCAGACTCAGGAGAAGAGCCACGTAAACTCGGAGAGAGAGTTGGGCGTTGATCCTAAGGACGGAAAAGTTATCTCAGTACGCTTGGGTAAGTTTGGTCCTTTGGCACAGAAGGGTGCGTCAGATGATCCGAACAAACAGTTTGCCTCACTCCACAAAGATCAGTCAATTGAGACCATCACTCTTGAGGAGGCGCTCAAGTTGTTTGAACTTCCTCGCCTTGTGGGAACCATTGATGGAAAGGATGTTACAGCAGCAATAGGCAGATTTGGCGCATACGTTAAGTATGACGGCAAGTTCTACTCCATCGGGAAAGAGATGGATCCTTACACAATTACGGTTGAGCAGGCACTTCAGATAATGAAGGCTAAAGAAGAGGCGCAGGAAAAGAGTATAATTAAAGAGTTCGCTTCTGAAGATATTCAGATTATCAACGGAAGATACGGCCCTTACATCAAGCACAACGGCGGCAACTACAAGATTCCTAGAACAAAGGGAAGCAAGGCAGCTGCAGAACTTACTCTTGAAGATTGTAAGGCAATCATTGCTAAAAAGTAAGAATATATGGCTTCAAAAAGCATCATCGCAGATTACAAAGATCTCTATCTGAGTAAGAAGGCGGCGGAGTATCTCTCCGTGGTCACTTTTGATGAGTATCTTAAAAATCAGAAGCAGAAAAAGAGTTCCAAAGCAAAAGTGGAAGTGGTTCTCTGCGGAGAGGCTCTCCCCGCTCCGTCCAAACTGACTCTGGGCAGAAGTTTCTCCTCCACGCTTATCTCTAACGGAGAGAAGATTCCGGTAGAACTCATAGAGAGAGTTAAAAAGCAGAAGAACTTCTCCGTAATCGGCATTCAGAAATACCTCTTTTATCCTGAACTTGAGGTTGCTATGAATGATTGCGGTTTTGAGACGCTGAACCTGGGTCCGTTCAGGGACGATATGACCCTCTGCGAGCCGATGCTCCGTTACTCCAAATATATCTTCCTGGATATGACCTCCTTAAGATGGGGCGAGTTCCCAAGCGAGAACAACAATAATCCTAACGGATTTACAGCCAACGAGATCTGCCAGGTGGCAAGGTACATTGGTTTCTCCTGCTCGCTCAAAACGGTCTTCCTGTTCGGTTACTCGGAGAAGAATCTCAGCAGCGTATGCAGCCGTCTGATTGCCCAAATCATCTGGCATATTGCGGACGGAGTGGCAAACAACATCATAGAAGACCCTTCACAGGAGTTTAAGAAGGGCAAACTCTCCTCACAGTTTGAGCACAAGATTGTAGATTTCTGTTCCCAGGGAGACAATATCACCTTCATAATGAGCGTTGCTACAGGCCGTTGGTGGATGGAAGTTCCTTTGGTTAAAAACAACACGACAGAGTTAGTTCCTTGTACTGCAGGAGATTATCAGAGCGCAACCGAGGGGCAGGTGCCGGTTAGGTGGCTCTATTCTTACAATAGGCTTAATACTTTGTAACATTTTTATAGTTTTTAACTGATTTGTTAGAAAAATTGTTATTTTTGTAACAGTTCAACGCAAAACAGTTAAAAAACAAAATATGGCAAAGTATCAAATTGACGAAACCGATCAGAAAATTCTCTCCGCTCTGGTTAAGAATGCCAGAACTCCTTTCTTGGAGATTGCAAGAGACTGCGGTGTTTCAGGAGCTGCTATTCATCAGAGATTCAAGAAGATGGAGTCTTTGGGCATCATTACCGGCAGCCGTCTTCTGGTTAAACCATCAACTCTGGGTCTTGACGTATGCGCCTTTGTAGAGGTAAACCTCTCTCCTGTAAATAAATATCCTGAGGTTATTGAGGCTCTGAGAAAGATTTCCGAGGTTGTGGAGTGCCACTTTGTAACGGGCAGACATACCCTGCTCCTGAAGATGTACTGCTTCAATCACGATCACCTTTTGGATATCCTCATCAATACCATACAGAATATTCCAAGCGTAACTGATACGGAGACTTTAGTCTCTCTGGACCAGGCAATTGAGCGCCAGGTTTGGGTAAACGACATTGAGGATGATAAGGGATATCACCACAAGAAGGATAAGAAGAATTCCAAAAAGAAATAGTTAAATCAGAGGCAGAAGCACCTTAGCAAACTTAAGGTCTTCCGGAGTGGTAATCTTTAGATTAAACTTGCTCCCCTCTATTGTATCAAACTTATAGCCACTACTCTCCATTACCGTAGCGTCATCCGTGAAGGTTGGGGAGTAGGGTTTTTTATAGGCCTCCTTAAGACGGGTAGAATCAAAGACCTGAGGCGTCTGAACCAGCATATAATCCTCTCTTACAGCAGGTTTGGTAGAGACCGCCGCGCCGTTTTCATCATAAACCTTCTTTCTCATAGACTCCACCACTGAGACTACCGGTATGACGCCGGCACACTCCTCATCTATCTTGTAGGTCAAGAGTTCTTTAAGAAGGGTTCTGGGAACAATGGGACGGACACCGTCGTGAACCGCAACAACGGCTCCGTTTGGCACAACCTCCAGGGCGGACCTTACAGAGTGAAAGCGGGTCAATCCTCCCGGCACTATGCGATGGCTGAAGAGAAGATCATGCTCGTTGTAGAACTTCTTCCACTCCTCAATGTGTGAAGGGGGGAGAACCAGCACTATCTCCAAAGGGAGATCCAGAGAGGTAAAGAGCTCTATTGTCCTGAGCAAAATAGGTTTACCGTCCAGATCCAAAAACTGCTTTGGAACCGCTGAGTGCATCCTTCTTCCGCTGCCTCCCGCCGTAATTATTGCATAGTATTTCTTTGACGCCATCCGATGCTTTTTTTTGAGAAATTGCTAGGACAAAAATATAAATAATTGACCTATTATTTATAATTTTGTGGGGTTACATAAAATCAGAAAAAGTGAAAGAGATTAAAAGAGCGCTTATATCCGTCTTTGACAAGGACGGGATTGTTGAGATAGTCGGATATCTGGCTAAAGAGAACGTTGAGATACTCTCTACGGGGGGAACCGCAGACTTTTTGAGCCAAAACGGCTTTAAGGTTACTAAGGTTGAGGATTTGACCGGCTACCCTTCTATTTTGGGCGGCAGAGTTAAGACCCTCCATCCCGCAGTATTCGGAGGTATTCTTGGAAGAAGAGATAACCCTCAAGACATTAAGGAGTTTGAAACCTACTCTATCTCCCCGATAGATTTAGTTATAGTAGACCTCTACCCTTTCTCAGAGACTGTTGCAAAGGGCGCTTCTCACCAGGATATAATTGAGAAGATAGACATTGGAGGTATTTCACTGATAAGAGCCGCTGCAAAGAACTACAAGGACGTTGTAATCATTGCTTCCAAAGCTCAGTATTCCAACCTGTTGCAGATACTCAAAGAGCAGGGCTGCCGCACGGAGACCTCTCAGAGAGAGTACCTGGCCGCCACCGCTTTTGCAGTAACTTCATCTTATGACAGTGAAATCTTCAACTACTTCAACAACACCGCTAATCTCCCTGTTTTCAATAAGATAATTGATGAGAGCAAGAGTCTCCGTTACGGAGAGAACCCTCATCAGAAGGGAACTTACTTTGGAAGCGCCTCTTCTCTTCCAACTCAGATTCACGGCAAAGAGTTGTCTCACAACAACTTGCTGGACGTTGAAGCAGCCATTGAACTGATTTCAGACTTTAAGGAGACTACCGTTGCAATAATAAAGCACAACAACGCCTGCGGATGCGCAAGTGCAGATAACGTTCTAACGGCTTGGAACAGAGCTCTTGCCGGAGATCCGGTTTCTGCATTCGGAGGTATAATTGTAACCAACGCAGCAGTAGATCTTCCGGTTGCAGAGGAGATTAACAAACTCTTCTTTGAGGTAATCATTGCCCCTTCATACACAGATGAGGCACTTGAGGTACTCAAGAGCAAGAAGAACCGCATCATCCTGGTAAACAAGGGTGTAAAACTGCCGGATGTAAAATTCCGTTCACTTTTGGGCGGAGTTTTGGCTCAGGACAGAGACACATACGTTGAAAAACCTTCAGACCTTAAGACGGTTACAACACTTGCACCTGAAAGCGGAAAGGTTGAGGATCTTCTTTTTGCAAACAAACTCGTAAAGCATTCAAAGAGTAACGCAATAGTTCTCGCTAAAGATAAACAACTCATTGCCAGCGGAGTGGGACAGACATCCAGAGTTGATGCACTCAAGCAGGCAATTGAAAAAGCAAAGAACTTTGGCTTTGACACTAACGGTGCAGTTATGGCATCCGATGCATTCTTCCCGTTCAAAGACTGCGTGGAGATTGCATTTGCAAACGGAATTAAAACAGTTATTCAGCCGGGCGGCTCAATCAGAGACGAGGAGAGCGTACAGTTCTGCAACGAGAACGGTATTGCTATGGTAATGACCGGAGTACGCCACTTTAAACATTAAAAAACAAAACTAAAAGAATATGGCATTTTCATTTTTGACACAGGAACTTGCAATTGACCTCGGAACGGCCAATACCGTAATCTTTATGAAGGACAAGATTGTGGTGGACGAGCCTTCCATTATTGCAATAGATCAGAATACCAAAAAGCCTATCGCTGTTGGAAAACAGGCGCGTCTGATGCATGAGAAGACCAACCCTAACATCCGCACTATCAGGCCTATGAAGGATGGAGTTATTGCAGACTTCCAGGCTGCCGAATTGATGATCAGAGGAATGATAAAGATGATCAACAACAAGCGCAGTTCTCTCTTTACACCTAACCTCAGAATTGTAATTGCCATCCCAAGCGGCAGTACCGAGGTGGAAACCAGAGCGGTAAGAGATGCGGCAGAGCACTCCGGAGGAAGAGACGTGAACATCATTCTAGAGCCTATGGCTGCTGCAATAGGTATCGGTCTGGATGTGGAAGAGCCTTCCGGTCACATGGTTGTAGATATCGGAGGTGGTACCACCGAGTGTGCGGTTATCTCTTTGGGCGGTATTGTATGGAATGAGAGTCTTAAGGTTGCAGGAGATGTCTTCACTTCTGATATTCAGCAGTATCTGCGCCAGCAGTACAACATCAGAGTTGGAGAGATTACCGCAGAGAAGATAAAGATTGCCGTAGGTGCAGCCATCCCTGAGTTGGAGACTCCGCCGGAGCCTTACATTGCAAAGGGTCCTAACCTTATGACTGCATATCCTGTTGAAGTTCCCGTAACCAGCATGGAGATAGCACATTGCCTGGATAAGTCCATTGCAAAACTTGAGACTATGATTGTAAAAGTTCTGGAGCAGACACCTCCTGAGCTTTATGCAGATATTGTCAAAGAGGGTATCTACCTCAGCGGCGGCGGTGCACTCATCAGAGGTTTGGACAAGCGTCTGTCAGACAAACTGAAGATTCCTTTCCACGTTGCGGAAGATCCGCTGAGAGCAGTTGCAAGAGGAACCAATACTGCTCTTAAGAACCTTGCAAAGAGACACTTCCTCCCATACCTTATGAAGTAGAGGTAAATGAAACTTCCTCCACTTATTTACAACTCCATCGGGAAATTTTTCTTCTTTGTCCTCTTGGAGACGCTCTGCATAATACTGATTGTAAACAACAGTATTGTGCAGCGCTACAGAATTATGGAGGGGGTAAGAGCCTTTCAGTCATTCTTTTGGGAGAAGGGTACGGATGTCAAGAACTACACTCAACTGCGCAAAGCAAATCGGGAGCTTTTAGAAGAGAATGCCAAACTGCTGGAGCAGAACACATTCTTCAGAGAGGCTCTGGAAAAGAACAAGGGAGAGCAAAAGCTCGTTACTCTGGCAGACCAGATTGAGAATAACATAGGAGACTCTGCAGCAAGCAATTACACCTTTGTTCTGGCAAAGGTAATTAAGAACACGCTCAACTCGGAACACAACTATCTCATTCTGGATAAGGGAAGCAAAGACGGCATAACGGAAGATTTGGGAGTGATAACACCCTCTGCGGTTGTGGGTATTACTAGAGCGGTGGGGCCGCACTACAGTTATGTCTATTCTTTCCTTAATCTGCGTCAAAGCATAAGCGCAAAGATTGGAAGTTCAGATGCTTACGGCTCTCTACATTGGGAGGGCGGCAACATTCACACCGCCTATCTTACTGAAATTCCTCTTAGCGTTTCTGTTGGAAAGGGAGATTTGGTTTACACCAGCGGAAACTCCTCATTCTTCCCATCAGACATACCTGTTGGAAAGAGTGTTTCATACTCAATACTTAACGGAGTTCACAAGAGAGTGAAGGTGGAACTGCTGCAAGATTTTTCTCACCTGGACTACGTTATAATAGTTAAAAATCAGGCACGTAGAGAGATTGATTCTCTCTCCGCCATTAAACCTGCGTTGAATACGAAGTGAATTGGCCAAGGTACATAGTGGGAGCTTTGCTGATATTGATTTTGCAACTTCTTGCATCTGCTTTCATCAATATCTGGCCGCCGCTTTACATTGCAATTATTCCGCTCTTTATCATACTGCTTCCGGTTCAGACAGATACATACCTTCTTATGTTCTGCGGCTTTGCAATTGGTCTTTTAACGGACGCTCTCTCAGACGGAATTCTTGGTCTGAATGCTGCAGCCTGCACTCTGCTTGCCGCCTGCAAAAATATGATAATAAGGCCTATGCAGCGTTATGACATTCAGCCGGAAGCCTTTGATTTAACATCTGCAGACTTTGATACGAGAAAACTTATAACACTTCTTACCTTTAGTTATCTCGTATTCTTCATTGCCTACATACCGCTTGATTCCATAGGAGCCTCATCGTTTCTCTTTATGGTTTTCCGTCTGATAATCAACGTGGTGGTTAACGTTATAATTGCATACTTGCTGGAGAGATTATGGATAAGAAGACTCTTCTCATAGCAGGTATTCTGGTTATTGCTTTAGCACTTGTCATTAGGATGTTTTTTCTCCAGATTATTGATGACAAGTACAAGGTCAATGCGGCCAATAACGCCCTGTTGTATCAGACAAAATATCCTGCCCGCGGAGAGATTTACGACCGCAACAACAATACCCTGGTGGGCAACCGTACCACATACGATATTATGGTAACTCCCAGGGATTTACAGGAGTTTGACACTGTAGATTTCTGCAACACTTTCCACGCAGACATAAATTCTGTCAGAAGAAAACTTAAGAACTACAGAGAAAACAGAAGAAAGATCGGATACCAGAGTTTCACTTTCATTAAGCAGGTCTCTGCAAAGGACTATACTCTCTTTGCTGAGAAGCAGTACAAATTCCCGGGCTTCTATGCAATTGGCAGAACTGCAAGAGTTTATCCCTATAATGCAGGTGCTTCCCTTTACGGTTACATAAACGAGGCGGACTCAGCGTATCTTGCAAACAACCCGGAGTACAGACGCGGAGACTACGTGGGAATCACCGGAATAGAGAAATCCTACGAAGATGTCTTAAGAGGAAAGAAGGGCTACAACGTAATGGTCAGAGACGTGCATAACAGAGTGCGTCAGAGTTTTATGGAGGGTAAGTATGATATAGAAGCGGAACCCGGAAAAGATTTGGTAGCATCTATAGACGGAGAACTTCAGGCTTACGGAGAACGCCTAATGCAGAACAAGGTTGGAAGCATTGTTGCCATAGAGCCGCAAACCGGTGAGATTCTGGCAATTGTATCCGCACCGGGGCTTACCATAGAGGATCTGAACAACATACGCAAAGAGTATTCACGCCTTGCAACAGACCCTTACAAGCCTATGTTCAACCGTGCGGTTATGAGCGCCTACCCTCCGGGCAGCGTATTCAAAACGGTAAACGCACTGATTGCCCAGCAGAACGGAGTCATTAAGCCGGAGACCAGATTCTCCTGTACCAGAGGCTTTTACTACGGCGGAGGAAAGATGGGTTGCCACGGACACCCATCCCCGCTGGACCTTAAACAATCCATTATGATGTCCTGCAACGCCTACTACGCCCAAACTTTCCGTGCAATGATGAAAGATCCTAACCACCAGCCAATCTCCAACGCCTTCAACCATTGGAAAGAGCAGGTGAACAAGTTTGGATTCGGCGTAAAACTGGGCAGCGACTTCCCGTCAGAACTTGCCGGAACTCTCCCGTCTACAAAGACTTATGACAAGATTCACGGCAAAGGAAGATGGAGCGCCTACAACATTCTCTCACTTGCTATCGGACAGGGAGAGGTTGGAGCAACTCCGCTCCAAATTGCCAACCTGGCTGCAATTATAGCAAACAGAGGCTATTACATAATTCCGCATCTTATAAAGAACGCTCCCGATTCAGCCCGCAGGCAAAAATATACGGAGAAACACTACGTTGGAGTAGATGAAGAGCACTTTGGTCCGGTAATAGAGGGAATGTACCTCTCCGTTAACGCACCCGCCGGAACGGGAGGAACATCCTGGAGAGCAAGGGTTGAGGGAATAAACGTCTGCGGAAAGACAGGAACCGCGCAAAACCCTCACGGTAAGGACAATTCCGTCTTTATGTGCTTTGCCCCAATGGAGAATCCAAAGATTGCCGTCTGCGTTTATCTGGAGAACGCGGGAGCGGGAGGAAGCTGGGCCGCCCCGGTTGCCTCACTGATTGTGGAGAAATACCTTAACAGAGAGGTTAAGAGAAAGGAGTTTGAAGAGGCCATAATTCAGACCAACCTCAAGCAGTTTGTACCGGTTAAAAAGAGGAGATAAGTATGGGATATTATGAGAGGTCACAGGCAAGAAGAGTAGATATGGGACTTGTTCTCTCATATCTGATTCTGGTGTTGTTCGGCTGGATGAATATCTACTCCGCCGTATACTCTGAAGAACACTCCTTCATACTGGACTTTTCTCAAAGATACGGCCTCCAGTTCATTTGGATTTTAATATCCATAGGGGTTGCAATCTTTATTTTATACATCATCAATCCAGGGAACTACGCTCCAATCTCCCCGTTCCTTTATATAGGAATGCTCTTGCTGCTGGCCGCGGTAATCTTTCTGGGCAGAGAGGTAAACGGCTCAAAATCCTGGTTTTTCATAGGCTCGTTCGGCTTCCAGCCTGCCGAGTTCTCCAAGATAACAACCTCTCTTCTTCTGGCTTACGTAATGAGCCAGTGGAACTTCTCTCTCTCCAACCGCAAGGAGGCAATAAGGGCCGCGCTGGTAGTTCTCCTCCCTATCCTCCTGATAGTCTTAGAGAAAGAGACCGGCAGCGCACTTGTCTATCTGGGACTCATCCTTGTCTTTTATATGGAGGGGTTGAGCGGCTGGGTTATAATCCTGGGCCTCAGTCTTATAGCAATCTTTATTATCACGATGGCCGGCTCTCCTCTGGCTGCGGTTGTTACCGCAATCAGCGCCGCAGCACTCTTAAGATTTGCCTTCAGCAGAAAGAGAGTCTGGTTCTTTACAGCCATACCCGTGATTGTTCTGATGTGCTTTATACCTTCACTCTCAAATTTAAGAAGTGAAGTCTGGGCACTCATTCTCTTTATACCTCACACAGTTCTCTGGATTAAAGACCTCTTTACCGGAAAAGAGAACAGACCTTCCTTCTTCCTGTTGCTCAGCCTTTTAAGCGCAGTCATCCTCACCTTCTCCGTAAACTTTATATTCACCAAAGTTCTCCAGCCGCACCAGAGAGCAAGAATAGAGAACCTCTTTGGAATAACGGAAGATTTGCAGGGAATAGGATATAACGTTCATCAGTCTAAGATTGCAATAGGTTCCGGCGGTCTCTTGGGTAAGGGCTTTTTGAACGGCACTCAAACCAAGTATAACTTTGTGCCTGAGCAGAGTACAGACTTTATCTTCTGCACGGTAGGAGAGGAGTGGGGATTTGTAGGAAGCCTGCTTCTGCTGGCAGTCTATATCTTCCTAATTACAAGAATAATACATCTGGCCTCAAGGCAAAGTGACGCCTTTGCCAGAATCTACGGGTACTGTGTTGCCTCCATATTCCTTATGCACGTAGTCATAAACATAGGAATGACAATGGGACTGCTTCCTGTTATAGGAATCCCACTGCCATTCTTAAGCTACGGCGGAAGCGGTATGGTAAGTTTTACCATACTGCTCTTCATCTTCATTAGGTTGGATATGGAGCGTCAGATGAGGGAAAACTGATTACTCAACCTTTCCCAAAATCATAGAACTGTTGTGACCTCCAAAACCGAAGGTGTTGCTCAATGCAACCTTCACATCCCTCTTCTGCGCCTTGTTGAAGGTGAGGTTCAACTTAGGATCTATCTCCTCATCATCCGTAAAGTGGTTGATTGTAGGAGGAACCAGACCTGCGTTGATTGCATGTATACAAGCAATTGCCTCAACCGCACCTGCAGCACCCAGAAGGTGACCGGTCATAGACTTGGTTGAACTGATGTTGATGTTGTATACATCCTCTCCGAACACCTCTTTAATTGCCTTAAGCTCAGCGATATCTCCAAGGTGAGTGGATGTTCCGTGAACATTGATGTAATCTACCTGAGATGGAGCCAGGCCTGCACGTTTGAGGGCTGCTCTCATTGCAGCCATTGCGCCCAGTCCCTCAGGATGAGGAGCGGTAATGTGGTAGGCGTCCGCACTGATTCCGCTGCCTAAGAACTCAGCGTAAATCTTTGCTCCTCTGGCTTTTGCGTGCTCGTACTCCTCAAGCACTATGATTCCTGCACCCTCTCCCAGAACAAATCCGTCTCTGTCTTTATCAAACGGACGGGAAGCCGTCTTAGGGTCATCGTTACGGGTAGAGAGAGCCTTTGCGGAGTTGAAGCCGCCAACTCCCGGAATTGTGATTGCAGCCTCCGCACCTCCGGCAACAATAACATCCGCCTCGTCCAAAAGGATGAGATCATACGCGGAATGAATTGCGTGAGATGATGAGGCACAAGCAGATACGGTAGCATAGTTAGGACCCATAAAGCCGTACTTTATAGATACCAGACCGGATGCTATGTCCGCTATCATTTTTGGAATGAGGAACGGGTTGAAGCGAGGTTTGCTGCCGTTGACAACAAAATCTGTAACCTCATTGGTCATAGTCTCAATGCCGCCCACTCCGGAACCGATAATAACTCCCACTCTGGATTTGTCTATCCCTTCAGCCGCTAGGTTGGCGTCTGCAACAGCCTGATCTGCAGCAACTACTGCAAACTGGCAATATCTGTCCTGCTTACGGGCCTCTTTACGGTCTATAAACTGGAGCGGATCAAAATTCTTTACCTCGCAGGCGAACCTGGTATTGAAGAGGGAAGCATCAAACCGGGTGATAGGACCGGCCCCGCTAACACCGTTATCCAGAGCGTTAAAGAACTCCTCTGGGGTATTGCCAAGCGGATTCAATGTTCCAAGACCTGTAACTACAACTCTCCTCTTTTCCATATTTTTCTAATTAAAAAAAAGAGGGGATGGCCAAAGAGTCATCCCCGTAGAACATAATTGGGGTTTATTTTTTCTGAGCCTCAATAAACTTGATAGCGTCTCCAACAGTTGCAATTTTCTGAGCCTCTTCCTCAGGAATCTGAATGTCAAATGCCTTCTCAAATTCCATGATAAGCTCTACAGTGTCAAGGGAATCAGCACCAAGATCCTTGGTGAAGTTTGCCTCTGGAGTAATTTCAGCTTCGTCAACGCCTAACTTCTCAACGATGATTTCCTTAACTTTTGAAGTAATGTCTGCCATGATCAAAAATTTTAGTTAATACAATAAGTTTACATTTTAGTAGGCTGCAAATATAATCAAAAAATTTTTAATGAGTATATTTGCGGTGAATATGTACAGAATAGCGGTTTTTGCCTCGGGTAGCGGAACTAACGCAGAAAACCTCATAAGGCATTTCAATCTGAAAGAAGAGGGGCAATTTGCCCGCGTAACCCTTGTTGTATGCAATAAGGCTGATGCTTTTGTACTAAATCGAGCCAAAAATCTGAATGTTCCCTCCATCGTGATGAAAAAGGCGGAACTCTGCCTTACGGAGGGCCACTCCGCTCCAAACATTGTAGAGGTGCTAAAGGAGAACAACATTGACATCATTCTTCTGGCGGGCTACCTGCTGCAGATTCCAAAAGAGCTTATTTCTCTCTATCCCGATAGAATTATCAACATCCACCCCGCACTGCTCCCTTCCTACGGCGGCAAGGGCATGTACGGCCACAAGGTTCACCAGGCACTCATCGGGGATATGAAAAAGTACCGGGAGGAGAACCCCAACTCCCCTAAAGATTTTTACAGCGGCATCACAGTTCACCTGGTAGATGAGGAGATGGATCACGGCAAGATTCTCTTCCAGTCTAAGTTCATATTAAGCAAAGATGAGACGGTGGAATCTTTGGAAGAGAAGATCCACGTTCAGGAGCAGGCAGATTATCCTAGAGTTGTAGAGGCTTATCTCAGAGGGCTTTAAAGGCCTCTATCCCCTTCTGCAAGAAATCAATGTAATCATTGACGTTGAGGTTGTACCCCATAGGTTCTACCAGCGGATTGCCGTTGCTGTCCAAAACCAGGTAGAACGGCTGGGATGCCGCTTTGAACCTCTCCATCACATAACGGGAGTTTATCTTCCCCATTCCTTTGAGTACCTTGCCGTTAGGGAGAGTCATATAATCCTCCGGCAGCACCTCCATCTTGTCATCTGCATACAGAGAGCAGATAACAAAATCATTTCTAAGCATATCCAGCACCTTTGGATCACTCCAGACGCGAGCCTCCATCTCCCTGCAGTTCACGCAGCCGTGGCCGGTAAAGTCAAAGAAGATTGGCTTATTCTGCTCACGGGAGGCGGTAAGGGCCTCTTCAAAGGTAAAGTAGCCTACCAGTCCGTGAGGAAGGTGCAGTTTGTCCGAGTATTTACGTCCGTTGGCTGCGCTGTTTTCCAATTTATTTACAACAAAGTCCTGGGTCTGCATAGGCGGCAGATAACCGCTTATTGCCTTAAGAGGAGCACCCCACATTCCCGGAATCATATAAACCGCAAAGGCAAATGTGATTATGGCAAGCATAAGACGCCCTACACCCACATGATCTGTTGGAGAGTCATATTTGAAACGTATCTTGCCCAGCAGATAAAAGCCAAGCAGAAAAGCAATTACAATCCAGAAGGCCAGATATACCTCACGGTCCAGAATTCCCCAGTGGTAGGTCTGATCCGCCACGGAGAGGAACTTCATACCCAAAGCAAGTTCAATAAAGCCGAGCACCACCTTAACGGAGTTAAGCCAGCCGCCGCTCTTTGGAAGTTTCTTAAGAAGTGACGGTGCAAAGGCAAAAATTGTGAACGGTATTGCAAAGACAATGGAGAATACCAGCATCACAATTATTGGAGTCATCACCTCTCCCTGCATGCTCTTTATGATAGCGCTGCCCACTATAGGCCCTGTGCAAGAGAAAGATACGAGCACCAGCGTAAGTGCCATAAAGAAGACCCCTATTATTCCTCCGCGATTTGATTTGCTGTCCGCCTTGTTTACTACTGAAGATGGGAGCGTTATCTCAAACGCACCAAAGAAGCTGAGGGCAAAGAGCAGGAAGATTAGGAAGAAAATAACGTTTATCCAACTGGTAGCAAGCCAGTTAAAGATATCTGCAGCCATCATCTTTCCGCCAATGGTATAGGTCAGCAAAATGATAATAGCAATAGGAACGGTGTAAATCAGCACAATACAGATGCCGTACAGAGTTGCAAGGAAGCGCCCCTTGGTTGGAGCCTTCTCATTCTGCTTAAGGAAGAAGGAGACCGTCATAGGAATCATCGGGAAAACGCAAGGGGTCAAAAGGGCCATAAGTCCCCAACCTATTGCTCCCAAAATGAAGCCCCAAAGTCCGCCGCCACCAATGCCGCCACCCGCAACATCCAAAGAGCCAACTGAACTAACAGAACTTACTGTGCCGTTGGGATTTCCGGCAACCGTTATCTTGTACTCTTTCTCCTCCGGAGAGGCGCAAGCACCGTTTGTGCAGGCCTGCCACTCAACAGTAATCTTTACCTCAACATCCTCTTTAGAAGTAACCTTTATCTTTTGAGCAATGATGTCTCCGTCTTTAATAGTTCCTATCATCATTCCAAAGACGGAATCCATAGCCTTTACACCACCCTTCTTAACGTATGGTTCACCAACCAAAGTGATTCCGTCACAAGGAGTTATGGTCATTACCGTTGCATTTGGGCCACCCTCATACGGACCCAAATCGTATGTGTGCCATCCGTTATCTATCTTTGCAACCATTTGAATCTCAAAGAGATCTCCCCCTACCGCCTCAACGGAAGCCTTCCACTTGACAGGATTCTCGGAACTCTCCGTTCCAAATCCCATCTGACCAAAAGATAACATAGGCGCCGCCAACAACGCCACCAATAGGAATAATGATTTAACTCTTTTCATTGCTTTTTTGGTACTGCCAATATGTTAGAAAAGGAAACCTACTGAGAGAGAGAAAAAGTTATTCCTCTGTTTCACACCATCTATTTTGCAGTTGTTGGTAACTCCTAATTTGTAGCCCGCTTTAACACGGATAGTCCTATTTATATCACACCAGAGACCGCCGCCAAGAAACAAATCAAATCTCTTATTATCATCTGAATAGTAGTTATAGGATGGTTTCTCAGCTACATCTTTTGATATTAGTCCGTAATAGAAAGTTGGGCCGGCAAAAACAGAAAGAGAGAAGTCTTCACTTATAGGGAAACTGTAATTTACATCAATCGGAGCAAAGAGACCGAGTTCCCTGTACTTTTCTTTGTAATCCTCTTCTGTAATGTCCTCAAATGAATAGTCCAATCCCAACCCCGGAGCAACAGAAAGATTGCCTACCAGATTCAGGTTATAATCCGCCGCAACCATAATTCCGTTGTAAGAGTTTGAGTATTTGTCCGGAGAAATCTTAGTTTTGCAAGTGTTTAAAACATAACCTGCCTGTACGCTAATCTGTGCATTTGCCATTATAGCCGTCATCACCATAATGGCCAGTAACAATAATTTTTTCATAATCTCAGTATTAACCTTACAAAGATAGATATTTGAATTGAAGTAATACATTTATTGTTGGAACAAGTGGTCTAAGGTAATCACTTTGTTGAATATTCCCGAGTATTGGTTGTGTTTTAGGCCGAATGTGGTTATTAGGGTGAGAAACAGATTTTTACGAGAAGGGGTCTTTTCTCTGAACCGAGCCAGTCTTTCTCTCAGTTTTAAGTTTTCATCTTTGCTTAAAAGAACTTCAGATGAATAGAACTTCATTTCACAAATATTAACGTTTCTGTCTGCCCTATCTATAACCATATCTATTTGAGAACCCTTTTTATTTTCCTCCGCGGGTATAATCATATTGGAGGCTTTAGTGACTACTCCCGATATGCCGAGTGCCATTCTAATATTTTCCAAATGAGACATGCAAATTTGTTCAAAAGCAACGCCTTCCCAACTCTTAATACCTTGTGTTCCTGAGCTGTTTTGCCAAAAATGCGGATCTAAAGAAGATTTTCCATAAATGTATCTTAAATAAAAGATGCAGAAACAATCCTTAAGCCTAAAGTAATCATCTCTGTCTAATGACATTACCGGCTTATACTGTTCTATAAAATCTGCCTCTTTTAATTTTTCCAGATAATCTGACAATCCTCCTCCTGATTTCATGTTTATCTCTTCAGATAACTCACCTCTTGTAAAGCCGTAA
This sequence comes from Bacteroidales bacterium, assembly GCA_017618115.1. Lineage (GTDB taxonomy): Bacteria > Bacteroidota > Bacteroidia > Bacteroidales > UBA932 > Egerieousia. The sequence continues at coordinate 10,800 of JAFZUX010000015.1, read as the reverse complement.
TTTCTTTTAGACAGAGCCCTTACTATTGCAATGTAATTCTCTGAGTGTGAAAAAAGAGTGTTGAAAAGTCTCACAAACTCTCTGTTTAGCGGAGCATTTTCCGCAAATAAAATGTTGTCTATATTCTGTTCTACACTAAGACCTTTCTGAAGAAAATCTAAGTAATATGGTATTCCTCCAAGAGCCATATAAAGACGCACTATGTCATATCTCTCCAGAAACATTTTTTTTGAATGAAGATAGTCCTCTGTTTCTTTAAGGTTAAACGGTTTTAGTTTTATGCTACAGGTCAGACGATTATATAGACCTCCCTTTGCATTTACAATATTATTTAACACCCAAGAACTAGATGAACCGCAAATTACCAACAAGATATCATCTCTGTGACTTGCCCAACCGTTATAAAACCATTCAAACGCAGAAACAAATTTGGAACGAGGTGTATCCATCCATGGTAATTCATCTATAAAAACAACCTTCTTATTCCTTGTTGCTTTCTTTTCCAACAGATTCCCTAACTGAAAAAATGCCTCTTGCCAACTCTTTGGACAAGGTATTATTTCATCCATTCCGGATTTCAATAAAGAATAATAGAAAGCTTGAAGTTGATCTTTCATTGTTATGGTGCCCTTTTCGTCAAAAGGAGATACACCGGTATGTTTAAAAGCAAATTTGTTTTTGAAAAACTGGGTAATGAGATAGGTTTTTCCTACTCTGCGCCTTCCGTACACAGCTAAAAACTCGGATTTCTCACTGTATAACAGCGAAGTAAGAATAACTTGCTCGTTTTCTCTTCCTATAATTTTTGCCATAGTTGTTATTATAATCCGCCACGAAGATACAAAAAAGTGTTCAAATGGCGAAATATAATTTTATAATTCGCCACGAAGAGGGCAATTTGCCCCCAAATGGCGGATTATAATTTCTACTATTGTAGATCATCAAACCACAACAGGGCTATATGCCGAAGGTTTTTACCTAAACTCCCGCTTCTGTGGGAGTTTTTATTTTACTGCAGTACAAAGGTTTAGAAAAAGGTTTGACAAATTTTGACAAAAATTGAATATTTGAGGAAAACTTTCCAAGAAAATCGCGATTTTTTCGGAATTGATTCCGTAAAAATTGCAATATTTTCGGAAAAGGGCCCTTTGGGGCAGATTTTGGGTGGATTTTGATAAGTTTTTTTTGGGGAAAAGGGGTTATATTTGTAGGAGGTTAGAATTATTGCTATTGTTATTGCTGCTACAATGATAAAGAGGTTTTGGATATTGGTTGTTTTGATGTGCCTGGCGGTGGGGGCCAGGGCGCAGGTGTTTATTATCAATGACAACATGTTTGGTGGGAGAATGAGTAACATTCGGGTGAAGGTTATAGACTCTCTTACAAACGAACCTATACAGTATGCCTCCGTTTATGTTGTGCCGGCCAAAGACACCACTATTACAAACTTCATCATATCAGATACTTCAGGAGTGGCAATGCTGAAAGAGGTGCCGTTCGGAAACTATGTGTTCCATGTTGAGATGATGGGATACAAGCACTATGCAAAGCAGAAATACTTTAGAGAGGTGAGGGTAGATTTGGGCACCGTCAAACTGCAACTGGATGAGAATTACCTCTCTACAATTGTGGTAAGTGATGTGGGTAATCCTATCGTGATGAAGAAGGATACAATTGAATTCAATGCATCTTCTTTCAGAGTGGGAGCCAACGGTATGCTTAAAGATCTGATTAAGAGGATGCCGGGAATGGAGATTACATCAGAGGGAAAGGTTAAGTTTAACGGTGAGGCCATCTCTAAACTTACGGTTGGAGGGCGCACGTTCTTCTTTGATGACCAGAGCACCGCACTGAATAATCTGCCTGCAGCAATAGTGGATAAGATTCGCGTAATTGACAGAGAGTCAGAGCAGACCAGAAATACAGGCATACAGGATGGAAACAGGGAGAAGGTGATGGATGTGGAACTTAAAAAGGAGTATCAGGAGGGCTGGTTTGGAAACGTTGGAATTAAGGGGGGTACAACCGTTGGGGGTAAGAAGAAAGAGGAGGAACTTAAAGATAACCGCGGATTGTTATACAATACAAACGCCTTGGTATCTGCATATAACAAGAAGGATCAGGTTACTGTAATTGCCAACGGCCTGAATGTTGCCGATGATGACGGGGTGGTCTTTGTTGTAAGAGGAGATGACAATTCTTCTATGAGACTTAGAGCCAGTAGTCAGGGGCTCTCTTCCGCAGCACAGTTGGGAGTTAACGTCAACACAACCAGAGTGAAGGATGTGGAGACAACCGTAAGTTCAAACTACAAATACTCAGACACTAAGAGCGGTTCAAAGAGTCACAGAACCACCTACCAGGAGACGGGAAATATCTTCTCTAATTCAGAGAACAGCGGCCGCTCTTTTATCCATGACACAAAGACGGATTTTGAAATGAAGAAGGAGAAGGGAGATTTCTGGTTCACCCTTCACCCTTATTTTGTCTACACAAAGTCTATCTCCAACAGCACCGCCTTCAATGAAACTTTTAGAGAGAACACTTTTGTAAACAGTTCTGAAAGCCAAAGCCGCAGCAATGCAGACAGCAGAATGGCAAGCCTCAATTTGTCTTTTACTTTCAAGAACTTAGGAAAGAAGGGCAGAAACATTAATCTCACGCTGTTCGGAGGGCTGGGTAATGATGACGGTAACAGCATTGAGAGTTCTATACTGAAAACATCTGCGGGGGAGGATGAGCGCATTATGCGCTATGATACAAAATACAATTATTACACCGGAAGAACTTTTATCAGATATACGGAACCTGTTTCAGACAAACTTACTCTTGCGGCTACCGCCAACCTCTATGTTAGCGAATCCAAGAACTTAAGTGACGCCTTTGACAAGAACGGGAAGAATAACTACTATTCATCTGAGAGTAAGTCTCATAACATCAATCAGCAATATGACGCTACCGCTCAGTATAAAATTGGCAAGCAAAGTTTTGTAACTTTTGGAGCTACGGCTAACGGAACGCTCAACCGTCTTATCTCCAGAAGTTTCAACGTTAACGATACTACAGGTAAAGGTGAATGGAACTGGTATATTGCCCCTACTCTGAGGCTTATGCTTGGAGATGCAAAGAATCGTTTTAATTTCTCAGTTTCAGGCTCCAGCAGGAAACCAAACAACAGTCAAATGATTCCTGTTTTGAACATTAATAATCCGTCCAGACTGAGCGTTGGAAATATCTACCTAAGGCCATATTCCTATACTTCATTCTCTGTTAGTTGGAACAGGAGCAACAAACAGAAATTCACAAGTTTAATGGTGTACGGCGGAGGAAACCTCAACAATAGAATAATAAGCAGCGCCACCTGGTATGACAGTGACGGAATACGCTACTCAATCCCGGTTAATGCCAAAGACCCTTCTGTTTCCTTCTATTTGATAACCAGATATACCACTCCGCTGGATTCCAAGAAGATATGGTCTTTGACTCTGAGCGGAGACGTCAACTATTCTTACTACACAAGTTATCAGCCAACTGGAACACTTCCGGGGTTGGACAAAGATACTTTTGACTATGAAGCCTTTATGGAGCAGTTCTGGGGAGACAGTAAGGGAAACAGTTTTTACAGCGGTGCAAGCGGCTTTAAGAAGAGCACAACCAACAACTTCTCTCCTGCTGTAGGTTTCAGCATAAAGTGTAATCAGAAGCAGTACTTCTTCTCATTTGGTGCGGGAACAACCGGAGAGATTTTCCGTTATTCTTTGAATAAGAGGATAAATACCAAGACGTTAGTCTCACACTTTACTGCAGAGGGAAGATATACTACAAATAATGGTTATGAGTTCTCTACAGATATTGGACTCCATACATACACCGGCTACGAGAAGGGTTACGGCAAACCCCTGTGGAGATGGAACTTAGAAGTTTCCAAGAGCATAGGAGCCTTCAACCTCAGCGTTAAGGTTAAGGATATTCTCAACCAGCAGCGGAACAGAATCCACACTGTAACAGATAATTATGAGGAGGATTCCTACAGGCTCATTATGGGACGTTATATACTGTTCGGCGTTAAGTGGAACTTTGGTAAGATGAACGCCACACAGAATAACAGAGCGCAGAGGGCCGTTTGGAACTCCGTGTTCTAATTACTTATGAATGTTTACCCTTAAAAGGGATTTGTCAAAGGTTATGCCTTCACGTTCTATGAAGGCGGAGAGTTCTCCGCTCTCTGCCAACTCTTTAGGCGTGCCTACAAATATGCACGTAGCAACAATAGAAGGCCTGGGCCAAATCCCGGAAATCCAATCCTATTATCTCAACAGATAGCCACAAATATCAATTAACATTTTGTTAATAACATTTTGTTAATTAAATTTGCGGAAAATTGGAGGCCATGAACGATAACCCTTTCATACTTGAACCCTACAAATCTAAAGACTTCTTTTGCGACAGAGAGGCGGAAACTGAAGTAATTATTAAGCATCTGACTAACGGAAGAAATGTAACCCTTATCTCTCCCAGAAGGTTGGGAAAGACAGGGCTGATCTTCCGAGTATTCGATGAAATCAAATCTAAAAGGTTGCCTTTTGAGACCGTTTATGCTGATATAAGTGATACGGTTTCTCTTGATGAGTTTATTACCGTAGTATCCAATGCAATTGTCAACAAACTAGAGAAACAGAATAAAATCACATCCTTCTTTAAGTTTTTGAAAACAGTACGTCCTCTTCTTGGGGTTGATCCATCCGGCTCTCCTCAGGTCTCTATTACATTTGCTTCTGAAAATCAGAAACAAAGCACTTTAGCAGAACTTCTCAACTATCTTGAGAATTATCCAAAGAAAGTTGTTGTTGCCATAGATGAGCTTCAGCAAATTAGAGAATATGATGGCGTTAATATGGAAGCTCTTTTAAGGAAACATATCCAGCATCTTCACAATGTTCGCTTTATTTATTGCGGAAGTAAAAAACATACGATGTCTGATATGTTTACAAACGCAAAGAAGCCGTTTTATGAAAGCACCACTTTCTCATTCCTTTCTAAATTGTCTGTTCCGGTTTACTCCGCATTCATTAAGAAGCTTTTCCTTTCCAGAGGAAAAGCTATAACAGAAGAGCAAGTAAATTACATTATAGAATGGACTAGAGACCACACATATTACACACAAAGACTGTGTAATGAAGTCTTCTCTATTTCAGAAAATAGAGTAAATGATAAAGACATTCAGACAGCTATTAACACCATACTGGACCAAGAAAAGGAGAGGTTTCAAGAAATAAGAAGACTTATAACAAGCTCTCAATGGAAAATGTTGAAAGCCATTGCAATAGAGCAAAGTGTAAAACATATAACATCCTCCGCCTTTCTCTCAAAATATGGTATCACTTCCGGCGCAACAGCCCTAAGAAACATCAATGCTCTTCTAGAGAAAGAGTTGATACTTGCAGAAACAACAGGAGAGGAAACGACCTATTCTATTTACAACGTCTTCTTCTCTAGATATCTGGAAAGGCTGTAAGGAGTTGAATCTTCCTGTTCCTGTCCGTTATTAAAGAAGTTTTAATATCTTTGCAGGCGGTTTGCTCGGGTGGCGGAATTGGTAGACGCCCAGGACTTAAAATCCTGTGAACAGAAATGTTCGTACGGGTTCGATTCCCGTCCCGAGCACAAATTACCAAAGCTTCTGTTTATGAAACGTTGGACTCTTCTTTTGCTTTCTTTATTGTCTGTTCTGACTCTGAAAGCGCAATCTTACGAATACGGAAAACTAATCTGTACTAACGGAGATACTCTCCTTTACCGTTACCTTACCCCGGACAAAGTGAAGAGTATTGAGAAATACCCGCTTGTGCTTTATCTGCACACTTCCGGTGAAAGGGGCAATGACAATGAAAGGACAACTTTTGGTGCACAGATGTTCCAAAACCCTTGTAACCGAGAGGATTATCCTTGCTTTGTAATAGTTCCTCAATGCCCTGAGGGACGTACATGGGCCTTTGACAAGAGCCCCGGCTCATACGATTTTCCTAAGGATTACCCGGAGAGCAGAATGATGAAGGAGGTGATGGAGCTAGTATATCTTTTCCTTCAAAGACCGGATGTTGATCCCGATAGGGTCTATATCTACGGAATGTCTATGGGCGGCATAGGTGCTTTTGATGCAGTAGCCCGCCATCCGGATATCTTTGCCGCTGCGGTTCCAATATGCGGAGATATCAACCCGGAGAGATTGGGAAACTTTGAGGGCGTATCCTGGAGTCTTTACCACGGTGACAGTGACCCTGCAGTACCCGTTTCCGGTTCAAGAGATGCCTACCGTGCCCTTAAGGCTGCCGGAGCGGATGTCCGCTACCACGAGTTCCCTGGCTGCGGCCACGTCTGCTGGTGGAAGGCCTTTGAAATGCCGGATTTCATGTCCTGGCTCTTCTCTAAAAGCAAAAAGAGAAAGTAGGGCCCGCATAACGCTATCCCATTGGATGATAACAAGCCGAAGGCAGGAGAGGTCTGGAGAGGGCTTCCTCTCCAGTCAGAAGAAAGTGCCCAATGGGCACAAAAAAAGCAGAGATTATTCTCTGCTTTTTTGTGCCCAGGACAAGAGTCGAACCTGCACACCATTTCTGGCACTACCCCCTCAAAGTAGCGTGTCTACCATTCCACCACCTGGGCAATTGGGACTGCAAATATATAAAAAGTTGGATATCATTGAAACTTTTTTTATAAATTTGCCCTGCTTAAACAGAAACAATTAATTCAATTAAGTATAAACCTAAACGTTGCGCACGACACAAATAAGTGTAATTAACTATGGAAGAAACCGCAAAGAAAGGTAACGGACTTGCTGTTGCCGGATTCGTACTTGGTGTTTTGGGAATTCTTTTCCTTTTCATCCCTCTTCTCAACGTGATTGGATGGATTTTCGCTGCACTGGCTTTGATCTTCGGTCTTATCGGATGCTTCGGTAACAGAAAGAACAAGGGTCTTGGTATTGCTGCTGTTGCTATGGCAGTTATTTTCTTGTTAGTTTACTATCTCTACTGGGTTCCAAAATACAACAAGGTAACAAAGGCTCTTGGAGAGTTTGCTACTGAGGTTGTTAAGGAGGCTGATAAGAGCTCAACCGAGGCTGTTGAGAACGCAGCTGCACAGATTGAAGAGGCTGCTGAGGCTGTTGAGGAGGCTGCAAAGGAGAACTAATCCTGCGCCGTTTAAGAAAAAGGATGACCAAAAGTATTTGGCCATCCTTTTTTCTTTTAAACCCCGCCTTCGGCACCCCTATAGGGGTATTACGGCACTCCGTGCCGGGCGCATAAGCGCCTTTCTAGCCGCACTTTTTTGTATCTTTGAAGTATGAAAGTAACACTGCTGCAACGAGATATTCTATGGGCGGACCCCAAAGGGAATGCCGCTGCAAATGAGAAGATTATAAAGGAGAACCCGGGGAGTGATCTCTACCTTTTGCCTGAAATGTTCTCCACCGGTTTTGCTACAACTCCGGATGGAATTGCGGAGAAGGTGGACGAGGAGGGTATTTGTTTTACCCTTAATTGGATGAAAAAGAGGGCAAAAGAGATGAGTTGCGCCATTTGCGGAAGTGTTGCCGTGGAGGAGAAGGGATGCTTCTATAACCGCCTCTATTTTGTAACTCCCGATGGAGTTTGGCAGTATGACAAGCACCACCTCTTTACATACGGAGGAGAGAACAAACGCTACTCTGCCGGAGGAGAGAAGAGGGTGATTGTTGAGTGGCGCGGCGTAAAGATCTTGCTGCAGGTATGTTATGATGTTCGCTTCCCTGTTTTTGTACGTAACCGCCTTATCGGTGAGGGGTATAACCCTGAGTACGATGCCATTATCTATGTGGCAAGCTGGCCTGCAAGCAGAGTTCCGGCCTGGCGCAAACTTCTACCTGCCAGAGCAATAGAGAATCAGTGCTATGTTCTTGCAGTTAACCGGGTTGGAGAAGATCCCTCCTGCCGGTACATTGGAGGAACCGTGCTGATAGATGCAATGGGCAATGCCACAGCCGAGGCGGAAGAGGGAAAGGAGTGTGCAGTTACCGCAGAGCTTGATATGGATGCTCTTGCAAAGTTCCGTTCAAAGTTCCCCGTGCTTAAGGATGCAGATAAGTTTCAATTATAGCCTCAATCTCCGCAATTGAAGAGGCTGTTTTTATTCTATCGCGATAGTTACCCCTCATCAAGTTCTCCTTCTCAAAGTGGTCTAAAAGAGAAATGAGGGGATCCCAGAATCCATTGATATTAAAGAGAATAACCGGCTTTGAGTGGTAGCCTACGGTAGTGGCTGCACACTGAGTCATCACTTCATCCAACGTGCCTATGCCTCCCGGAAGAGCAATGGTGATATCACTGTTTGCAACCAGAAGATCCTTGCGGTCTGAAAGAGTGTGGCATGGAATGCATATATCCAGATTGTGAAAGATTCTACCACGCTCCTCTATCTTTCTGGGCAGCACGCCAATACAGCGGGCACCCGCTCTCTTTGCCTCCTCACCTATTATGTTCATAAGACCCAAAGAGCAGCCACCCCACACAAGGGAGTGGCCCTTCTCTCCAATCCATCTGCCCAACTCTTTTGTTGCACAGATGAACTCCGGGTCTATGTTAGGATTTGCAGAACAGTAAACTCCTATCCTCATTTCTCGTTAGGAACCTGTTTAATATAGACATCTCTCTGAGGGAACGGTATCTCTATATCATTAGCACTCAGAGCTTTGTAAATAGTCTCGTTTGCCAAGGCGGCATAGCGGTAACGCTCCTCCACAAGAACCTGTTGGTAAACCTTTATGATGATGGCACTGTCTCCAAATTCAGATAGACGCACAACTATTCCGTACTTAGGATCCAGCACAAATCTTCCGTACTTGTCTTTCTTGTTGAGTTTCATCAGCTCTTTTTTCACAACCTCCCTAACTTTCTCAACATCAGAGCCGTATTTAACACCCACAGGAAGTATCAGAAGTTCGTACGCGTGGTTGCGTGTAAGGTTCTTGAAGTTTTTGCTGTAGAGTGCCGCGTTAGGGAAAGCCATCACGCTTCCGTACTCGGTCTCTATCATTGTACTCTGATAGGTAATGGTATCTACAACACCGCGGATTCCGTCACACTCCACAATATCTCCCACTCTCAATCTTCCGCTCATAAGTGAAACTCCGTAGAAGAAGTTGTTGATTACATCCTTTAACGCAAAACCGATACCGGTAGCCAAACCTGCTGCTACAATGGAGATTGCCTTAGACGGAATCTTCAACAGGAAGAATACCGTAATTATGTAAATGCCCCATGTTGCAAAACTGATAATGGAGTTGGACAAGGTAAAGTTTACCATATTCTCCGGCAGAGATTTCTGCCCCGTCTTCTCCAAAATAGAGCGAATCTTATAGGCTCTGAAGAGAGATTTTATAAGATAGCATACATAATGGAATACAAAGGCAAGAGAGAGTGCCAGCAATATCTTGTTAACGGAAAGGCTTATTACATCATAGTTGAGGAACGGATAGCTCAGGTAGTTCAAACATACAGTAGATAAGTCAAATACGTTAGAGGCCATATAGACGCAGAGAGGTATTGACCATACTGAGAATGCCGGAAGTACCGCCATCTTTACAAAGTCATAGAACCAGGTTACCTCAATGTAAGAACCCTTTATTTTCTTATTGATCAGATAATCGTGAGAGAGTGCATATGCCCTCTTCCACTTAACCATATATCTGTCGTGATACTTCTTGAGAAGATTCTGAACGGCGGTAACGGTCTGTAATACAGAAAGCTGGAAGGTCCACATTATTACCACCAAAATAGACATCAGCACATATCCGCTCCAGGAGAGGACGGTAGCAGCCAGCATAACTGCAAGAGAGATGAAGTTATACATGCTGTCCGAGAACTCCAGTTTGTTTCTGTATTTTGTACTTACCCGGCTCTGCCACAGTGTAAATAACAAGAGCATAGGAGGCAGGATAAGGATAATCAAAGAGTTCGGAATAAAGGTTATTCTTATGAAAATCAGCACCATACTCAATACCATAATTGGCAGGTATGATCTCAGACAGTAAATAACCATTTCACCTCTTGCCCTGATCGCAAGTGAGAGGAAAATTGCGGCAAGCAACCAGGCGTACTCAATGAGACGGCGGGTTGCAACCTCCAAAAAGTTCTGCTCCGTAAAGAGCATTGCAACCGTTACAATGATTGCAAATATTACAACGGAGAAGAGAAGAACCAGACATACTCCGTGCTTCTTAAAATTCTCGTTACGGAAATACTTTACCCTCTTCATTAACCTCTTAACCAAGAAGTTACTGAGCAGCATAGATATTCCCAGATAGAACAGCACAAACAGGATAAGTCCAAAAATTGTCTGAGGACTCCACTGGCTGTGGACGTGTCTTTCTGTTGTAGGAGCCCACTTGTCATTGGCATCCATTTTTGCACGGTTGAAGTAGCGAACGGGATTGAGAAGAATCTTAAAGTAGTTGGTCTGTCCCTCAATGAATATTTTCTTCTGCACATGCTTGTAACGCTCTTGTGCATAGTTATATGCAGACTCCAACTGCTGCCAGGTAGCATTGTAGTTTATACTGTCTATTACAATGGCGGACTTTGTGTCCTCATAGAGTTTAAGCAATTGCTCGGCATAGACAATACAACTGTCTCTGTTTTTAAGAGCGGCTCCCTTAAGTATAAAGATATATTCGTCAGAAGAGGCGGTGGAATCCAGAGCCGGATCTACTGCGGAAACATCCATAACAAGGTTATCGTTGTCATCGTCGTCATCATCGTCATC